>NZ_BBWH01000004.1 GCF_001463705.1 Aureimonas sp. AU12 | reverse complement strand
GGGTGGAGGAGCCCGCCCGCCGCTGGCTTCGAGCGCCGCGCGGGCGGACACCGCATCCGGTGGAGGCCGGCGTCCGCGACAATACGGTTCGGTAACCTTCGTTGCGTTCGGCCGCGGTCACGCCACCTAAGGTCGAGGTCGCATCCCGCCCGAAATCGAGACCGCATTGACAGACGCCTGCATCAACCGGATCGGCACCGCCGTTCCCGGCCATGAGGTTCATCGCTTCGTTCTCGACTTCGCCGCTTCGCAGCTCGCTGGCGACCCGCGGCGCCAGGCGCTTTTCCATCGCATGGCCGAGCGCATGGGCATCGAGCACCGCTACACCTGCCTTGTCCCGGCAGCCGACCCGCTCGGCGACATCCTCGATCAGGCCGGCGACTTCCGGCGCGGCGCCTTTCCGGGCACGGCGCGGCGTATGAACCTGTTTGAGGCCAACGCTGCCGACCTCGCGATGGAGGCGATCGGGCGTCTCGATCTCGGTGCGGGGATCAAGGAGATTACCCACCTCGTGGTCGCCAGTTGCACCGGCTTTTCGGCACCGGGCATCGACCTCGAACTCGTTGCCCGCTGCGGCCTGCCAGGCTCGGTCGAGCGCACGCTCATCGGCTTCATGGGCTGCTACGCCGCGATCAACGCGCTGAAGGCGGCACGGCACATCGTGCGCTCCGAGCCTGCCGCGCGGGTGCTCGTCGTCAATATCGAGCTCTGCACGCTGCATCTGAAAGAGTCCGCGGACCTCGAGAAGCTTCTGTCCTTCTGCCTCTGGGGCGACGGCTGTTCGGCGGCCCTCGTCACCGCCGAGCCGACCGGCATCCGCCTCGACCGCTTCCACGCGCTGCTCGCCGCCGACAGTCGCGACCTGATGACGTGGAACGTGCGCGACGACGGGTTCGACATGATGCTGTCCGGACGCGTGCCCGGCGCCATCCAGGACGTTCTCGGCCGCCACCGCGACGCCGTGCTCGGGCCGCTCGCCTTCGAGGCCATAGACCTCTGGGCCGTGCATCCCGGCGGGCGGTCGGTGCTCGATGCCGTCGAGCGGGGTCTCGGCCTCCAGACCCATGCGCTCGACCGCTCGCGAACAGTGCTGCGCGACAACGGCAACATGTCCTCGGCGACGGTGATGTTCGTGCTGGAGGCGATGCTGCGCGAGGAGGCGGCCGGCCAGACGGGCTGCGCCATGGCCTTCGGTCCCGGCCTCACCGCCGAGACGATGCAGTTCGAGCTGGTCGGATGAGCGAACTGGCGCAGCGCCGGCTGAGCCCGGAGATCCTCGACGATCTCGCCGAGAGCGACCCGCGCGCCGTCGCCTCGCGTGGCGATCTGCGCCGGTTGAACGTCCTGATGGGCAATCCATGGATAATCGCCGGCCTGCTCGCCCGACATGTCGAGGCGCCGCCTCGTCGCATCCTCGAGATCGGCGCCGGCGACGGCGCGTTCATGCTGCGGGTGGCACGCCGGCTTGCCAAGCGCTGGCCGAAGGTGGAGCTGACGCTGCTCGACCGGCAGGACCTGCTGACGCCAGAGCGGCGCGCCGCCTTCGCCGCGATCGGCTGGAGCGTCGAGGTCCTGCAGGCCGACGTCTTCGAAGGACTGGCCGCGGCTGAGCGCTTCGATGCCGTGACCGCCAATCTGTTCCTTCACCATTTCGACGATGCTGCCTTGCGGACGCTGTTCGAACGGATCGCCTCAATCACGCCGGTCTTCGTCGCGACCGAGCCTTGGCGTGCCGGCTTTCCGCTGATGGCAAGCCGCATGCTGCGGGTGATCGGCGCCAACGACGTGACGCGCCACGACGCGCCGGCCAGCGTTCGCGCGGGTTTTCGAGGGCGAGAGCTATCCGGTCTCTGGCCCGCCGATGCGGGCTTCGCGCTGGAGGAGCGGCGGCGCGGCCCGTTTACGCAGGCGTTCGCGGCCAAGGCGGGGACGTCGCCATGAGGTTCGATGCGGTTGTGATCGGCGCGGGACCGGGCGGCTCGACGAGCGCGATCGCGCTGGCACGCGCCGGCTGGCGCGTGGCGCTCATTGAGAAGGCGTCGTTTCCGCGCCGCAAGGTCTGCGGTGAGTTCCTGTCGGCCACCAGCCTTCCCGTCATCGATCGCCTCGGCATCGGCGAGGATTGGCGGGCGGCGGCCGGGCCGGAGGTGCGACGTCTCGCTCTGTTCGCGGGTGAGCGCGTCGTGGACGCGCCGATGCCGGCGGGCGAGGGCTACGGCCGCGCGCTCGGACGCGACATTCTCGATCTCAAGCTGGCGGAGGAGGCCAAACGCTCAGGCGTCGCGTTGTTCCAGCCTGCACGCGCGCTGTCGCTGGCGCCCGACGGTGACGGCCAGATCGTCCACATCGAGGGCTCGGACGGCGAGGCGGAGTTGCAGGCATCGGTGGTGATCGCGGCGCACGGATCGTGGGAGCCCGGCGCGCTGGCGAGCCACCTGCCCAAGCGCCACGAGCGGACCGACCTTCTCGGCTTCAAGGCGCATTTCCACGGTGCCACGCTGGCGCGCGATCTCATGCCGCTGCTGGCCTGCCCCGGCGGCTACGGCGGGATCGTCTGGGCCGATGGCGGGCGGCTGTCGCTCTCCTGCTGCATCCGGCGCGACGTCCTGGCCGAGCTTCGTCAGCGCGATCCCGGCCTCTCGGCCTCGGCGGCGCTGCATCGCCATCTCCTGGCGTCCTCGCTCGGTATCCGGCGGGCGATCGGCGAGGCGGTGCTGGCCGGCCCGTGGCTCGCGGCGGGGCCGATCCGGCCAGGCATCCGCGCCGCCTATGCCGACGACATCTTTCGCGTCGGCAATGTCGCTGGCGAGTCCCATCCGATCATCGCGGAAGGCATCTCGATGGCGATCCAGTCCGGCTGGCTGCTGGCGCAGGCGCTGGGCACGGACACCGCCCCAAGCCGCGCCGCCCGCCAACGAGCGGGCAAGCGCTACGAGGCGGCATGGCGCCGCCAGTTCGCAGGGCGCATCCGCGCCGCCGGTCTCTTCGCCGGCATCGCGCTTCACGCGCCGAGCGCGGCGGTGGCGGGCGCGCTGATCGCCGCCGCGCCCGCCATCCTCACCCTCGGCGCGCGGCTGAGCGGCAAGACAAAACCCATCGCTTTCGTGTGATCCGTCAAGGTGTTGGGTGGAAAGTCTCGTCTTCTTCCAGAGAATGAGGACGAGACTGATCCCGTCGTTCATGCCGCCGGCATCTCGCGCCAGCCCCAGCGATCGGCCAGCGCCAGGCAGGCGTCCACGGGCTCGACGCTGCCGGTGGTGCCGACCGAGCGCAGCGATGCGGCAGCCGTGGCATGGGCGAGGCGCAGGGCGTCCGAGACAGGACGGCCCTCGTGCCAGCCGTGCATGAAGCCCGCCGCGAACGCGTCGCCGGCCCCGTTGGCGCCCTTCACCACCTCCGGCGGCACCGCCACCGAGGGAACGCGCGTCACCGTGCCGTCGCGCTCGAAGGCGAGACCGCCGGTCGGGAAGTGGATCGCCAGCACCTTCATCGCGCCGCGCTCCATCACCAGCGCCCCGGCTTCGAGGCAGGCGGCGAGATCGGTCGCGCCGTCGTCGGTGGTGGTGCGGCCGGTGAGCGCGCCCACCTCGTAGTCGTTGATCACCAGCGTATCGAGATGGCCGAGGCAGGGCTCGACGAAGCCGCGAAGGCGCTCCGGCGCGATCTGCAGCATCTCGAAATTGGTCTCCAGCCCAGCCGCCCGCGCCGCCTTCAGCACCGCCACCCAGCCGTTCGCCTCGCCCTTCCATGGCCCATCCATGATGTCGTGGATGCCGGGCAGGCCGAGATGGAAGATGCGCGCGGTCGAGCGCGAGAAGTCGAAATGGTCGGGCGACAGATGGGCGCTGGCACCCGGCAGATAGAGATGGGTGCGCCGCCCGGTGGCGCTGGCGGTGTAGGCGTCGGTGTAGTTGGTGCGCTCGTTCGGCAGGATCACCATCCCCGACCGGTCGATGCCGGCGGCATCGGCCTGCGCTAGCAGCACCGCGCCGTCGGCATCGTCGCCGATACAGCCGATCGTCGCCACCGGCATGCCGGGATCCAGCCGGCGGATGTCGATCGCGAAGTTGCAGGCCGAACCGCCGCCCTCGACGGTTTCGCCGAGGATCTTGGTCACCGTGTCCTCGCGAGGCCAGCGGTCGACGATCTTGTTGTGGTCGGCGCACCAGGTTCCGCCCGTCAGGAACCCTCTGCGGGAAGTCTCGGCCAAGGGATCAGGCTCCCGTCTTCAGCGAGGGATCGGTGATCTCGAGATCCTCGGCGAGCGGCTTCTTCGGCCGCAGGCCCGACTTGGCGAGGCCGTCGTGATAGGCCTTCGTCGCCTCTTCCGACGAGACGTCGTCCTCGATCACCGAGCGCATCGCGCGCACGATGGCCTTGGAGTCCTCGGCGAAGAAGATCTTGCGGCCGAAGAGCGCAACGCGCGCGCCGTATTTTTCGGCCTGCTTCACCATTTCCAGCGTGTCGCGCGTGGTGGACGAGGCGCCGCCGAGAATGCCGACAATGAGATTGCCGGGGTCGAAGGCGGCGAGTTCTTCGGTCGCGCGCGGGCCGTTGTAGACGACCTTGAGGAACTGCGGCCGGTCGTGGACGGAGACGCCAGCAAGGCACCGCGCGATGGCGTCGTTGTTGTAGGTCGCGAAGTCGGAGCCGGGCGCGGCGACGTCGAACTGCGGATTGAAGACTTCGAGGAAGTGGCGAACGCCGGCTGCCGAGGCCTCGTCGCGGAACTGCGAATAGGCGTCGAGCGAGCGGCGGTCCTGGTCGAGATCGTTGAAGAAGGTGAGGGCGTAGAGGCCGAGGTCGGAGACCGGCTTCACGCGGTCCAGCCGCGCCGTGCGGAAGGGCACCGTGGGCAGGTGCTTGTAGTTGGCGCCGCGCCAGTGCCAGATGTCCGAGCCGTCGTTGAGGCGCACCGCGCTCGTGACGTCCGACCCGGCATAGAGGCCGTGGCGTGCGAGATGCTCGGCCGAGGAGAGCGAGGTTAGCATGATGTCGACGAGGTCGGAGCGGATCATCTCCTCCATCGCGTCGCGATAGACCTTCAGCGGCTTCATGCGGCCGGTCGGGCGACCGTCGGCGTCCAGTTCCGGGCCGGAAACGCCGGTGCCGAGCGCCATGTCGCCGTCCTTGGCGTCGGCGATGATGAAGTCCTTCGGCGTATACTGGCCGTTGCGGATGCGGGCGAGCTTGGCGTCCATGCGCTTGGCGGTGATCATCGGGTGTCGTCCTTCGAATGCGATCGATGGGGGAGAGGCGGCGGCGCTTCGCCGGTCGGCCGGAAGGGAAGCCGTCAGGCTGCGGCGCCGGGTGGAACGGCCGCGCCGGTCATGAAGCCGACGACGTCCGACATGGTGAAGTCCTGCGGCGCGACGACGCCGAGCCGCTTGCCGAGGCGGTGGATGTGGATGCGATCGGCGATCTCGAACACATGCGGCATGTTGTGGGAGATGAGGATCACCGAGAGGCCGCGACGCTTCACGTCGAGGATGAGGTCGAGCACCTTGCGGCTTTCCTTCACCCCGAGCGCCGCGGTGGGCTCGTCCATGATCACGACCCGGCCGCCGAACGCGCAGGCCCGTGCCACGGCGACGCCCTGCCGCTGTCCGCCCGACAGCGTCTCGACCTTCTGGTGGATGTCCTGCACCGTGGTGAGGCCCAGCGCCGAGAGCTGCTTGCGCGCCTCGTTGGCCATGGCCCGCCGGTCGAGCGAGCGCAGGATGCGGCCGGACCAGCCGCTCTTGCGGATCTCGCGGCCGAGAAACAGGTTGTCGGCGATCGACAGGGCCGGCGACAGCGCGAGGTTCTGGAAGACGCTCTCGACGCCGGCATGGCGGGCCTCCATCGGCGAGCGGAACGAGACGGTCTCGCCGCCGAGCCGGATCTCGCCGGCATCGGGCTTTACCGCGCCGGCCAGCGCCTTGATCATCGTCGACTTGCCGGCGCCGTTGTCGCCGATCACCGCGAGGATCTCGCCTTGTCGCAGCACGAACTCGACCCCGTCCATCGCCACGACGCGGCCATAGCGCTTGCGAAGTCCGGTGGCCTCCAAGGCCGGTGGGGTGGTGCCGGCGCGCACTTGCGGAGCGGCCATCGTCATCATGCCGAGACCTTCCGGATCCACTGGTCGAGGCCGACCGCGACGATGATGAGAACGCCGACGGTGAACTCCTGCCAGAGCGCGTCGATGCCCGAGAGCGCCAGACCGTTGCGGAAGACGCCGACGATGAGCGCCCCGACGAGCGTGCCCACGATCGAGCCGCGCCCGCCGAAGAGCGAGGTGCCGCCGATGACCGTCGCGGTGATCGAATCGAGATTGGCGGTGCCGCCCGAGGTCGGCGAGATCGCGCCGACACGGCCGATGAGGACCCATGCGCCGATGGTGCAGATGACCCCGGCCAGCGTGTAGATCGAGAGGAGCACGCGCCGCGTGTCGATGCCCGAGAGGCGCGCCGCCTCCGGGTCGTCGCCGGTGGCATAGACATGGCGCCCGAAGGCGGTGCGGTTGAGGATGTACCAGACGGCGGCGGCCAGCGCGACGGCGATGATCGTGCCGAAGGTGAGGCGGGCGCCGGCATACTGGAGCGCGGTGCCGGTGAACTGGAGGAAGGGTGCCTCGGCCGCGACTTCCTGCGCCCGGATCGTCTGCGACCCCGAATACCAGAGGAATGTCGCGCCGAAGACGCTCCAGGTGCCGAGCGTCACGATGAAGGGCGGCAGGCGCAGATAGGTGATGAGGACGCCGTTGACCGCGCCGCAGGCGCAGCCGACGAGGAGGCCGATGGCGAAGGCGAGTTCGGCGGGAACGCCCAGGACGACGGCCAGACGCCCCATCACGATCGTCGCCAGGATCATGATCGCGCCGACCGAAAGGTCGATGCCGGCGGTGAGGATCACCAGCGTCTGCGCGATGCCGATGATCGCGATGATCGTGACCTGCTGCATGATCAGCGACAGGTTGAAGGGTTGGAAGAACCGGTCGCCGACGATGCCGCTGAACACGGCGAGGCCGATGCCCAGCACCACGAAGGGAACGATCGTCGGATAGCGGTGCAGCACGTGCTGCAACCGGCGAAGCGGGGTCTTCTTCTCGTCGGCGAACTGCGCGACGGCGTCGGCCGCACTGAGGCGGTTGTCGGTCGGGGACACTTCCGCAACCTCCTGGCTGATCTTGATGGGGACGAAGGGGGCGAAGACGGGACCGGACGGGCGTCGCCTGGGCGCCGGCCCGTCCTGTCAGGCCTCGAAGCGGCCACTCCGGGAGGTCACGACCGCTTCGAGGACTTGAGCGCCGTCCCAAGCGGCGGGACGCCGAGGGGACGGACGCTCGATCTCACCGATGCCGCAACGGCATCAGCCCCAGCACTTCTTCAGCGCTTCCTCGGAGGTGATGGACTCGACCCCCGCCACCGGCTTGTCGGTGACGAGCGTCACGCCGGTGTTGAAGAAGTCGAGGCCGGGCGAGGTCTTGGGCTTCTCGCCGGTCTTCTTGAAGGCGACGATGGCCTCGACGCCCATCGAGGCCATGAGCAGCGGATACTGCATCGAGGTGGCGCCGATGACGCCGGCCTTGACGTTCTGAACGCCCGGGCAGCCGCCGTCGACGGAGGTGATGATGACCGAACTTTCCTTGCCGGCCGCCTTCAACGCCTCGTAGGCGCCGGCCGCGGCGGGCTCGTTGATCGTGTAGAAGACGCTGAGATCGGAGTCCTTCTGCAGAAGGTTCTCGGCGCTCGTCCGCCCGCCTTCCTCGGCGCCCTGGCTCCACTGGTGGCCGACGATGCGCGCGTCGTCCTCGTCGAGATAGCGGGTGGGGTCCTTCGGATCGATGCCGAAGCCCTTCATGAAGCCCTGGTCGCGGGCGACGTCGACGGTGGGCTGCGTCTCGATGGCGTCGATGAAGCCGACTTTCGTCGTGGCCGCGTCCTTGACGGTCTTGGCCGCCCACTGGCCGATCAGCTCGCCGGCCTTGAAGTTGTCGGTGGCGAAGGTGGCGTCGGCGGCGTTGCCGGGGTCGAGCGGCGTGTCGAGCGCGATCACGAGGATGCCGGCCTGGCGCGCCTGCTCGACCACCGGCGTGATCGCCTTCGGGTCGCTGGCGGTGAGAAGGATGCCGCTGGCGCCGGCCGAGATCAGATTCTCGATGGCGGTGACCTGGCTGTCGTTGTCGCCGTCGAACTTACCGGCGAAGCTCTGGAACTTGACGCCGAGTTCCTTGGCCTTCTCGCTGGCGCCTTCGCGCATCTTGGCGAAGAAGGGGTTGGCTTCGGTCTTCACGACGAGGCCGACGAGTATGTCGCCGGACTGCGCGTGCGCCGGAAGCGAACCGGCTGCCAGCCCAAGAAGGGCGGCGCCGGACAGAAGCGCAGCAAGACGCGGCTTCGACGTGAATCGGATCATCATGTATCCTCCCTGAGGGATTACCGGGCTCGCCGTCTCTTGAAGGACGGTCGCACCTCAGCATCCTGTTCTGCCGCTTGGCGTCCGGGGGCAGCGCACCGGATCTGTGGACCCGGGTTCGGCGCGAGGCCGATGGTCCGGGTGTTTCCTCATGGGGTGCGTGTTCCGCGCCTCCTTCGGCCCGTCGCCTCCGCGTTTTCGCGGTGGCGACGGGCTTCGTTGAGAGGAGTAAATTGCGATTCATGGGGGAACGCAAGCGTGTTTTGATCAGAATTTTACAAAAGGAGTTTGCTCAGCCGCCTTCCGATTGACCGGGCAACCCGAACGCGGGATCGTCGTTGCCGTGTCGATGTTGCTCACCGTTCCAAGCTTCGACCCGGCCTCGCTCGAGGCGACGGGGTCTGTCCTCGTGCTGCTGGCGGCCTCGCGCGGGCTGTCGCGTGCCGAATTGACCGAGGCGACGGGCCTGTCGCGCGTCACGCTCGGCCAGCGCCTGACCGCGCTCGGCACGGCGCAGCTGGTGCGCGAGCGCGACGACACCGTACCGAGCGGGGGGCGCCCGACCCGGCTGCTCGACGTCGCCGACGATGCCGCCGTGATCCTTGCGGCCGACATGGGCGAGCGTCACATCCGGTTGGCCGTCACCGACCTGTCGCCGGCGATCCGGCATCAGGAGACAGTGGACTTTCAACCGGGCGAGGGCGCGCTCGCCGCGCTCGAACGGATCGCAGCGGGTTTCGAGCGGCTGTTGGCGCGCGGCGGCGGGTTCGTCGCCGGGGTCGGCCTCAGCCTGCCGGCGCCGGTTGACCACCGCGCCGGCCGCGTCGTCGGGCCGTCGATCCTCCATGGCTGGGACGATTTTGCGATCGGGGACTGGCTGCGCGACCGGTTCGATGCCCCGGCGGTCGCCGAGAACGACGTGAACCTGATGACGCTCTTCGAGCATCGCGGCGGCGAAAGGCGCGACGACGCCTTCCTCTTCGTCAAGATCGGCACGGGCATCGGCTCGGGCATCGTCACCGACGGCCGGCTCTATCGGGGTGCGCAGGGGGCGGCCGGCGACATCGGCCATATCCAGTTTTTCGGCGACGACGCGCCGCCACTCTGCCGCTGCGGCAAGCTCGGCTGCCTCGAAGCGCGGGCCGCCGGTTGGGCGCTGGCGCGCGACCTGCGCGCGCTCGGCTTCGAGGCCGAGGATGCGCGCGACGTGATCGCGCTCGTCAATCGCGAGGTGCCCGAGGCGATCGCGCTCGTGCGCGGGGCGGGGCAGGCGGTCGGCGCGGCCTTGAGCGATGCCGTCAGCATCCTCAATCCCGGCCACGTCGCCATCGGCGGCACCCTGGCGCAGGCCGGCGACCATCTGATGGACGGGATCCGCGAGACGATCCGCGAACGCTGCCTGCCGCTGGCCACGCGCGATCTCGTGCTGACGCACGCGCCGACCTCCGACGAGGCCTGCCTCATCGGAGCGGCGATGTGCGTTCGCGAGCGCATCTTCGCGGCGGAGGGCGTCGATCGCTTCCTCGGCCGCTACGGCGCCTGGATGGCGGCGCGAGCCTGAGGCTCAGAGGCCTGAAAGCGCCACGTATTTCAGTTCGAGATAGCCCTCGATGCCGTGGTGCGAGCCCTCGCGGCCGAGACCCGACTGCTTGACGCCGCCGAAGGGCGCCATCTCGTTGGCGAGTGCGCCGGTGTTGACGCCGACCATGCCCGACTGCAGCGCCTCGGCGACGGTGAAGATGCGCTTCATGTCGCGGGCGTAGAAATAGGAGGCGAGGCCGAACTCGGAATCGTTGGCCATGGCGATGACGTCCGCCTCGTCCTTGAACGAGATGATCGGCGCCAGCGGCGCGAAGGTCTCTTCCTTCGTCAGGATCATGTCCTGCGTGACGCCGGTGATCACCGTCGGCTCGTAGAGCGTCGGCCCGAGCGGCGAACGGTGGCCGCCCGTCAGCACCTTGGCGCCCTTCTCGACGGCATCGTTGAGGTGGCGCTCCATCTTGGCGATGGCTCGCTCGTCCACCAGCGGGCCGAGCGTCACGCCGGCCTCGGTGCCGCGTCCGAGCTTCAGCGTCGCCACCCGGTCGAGCAGCTTCTGCGTGAAGGCTTCGAGGACGCCCTCCTGCACGTAGATCCGGTTGGCGCAGACGCAGGTCTGGCCGGCATTGCGGAACTTCGAGAGGAGCGCCCCGTCGGCCGCCGCGTCGAGATCGGCATCGTCGAAGACGATGAAGGGCGCATTGCCGCCGAGCTCCAGCGAGAGGCGCTTGATCGTGTCGGCGCCCTCGCGCATCAGCCAGCGGCCGACATTGGTCGAGCCGGTGAAGGTGATCTTGGCCACCGTCGGGTTCTTGCAGACCTCCATGCCGAAGGCCTTGGCGTCGGTGGTGGTGACGACCGAGAAGGCGCCCTTCGGCACGCCCGCGCGCTCGGCGAGAACCGCCAGCGCCAGCGCCGAGAGGGGCGTCAGCTCCGAGGGCTTCAGCACCACCGTGCAGCCGGCGGCCAGCGCCGGGCCGACCTTGCGGGTGATCATTCCGTTCGGGAAGTTCCACGGCGTGATGGCGGCGCAGACGCCGACCGGCTGCTTCAGCACGAGAATGCGCTGGGCCGGATTGGCGCCGGGGATGATCTCGCCGTCGATGCGCTTGGCCTCTTCGGCGAACCATTCGAGATAGGCGGCGTTCGAGACGACCTCGCCCTTGGCTTCCGCCAGCGGCTTGCCCTGTTCGGCCGTGAGGATGGCCGCGAGATCGTCGGCATTGTCGAGCACGAGCTGATGCCAGCGCTTGAGGACGCCGGCGCGCTCCTTCGCCGTGGTCTTCGCCCATTCCTTCTGAACGGCGGCCGCGGCATCGATGGCGCGCTTGGTCTCCTCGACGCCGAGGTCGGGCAGGCGCGCGATCACCGAGCCGTCGAACGGGTCGGTCACGTCGAAGCCCTTCGCCCCCGCCGGGATCCACTCGCCCGCGAGATAGGCCGTGTCGACGAGGAGCGAGGGATCCTTGAGCTGGATCGTCTCGGCGCGCGTGATCTTTTCGGCTGCGGACATGGTGGCATTCCTCTCGGTTCGGATGCGCCGCGGCGGTCTCGAGGGTGCGGCGCTGATCGTTTGATCGTCAGGATGGGGGCGAACAGCCGCAGCCGCAACCCGCCAACGCCCGCGATCTTCCGCCGATCCTACCGGGCGAGGATGGTGACGGCGATTGACATGGTAATCGCCATCTGCTCGCCCGGCTGGAGAATGCGCAACCCGTGATCTGCCACCGCGTCCATCCGGTTGACGGCATCGTTCATGTTGGTCACCGGTTCCACCGCGAAAAAGCCTCGGCCGGTCGGGATGTAGACGACGAGATGCCGGACGTCCGGTCCCGCCTCCATGCGAACGGACAGACCCTCGTTCGGGAACCGCATCTCGGCCGCGCCCGTCCAGCCGTTGAAACAGTTGTCGAGATTGGGCTCGCCGAGGAGGCGAGGGGCTGAGTAGTCCCAGGCGGGCGGGATGGCGACGCGCTCTTCGGGAAGCGAGTCCGGCCCGTTGCGCCAGACATCATCAGCCGAAAAGGCCAGCGTCGCCCCTTCGTGCGCCTTGAAATAGGGGTGCCAGCCGAGGCCCGCCGGCATCGGCCGGGTGTCGCGGTTCTCGATTGCCATCGAGATCTTCATCGCCTCCGGGGTCAGCGAAAAGCGCTGCACGGCGCGAAAGGCGAAGGGCCAGCCGTCCCAGCCGGCGGGGCCGAAGCCGAACGGGACGTGGTCGAGCGTCAGCGTCGCGTTCGTTTCGCTCGCCGCTTCCACCTGCCAGATGCGCTGCCAGCCATTGCCGTGGATCGAGTGGGGGTGATCGCCGAAGTTCAGGGTCAGCTGATGGGTCTGCCCGTCCACCGCGAAGCGGCCATGGGCGATGCGGTTGGAATAGGGCGTGAGAGGGTAGCAAGAGCTTTGGCGCACCAGCCCGCGCGCGATCGCCTCGGCCGGCATCGGCCGAAGAATGTCGGTTGCGCCGTGCCGGAAGCCGGCCACGACGCCGCCGACCTTCGGCGCGAGATCGAGAGCGAGGTCTCCGGCGCGAAGGGATACGAGGTCGGTCATGAGGGCTCCGGCATAAGTGTGCTGCGCTGCTGCAAGCTATCGCGTGGCGGCCACAAGTCCACCGCCGCAGGGCATGCCGTGCGCTCAACGCTCCCCGTAAAAGTCGCGCTGCGCCTTTTCCAACTCCTCGGCATAGCGCTTGCGCACATAGGTTTCCGACAGGAAGCCGAGCACCTGCCCGTCGCGATCCACGATCGCCAGTTCGTCGGTTCCGGCATCGTCGAAGGTGGCCATGACGACGCCGATGTCGTTCTCGGGCGCCAGCACCCGCGTCTTCGTGCCCGCCAGCGCCTCGACGCTCGTGTCGAGTTCGACGTTCTCGGCATAGGCGGCGGCGGTGACGACGATGCCGAGATAGCGCCCGTCCTCGCCGGTCAGCACCACGCGGCTGGTGGAGCCCAGCGGAAAGCGCCGGCGGAACTCGGCGATCGTGGTGCCGGCGGGCGCCGAGCGGGCGTCGCGCCGCATCATCCGGCCGGCGGTCAGCGTCTTCACCCAGCCAACGTCGCGGGCACTCTTGATCGTCTCCCCGCGCAGGTGCAGCCGCCAAGTGGAGAAGGAATAGCCGAAGCTCTCGCGCACGATGGTGGAGGCGACGAGCGAGGCGGCGAGCACCGCGCCGGTGAGGGTGAAGTCCTGCGTCGTCTCCAGCACGAGCATGGCCATCGTCATTGGACCGCCGATCACGGCGACGGCGAGCGCCGCCATGCCGACCACCGCGGCGTCGCCGCCGTCGACGATCGGGGTGCCGGCGACGAGCGCCAGGATGCCCGCGAAGAGATGGCCGAGCAGCGTGCCGAGAAACAGCGAGGCGAAGAACAGGCCGCCGCGAAAGCCGAAGCCGAGCGAGACGATCGAGGCGAGGCACTTGGCGAGGAAGACGGTGGCGAGGAGCGAGAGGCCGGCTCCCGCGCCGATGTCGAGATGCAGCGCGCCGTGGCCGGCCGAGAGGGCCTGCGGCGAGACGATCGCGATCGGGATCAGCAGCGCGCCGCCGATGGCCGGGCGCATCCAGCGCGGCAGCCAGGCCGGCCGCGTCTTTGCTTCCACCAGCGCGACCGCGCGCATCAGCGCGATGCCAACGAGGGCCGCGAGCGCGCCGAGCAGCGCATAGACGAGATAGTCGGCGGTGCCGAGCGCCGAGCCCATATGGACGGCGAGGACATAGGGTTCGGCGCCGAGCGCCTTGGCGACGAGCGAGCCCGACAGGGCGGCAGCGGCCACGGGCGCGATCGCGGCCGGCGTATAGGCGCCGATGACGATCTCGAACGCATAGAAGGCGCCGACCAGCGGCGCCCCGAACGCGGCGGCGATGCCCGCGCCCGCGCCGGCCCCGACGAGCGTGCGGAAGTCGGCGCGGCGGAGCGCGAATGCCCGTCCGCCGATCGAGGCCGCCGCGCCCCCCATCTGCGCATAGGCGGCTTCGAGCCCGACCGAGGCGCCGAAGCCGTTCGACAGCACCGTCTGGCCGGAAATCACGAGGCTGTCGCGCACCGACATGCGCCCGCCATGCAGCGCGTTGGCCTCGACGGCATCGACGAGCGCCCGGCGACGGGCGCGCACGATGAGGCCGAAGGCCGCGAGGATCGCGCCGCCGAGCGGCAGGACCGCCAGTTGCAGCGGCGTCAGCGAGGGCATGGCGCTGAGGCGCGCGTCGGCCGGCAGCGAGAAGAGCACCGCCTGGAACAGATGGGCGAGCGTGCCGATCGCCACCGTCAGCGCGCCGGCAGCCGCGCCCACCACCGAGGCCAGGAGCACGAACCACGTCTCGCTGCGACGGAAGAAGCGACGCAGCGTTTCCTTCGGGCCGGGCAGGGCGGGCGATTCGTCGATGGCGATGCTCATGCGGACTGTCCTGCCGGTCGTTCGGAACGTCGTATCGATTGAATTCGGCCGTGGCGAGCTTCCGGCGGGCTTTGCAGCATTTCGTCGTGGATCGGGCTTCGCAATCGCGGTAGTGCGTGCCACCGAGACCACCCGTTCCCTTCCAGCGACCCGTTCCATTTCAGCGAAAGGTATCCGATGACCCAGCCCAAGCGCATCGCCGTCACCGGCGCGGCCGGCCAGATCTGCTACTCCCTGCTGTTCCGCCTCGCCAACGGCGACGTCTACGGCAAGGACACGCCCGTCATCCTGCAGCTTCTCGACCTGCCGCAGGCCCAGAAGGCCGTGCAGGGCGTCGTCATGGAACTGGAAGACTGCGCCTTCCCGCTGCTGCAGGACGTCGTGATCACAGACGATCCCGCCACCGCCTTCCGCGACATCGACGCCGGCTTCTTCGTCGGCTCGCGTCCGCGCTCGGCCGGCATGGAACGCCGCGACCTCCTCAACGCCAATGCCGAGATTTTTCGCACGCAAGGGCGGGCTCTTAACGAGGCGGCCAAGCGCGAAGCCAAGGTGATCGTGGTCGGCAACCCCGCCAACACCAACGCGATGATCCTCGCTGCCAACGCCAAGGACTTCCCGACCGAGAACGTCACGGCGATGCTGCGCCTCGACCACAACCGCGCGCTGACCCAGTTCGCCAAGAAGGCCGGCGTCGGCGTCGATGCGATCGAGAAGTTCGTGGTCTGGGGCAACCACTCGCCGACGATGTTCGCCGACTGGTCCAACGCGACCGCCGACGGCAAGAAGCTTGCCGAGGTGATCGGCGACGAGACCTGGTACAAGGAGACGCTGATCCCGACCGTCGCCAAGCGCGGCACGGCGATCATCGAAGCGCGCGGCGCTTCGTCGGCAGCCTCCGCGGCCAATGCTGCGATCGACCACATGCGCGACTGGATCTCGGGTTCGGACGGCGACTGGGTGTCGATGGGCATCTCGTCGGACGGCTCCTACGGCATCCCCGAGGGCCTGATGTGCGGCGTTCCCGTGGTCTGCAAGGACGGCCAGTACGAGCGCGTCACCGGCCTGACGGTCGACGGCTTCGCCCGCGAGATGCTCGACAAGACCGTGGCGGAACTCGCCGAAGAGCGTGAGGCGGTGAAGGCGCTTCTCTAGTCGCCTTTCCCAACCCGATCGTCATCGAAGGCCGTCCCGTTCGCGCGGGGCGGCATTTCGTGTGAACGGGGCTGTGAACGATGCGCCTGTCGGTCATCACCCGTTAAGCATCCGCGTGGGAAAATTCCGGTTCGAACGAACCGTCCCGGACACGCCATGCCTCGCTCCCGCGCCATCCCCATGCTTCTGGCGCTGTCGGCCCTCCTGATGGCCGGCGGCTGCGCGCGGGTGAAGGTGATGAGTTCGGAGGAGTGCCTGGCGCGGGCCATGTATTTCGAGTCCAACCGCTCCAGCCCCGAGGGGATGATGGCGGTCGGGACGGTGGTGATGAACCGGCTGGAATCGGGCAAGTACCCTCAATCCGTCTGCGGCGTCGTCGGCCAAAAGAACCAGTTCGCTCCCGGCGTCCTGTCGAAGCCGATGGGCAAGGGGAAGGATCTGGCGGTCTCGACGGCGCGCCAGGTGATCCGTGGCCAGCGCCATCCGCGCGTGCAGCGGGCGATGTTCTTCCACACCGCCGGCTATTCCTACCCCTACAGCAACATGCAGTACCTCACGATCCAGGGTGGCAACGCCTTCTACGAGAAGCGCAAGAACGCCAACGTCACGCAGACGATGGTCGCCGAGCGCGAGAAGGCCGAGCGCGAGGGCCGCCTGCCGTTCAACCCGCCCGAGCGGGCGGTGGCGGTTGCCGCCGCGCCGGCACGGGCCGCGCCTGTCGTCGTCGCGAGCGGCACGGAGCCGCGCGTTTCGCGACGTGTCGCCGCCGTGCGGCCGGTCGCGGTGGCGCCGGCCCGTGTGGCTTCGATCGTTCCGAACGGCGCGGCGATGCAAGAGATGAGCATCGAGGACCTGATCCAGCAGAGCGGCGGATAGCGCGTCGCCCGGCTGGTTTCGGCATGGCGTCAGGCGTCGGGGAAGTCGGTGCCGATGCTGAGGTCCTTCAATCCCTCGATCTCGGCCAGCCGTTCCTTCAGCTTGGCCGTGACGCCCTCGTAGGCGATCTTGCCGAGCACGAGATGGCGCGGCGGATCGGTGCGCTGCGTGACCTCGATCATCGCCTCGCCGGCGCGCACGGGATCGCCCGCCTGCTTGCCGCTGATGTCGGCCGTGCCCTTGAGGCGCTTGCCGGCGGTGTCGGCATAGTCCTCGATGCGGTTCGGCGTCTGGCGCAGCGAACGGCCGGCCCAGTCGGTGCGGAACGGGCCGGGCGCGACGCAGGTGACGTGGATACCGAGCGGCTTGCCCTCGGCGGCGAGCGCATCGGAGAAGCCCTCCACCGCATGCTTGGTGGCCGCGTAGTAGCCCGAGCCGGGAAAGCCGATGAAGCCGGCCTGCGAGGTGAGGTTCAGGACGTGGCCGCTGCGCTGGGCGCGCATCAGCGGCAGCACGGCGCGGGTCATCGCGAAGAGGCCGAAGACGTTGGCGTCGAACTGGTCGCGGATCTCGCGGTCGTCGCCTTCCTCGATCGAGGCCTGATAGCCGTAGCCGGCATTGTTGACGAGCACGTCGATGCGGCCGAACCGCTCTTCCGTGGCCTTCACGGCGGCGTCGATCGCCATCGGGTCGGTCACGTCGAGGCTGAGCGCCAGCGCGCGATCTCCGGCGCCCGAGACGAGGTCGGCGAGGCGGCTTTTGTCGCGCGCGGTGACAGCGGCGCGCCAGCCGCGGGCGAGCACCAGCTTGGCGAGTTCGAGGCCGAAGCCGGTGGAGCAGCCCGTGATGAACCAGACGGGGGTCGTGTCCGATGCCATGATCCGTTTATCCCTTTCGTGACGCGGCGCCGGCCGGCCCCGCGGCCGCTTCGCCGCGATCCGCCTGGCGTCCACGCATCCCTAAATGGGACATACGATCGGGGAGGACAGCCCCGCGGAAGGCTCGCGCGCGATGGATCTGGACGAAAGCCGTTCGTCTGGCCTATCGATGGGCCGCGCGCCGCAGGGCGCCGGTCCCGGTCCCTCGCAGAGATCCCGCCCTTGCCCCTTCGCCTTATCCAACGTGCTGTCGCCGGGCGCGGCCTGCGGCGTCTCGCGTCGCTCGCGCTCGTCCTGTCGCTCACTGCCTGCCAGTCGGTCGATCTCTCGCGCAACGATATCATGCCGCTGTCGAAGGCGCCGGCGCTCGCCTATGGCGAGGAGGTGCCGATCCGCACGCCCGCGGCGATCGTCATCGACACCGACACGGGCCGGGTGCTCTACGACGAGGACGCCGACGGCCTGCGCCATCCCGCCTCGCTCACCAAGCTGATGACGATCTACCTGCTGCTGGAAGCGCTGGAGACGGGCAAGGTGAAGCTCGACGACGCCTTCGTCGTCTCTCCGGCGGCCGCCGCCAAGCCGCCCTCGAAACTGGGCTTGAGGCCGGGCGAGACGATCCGCGTGCGCGATGCCATGCTGGCGATGGCGGTGAAGTCGGCCAACGACGTGGCGTCGATCACCGCCGAGAACCTTGCGGGCTCCGAAGAAGCCTTCGCACGGCAGATGACCGGCAAGGCTCGCCAGCTCGGCATGACCCGCACCAATTTCGACAATCCGTCGGGCCTGCCTGATCCCCTGCAGATCACGACCGCGCGCGACATGGGCATCCTTGCCCTGCAGATCCGCCGCCGCTTTCCGCAATACGTGTCGCTCTTCGCGACGCCGGCCTTCGACTATGCGGGGCGGCACTACGTCTCGACGAACAAGCTGCTCGGCAAGGTGGCGGGCATCGACGGCATGAAGACCGGTTTCATCGGCGACAGCGGCTTCAACCTCGTCGCCAGCGCCCGGCGTGGGGCTAAGGGCGTCATCGTGGTGGTGATCGGCGGGGCGACGGGACGTGCGCGGGATGCACGCGTCGAGCAGCTGGTTGACACCTATCTCGGCCCCGCCGCCTGAGGCTTCTAGGTCTCAGGCGATCGTCGTCTCGACCGAACCGACGCCTTCGATCCGCCCGGACAGACGATCACCGGGCGTGACCGCGCCGACCCCGCCGGGCGTTCCCGTCATCACGAGATCGCCGGGCTCAAGCCGCACGAGCGCGGAGAGGTGGGCGATGATCTCGGGCACGCTCCAGATCATCATCGAGAGGTCCGAGGACTGGCGCACCGCCTCGCCGACGCGCAGTTCGATCAGCCCGGAGGCCGGGTGACCGATGCGCGAGGCCGGGGCGATCTCGCCGATCGGGACCGAGGCGTCGAAGCCCTTCGCCATGTCCCACGGCCGCCCGGTCTTCTTGGCGGCGTCCTGCAGGTCGCGCCGGGTCATGTCGAGGCCGACGGCGTAGCCGAAGATGTGGTCGAGCGCGTTGCCGGCCGAGATGGCGCTGCCGGCCGTGCCGATGGCCAGCACGAGTTCGAGTTCGAAATGCAGGTTCGCGGTCTGCGACGGGTAGGGCATCGCCGCGCCCGAAATCAGGACCGCGTCGGCGGGCTTGGTGAAGAAGAAGGGCGGTTCGCGCTCGGGATCGCTTCCCATCTCGCGCGCGTGGTCGGCATAGTTGCGCCCGACGCAGAAGATGCGGCGCACGGGAAAGCGGCCGCCGCCGCCCACCGGCACGAAGGGGGTCGGGAACGGCGAAACGACGAAGTCACTCATGCGGCCGGCTGTCCTTGCGATGGAATCGGAAGCGCGACTCAAGCGGCGCGCCCCGCTTCCATCCTGTCCCGGCGAACGCGCCACGTCGAGCACACGGCCGGGCGGGACCGGATCAAAGCGCCTTCATCATCCCGCCGTCGACGAAATAGGTCGAGCCGACCGAGTAGCTGGCCTTGTCGGAGCAGAGGAAGACGAAGAAGTGCGCAAGCTCCTCCGGCGTGCCGAAGCGCTTGATCGGGGCGTGCTCGTCGGCGACCGACTGGAGATAGCCCTCCCAGTCGCCACCGGTCTCGGCCGTCAGCTGCTTGGCGGTCTTGATCCAGTCGGGCGTCAGGATCAGGCCGGGATTGACGCAGTTGACGCGGATCCCGTCGCCGACGAGTTCGGTGGCGAGGCATTTGGAGAACATCATCAGCGCCGACTTGGTGACGTTGTAGATCGGCTCGTACCAGAGCGGTTGCGCCGCGCAGATCGAGGCGTTGTGGAGGATCACCCCGCCGCCGCGCCGCTTCATGCCGGGAACGACGCCGCGCGCCAGCCGCACGGCCGCCATCACGTGGAGATCCCAGTAAGATTGCCACTTGTCGTCGGACGCTTCCATCACCGTCTCGTTCGAGCCGGTGCCGGCATTGTTGACGAGGATGTCCGCTCCGCCGAACTTCGCCTCGACCGCGGCAATCAGTGCATCAACACCTGACGCCGTGCCGACATCGGCGGCGATCCCGATCGCCTCGACGCCGAAGGTTCGCGCGATCCGCGCTGCTTCCGCCTCGACCCGTTCGGCGCCGCGCGCCGCTATCGCGATGTGGGCGCCCTCGGCCGCCAGGCCCTCGGCCACCGCCAGCCCGATGCCGACCGAGCCGCCGGTGACGATGGCGACCTTCCCGCGCAAGCCCAGATCCATGGCATGTCCTCCCGTTGGGACCTCAGTCCGAATAGCGTTCCTCGGCCCAGGGGTCGCCGCGATTGTGGTAGCCGCGAACCTCCCAGAAGCCCGGTTGATCCCCGGTGCGGAACTCGATTCCCTTGAGCCATTTCGCACTCTTCCAGAAGTAGAGATGCGGCACCATCAGGCGGACGGGTCCACCATGCTCCTTTTCGAGTGGCCGGCCCTCCCAGGCGTGGACGAGCATCGCATCTTCGGCGGCGAAATCCTCAAGGGCGAGGTTCGTGGTGTAGCCGTCGTAGGAGGAGAGCACCACGAAGGCGGCGTCGCGCTTCGGCTGCACCTTGGCGATGAGATCGCGCGTGAAGACCCCGGCCCAGCGGTTGTCGTAGCGCGACCACGTGGTGACGCAGTGGATGTCGGTCGTCTCCTCCCCCTGCGGCTGGGCCTGGAACTTGGCGAAGTCCCAGATCTGCGGCTCTTCCACCGCACCGTTGATCGTCAGCCGCCAGCGCTCGGTCGAGACGTCCGGCAGCAGGCCGAGGTCGAGCACCGGCCAGTTCTTGACGAGATGCTGGCCCGGCGGCAGCCGCTCGGTGTCCGGCCGCGCGTGCCGGCCTGTCAGGAAACGACCCTCGCGCGCCCAATCCTGCTTCGTTCGCGTCAGCTTCGTCTCGGGCGCGGTGCTGTCGGTCTCTTCGGTCATGTCCATGGGCTCCTCGGTTGCGGAGAGACGTGGGAACGGAAAAGAGGACGCGCAACCATCGAACCCCGTCATATGGGGCCGGTCACGGGCCCATATGCACCATGGCGGCCGCGGCGACTTGAAATTGCCATCGCGTAGGCGATCTTGGTCGCATGAGACGCGGCAAGTCCTCCCCGACGGCATGGCGAGCGCTGGCGACCCCCTTGCGGGCCGTCTGGCTGGCGGTCGGCCTCGTCGTGGCGTTGCTCGGGCCTGCGCCGACGATGGCGATGCCGGTCATGACCATGGCGGCGACCGATTGCGCAGGTGCTGCGCATGCGGACGGGGATCACCACGATAAACGCGACGCGGCCGACCATGCCGGCGGCTGCTGCGTGTTCCATTGCGCGCCGGCCACCGCGTCGCCATCGATCGCCGCAACCGTCCGGGCCCGCGCCATCTTCAGAATTCCACCGGCCCTCGAAGCAGCCTCCGAAGGCGTCGTCCTGCCGATCCTGGTGCCGCCTCCACGCGCCTGACGCCGGACTGCCGATCGGTCATTCCCGCTATCAGACCCGCCCACCGGCCCGACGCATGGTTGGGACGCCGCGACGATGGCGCCTCACGCTTCCAAGGATTTGTCACGATGAACGACCACGACATGCAGGCCTGCATCGACGCCTGTCTCAAATGCTACCGAACCTGCCTTTCGACGGCGATGCATCATTGTCTCGAAGCCGGCGGTCGGCACACGGAGCCTCAGCATGTCCGGCTGATGATCGCCTGCGCCGAGATGTGCCGGGCCTCCGCCCACCTGATGCTGACGGGCTCGGATGCGCATCGCCATTCCTGCGCCGCCTGCGCGAAGATCTGCGCAGACTGCGCCGATGACTGCGAGCGTGTCGGCGACATGGCGGAGTGCGTCGCGGTCTGCCGCGCCTGCGCCGAATCCTGCCGCACGATGGCGGGCTGACCCATGACACGGACCCGCACACCCGCCCGCATCGCCGCCGTCGCCCTCGGCTTCACGCTGATCGTCGCTCCCGTCATGGCGCAGGACCACACCGCCGGACACGGCATGGCCCACGAGACGCCGGTCGAGCCGGGCTCGGCGTCGGCCCGCTACATGGACGCCATGAAGACGATGGACACTGCCATGCAGGGCATGACGATGACCGGCAAGGCCGGCGTCGACTACGCCGAGATGATGATCCCGCATCACCAGAGCGCCATCGACATGGCCGAGGCCTACCTTGCCAGCGGCGAGACCGACCCGGTTCTCACCCAGCTCTCCGAAGACGTCGTCGCCTCGCAGAAGCGCGAGATCGCGACGTTGCAGGAGTGGCTGGCAAAGAACGCCGAGAAGTAGCGGCGCGATGCAGGACGGGGCCGGCCGGCATGGCCGGCCTCAATCGTTCGCATGGCCTCTCGCCGCGGCCGTCCACGCGCTTACCTATGGCGCCTCAACCCTTTCTCGATCGAGACCGATGACCCGCGCCTTGCCCAAGACCTTCGACCGCTGGAAGCCGCTGCTCGAACGGGTGGAGGCGCGGGGGCTCGTCATTCTCGCGCTCGTCTCCGGCGCGCTCTTCGCTTTCCTGTCGATCGCCGGCGAGGTCCGCGAGGGCGATACCCACGGGTTCGACGAGCAGATCCTGCTGTGGTTCCGCACGCCCGGCGACACCGCGAACCCGATCGGGCCGCTCTGGCTGGAACTCGCCTTCCGCGACATCACCGCCCTCGGCGGCATGACGGTGCTGGCGCTGATCACGCTCGCGGTGGTCGGCTACCTGCTGATCGCTCGCAAGCGCGCCTCGGCATTGCTCGTCATCGGATCGGTGCTCGGCGGCGTCATCCTGTCGAGCCTTCTCAAGCTCGGCTTCGACCGGCCGCGTCCCGACGTCGTCTCGCATCTCGTCGACGTTCACACGCTGAGTTTCCCGAGCGGCCATGCGATGCTGTCGGCCGCGACCTACCTGACGCTCGGCGCGCTCCTGTCGCGAACCGAAAAGAGCCTTGTCATGCGATCCTACGTCGTCGGCGTCGCGATCGTCCTGACGCTGCTCATCGGCACCAGTCGCATCTTCCTCGGCGTCCACTATCCCACCGACGTCCTCGGCGGCTGGAGCGCCGGCGCAGCCTGGGCGCTGTTCTGCTGGTGGCTCGCGCGCTGGCTGCAGCACCGCGGGCAGGTCGAGCCGAGCGGCTAGGGCCTGTCCGGACGAAGCGGGCATGCTTCGTCGGCGGACAGTGCGGACACGATAAAGACTTGGCGCACGTCCGGCGGACCGATGTGTGCAGGACGTGCCTCAGCGCCGGCTCAGCCGGCCAAAGCTGCGCGTGCGCGTGTACCGAACAGTCGCTCTTCGCTGGCCGTTTCGAGCCGAATGCCGAAAGTGCGGATGGCGTCGGCATCGACATTGGCGAAGGCGACGCGCAGATGCGCCTCGCCGTCCGGACCGAAGAAGGTGCCCGGCAGCGTCAGCAGCCCGAGCCGCACCGCCAGCGCTTCCGCCACGGCCTCGGATCCGCGTCCCTCGAACGGATGGCGCAGATAGGCGAAATAGGCGCCGATCTGCTCGATGCGCCAGCCCGGTACCGCGCCGACCGCGGCCCGGAAGACCTCGATGCGCTCCAGGATCTCGGCGGCCTTCGCCGCCCGCCACGCCGCGGTGCCCTCGATCATCGGCGCTATCGCCGTCTGGCTCGGGCGCGGCGCGCAGATCTGCATGCAGTCGACGACCTTCTCGATCTCGGGCATCAGCGCCGGACCGGCGATGAGCGCACCAAGCCGGTGCCCCGGCACCGCATAGGCCTTCGAAAAACTGTAGAGGCTGACGAGGCTGTCGCGCCATCCCGGGTCGTCGAAGAGCGCATGCGGAGCCGCCGACGGGTCGGGGCGGAAGTCGCGATAGGTCTCGTCGAGCACGAGCGTGATGCCGCGCCGCCGGCAGACCGCGAAGAGCTCGGCGATGCGCTCGGGCGGATAGATCGCCCCCGTCGGGTTGTTCGGCGAGACCAGCACCAGCGCGCGCACCCGGTCGTCGATCGCCGCTTCGAGATCGGCCACTGTCGGCACGAAGCCGTTTGCAGCATGGGTCGGCAGCGGGCGCGGCTCGATCCCCAGCATCTCCAGCGTCATCTGGTGGTTGAAGTACCAGGGCGTCGGCAGGATGACGGCATCGCCGTCCCCCGCCAGCGCGATCATCGCGGCGAAGAAAGCCTGGTTGCAGCCGGCGGTGATGCCGACCTCGGCCGGTGCGATGGCCGCGCCGTAGCGCTCCGAGACGTGGTCGGCATAGGCCGAGCGCAGCGTCGCGTCGCCGAGCACGGCGCCATAGCGTGCCGCGGCCGGTGTGGTTCCGGCGTCGCGGAACTCGCGCACGAGATCGTCCGGCGGCGCGTAGCCGGGCACGGCCTGGCTGAGGTTGACCACCGGTCCGGCATCGCCGCGATAGTGCTCGAGCCATGACGCCGCGCGCCCGATCGGCGGCGCGGACACCGCGGCGAGGCGTCGGTTGGCGCGGGGGCGGGCGGGAGCGGATGAGGACAAGTCGCGAGCTTTCTGTCTGGAATGCGGGTCGGCGATGAGATGACAGGGAAGGGTGGACGGGATCAAGGCGCACGGCCCCGAACATGCGAACGGCGCGGGCCCTTTCGGACCCGCGCCGTTCGATCGATCGCCGGAGCGGACCGGCTTAGAAGTCGAAGTCGTTGATGTCGGCCTTCGTGAAGACCTTCGGCGCGCCGAGCAGGATCTGACTCTGGTTGACGATCTGCAGGTCGCCGAGGCGGCCGGCCTTGAACGAGGTGTCGCCGGGCTTCAGCGTGCCATCGGCGACGGCGCGCATCGCGAGGCCCGCCGCGTAGCCGAGATCGACGGTCGACCAGAGGATGGTCGACTTGATGCAGTCGCCGTTGACGTAGGGCTTCATGGCGTTCGGCAGCGCCAGGCCGACCACGGCGACCTTGCCGCAGAGCTTGTTCTGCTGCACGGCCTCGGAGGCGGCCGGCGTCGCCACCGAGGTCATGCCGAGAATGCCCTTGAGGTCGTCGCCGTGCTTGTTGATGAGCGTCTGCGCCTGGTTGAAGGAGAGGATGTTGTCCTCCTGCGCTTCGACCGTCTCCAGGAACTTGATACCGGGATGGCACTTCTCGGCATAGGCTGCCATTTCGCTGATCCAGCGCGACTGGTTCGGCGTGGTGAAGGTCGAGGTCACGATGGCGAAGGAGCCGTCGGCGCCGATTTCGGATGCCAGCTGGTCGATCATCGACTTGGCGACGCCGTTCGGCTCGGCCTGGTTGACGAACCACTGGCGCGCATCGGGCTCGGCGTCCGCGTCGTAGCCGACGACGTTGATGCCAGCTTCCAGCGCACGCTTCAGCACCGGCGCGATCGCGACCGGGTCATTGGCGGCATAGAGGATGCCGTCGACGCCGGAGGTGATGTAGTTGTCGATGAAGGTGATCTGCTCGTCGATGTTGGCCTTCGTCGGACCGTCGGTGGTGACGGTCATCGAGCCCGTCTCCTTCGCCGCTTCCTGAATGCCCTGCGCGGTCGAGTTGAAGTAGCCGACGCCGACGAGCTTCGGGATGTCGACCACGGTCAGCGGCTTGCCCTTGCGGTCGGGCGCGCCGGTTGGCGTGCCGCCGTTGTACTCGCCGGGCGGAACGGCCGTGACGGTAGCGTCGCAGGCGAGCGGGCTGGTCGGCAGGTCGTCGCCGCCGGTCCAGGCGCTCTGTGCCATGGCGGGTGCGGTGAGAAGGCTGGACCCCAGGAGCAGGGCGAAAAGGGTGCGCATGTCGTTTCCTCCGTTTGGACGTTGGTCGATCCGTCGGTCCGCCCCTCCCGGGCGGCCCCGCGGCAGTTTCCCCCTCAGTCGCTGGTGAAGCGGCTGAGGAAATTCGAGATGAGGACGGCGGCGATGAGCACGACGCCGATGATGACGATCGTGCCGTCGCCCTTGACGCCGGACAGCGCGAGGCCGTTCTTCAGGACCTGCACGAGGCAGAGGCCGAGCAGCGTGCCCACGACCAGGCCGCGCCCGCCGAAGATCGAGGTGCCGCCGAGCACGACGGCGGTGATCACGTCGAGCTCAATTCCCGAGCCCATGTCGGAGCGCGTCGTCGAGACACGGCTGACGAAGACCACGGCGGCCAGACCCGAGACGAAGCCCGAGGCCGAGTAGATCAGGAGCTTGGTGCGGGTGACGTCGATGCCGGAAAATTCCGCGCCGGCCTCGTTGTTTCCGATCGCGTAGGTGGCGCGGCCGAAGGCGGTGAAGCGCAGGATGAAGAACCCGATGAGCGCGACGATGGCGAGCAGCCAGAGCTGGGTCGGTATGCCGCCGAAGCTGCCTTGGCCGAGCGTGAAGAACCATTTGGGATAGCCGCGGATCGACTGGGCCTGGCTGATCCCCTCGGCGAGGCCGCGATAGAGGGCGAGCGTCGCCAGCGTCGCGATGAGCGGCGGCACCCGGAAGCGGGTGATGATCAGCCCGTTCACGAAGCCGGCGATCGTGCCGACCACGATGGACAGGCCCATCGCCACCGGCAGCGGCAGGCCGAGCGTCTTCCAGAAGACGCCGACGAGGATGGCGCAGAGCCCGAGAATGGAGCCGACCGAGAGGTCGATGCCGCCGGTGATGATGACGAAGGTCATCACCACCGCGATGAGACCGACCTCGGTGAGCAGCCGTCCCTGGTTGAGGAGGTTGGCGGCGGTGAAGAAGCGCTCGTTGTCGATCGCAAGGATGGCCAGCGCGAGGGCGAGGATGAGCGCTAGGATCGCCTCGTGGCGCAGGAGGGAGCGAAGGGTCATGGCGTCAGCTCCTTCGTCAGCCGGTTCGTCCGCGCCGCGCCATGTCGGCGAGGACGGTCACGAGGATGAGGATGCCCTGCACCGCCCGCAGCCAGTAGGCGGAGACGTTGAGGAAGATCAGCGAGGAGCCGATCGCGGCGAACAGAATGGCGGCGAGCGTCGAGCCGGTGACGGTGCCGATACCGCCGAGGATCGAGACGCCGCCGACCACCGAGGCGGTGATGACGATGAGTTCGAGACCGTTCGGCACGGTGGACTGGATCACCTGCAGCTGCGTCGCGAAGAGGATCGCGGCAATGCCGGCGATCATGCCGTGGAGCGCGAACACCTTCACGATGGTCGACTTGTAGGGAATGCCCGAGGCTTCCGCCGCTTCCGGATTGCCGCCCACCGCGTAGATCGAGCGGCCGAAGGCGGTGGAGCGCAGCAGGAAGGCGGCGAGGATCGTCAGGCCGATCATGAACCAGACCGGCGAGGGGACGCCGAGAAGGCGGAACTGCGCGAGCTGGTAGCCGGGCGGCAGGCCCGAGATCCAGGCGCCGCCGGTGAGCGTGATCAGGCCACCGCGCAGGATCGAGAGCATGGCGAGCGTGGCGATGATCGAGGGCACTTTCAGATAGGCGATCAGCCCGCCGAGCGCGCCGTTGATCAACCCGCCGATCAGCACCGGCCCGAGCCAAGCCAGCCAGATCGGATAGCCGTTGGTGACGAGAAGGCCGGAAATCGTCGCCAGCACGCCGATGAGGGCGCCGACCGACACGTCGATATGGCCGGAGATGATCACCATAGACATGCCGATCGCGGCGACCGCGATATAGGCGTTGCCGACGAAGATCGAGGTGAGGTTGTTCTGCGAGATGAAGCGCGGGTTGATCCAGCCGACGATCGCGAAGAGCGCGACGATGGCGACGAGCAGCAGCAGTTCCTGGCCGGACGAGGACAGGCGGCGCGAGAGGGTCGGCGCCTTCATGCCGCGTGTCCCGTCATCATGGCGGTGCCGACGCGGTCGGGCGTCGCCTCGGCGCGCGGCAGGATGGCCGACATGCGTCCGCCGTTCATCACGAGCACCCGGTCGCTCATGCCGAGGACCTCGGGCAGCTCGCTGGAGATCATCACGATCGCAAGGCCCTGGGCCGCGAGCTGGTTCATGAGCTTGTGGATTTCCGTCTTGGCGCCGACATCGACGCCGCGCGTCGGTTCGTCGAGAATGAGAATGCGCGGATCGGTGGCGATCCACTTGGCGATGACCACCTTCTGCTGGTTGCCGCCCGAGAGCTGCGCGACCACCTGGCCTGGGCCACGGGCGCGGATGGCGAAGCGCTTGATCGCGTCGAGCGCCAGCGCCCATTCGCGGGTCGTGTCGACCACCGCGTTCTTCGTCAGGCGCGGCAGGATCGCCATCGAGACGTTCTCGCGGATCGACTGCGGCCGCACCAGCCCGTGCTGCGCGCGGTCTTCCGGCACGTAGGCGATGCGATGGGCGATCGCCTCGCGCACGTTGCCGACCTTGACGGGCTTGCCGTCGATGAGGATCTCGCCGGACGTCGCCGGCGTCACGCCGAAGATGGTCTGCGCGAGTTCCGTGCGGCCGGAGCCGACGAGACCGGCGATACCGAGGATCTCGCCGGCCCGGACCTCGAAGGAAACGCCCTCGACCTTGCCGGCATGGGAGAGGTTCTTCACCTCCAGCACGACCTCGCCGAGGGGAATGGTCTCCTTGGGGAACAGCTGGTCGATGTCGCGGCCGACCATCATCGAGACGAGCGAGGCTTCCGTGACTTCGGCGGTGGGCCGAGTGTCGATGGTCTTGCCGTCGCGCAGCACCGTCACGCGGTCGGAGATCTCGAAGATCTCGTTCATGCGGTGGCTGACATAGACGATGCCGACGCCCTCGGCGCGCAGCGAGCGCACGACATCGAGAAGGCGCTTCACGTCGGCCTCGGCGAGCGCGGCGGTCGGCTCGTCCATGATGAGGACGCGAGCATCGCGCGACAGGGCACGGGCGATCTCGACGCGCTGCCGGTTGGCGACGGAGAGGCGGGAGACCTTTTCGTCCACGTCGAGATCGGGGCAGTCGAGGCGGTCGAGGAGGATACGGGCGCGGTCGCGCATCGCCGTCCAGTCGAGAAGGCCGCGGGCGGTCTTGGGCTGGTGCCCGAGAAAGATGTTCTCGGCCACCGTCATCGCGGGAAAGAGCAGCAGCTCCTGGTGCACGACGGCGATGCCGGCGGACTGCGCTTCGCGCGGGCCGGTGAACTTCGTGGTGCGGCCGTCCACCTCGACGGTGCCGGTATTGGCCTGATGCGCGCCGGACATGATGCGGATCATCGTCGACTTGCCGGCGCCGTTCTCGCCCATCAGGGCGTGGACCTCGCCGGCCCGCAGGTCGAAGTCGACGCCGCGCAGCACGGTGACGGGGCCGAACGCCTTCTCGACGTTGCGAAGGGCGATGATCGGCGTGCCGCCGGCGAGGGCGGATGTGTCAGTTGACAAGGAAACCTCCATCCACCGGCATCGAGATCCCGTGAACCATGGCGGCGGCATCCGACAGGAGGAAGAGGATGACCTCGGCGACATCGGCCGTCTCGGCGAAGCGGCCGACCGGCGTGCGCGCCATCATCGGGCCCGCCTTCACCGGATCGCTCCAGGCGACGCGGCCGAGATCGGTGAGGGTGATGCCGGGATTGACCGCGTTGACGCGGATGCCGTGCGGCCCGAGCTCGTTGGCCATGACCCGGCCGAGACCGTCCATCGCGCCCTTCGAGGCGCAGTAGGCCGCATGATCCCGGAAGCCGAGGAAGGAGGAGATCGAGGAGACGTTGACGATCGCGCCGCTCTTGCCCTTGGCGATGAGATCGCGGGCGAAGACCTGCGAGACGATCGCCGCCGAGCGCACGTTGACAGCCTGCACGAGATCGAAGGACTCGTCCTTCATCTCCAGGAAGGGCTCGAGAATGTTGATCCCCGCGCAGTTGACGAGAAGGTCGGCGGGGAGGGCGTCCTTCGCCGCCCGGCGGGTGGCCGCCGCATCGGAGAGATCCACCACGATGCCGCCCGATCCGATCTCGGCGGAGAGCGCGTCGAGATCGGCCTGCGAGCGCGACAGGGCGATGACATGCGCGCCGCGCTGCGCCAGAAGCACCGCCGTGTGCCGCCCGATGCCCTTGCCGGCACCCGTGACGATCGCCGTCCTCCCTTTGAAATCCATCCTCGCTCCTCCCAAAGCCGGTCTCCCCCAAGTCGCCGCTGGCGGCGTTTCGCTACCCGTCGAGACCCATCGTGATTTGCATCTTCACCTCGCCCTTCGGCGCGCTCGCCGCGAGTTCGAACGCCTGGACGCTCTCTTCGAACGGAAAGGTGCGGGTGATCAGCGACGAGACGTCCACCGCGCCGGAGGCCAGCATGGCGACACAGCGCGGAAAGACGTGGGCGTAGCGGAAGACGTGCTCGACCCGCGCTTCCTTCAGCATCGCCGCCGACACGTCGTAAGTCGCCGGCTTCAGCGGGATGCCGACGAAGACCACGACGCCGCCCGGGCACAGCGGCTCGAAGATCGAGGCGATGGCGCGTTCCGAGCCCGCGCATTCGTAGATCACGTCGGCGCCCCAGCCCTCGGTGCGCGCCTTCACGGCCTCCGCCAGATCCTCGCGGGCGACGTTGACGGTGGAGACGGATCCGAGCTTGCGGGCGATCTCGAGCTTGGTGTCGTCGATGTCGGAGACGATGACATGGGCGCAGCCGCCGGCCAGCGCCGCCAGAACGGTGACGAGACCGATCGGCCCGGCGCCGACGACGACGGCGATGTGGCCCGGCGCGGCGCGCGCCTTCGTCACCGCGTGGACGCCGACCGCGAGCGGCTCGACCATCGCGGCGGCGGCGAAGGAGACGTTGTCGGGCAGCTTGAAGGTGAAGGCCTCCGGATGCACCACGGACGGGCGCAGCACACCATGCACCGGCGGCGTCGCCCAGAACTGCACGGCGGGATCGAGATTGTAGAGGCCGAGGCGCGTGGCGCGGCTGTTGGGATCGGGAATGCCCGGCTCCATGCAGACGCGGTCGCCCACCGTCAGCGTCGAGACCGACGATCCGATCTCGGTGACGATGCCCGACGCCTCGTGCCCTAGGATCATCGGCTCGTTGACGATGAACGGGCCGATGCCGCCATGCGTGTAATAATGGACGTCGGAGCCGCAGATGCCGACCGTGTGGATGGCGATCCGCACGTCATGGCTGCCGAGCGGCTCGTCCATGGCGAAGTCGCGCAGCGTCAGCCGGTCCTTCGCTTCGAGGACGAGGGCCCGCTGGTCGGCGGCGGTGGCGGATTTCAGCTGTTCGATCTGGGTCATCGGCGAGACCTCCCGTCCTCGCTAGTCGGTTGAGCTGGCAACGCGTGACGCCGCCGGTGCCGTTTGCCGCGCGGATCGCGCGGGCTTCGGCTTGATGTCGAGGCTAGGCGCGGCCCGGAGGGGACGCGACGTGTTTTGCGGCCACCCTCCAAACTTTCTTGGCATCAGATCAGGCTGCGACCCGTCCCTCGTGTCCCTGCCGGACGGCTCGGGCACTTTCGCGGTAGGCCGAAGGTGTCTGTCCGCAGACGGCGAAGAACTGGCGGTTGAAGTTGGCGGTGTTGTTGTAGCCTGATTCGTAGCAGATCTCGGTGATCGCCCGCTCGCTGCGCGCCAGGAGCGTGCACGCGTGCTGGACGCGGAGTTGATTGACGAAGAACGAGAAGTTGTGGCCCGTCTGATGTTTGAAGAAGCGCGAGAACGCCGTCGCTTCCATGTTGCAGACGCCCGCCGCCTCCGAGAGCGAGAGTTCGCGCAGATAGTTGCTGCTGATGAAGGCGATGACGCGTTCGAGGCGCCGCGACGCGGCCGTGTGCAGCCCGAGCGCCGGCGCGCAATGCGACAGCGAGCGTCGTTCGCGGCGGTCTGCGGCGAGCTGCGCCATCAGTTCGAGGAAGAGGATCAGCCGGCGCGGGCCGCTGGCATGGCCGATCTCGCAAAGTTTCCTGCGTCCGAAGGCAGCGGTGGCGCCGGTGAACTCGATGCCGAACGCGGCCTCGCTGAGCAGCGTGCGCACGTCCGTGAATTCGGGAAAGCCGTCGCAGAGCGACTGCGCGAAGGCCCCGGTGAACTGGACGAGCATGTCGCGCTCGCGCACCCGCTCGTCCGGCCCGATCGCGCTCACCCAGTTGTGCGGCAGGTTCGGCCCCGTGAGAACGAGGCAGCCTGGCTCGAAGGCGCCGACATGGTCGCCGATCATCATCCGGCCGCCCGTCGACTGGATGAGATGCAACTCGTATTCGGGATGGCAGTGCCACTTGGCGAGGTGGTGCGGATAGTCGTGCACCGCCCAACGAAACGACTCGCGCGGACCGCAGATGACGACTTCGAGCGCGGGGTCGCTGGCTTGCATGGCTGTCCTTTCGTTGGTTCGCTTTGTGGTCTTCAACGCGGGATCGTGGGGGAGCCTATCCGGTTCGAAGCCGATCCGTCTCGGCCTCCGTTGCCATCCGCCGCCATCGTTCGGCATAGGCGCCAAGCCCTTCGATCGGCCGGGGCGGGGCGCTCGGCGCCTCCGCGCCGCCGGGCTGGGCCTGCGGCATGCCTCGCGCCAGAAGCGCGGCTCCAGCGCTCGTGCCGGTGTTGGCGAGCGCCGCCGTCACCGGGCGTCCCGTCAGCAGGCCGAGCGCGCGGCAATACAAAGCGTTGCGCGCGAACGGACCCTCGACGATCGTCGGGCCGTCGGCCCCGATGAGGCGCAGCACGGTGTCGGTCATCAGAGCCGCATAGAGGCTGGCGGCTGCCGTGCGCTCAGACGCGGTGAGATCGCCGGTCGGTCCGCTCCAGTGCCCTGCGCGGTCAGGAAAGGGGCCGCTGCCGGCGGTGAAGCTCGGCAAGGCCATGACGGAGCGCGACACGACGGCGTCGATCGCGGCCTCGTCGGGTTCGGCCGGCTGGCGATCGGTCAGGATGTCGAACTCGCGCCCGCCCATGAACAGCGCGGAGGGCACCGGACGCCCGAAGGCGTCGACATTGGCGAGCGTGCCCTGGCTCGCGGCGAGGCCCTCGGTGCGTCCGCCGATGGCGAAGCTGACGACCCAGGTTCCGGTCGAGATCACCGTGAAGGGTGCCGGGCGCGCGAGGAGATGCGGCAGCAGCGAGGCGTTGGAATCGTGGATGCCGCAGGAGACCGGAATCGGGCGTCCGGCATCCAGCCCGGTCGCCGCCGCGATCTCCGGATTCAGCGGACCCAGCACGTCGAAGGCCGAGTGGCGCGGCGCGAACAGCGGACGCCAGCCTTGGCTGTCGACGAGCGAGGAAAAGTCGCCGCGCTCCGGCGCCCAGAGATCGGTGTGACAGCCGAGCGAAGTCGGCTCGAAGGCGGCGACGCCGGTGAGGCGCCAGGCCCAATATTGCGGATAGGTGAGGATGTGGCGAACCCCGGCGAAGGCCGCGGGAAAGCGATGCTGCAGCCAGAAGATCTGGTTGCCGAGGTTCAGCCCGTTGGCCATGCGAGGCGACAAGGTTTCAGTGAAGGCGGGGCGAAGGCGCTCGTAGGCCTGCGTCTCCGGGCCGGACAGGTCGTGTTCGTAGTCGAGGACCGGCAGCGCCAGATCGTCGTCGCCGACCAGCGCGGCGGAGGCGCCGTGGGTGGTGATCGCGATGGCGTCGATCGGGTGCGCGCTGGCGAGATCGCGCAGCGCGCCGATGATGAAGCGGAAGAGCCCGTCCGTGTCGAAATGCGGGTAGGGGCCGTCGTTCGCCACGGCGTTGACGGTGGTGCGATGGGCGAGGTCGCGTCCCTCGTCCAGGTCGTGGACGGCCACCTTGGCATTGGTCTTGCCGATATCGACGACGGCGACGAAACGGTGCGGCATGTCGGGTCAAGCCATGTGAAAGAGCGGGACGAGCGGGACGGCGACCGGCTCGTTGCCGGGATGCGTCGCCATGATGTCGGCCATCCCTGCCCACCAGCGCTTCATCGCGGGATGATCGGGCAGGGCGTCCATGGTGTGATCGCGCGGGCGCTTGAGGATGGCGAAGAGGTGGTTCGTCTCGGGGTCGAGATGGATCGAATAGTCGCTGACCCCGGCCTCGCGCAGCAGGGCGGACAGCTCCGCGGGGATCGCGTCGTGGCGGCGGCGATACTCTTCGGCCATGCCGGGGTTCAGCACCATGCGGAAGGCATAGGTTTCCAAGGGCTCACTCGTCATGTCCGGCTCCCCGGTCGAGGCGGGCGACGACGAGGCGAAGGCCCGCCGCCTCGACCATCTGCGCGCTGGCATCGCCGATGCCTTCGTCGGTGATGAGAATGTCTGCGCGCTCCAGCGGCGCGATCACGAAGCTCGAGCGGTTGTCGAACTTCGAGCTGTCGGCCAGCACCACCAGTTCGTCGGCCTGGCGCATCAGCCGCTGTTCGGACTGGATGATCAGCGGGTCGGCCTCGGCGAAGCCGACCGGCGAGATGCCCTGCACGCCCATGAACATGCGCCGCGCCCGGAAATGCGCGATGCCGTCGGTCTCGAAGGGCGAAAGGATCAGCCCCTGTTCGCGATAGATCGTCCCGGCCGGAAGCAGCACCGCGCATTTGGAATGCTGGAGCAGGTGATCGGCGATGGGAAAGGAGTTCGTCAGCACCTGCAGGCGCAGGCCCGTCAGGTGGTGCACCATCTGGAAGGTCGTGGTGCCGCCGTTGAGGATCGTCGCGTCGCCGTCCTCGCAGAGCCGGGCCGCCTCGCGGGCGATGGCCCGCTTCTGCGCGGCGTTGCGCCCCTGCGCCGTGCCGAAGCTCTCGCCGGCCACCGCGCCGGGCGATGGAGCGCCCAGCGCCTCGGCGCCGCCGCGCACCTTGCGCAGCTTGCGAAGCCCGGCCAGCGTGGTGATGTCGCGCCGGATCGTCGCCTCGGACGCTCCGGTGAGCTCGGCGAACTCCTGCACGGTCGCGACGGTGCGCCCCTGCACGGCGCTGAGGATCATCCGATGGCGTTCGCGTTCGTGCATCCGGCACCTCCCTAGAACCCGGAAGGTCCGACGAATGCGCCCGAGTGTCAATCATCTTCGATCACGAATTGTCATATTGCGATGCAACATGATCGAATCTGATTAAATGTTTGACAGGACGGGGTGGCTGCGGGATGGTCCGCGCCGACCGGGAGGGTTCCGAGCGCGATGCTCGCGGCAACCCTCCCGCTCCACGCGACAGGACGGGACGGAACACGATGTCGGCGACCACCGGGACGAAGCTTTTGGACAACCGCTGGGACGACGCGAAGGCGGCGGCCATGAGCGAGCCTGAGCGGCTGCTCTACCGCTCCAACCTTCTCGGCGGCGACAAGCGCATCACCAATTACGGCGGCGGCAACACCTCCGCCAAGGTCGAGGAGCGCGATCCGCTGACCGGCGAGAGCGTGACGGTGCTCTGGGTAAAGGGCTCGGGCGGCGACGTCGGCACGATGAAGCTCGACGGGTTCTCCACCCTCTACCAGGACAAGCTGGAGGCGCTGCGCGGCATCTATCGCGGGCTGGAGCACGAGGACGAGATGGTGGCGCTGCTCAGCCACTGCACCTTCAACCTCAACCCGCGCGCCGCCTCGATCGACACGCCGCTTCATGCCTACGTGCCCTATCGCCATGTCGACCACATGCATCCCGACGCGGTGATCGCGATCGCCGCGACGAAGCGCTCACGCGAGCTGACGCGCGAGATCTACGGCGACGAGATCGGCTGGCTGCCCTGGCGCCGGCCCGGCTTCGAGCTCGGCCTCGACCTGTCGAAATTCGCCGCCGAGAACCCCAGCGCCAAAGGCGTCGTGCTGGAAAGCCACGGGCTCTTCACCTGGGGCGACACGGCCAGGGACAGCTACGAGACGACGCTGCGCATCATCAACAAGGCGATCGAGTGGTTCGACGGCCAGCTCGCCGGCAGGCCGGCCTTCGGCGGCGAACGCGTTTCGGCGCTGGAGCCCGCGCAGCGCCGCGCCATCGCCGCAAGGCTGATGCCGGAGATCCGCGCGCGCATCGGCACCGACGAGCGAAAGATCGGTCATTTCGACGATTCGGCGGCGGTGCTGGGCTTCGTCAATTCGGCCGAGCTGGACCGGCTGGCCGCACTCGGCACGTCCTGCCCCGACCACTTCCTGCGCACCAAGATCCGCCCCCTCGTGCTGGCCTTCGACCCCGCCAGCGGTGACGTCGACGGACTTCTGGCCGGGCTGGACGGCGAGATCGAGACCTATCGCGATGGCTATCGCGCCTATTACGACCGCTGCCGGCGGGCGAACAGCCCGGCGATGCGGGATCCCAACGCGGTGATCTACCTCGTGCCGGGCGTCGGCATGCTCTCCTTTGCGAAGGACAAGGCGACCGCTCGCATCGCCTCGGAGTTCTACCTCAACGCCATCAACGTCATGCGCGGCGCATCGGGCGTCGACGTCTACCAGGGGCTGGACGAGCAGGAGGCCTTCGACATCGAGTACTGGCTGCTTGAAGAGGCCAAGCTGCAGCGCATGCCCAAGCCCAAGTCGCTGGCCGGGCGCATCGCGTTCGTCACCGGCGGGGCCGGCGGCATCGGCCGCGCCACGGCCGGCCGGCTGCTGCAGGACGGCGCCTGCGTGGTGCTCGCCGACATCGACCAGGGCGCGCTTGACGGCGCGGTGGCCGAGTTCACCAAGGGGTTCGGCGCCGATCAGGTGCGCGGCGTCGTGGTCAACGTCACCGACGAGGGCGCGGTGGAGCGCGGCTTCGCGGAGACCGTCGCGGAGTTCGGCGGGCTCGACATTCTCGTTTCCAATGCCGGCATCGCCTCGGCCTCGCCGATCGAGGAGACGACGCTGGAAGTCTGGAACCGCAACATCGACATCCTCGCCACCGGTTATTTCCTCGTCTCGCGCGAGGCCTTCCGCCTGTTCCGGCGCCAGAAGCTCGGCGGCGCCGTGGTCTTCATCGCCTCGAAGAACGGCTTGGCCGCCTCAGCGGGCGCCGCCGCCTACTGCACGGCGAAGGCCGCGGAGATCCATCTCGCCCGCTGCCTCGCGCTGGAGGGCGCGGAGGCCGGCATCCGCGTCAACACGGTGAACCCGGACGCGGTTTTGCGCGGCTCGAAGATCTGGAGTGGCGAGTGGCGCGAGCAGCGCGCGGCGTCCTCCAAGCTTCAGACCGACCAGCTCGAGGAGCATTATCGCAATCGCTCGATGCTGAAGCGCTCGGTCTTCCCCGAGGACATCGCCGAGGCCGTCTATTTCCTGGCGAGCGACCTCTCGGCCAAGTCCACCGGCAACATCATCAACGTCGACGCCGGCAACCCAATTTCGTTCACGCGCTGAGCGAACGCGCGGCCGGCCGCCCCCTTCGCCTCATGCGGGCGAGGGGCTCCATTTCGGCGGGCACCCAGCCCGCGACATCGTATCCGGGAGGATCCCCATGCCGTCTTCGATCGCCTCCAGCCTGATCGAACAGCACAACGCGCCGCTTCGCGAGACGCTGGAGCGCGACTACGCGACGCTCGGCGAGAAGCTCGACCGTCGCGGCGTCTCGATCGACGCGGTGACCCGGCAGGTCGCCGCCTTCGACGTCGCGGTGCCCTCCTGGGGCGTCGGAACGGGCGGCACGCGCTTTGCGCGCTTTCCCGGCCCCGGCGAGCCGCGCGGCATCTTCGAGAAACTCGACGACTGCGCCGTGATCCATGATCTCGGTCGCGCGACGCCGGCCGTTTCGCTGCACATCCCGTGGGACAAGGCCGACCCGGCCGATCTCAAGGCCAAGGCGGCGGCGCTTGGGCTCTCCTTCGACGCGATGAACTCGAACACGTTCCAGGATCACCCGGACGATATCAGCCAGCCGCTCTCCTACAAGTTCGGCTCGCTCTCGCACACCGACGCCGCCGTGCGCCGGCAGGCGGTGGAGCACAATCTCGAGACCGTCGCGATCGGCGAGGCCATCGGCTCGAAGGCGCTCACGGTCTGGATCGGAGACGGCTCGAACTTCGCCGGCCAGAGCGATCTCGGCCGGACCTTCGAGCGCTATCTCGGCGCGATGAAGGAGATCACCCGCGGCCTGCCGGCGGACTGGCGCATCTTCTCGGAGCACAAGATGTACGAGCCGGCCTTCTACTCGACGGTGGTTCAGGACTGGGGAACGAGTTACCTGACGGCGGTGGAGCTCGGCGACAAGGCCTTCTGCCTCGTCGATCTCGGCCACCATGCGCCCAACGTCAACATCGAGCAGATCGTGTCGCGTCTGGTGCGCACGGGCAAGCTCGGCGGCTTCCACTTCAACGACTCCAAGTACGGCGACGACGATCTCGACGCCGGGACGATCGACCCGTTCCGCCTCTTCCTCGTCTTCAACGAACTGGTGGAGGCCGGCGCCCGGCTCGATGCGCTTCAGCCCTCCTACATGATCGACCAGTCGCACAACGTCACCGACCCCATCGAGAGCCTGATCCGCTCGGCCAACGAGATCCGCCGCGCCTATGCGCAGGCGCTGCTCGTCGACCGCGCCGCGCTGCACGGCCATCAGGAAACCAACGACGCGATGATGGCGTCCGAGACGCTGAAGGCCGGCTTCCGGCTCGACGTCGAGCCGATCCTCGCCAAGGCGCGGCTGGAGGCCGGTGGAGCGATCGATCCGATCGGAGCCTTCCGTGCCAGCGGCTACCGCGCCAAGGTGGCGGGCGAGCGGCCGGCCGTGAAGGGTTCGGGCGGCGGCATCGTATGAAGGAGACCGTCCGATGAGCAGTTTGTACCGCACGGCGCTCGATGAGCTTGGCCGTGCCATGGACGGGATCGACGATGCGTCGGTCGACGAGGCTTGCCGCATGGTTGCCGAGGCGCGCCGCGTCGGCGTCTATGCCGGCGGGCGCGAGGGCTTGGCCGTCAAGGGCTTCGCCATGCGCCTCTTCCATCTCGGCCGCGAGGTCGGCGTCGTCGGCGACATGACGATGCCAGCGCTGGGCGAGGGCGACCTCTTCTTCGTGGTGTGCGGCCCCGGCGAGATCTCCACCGCCGTCGCGCTGGTGGGCGTCGCAAAGGCGGCGGGCGCCGGGGTCGTCGTCGTCACCGCGCAGCCGGGCGGGCGCGTGCCTGGCATGGCCGACCATGTCGTCACCATTCCCGCCCAGACCATGGCCGACGACCAGGGGCCGGCGGCCAGCTCCGTCCTGCCGATGGGCTCGCTCTTCGAGGGCGCGCTGTTCGTGCTCTTCGAGGTGATGATCCTCAAGCTGAAGGAGCGGCTGGCGGTGACGCCGGAGGCGATGCGGGCCAACCATACGAACATGGAATGACGGTCGGATCTGCGCGACTGGTCCGCTGAGCCGACCATCTCAGCGAAGCGGGCTTTGCAAATCACCTGCGGGATGCTTGTCTCCCGACCGTGATTTGCGATCGAATGATGTTCGAAGCGCGGACGGAACCGGCGGGACAAACGCGCCGGGCGTTCGGGCCGAGGCCGGGAGCCAGTGCATGCGGACTGTGATCGAGGGGCTGGCGGAGCGGCGCGCGCAGGCGCGCCTCGGCGGCGGGGAGCGGCGCGTCGCCGCCCAGCACGCCAAGGGCAAGCTGACCGCCCGCGAGCGTATCGAGCTTCTTCTCGATGCCGACACGTTCGAGGAGTTCGGCATGTTCGTGGAGCACCGCTCCACCGATTTCGGCATGGCCAGCCAGAAGATCCCCGGCGACGGCGTCGTCACCGGCTGGGGGACCATCAACGGCCGGCTCGTCTTCGTCTTCGCCAAGGATTTCACCGTCTTCGGCGGCTCCCTCTCGGAGGCGCATGCCGAGAAGGTGCAGAAGATCCAGGACATGGCGTTGCGCGCCCGCGCGCCGATCATCGGCCTCTACGATGCCGGCGGCGCCCGCATCCAGGAGGGAGTCGCGGCGCTCGGCGGCTATGCCGAGATCTTCCGGCGCAATGTCGAGGCGTCCGGCGTCATCCCCCAGATCTCGGTGATCATGGGCCCGTGCGCGGGCGGCGACGTCTATTCGCCGGCCATGACCGACTTCATCTTCATGGTGCGCGACACCAGCTACATGTTCGTGACCGGGCCGGACGTGGTGAAGACCGTGACGAACGAGAGCGTCACGGCCGAAGACCTCGGCGGCGCGCGCGTTCACACGACGAGGTCCTCGATCGCCGACGGCGCCTTCGAGAACGACGTCGAGGCGTTGCTGCAGGTGCGCCGGCTCGTCGATTTCCTGCCCGCCAACAACCGCTCGGGCGTGCCGGAATGGCCGACGGCGGATCTGGCCTCGCGGCACGAGGCCTCGCTCGACACGCTCGTGCCCGAGAACGCCAACAAGCCCTACGACATGAAGGAACTGGTCCTGAAGGTCGCCGACGAGGGCGACTTCTTCGAGATCCAGGCCGATTTCGCCCGCAACATCGTCACCGGCTTCATCCGGCTGGAGGGGCGCACGGTAGGCGTCGTCGCCAACCAGCCGATGGTGCTGGCCGGGGTGCTGGATGCCGACGCCTCGCGCAAGGCCGCGCGCTTCGTGCGCTTCTGCGACTGCTTCGAGATCCCGATCCTCACCTTCGTCGACGTGCCCGGCTTCCTGCCCGGCACCGCGCAGGAATATGGCGGGTTGATCAAGCACGGCGCCAAGCTGCTCTTCGCCTACAGCCAGGCCAGCGTGCCGCTGATCACCGTCATCACCCGCAAGGCCTATGGGGGCGCCTACGACGTGATGGCCTCCAAGCATATCGGCGCCGACGTGAACTACGCCTGGCCCACCGCCCAGATCGCGGTGATGGGGGCGAAGGGCGCCGTCGAGATCATCTTCCGGGGCGGCGACGCCGAGACGATCGCCCGGCAGACGAAGGAGTACGAGGATCGGTTCATGTCGCCCTTCGTGGCGGCCGAGCGTGGCTATGTCGACGAGGTGATCACGCCGCATTCGACGCGGCGGCGGGTGGCGCGCGCTTTCGCCATGCTGCGGGGCAAGGCGTCGGAGCAGCCGTGGCGCAAGCACGACAACATCCCGCTGTGACCCCGCTCGCGCCACCGAAAGCCGCCGCCATGTTCTCCAAGATCCTGATCGCCAATCGCGGCGAGATCGCCTGTCGCATCATCCGCACGGCCCGGCGCATGGGGATCGCGACGGTCGCGGTCTATTCCGAGGCCGATGCCGGCGCGCTGCATGTGCGACTGGCCGACGAGTCCGTTCTCATCGGCCCGGCCGCCGCCGCGCAGAGCTATCTCGACATCGACCGCATCCTTGCCGCCTGCCGCGAGACCGGCGCCGAGGCCGTGCATCCCGGCTACGGCTTCCTGTCGGAACGCGCGGCCTTCGCCGAGCGCTTGGCGGAGGCCGGCATCGTCTTCATCGGACCGAACCCGCACGCGATCGCGGCGATGGGCGACAAGATCGAATCGAAGCTGGCGGCGAAGGCGGCGGGCGTCTCGACCGTGCCGGGTCATGTCGGCGTCATCGAAAGCGCCGACGAGGCCGAGCGCATCGCCGACGAGATCGGCTATCCCGTGATGATCAAGGCCTCGGCGGGGGGCGGGGGCAAGGGCATGCGCATCGCCCATTCGCGCGGCGAGGTCCGCGAGGGGTTCGAGCGGGCGCGCTCCGAGGCGGCCTCCTCCTTCGGCGACGACCGCGTGTTCGTCGAAAAGTTCATCACCGATCCGCGCCACATCGAAATCCAGGTGCTCGGCGACAAGCACGGCACCGTCATCCATCTCGGCGAGCGCGAATGCTCGGTGCAGCGGCGCAACCAGAAGGTCCTCGAAGAGGCGCCGTCGCCGCTGCTCGACCCCGAGACGCGCGAGCGCATGGGCCGGCAGGCCGTCGCGCTGGCGCAGGCGGTCGGCTACGATTCCGCCGGCACGGTGGAGTTCGTGGCGGGACAGGACAAGAGCTTCTACTTCCTCGAGATGAACACGCGGCTGCAGGTCGAGCATCCCGTCACCGAACTCGTCACCGGCATCGATCTCGTCGAGCAGATGATCCGCGTCGCGGCCGGCGAGCGGCTGGCGATCCGCCAGAAGGACGTGCGGCTGGACGGCTGGGCGGTGGAATCGCGCATCTACGCCGAGGATCCCTCCCGCAGCTTCGTGCCCTCGATCGGCCGGCTCGTCACTTACCGGCCGCCGAATGAAAGCACGCAAGCGGGCGTCACGGTGCGCGTCGATACCGGCGTCGAGGAGGGCGGCGAGATCTCGGTCCATTACGACCCGATGATCGCCAAGCTCATCACCCACGCGCCGACCCGTGCGGCGGCGGTGGAGGCACAGGCCCGGGCGCTCGACGAATTCGCGCTGGCCGGCATTCGCCACAACATTCCGTTTCTCTCGGCGCTGATGGCCAACGAGCGATGGCGCGAGGGGCGGCTGTCGACGGCGCTGATCGCCGACACCTATCCCGATGGCTTCGCGGAGCGTCCGCCGGCCGGCGAGGCGGCTCTGCCGTTTCTGGCTGTGGCGGTGTCGATCGATCGGCAGCTTGCCGTCCGCAACCGGCAGATCTCTGGGCAATTGCGCACGCATCGCACAGGGCGGAAGAACTCCGAGAAGAACGTGCTTCTTGGGCGTGATCCGCATCCCGTGACGGTCCGCGACGGCGATCGGCCCGGCGAGATCGCGGTTGGTGCGGCGGAGGGGCGCGAAGTCGCCGTGGTTTCGCATTGGCTGCCCGGCCAGCCCGTCTGGCACGGGACGATCGACGGCGCCGACCTTACGATGCAGGTTCGTCCCATCCTCGACGGCGTCGCGCTGTCGCATGGCGGCATGAGCACGGAGGCCCGCGTGCTCATGCCGCGCCACGCCGAACTGGCGGCTCTGATGCCGGTGAAGCTGGCGGCCGACATGTCGAAGCATCTGCTCTGCCCGATGCCGGGGCTTGTCCGTTCGATCCTCGTGGCGGAAGGTCAGGCCGTTCGCGCCGGCGATCCGCTGGCCGTGGTCGAGGCGATGAAGATGGAGAACCTCCTGCGGGCCGAACGCGACGGGACGATCGCGGCGGTTCATGTGCGGGAGGGCGACGTGCTGGCCGTGGACGAGGTGATCCTCGACTTCGCATGAGCGCTCGCGGAAGCGGCAGGGAGGCCGAATGAGCGACCGGATGGATCTCGAATGCCTTTGGCGCGAGCGCGTTGCGCGTGTCCTGAAGGGCGCTTCGTTCGGCGATGTGCTGGTATCGCACAGCGCCGACGGCTTGCGCATCGAGCCGCTCTACGCGCCGGCGGAGGAGGGCGCGCGCGCCTTTCGTCAGGAGCCCGAGCGGCCCTGGCGCATCGTTCAGCGCGTGGATCATCCGGATGCCGCCGTCGCCAGCGAACTGGCGCTCGCCGATCTCGAAGGCGGGGCAAATGCCCTGGCGGTCATCTTCGCGGGCGCGCCGGGCGCGTTCGGCTACGGGCTGGCCGCGCCCGCCGATCTCGGCGCGGCTCTCGTCGGTGTCGAACTCGACCTGATCGCCCTGACGCTGGATTATGCGCCCTTCGCGGCCGAGGCCGGTGTCGACGCCTGCCTCTCCCTGATGCGCGACCGCCGGCTCACGCCGGACCGCCTCGCGATCGGCTTCGGCAACGATCCCGTGTCCGATGCCGCGTCCGCGGGGCGCGTCGAGCCGGGAGCGATGGCGAAGGCGGCGGCGCTGGCCGTGCGGCTACGCGAGACCGGTTTCGAGAGCGGGCTGATGCGGGCCGATGGCGCGTTGCATCACGAGGCCGGCGCCACCGAGGCTGAGGAACTCGCGGCGACGCTGGCGTCGGCGCTGGCGTGCCTGCGCGCGTTGGAAGCCGCCGGCCTCCCGCTGGACGCCGCGAGCGCCGCGATCGACTTTCGGCTTGGCGTCGATCAGGACGAGTTCCTGACCATCGCCAAGGTTCGAGCCCTGCGCCGGCTGTGGGCCGGCATCGAGACGGCTTGCGGATTGACGCCGCGCCCCATCCGCATCGAGGCGCGCTCGTCTCGCCGGATGATGACGGCCAGCGACGGCGAGACCAATCTCCTGCGCCTGACGCTGGCCGGTTTCTCGGCGGCGATCGGGGGCGCCGACGCGATCGCGCTGCTGCCGCACGCGGCGGCGGCCGGCTTGCCGGATGCCTTCGCCCGCCGTCTCGCGCGCAACATGCAGCATGTTCTCGCCGACGAATGCCGGCTCGCCGCCGTCGGCGATCCCGCGGCCGGTGCAGGCGCATTCGAGGCGCTGACCGCCGGCCTTTGCGAGCGGGCCTACGCCATCCTGCAGGAGACCGAACGCGTGGGCGGCATCCTCGCCATGCTCGCCGACTGCACCTGGCAGGCGCGGCTGGCCGCCAGCCGCAGCCGACGCGCCGAGGACATCGCCGCCGGACGGCGCGTAATTCTCGGGGTCACGCTCTTCCCTCCGAAGACAGCACGCCCGGCCGCCATCTTCGCCGATGTCGCGCCGTCCGGTCCCCTATCGACGAACGACGACAGGTCGCGTCTTGCCGGCAGTCGCGACGAAGAGCTGATCGGGCAGGAGGCCGCTGCATGAGCCGCATCCCGAGCTTCGCCGACCGCGCGCTGGCCTACGGTGAGGCCCCGGGCCAGTATCCGGCCGGCGACGGCACGATGCTGCCCGAAGGCATCCGCATCCGCCCGGCCTATTGTGCCACCGACCGCAGCGGGCTGGACGATCCCGGCATGCCCGGCGTCGCGCCGTTCCTGCGCGGCCCCTATCCCACCATGTACGTCAACCAGCCCTGGACGATCCGGCAATATGCGGGGTTCTCGACGGCCGAAGCGTCCAACGCCTTCTATCGCCGCAACCTCGCGGCGGGCCAGAAGGGCCTTTCCGTCGCCTTCGACCTCGCGACGCATCGCGGCTATGATTCCGATCATCCGCGCGTCGCCGGCGACGTCGGGATGGCCGGCGTCGCCATCGATTCCATCCTCGACATGCGCCAGCTCTTCGACGGCATTCCGCTCGGCGAGATGAGCGTCTCGATGACGATGAACGGCGCGGTGCTGCCGATCCTGGCACTCTACATAGTAGCCGGCGAGGAGCAGGGCGTGCTGCCCGATCTGCTTTCCGGCACGATCCAGAACGACATTCTGAAGGAGTTCATGGTTCGCAACACCTACATCTACCCCCCAGTGGGGTCGATGCGGATCGTCGGCGACATCTTTGCCTACACGGCGGCGCACATGCCGCGCTTCAACTCGATCTCGATTTCCGGCTACCACATGCAGGAAGCCGGGGCGACGGCGGATCTGGAACTCGCCTACACGCTGGCCGACGGCGTCGAATACATTCGCGCCGGGCTTGCCGCGGGTCTGGCGGTGGATGCCTTCGCGCCGCGCCTTTCCTTCTTCTGGGCGATCTCGACCAACTTCTTCATGGAGGTCGCCAAGCTGCGGGCGGCACGCCTCCTCTGGAGCGAACTCGTCGGCGCCTTCGCGCCCGCGAGCGACAAGAGCTTGACGCTGCGCGCGCATTCACAGACCTCCGGCTGGTCGCTGACGGCGCAGGACGTGTTCAACAACGTCGCGCGCACCATGGTCGAGGCGATGGCCGCGACCGCCGGCGGTACTCAATCGTTGCACACCAACGCGCTCGACGAGGCGTTGGCGCTGCCGAGCGACTTTTCCGCCCGCATCGCCCGCAACACGCAGATCCTGCTTCAGAAGGAGAGCGGCACCACACGGATCATCGATCCCTGGGGCGGTTCCTTCTATGTCGAGCGCCTCACCGCCGATCTCGTGGCGCGCGCCCGCATCCACCTCGCCGAGATCGAGGCGATGGGGGGCATGGCCAAGGCGATCGAGGCGGGCCTGCCGAAGCGGCGCATCGAAGAGGCGGCGGCGCGAACGCAGGCGCGCATCGACGGCGGCGAGCAGGTCGTCGTCGGCGTCAACCGCTATCGGCCGATGCGCGAAGAGCCGATGGAGATCCTCAAGGTCGACAATTCGGCCGTGCGCGCGGCGCAGATGACGAAGCTCGCGACGCTGAAGGCGGACCGGAACGGTGCCGCGGTCGGCTCGGCGCTGGAGGCGTTGACCGCGAGTGCGCAAAGCGGCGTCGGCAATCTTCTCTCGCTGGCGGTCGAGGCGGCACGCGTTCACGCGAGCGTCGGCGAGATCTCCGCTGCGATCGAGGCGGCATGGGGGCGCCATTCGGCAACCGTCGAGGTTCAGTCCGGCCTCTATCGCAGCACCCTACGCGCCGACGATCCCGTCGTGTTGCGCGCCGAGGCACTGGTCCGCGCCTTCGAGGAGACGGAAGGACGGCAGCCGAAGATCCTCGTCGCCAAGATGGGGCAGGACGGTCACGATCGCGGCCAGAAGGTCGTCGCCTCGGCCTTTGCGGATCTGGGCTTCGCCGTCGTGGCCGGGCCGCTCTTCGCAACGCCCGAGGAGACCGCGCGCCAGGCGGCGGCCGAGGACGTTCATGTCGTCGGCGTTTCGTCGCTGGCGGCCGGGCATCTGACGCTCGTGCCGGAACTGCGACGCGAGTTGCAGCGGCAAGGGCGGACCGACATTCTCATCGTCGTCGGCGGCGTTGTCCCGGAAGGGGACTACGAGGCGTTGGAGGAGGCGGGTGCCGTGCTGATCGTGCCGCCGGGGACACCCATCGGACGTTCGGCCGCCGACCTGCTCGACAGGCTCCAGACCCATCTCGGCCAGCGCCAGAAGCCACCGGAAGCCTATCTGCCAGCACCGGGAAGCCCCGCATGATCGGCCGCCTCAACCATGTCGCGATCGCCGTGCCCGATCTTGAAGCCGGCGTGCGCCTGTACCGCGACGTTCTCGGTGCCGATGTCTCAGACCGGCAGGATCTGCCGGCACACGGCGTCGGCGTCGTGTTCGTGGCGCTGCCGAACTCGAAAATCGAACTGGTGACGCCGCTGGACGAGGCCTCGCCGATCGCCGACTTCCTGCGGCGCAATCCGGCGGGGGGCCTGCACCATGTCTGCTACGAGGTGGACGACATCCGGGCGGCGCGGGATCAATTGGTCTTACGGGGTATCCGCATCCTCGGGGACGGTGAGCCGAAGCTGGGCGCGCACGGACTGCCTGTTCTCTTCCTTCACCCGAAGGACTGTGGTGGCACGCTGATCGAGATCGAGGAGGTCCGTCCGAAGATCGTTTGACGGCCAACGCACGACCAGCGAACAGGCTCGATCGCTGCGCACTCCATCGTTTACGAAAAAAGGCGCCGTCCCCAAAGGGACGGCGCCTCGATAAGGTGCCTCGGAGGCAACGCGGCTTAGTTCGCCGGCAGTGCGGTCTCGGCAGCCTTCGAGCCGGGGACCGGCGAAGCCTTGGGAGCCGGAACCGGGGCCGCATCGCCCGTGGTCACCACGGTGTTGGCGGCGGCAGCCGGCATCGCGCTCTCGATACCCGAATTGTTGCCGGGGACCGGTACGGCGCTCGTATTCTGGCCGTTCGAGACGCTCGGCGCGTCCTGCGTCGTCACGACGGTGCTGGCGGCGGCAGCGGGCATGGTGCTGTCGATGCCGGAATTGTTGCCGGGAACCGGCACAGCGCTCGTCGCGGCATTGGTGTTGGCCGAGGGAGCAGTCTGCGCGAACGCAGCGGTCGACATCAGAACGGAGGCAGCGGCGGCAAGAATGATGCGGGTCATGGGAAACTCCTTCAAAGTGGGGCGAAGACTTACCCGCCGACGAATTCCTGTTTCATCTCTTCGAGCTGTCTTGCTCCCAAAATGCCGACTTCGAACGTTGGTTCCGGTCGTCCGCCATCTTTTGCCGTTCAAATAATGCTGCCATGTTCGTGAGCGGCGGTTGCTCGCCCATCGAGCAAAGTTCGGGTCGCCGCTGGCACCGTGCCGGCCGGGCCGCTACGCTGCGATCGATTCGTCGGCCGAAGCCAGCAGAGACTGGACGGCCGACCGAAGGGGAGGACCGGGAATGCCGTCGTTTGCGCTCGACGAAGAGCAACGCGCCGTTCGCGAGATGGCTGGCGCCTTCGCGCGGGACCACCTCGCGCCTTTCGCGCTCGAGTGGGACCGCGAGCGGCATCTGCCGGTCGAGACGCTGCGGGAGGCCGCGACGCTCGGAATGGGCGGGATCTACGCGGAAGAGGAGCACGGCGGCTCTGGCCTCACGCGTCTCGATGCCGCACTCATCTTCGAGGCGCTGGCGACCGGTTGCCCGACGGTTGCGGCCTTCCTTTCGATCCACAACATGGCGACGTGGATGATCGACCGATTCGGTTCGCCGGAACTGCGAGCCGCGCTCGTGCCCGGCCTCTGCCGGATGGACGCGATCGGCGCCTATGCGCTGACAGAGCCGGGGTCCGGCTCGGATGCTGCCGCGTTGCAGACGCGCGCCGTCCGCGAGGGCGATCACTACCGGATCGACGGCGCCAAGCAGTTCATCTCGGGGGCCGGCATCGCTGATCTCTACGTTGCGATGGTGCGCACCGGCGAGGCGGGCCCGCGCGGCATCACCGCGCTCGTGGTGCCCGGCGATACGCCGGGTCTCTCCTTCGGCGCGGAAGAGGCGAAGATGGGCTGGAATGCGCAGCCGACGCGCGCGGTTCTCTTCGACGACTGCCGCGTGCCCGTCGTCCATCGCCTCGGCGAAGAGGGCGAGGGCTTCGCCATCGCCATGAAGGGTCTCGACGGCGGCCGCTTGAACATCGCGGCCTGTTCGCTCGGGGGCGCCGCAGACGCGCTGGCGCGCACGCTCGCCTACATGGGCGAGCGCCGGGCCTTCGGCCGGAAGCTCGAGGAGTTCCAGGCATTGCAGTTTCGGGTGGCCGACATGGCGACCGAACTGGAGGTCGCCCGCAGCATCCTCTGGCGCGCGGCTGCCGCGCTCGATGCCGGCGATCCCGCGGCGACCGGGCTCTGCGCCATGGCCAAGCGCTTCGTCACGGATGCCGGCTTCCGCGTCGCCGACGAGGCGCTGCAGTTGCATGGGGGCTACGGCTACCTCCACGACTACGGGATCGAAAAGATCGTGCGGGATCTCAGGGTCCATCGCATCCTCGAAGGGACGAACGAGATCATGCGCGTCATCATCGCCCGGCAACTGATTGGAGGTCGCTCGTGAGCGGCGTGGCGGAGAGCGCGGTGGCGCCGCCCGCAGTCGTGTGGGATCGGCACGGCGCGGCACTCCGGATGGAACTTGCGCGGCCCGCCGCCCTCAACGCGCTCGACCTGCCGATGATCGCGGCATTGGCCGACGCCTTCGAGGCAGCGCGTACGGATGCGGCCTGCCGGGTCGCCGTCGTCAGTGGACGCGGCGGACGCGCCTTCTGCGCCGGCGGCGACATTCGCGCGATCTATCGCGGGCTGGAGGAGGGACAGGACGTCGCCTCGCGCTTCTGGCGCACCGAGTACGATCTTCTCGTCGAGATCGAGCGGTTTCCCAAGCCCGTCGTGGCGCTGATGGACGGCATCGTGATGGGCGGCGGCGTCGGCCTTGCCATGCATGCCTCGCACCGCGTCGCCACCGAGCGCACGCGCCTCGCCATGCCGGAAGTCGGCATCGGCTTCCTGCCCGACGTCGGCGCGACCTGGCGGCTGCCGAAAGCGCCCGACCATGTCGGCACATGGATGGCGATGACGGGCGATGCCGTCGGCGCCGACGACGCGCGTCTGGCCGGCCTCGTCGATCATGTCGTGGCGTCCGACAGTCTCCCAGCGCTTCAGTCGGCTCTCGCCGCGCTGCCTGCAGACGCCCAAGCTTCGGATGTCACGGACACGATCCGTCGCTTCGAGATCGAGCCGGAGCCCGGGCGTCTCGAGGATCAGCGAGCGCTGCTCGCGAGCGTCTTCGACGCGCCTTCGCTGGACGCGGCCAGCGAACGACTGGCCGGGCGGGACGATCCGTTCGCGAGCAAGACGCTGGCGACGATCCGGTCGCGGTCGCCGATGAGCCTGCACGTGACCTGGCGGCTGCTCGAACTCGGCGGCCGCTCCTCGTCGCTCGCCGACTGTCTCGACCGCGAGTTCGATGCCGCCGTGCGCGTGCTGCGCCATCCCGATTTTCGCGAGGGGGTGCGGGCGGCGGTGGTGGACAAGGATCGCAACCCGCGCTGGCGGGCATGGACCGCGACGGAGGCGGCGGACTGGGACGCGTTTCTGGCCGAGGCTGGACGCATGGCAGACAAGGGAGAGCCGCGATGACGGTGAGGGGACGGATCGCCTTCGTGGGGCTCGGCAACATGGGCGGTGCGATGATCGGCCATCTCGTGGCCGCCGGCTATGATGTCAGGGGTTTCGACCTCTCGCCGGCCGCCTGCGAGGCAGCTCGCGGTGTCGGGGTCGAGGTGGCCGGATCGCTGGCCGAAGCGCTGGAGGGCGCCGATACGCTCCTGACCATGCTGCCGGCGGGACTCCATGTTCTCTCGGTGTTCGAGGAAGCGGCGCCCCGGCTGCAAGCCGGCGCGCTGCATCTCGACTGCTCGACGATCGATCTGGCCAGCGCGCGCCGCCTGCACGAACTCGCCGCCGAGCGCGGGCTTTTGTCGGTCGATGCCCCGGTGTCCGGCGGCACCGGCGGCGCGAAGGGCGCGACGCTGACCTTCATGGCCGGCGGATCGTCGGACGCTCTCGCGCGGGCCCAGCCCATGCTGGAGCGGATGGGCAAGCGCGTGGTCGCCTGCGGCGCGGGCGGCGCGGGCCAGGCGGCGAAGATCTGCAACAACATGATCCTCGGGATCTCGATGATCGGCGTCTGCGAGGCCTTCGTGCTCGGCGAACGGCTCGGCCTGACGCATCAGGCACTGTTCGACGTCGCCTCCACCTCGTCCGGCCAGTGCTGGTCGCTCTCCACCTACTGCCCGGTCCCTGGACCGGTGCCGACCTCGCCGGCCAACGACACCTATCGGCCGGGCTTCGCTTCCGCGCTGATGGCGAAGGACCTGACGCTGTCGCAGGAGGCCGCACGCGATGCCGGCGCCGCGACGCCGCTCGGTCATGCCGCGCACGAGATCTACGAGCGGCTCGTCGCGGCGGGCGAGGGCGGTCGGGATTTTTCCGCCGTGATCGAGTTTTTGCGCCGGCAATCGGATAACGGGGAGATGGGCCGATGACCGGCTTTCGAGAGGCGCGCGACTTTCTCCTCACCCATCGCGAAGACTACGATGCGGCCCGCCGCGGCTTCCGCTGGCCGGATGCCGTGCCGTTCAACTGGGCGTTGGACTGGTTCGACCGGGAACTCGCCGGCGATGCCGAGACACGCGATGCGCTGGCGTTGCGCATCATCGATCAGCAGCGCGGAACCGACTTGTCCTTCTCCTTCCGCGAGATGTCGGATCGATCCGGGCAGACCGCCAACGTCCTGCGCGCGGCCGGACTGCGGCGCGGCGACCGCCTACTCCTGCTGCTGGGCAACGAGCCGGCGCTCTGGGAAACCATGCTGGCGGCCTTCAAGCTCGGCGTCGTCGTCATTCCCGCGACGGTGCTGTTGACGGCCGACGAGCTGGCCGACCGGATCGAGCGCGGCGGCGTCGCAGCCGTCGTGACCGATGCGACGCAGGCGAACAAGGTCGACGACACCGGCTTCCAAGGCCTGCGCATCTTGGCGGATGCCGAGGCGCGGCCGAGCTGGATGCCGCTGTCGGGCCGCGAGGACCATGATACGGTCTTCGAGCCGGATGGGCCGACGCAGCCGGACGATCCGATGCTGCTCTATTTCACCTCCGGCACGACGGCCAAGCCCAAGCTGGTGCTGCACACGCATCGCTCCTATCCGGTGGGCGCCCTCTCGACGCTCTACTGGCTCGGGCTGAAGCCCGGCGACCGCCATCTCAACGTCTCCTCGCCCGGCTGGGCCAAACACGCCTGGAGTTCGTTCTTCGCGCCCTGGAATGCCGGGGCCGCCGTGATCGTCGTCAACCAGGCACGGTTCGACGCCCGGGCGCTGCTCGGCGCGCTCGACGGCGCTGACGTGACGACGCTCTGCGCGCCGCCGACCGTCTGGCGCCACCTCGTGCAGGAGGATCTCGGCACGGTGCGCCACGCGCTGCGCGAACTCTGCGCCGCCGGCGAACCGCTGAACCCCGAAGTGATCGAGCGTGTGCGACAGGCCTGGGGGCTGACGATCCGCGACGGCTACGGCCAGACCGAGACGACGGCACAGGTCGCCAACACGCCGGGCCAGCGCAGCATTCCCGGCTCGATGGGTCAGCCGCTTCCGGGCTACCAGATTGCCGTGGTGGATCCAGACGGGCGCCCGGCGCGCGAGGGCGAGGTCTGCATCGTGCTGGGAAGCCTGCGGCCGGCGGGCCTCATGGCGGGGTACCTGCGCGAGGGCGGCGAGGTGACGGGGACGGAGGGAGAGCTGTACCGGACGGGCGACGTCGCCTTCTACGACGAGGCGGGCGGGCTGACCTTCGTCGGCCGCGCCGACGACGTGTTCAAGTCGTCGGACTACCGCATCAGCCCGTTCGAACTCGAAAGCGTGCTCGTGGAGCACCCGGCCGTTCGCGAGGCCGCGGTGGTACCCATGCCCGACGCACTGCGGCTTTCTGTTCCGCGTGCCTTCGTGGCGCTGGCAGGCGATGCCCTGCCCGACGTCGCGACGGCTCGCTCGATCTTCGAACATGCGGCGCGGCGCCTGGCGCCCTTCAAGCGCATCCGGCATCTCGTCTTCGTTTTGGACCTGCCGAAGACCGTGTCGGGCAAGATCCGGCGCGTCGAGTTGCGGCGACGTGATGTCGATATCTCGATGGATGACAACATCGTCGTCGCGCAGTTCTCGGAAAAGGACGTCGCCTAAAGCTGTGGCGCCCCGCTCAGCGGCGGCCGATGACGGCGGTCAGATTGGCAACGAGGGAACCGCCGTCGCAGGGCTTGTTGCAGACGGGTACGCCGGGATAGCGCTGGCCAAGCTGGTTCTTTTCGCCCTGTCCGGTGTGGAACAGGAACGGGACGGCGCGCCGCTGGAGCATATCGGCGAGCGGGTAGGACTTTTCGCCGTGCAGGTTGAGGTCGAGTACTACGGCATCGAACTCGTCGCGCTCCGCACAGCCAGTCGCTTGGCTCAGCGTGCTGGCACAGGTGACCTTCGCACCGGATTCTTCCAGTTCCATTTCGAGGTCGAGCGCCACGAGGAACTCGTCCTCGACCACGAGAACCTTTTTTCCCGTCAGGTCTGCCGCGTGTTTCATACCCTGCCGATCCCTGCTCGAACGCAACTCTTCACCTGCAACGCACAAGATGCGGAAAGGCTGCCGTCTTGCGCAGTCTTCGCTCGATTAACAAGATGCCACTGCAATCTTGGGAAAGTCATAACGCGGATTTGAGGGGCGTCGGATCTTACAAGTCGAGCATTGGAAACCTGTCCGATCCCGGTTCGAGCGCCGTCAGACGTCGATGATCGCCTTGACCAGTCCCGACTTCTCGTGGGCCCAGCGCGCGATGCCCGCGGGCGCCTCCTCCAGCGTAGCGCGGTGGGTGGCGAGGCGATCGGTCGGCACCTGCGCCCCGCGCATGGCGGCGAGCACCGTTTCGAAGTCGACCTTCAAGGCGTTGCGGCTTGCGATGAGCTGCATCTCGCGCTTGTGAAACTCTGGGTCGGCAAAGCTGATCGTGTCCTTCACCACGCTGACGAGAACGTAGGCGCCGCCATGGGCGACGTCGACGAAGCCGCTACCGATCGAGGCCGCGTTGCCGGTTGCATCGAACACCACGTCGAACCCGTCGCCGCCGGTGAAGCGGGCGACCTCCGCGTTGCGATCGGGACCGGCCTTCAGGTGCGAGGCGATGCCGAGGGCGTCCGCGGTGAAGCCGAGCCGCTCCTCGCTCATGTCCATCACGGTGACATCGAGGCCGGCGAGCTTGGCGAAGAGCGCGGTGCCGATGCCGATCGGTCCGGCGCCCACCACGAGGGCCGAGCCCGTGTTGCGTGCCGAGCGACGCACGGCATGGGCGCCGATGGCCAGAAACTCGACCATCGCGGCATCGCGCAGCGAGATGCCCTCGGCGGGGTAGAGATTGCCCTCGGGAACCTCGATGCGATCACAGAGGCCGCCGTCGCGGTGAACGCCGAGCACCTCGATCTGCATGCAGCAATTCGGCTTGCCCTTGCGGCAGGCCGCGCAGCGGCCGCAGGCGAGGTAGGGATTGACGATGACCGGCGTGCCCGCTGCGATCGCGGCGCCCTCGCTGGCGGTGATCCCGGACAGTTCGTGCCCCATCACGCGGGGATAGGCGAGGAACGGGTGCTTGCCCTCGAAGATATGATAGTCGGTGCCGCAGACGCCGACATGGCGGATGTCAACGGCGACCCAGCCCTCGCGGGGCGAGCCGAGATCGGGGCGGGTCTCGAGCGCGAGACGACCGGGGGCGGCGCAGACGACGGCTCTCATGGCGAGGATCCTTGGCATGGCAAAGGCCGGCCCTTGGGAAGGCCGGCCTCGTGGATGGCGATGTGCTGCTGTTCGGCCTACTGCCGGCGGCGGCGGAGCTGGTCGAAATACACGATCACGATGATCAGGCCACCGGTGATGATGCGCTGCCAGAACGAATTGACGTTCAGGAGGTTGGCGCCGTTGTTGATCGTGGCGAGAATGAATGCCCCGATCAGCGGTCCGTGAATCGAGCCGACCGCGCCGAAGAGGCTGGTGCCGCCGATGACGGAGGAGGCGATCGCCTGAAGCTCCCAGCCTTCGGCCTGCGTGGCGTTGCCGACGCCGATGCGCGCCGCCAGGAGCACGCCGACGAAGGCCGCGCAGACCGCAGAGAGCGAATAGGCGAGATAGATGATCTTCGAGACGTTGACGCCCGAAAGGCGCGCCGCCTCCGGGTTCGAGCCGACCGCGAAGAGATAGCGGCCGAAGCGCGAGCGGTGAAGGAAGACGAAGGCCGGCACGGCGACGAGGATCACCATCCAGAACAGGTTGGGAACGCCGAGGAAGCTGTTGCGCGAGAACTCGTTGAAGCCGGGATTGGTGATCGAGATCGTCGAGCCGTTGGTGATCACGAGGCCGATGCCGCGAAGGGCCGTCAGCGTCGCCAGCGTAATGATGAAGGGCGGCAGGCCCATCTTGACGATGCCGAAGCCGTGGAAGAGCCCGATGCAGAGGCCCATCAGCAGCGTCAGGATGATCGCCGCCCAGACGGGCACGCCGGCCTGCAGCAGGTAGGCGATGACGGTGGTCGAGAAGCCGACCACGGCGCCGACCGACAGATCGATGCCGGCTGTGATGATGACGAAGGTCTGACCGATGGCGAGGATCGCGATCATCGAGCCCTGCCGCAGCAGGTTGGCGATGTTGTTGCCGGTGGCGAAGGTCGGCGTCGCGAAGGCCAGGAAGACCCAGAGCGCCACGAGGAGGCCGAGCAGGGTCAGGGCGAAGAGGAAGCCGAAATTGCGCTTCGGCCGGATGGCCGCGGCGACCGCATCGGCGTTCGAGCTCTCAATGGTCATGGGTCGCCTCGAAACGTTGGCACGACGATGGAAACAGGCCGGGGCTCAAACGCCGATCGCCTGGGCGAGAATGTCTTCGTGGGTCGCGGTATGAAACCCGCTGGAGCCGACGACACGGCCGGTGCGGAACACGTGCAGCGTGTCGGAGAGCTCGTAGACCTCCGGTAGGTAGGACGAGATCAGGAGAATGCCGGCGCCGTTCTTCAGGAGCTTGGCGAAGAGCCGGTAGATCTCGGCCTTGGTGCCGACATCGACGCCGACCGTCGGCTCGTCGAAGATGAACAGTTCGGCGCCGTGGTTCAGCCACTTGCCGATGACGATCTTCTGCTGGTTGCCGCCCGACATCGAGGAGGCGAGCGACCGGCGGCTCGGCGTCTTGATCGCCAGATCCTTGATCTGCCGGTCAGCGTGCTCGGATTCCTTGCGCGTGTTGATCGTGATGCCGCGCGTCAGCCGGTCGTAGATCGGCAGATTGAGATTCAGGCCGATCGGCAGGTTGAGGGCCAGGCCCTGGTCGCGGCGGCTTTCGGGCGCCAGCGCGATGCCGAGGTCGATGGCGCGGCGCTCGGTGCGAATGTCGACCGGCTCGCCCTTCCAGCGGATCTCGCCGGCGGTCCTGGGGTTGCGGCCGAACAGGCTGAGCGCGAATTCGGAGCGCCCGGCGCCGATGAGCCCGTAGAGCCCGACGATTTCGCCGGCTCGAACGGTGATCGAGACGTCCTCGAAGCCCTTGCCCGAAAGGTTGCGCGTCTCGATCAGCGGCTTGCCGATCGGGATCGTCTCCTTGTGGTAGATCTGGTCGAGCGAGCGGTTGATCATCAGCGACACGAGCTCGGCGTCGTTGGTCTCGCCGATGAGGCGCGTGCCGACATGGGTGCCGTCGCGCAGCACCGACACCCGGTCGGCGAGTTCGAAGACCTCTTCCATGCGATGGCTGATGTAGACGATGGTGACGCCCTCGGACTTCAGGCGGCGGATGAGCGCGAAAAGCTGCGCCGCTTCCTGCCGGGTGAGGTAGGCCGTGGGTTCGTCGAAGATGATGAAACGCGTGCCGCGCAGCGAGGCGCGGGCGGTGGCGACGAGCTGCTGCTGGCCGATCGTCAGGCTGCCGAGTTCGGCGGCGGCGGGCAGATGGAAGCCCATGTCGTCGAGGATCTTCTGCGCCGCGCGGTTCATCTCGCGCTTCTGCAGCATGCCGAAGCGAACCGTCTCGTCACCGAGGAAGATGTTGGCGGCGACGCTGAGGTGCCGGCAGAGCACGACCTCCTGGTGCACCGCGTTGATGCCGTGGTCGATCGCCTCCTGGGGCGTCGCGAGCGCGACGGGCTTGCCTTGCCAGACGATCTCGCCGCCCGACCGGCGGATGACGCCCGTCAGGAGCTTGATCAGCGTCGACTTGCCGGCGCCGTTCTCCCCGACGATGGCGTGGATCTCGCCGGCCTCGAAGGTGAAGCTGGAAGGCTTGAGCGCACGCACCGGGCCGTAGCTCTTTTCCAGCCCCCGTAGTTCGAGGATCGGCGCGCCGCGCGTCGGCAGAGGATCGTCGGTCGGATGGATGACGGCGTCGAGCGATTCAGCTGCCACGGCGGTGTCCTCAGCGAATGGCCGCAGCCGTCCGTCGGCGCCGTGGGCGCAGGACGGACGGGGAGGCGAGGGCGACGGGCGCGGCGGACGAACGCCGCCGCGCGAGGCGAGGGTCCTACTTGACCTTCGGGTTGAGGAGCTCCTGCGAGCGGGGCTCCATCATGTTCGCCGTCGTGATCAGGTTCGCGCCGGTGTCGACGTTCTTCTCGACGCTCTCCTTCTTGGAGGCCGCGAGTGCCGTCTTGATGCCGTCGTAGCCCATCCGGTAGGGGTCCTGCACCACGAGCGCCGAGATGACGCCGTCCTTCAGGAACCCGACGAGCCGGTCGTCGCTGTCGAAGCCGATGAGCGCGACCTTGTCCTTCGCGCCGTTCTCGGCGATCGCCTGGCCCGCACCCTGCGCCATGATCAGGTTCGAGGCGAAGATGCCGACGAGGTTCGGGTTGGCAGTGAGGATGTCGGTGGTGAGGTTCAGACCGGTGGCGGCCTGACCGTCGGCGTAGCGGTCGGCGACGAGCTTCAGATCCGGATACTTCGAGGCCAGCTGCTCGGTGAAGCCCTGCTTGCGCTGCTCCAGGGAGCCCGCGTTCGGCGCGTTCGTGATCAGCGCCACGTCGCCAGCGACCTTGCCGGTCTTGGCCTTCACGGCCTCCGCCAAGCCATCGGCGGCGATGCGGCCGCCCTGGACGTTGTCGGTGGTGAGGAACGAGGTGAAGGCCTCGGAGTCGGCGGCCGAGTCGATGCCGATGATCGGAACGGACTTGGCAGCCTCGGTGATCGGGGCGCCGAGCGCGGTTCGCTCGGTCGGCGCGATGACGATGGCAGCGGGGGCGCCGGCTACGGCGTTCTCGAGGATCGAGATCTGGCCGTTGATGTCGGTTTCGGCCTGCGCGCCGAGCTCGGGCACGTTGACGCCGAGATCCTTGCCGGCCTGGCGGGCGCCGGCGAGCACGATCTGCCAGTAGAAGGACGTGGTGTCCTTGACGATGATGGGAATGGTCGGCGTCTGCGCGGAGGCAGGGGCCGGGCCGATCGCGAACGAGCCGGCGGCAATGGCGATGCCTGCAAGAAGCAGGCGACGGGTCAGGGTTAGGCTCTGCATCGGGTTCCTCCACCTCGGATAGCGCTCGACCGGTTTTCCCGGTTCTTTATGGATTTGGTACAACGGGGACGCTACTCGTTCGCCCGCACGTTGACAAGAGTGAAGCGCAAGTCTGCTGGAATGTCTATTCGATAATTCCAACGGTTAGAACAAGATTGCCGTAGAGGCGCGTTTCGCCTGTCGCGACAATGAGTTGAGCAGAGCGTGCGCGCTCGTAGAAGGCGTGCCGCTCCAGCGGTTGGATCGCGAAATCGCCGGCGTGGCGGCGAATCGCGTCGGCGAAGAGATCCGTGATAGGTGGCACCGCGTCGGGATCGCCGACCACGGCCATGCGGAATGCCGCATGGTCGACGAACGTATCGAGCGGAAGATGACGCAGGATCGCATCGGCGACGGCGACGGCATCCACCCCGTCGAGCCGCACGACACGCGGACCCAGCGAATGGGCCGGAAAGTTCGCGTCGGCGATCACCAGTTCGTCGCCATGGCCGAGGCTGCGCAAGGCGTGGAGAAGGTCGGGGCCGAGAAGCGGATGGATGTGGCGGAGCATGGTGCGGCCTATCGGTTGATCGCGACGGAATCGAACGCGGCGAAGGCGTCTGCCGGCAGTCGCGGCTCGAAGAGGGCGAGGTTGCGCTCGAGGCTGGAGCGCTTCGCGGTGCCGATGAGGACGGTCGAGACGGCGGGCTCATGCAGCGGGAACTGCAGGGCGGCGGCGGCGAGATCGATCTTAGCCTCGGCGGCGATTTCGCCCATGCGAGCGACGCGGTCCAGAATGTCCGGCGAGGCCGGCCCGTAGTCGAAATTGGCGCCCGGCACCGCTCCTGTGGCGAGGATGCCGGAGTTGAAGACGCCGCCGACGACGAGCGTCGTGCCGGTCTGGCGGCAGAGCGGCAGCAGGTCGCGCTCGGCGGCGCGGTCGAGCAGCGTGTAGCGGCCGGCCAGGAGAATGCAGTCGATCTCGGCCTCGCGCATGACGTCGAGGCAGACCGGCACTTCGTTGACGCCGAGCCCGTAGGCGGAGATCGCGCCCGATCGTTTCAGTTCTTCCAGGGCCCGCAGGCCAGAGCCGAGAAGATCCTTCATGTGCCCGGCATTGACCTCGTCGCCGTGCGTGTAGGCGCCGATGTCGTGAACATAGAGAATGTCGATGCGGTTGAGGCCGAGCCGCGCCAAGCTGAACTCGAAGGACCGCATGATGCCGTCATAGCTGTAATCGTAATCGACGCGGAACGGCAGCGGGTCGACATAGCCGTGGTCGGGGATCTGGTCTTCCGGCACGGCCGAGAGGATCCGCCCGACCTTCGTCGACAGCACGTAGTCGGCGCGGCGCTGCGAGCGTAGGAAATCTCCCATCCGCCGCTCCGACAGGCCGAAGCCGTAGAAGGGCGCGGTGTCGAAGTAGCGGATACCGGCATCCCAACCGGTTTCCATGACCGCCATCGCGGCCTCCCGCTCGACGGCGCGGTAGAGCCCGCCGAGGGCGGCGCCGCCGAGGCTGATCGCGGTGACTTCGAGGGCGGTGCGACCGATGCGGCGGCGATCCATGGGCGGTCTCGTTCGTCGTGATGGGAAGGAAGTGTCGAGGCGGGTGCCCTGCGTTCGAGGCAACCACCGCGCGCTTTGCAGCGTCGATGAAGTTCTAGCCTATCCGTATCTCATCGACAAGAAACGGAACGAAGCGCTAGAAGGGAGTCGGGTTCCTTGGGTCGACGAGGGGCCGGAGGTCGCATGGCGAAGCCGAACACTCTGTTCAAGGACACTTACAACCAGGCCCTCGAAATCCTGGCGGCCGGCGGTGTGCTGCCGTCGGAAAGCGAGCTGGGCGCACGGCTGGCGGTGAGCCGCACCACGGTGCGCGCCGTGTTGTCGCGCATGGACGAGACCGGGCTGATTCGCTGGGACAAGCGCGAGAAGGTGCTGCTGCGGGCACCGCGCCCGGCCGACGCTTTCCCGACCAGTGAGACCGATTCGCTCGGTGCCATCATCGAGCGCGGGTTCATGCATCGCATCCTTGCCGGGGGCGCCCAGCCCGGCGACATGATCGGCGAGGCGGATCTGGCGCGCGATCTCGGCGTCGGCGTCTCGGCCGTGCGCGAGTTCCTGATCCGCTTCTCGCGCTTCGGCCTCATCGAGAAGCGCCGCAACAGCCAGTGGGTGCTGAAGGGCTTCACGCGCGAGTTCGCGCTCGAACTCACCGACGTCCGCGACATGTTCGAATTGCGCTCGGCCCAACGCTTCGTCGAACTCACGCCGGAGCATCCGGCTTGGGGCTCGTTGGCGTCGATCGAGGCGGAGCATCGTGCCATGCTCGCCGACGTCGAGACGCGCTACGTCGCCTTTTCCGAACTGGACGAGCGCTTCCATCGCCTCATCCACGAGTCCTCTGCCAACCGCTTCGTGATCGACTTCTACGACGTGATCTCGATGATCTTCCACTACCATTACCAGTGGAACAAGGCGGGCGAGAAGGAGCGCAACGAGGCCGCGCTCGAGGAGCATCTCGATTACATCGCGGCGCTGCAGGCGCGCGATCCTTTGGATGTCGAGTTCTTCTGCCGCCGGCATCTGCGCTCGGCGCGCCAGACGCTGCTGCAGTCGATCGCGGGCGGCGAGGCTGCGGCCGATCCGTTGCCCGGACCAGCCGCAGATATTTGACCGGTCAGGCGGCGGCGGTGACGCTCTGCGTCTGTTCGCCGAGACCCTCGATGCCGAGCTGCACGTTCTGGCCGGGCTTGAGGTAGATCGCCTCGGGCTTCATGCCCATGCCGACGCCGGGCGGCGTGCCCGTGGAGATCACGTCGCCGGGCTGCAGGCTCATGAACTGCGAGAGATACGAGACGACGTGCGCCACGCCAAAGATCATCGTCTTCGACGAGCCATCCTGGCGCATCACGCCGTCGACGGACAGCCACATCTTCAGGTTCTGCGGATCGGGAACCTCGTCGCGCGTCACCAACCACGGGCCGATCGGACCGAAGCTGTCGGCCGACTTGCCCTTCGTCCACTGGCCGCCACGCTCCGTCTGGAAGGCGCGCTCCGACAGGTCGTTGATGACGCAGTAGCCCGCGACGTGGTTCAGCGCGTCGGCCTCGTCGACGTAGCGCGCCTCGGTGCCGATGACGACGCCGAGTTCGACCTCCCAATCGGTCTTCTGCGAGTTGCGGGGAATGACGATGCCGTCGTTCGGGCCGGTGAGGGCGCTCGTCGCCTTCATGAAGATGATCGGCTCGGCCGGGATCGCGGCGCCCGTCTCGGCCGCGTGGTCGGCATAGTTGAGACCAATGCAGATGAACTTGCCGACGCGCCCGACGCACTGGCCGATGCGGGTGGCGGCGGGAACGCTCGGCAGACCGTCGATGTCGATGGCGGCGATCCTGGCCAGCCCGGCATCCGTCAGCCAGTCGCCGGCGAGATCGTCGACATGGCCGGATAGGTCGCGGATCGTGCCGTCCATTACCAGGATGCCCGGCTTTTCGTGGTTCTTCTCGCCCCAGCGCAGAAGCTTCATGATGCGAAATCCCTCAAAGGTTCGGAAGGTCGGGGTTCAGATGTTGGTCCAGCCGCCGTCGATGGCGATGGCTTGGCCGGTGACGAAGCCCGACTCGCGCGAGGCGAGATAGACGGCGAGCGCGGCGATTTCCTCGGCGTTGCCGAGGCGACCCATCGGCTGGCGGGCGGCGAAGGCGAGGCGGGCAGCGTCGAGGTCGCCGGTGGCGCGCATCCGGTCCTCCAGCGATGGGCTTTCCACCGTGCCGGGGCAGATGGCGTTGGCGCGGATCCCTTTGCCCACGAAATCGGCCGCCACAGACTTGGTGAGGCCGATCACGGCGGCCTTCGAGGCGCCGTAGACGAAGCGGTTGGGCGCGGCGATGAGCGAGGAGGCGACCGAGGCGATGTTGACGATCGACGCGCCGCCGGCCTCGATCATGCCGGGCAGGAAGGCGCGGACCATCCGGTACATCGACTTGACGTTGAGGTCGAAGGAGAAGTCGAACGCCTCTTCGTCGCATTCGAGGATCGTGCCGGCATGGACGAAGCCGGCGCAGTTGAAGAGGATGTCGGTGCGGCCTGCCTCCGCGGCGAAGGCCGCGATGGCGGCGCCGTCGCGCACGTCGAGGATGCGGGTGGAGATCCCCGCCGTGCCATCGAGCTCGGCGAGCTTGGCGCCGTTGATGTCGCAGGCGATGACACTGGCGCCCTCATGGGCGAAGGCGAGGGCGGTGGCGCGGCCGATGCCCTGCGCCGCAGCGGTGACCACCGCGCGCTGCCCGTTTAGACGTCCTGCCATCGTTCCATCTCCCATGCCCGCCGGATTTCATCGGCGAATTGACGTTTCATAAAAGGACGTTCAGCCGAACTCAAGGGACTCGGCGATCTGCCGTGCGGCCGCCGCGACGTTTTCGGCGAGCGTCTCCGGGTCGATCGGCTGGTGGCGCATGCGGATATGCGGCGAGGTCAGTGCGGCAACGGCGCCGTTTTCCTGCGGGTCGAGGATCGGCACGGAAATGTCGGTGACCCCTTCGGCAATGCCGGACGGGCGCACGACGCGCCCGGCGGCGCGGAACCCGTCGAGATCGGCGGTCAGGCTCTCGATATCGCGGAAGGGCTCTTCGTGGGCGATGGCGACAAGCGTTCGCGAGCGGCGGCGCGGGTTCATGAAGGCCAGGAGGCAATGGCCGGAGCCGGTCAGCGCCAGCGGCTGACGATAGCCGATCCGCACGGAGAAGCCGATATGCGAAACGCTCTCGACGCGAGCGATCACCACCATTTGCGTCTCGCTGGCGACGGCGAGGTGGCAGGAGTAGCCGGTGCTCTCGGCATAGCCTCGCATTACCGGTAGAGCGGCTTCCACCAAGCTGCGGTGCAGCGGTCGGTTGAGGCCGAGACGAAACAGCTTGTCGGCGATGACGAAGCGATCGGCGTCCTCACGCTCGATATAGCCGCGCGCCTCCAGCACCGAGACCATGCGGAAGATTTCGCTGCGCGTGCGCCCAAGAGCCTCCGCCAGTTCGCCAAGCGTCATCGGCCGGCGCCCGTCGGACAGGTGCTCGAGGATGTCGAGGCCCTTTTCCAGCGCCGGCGCCGAATAGCGCGAGCCGACGTCGGGATCGGGTGGGTCGCGTTCGCTCATTGACAGGATGTGGCGTCCATGATTTCTCATTTCATATATGAACAGGAACGATCCCATGTCCAGCGCCATCCGCTCCTTCCGGACCTACGACATCCGCTTCCAGACCTCGCAGAAGCTCGACGGATCGGACGCGATGAACCCAGACCCGGACTATTCCGCCGCCTATGTCGTGCTGGAAACCGGCGAGCCCGGCCTCGACGGACATGGGCTGGCCTTCACCATCGGGCGCGGCAACGACCTCGTGGTACAGGCGATCGCCACCGCGGCCGAGCGCGTGGTCGGGCGCCGGATCGAGGACATCGCCGCCGACATGGGCGGCTTCTGGCGCGAGATGACCGGGGACTCGCAGCTGCGATGGCTGGGGCCGGACAAGGGCGTGATGCACATGGCGATCGGCGCCGTGGTCAACGCGGTCTGGGACCTCTGGGCCAAGACCGCGGGCAAGCCCGTCTGGCAACTCGTCGCCGACATGAGCCCCGACGAGATCCTGGCGCTGCTCGACTTCCGCTACCTGACGAACGTGCTGACGAAGGACGAGGCGCGCGAGATCCTCGTGCGCGCCGCCGAGGGCAAGGCGGAGCGGCGGCAGATCCTCGAGGCGAAGGGCTATCCGACCTACACGACCTCGGCGGGCTGGCTCGGCTACGACGACGACAAGGTGCGCCGCCTCTGCCAGGATGGGATCGCGGAAGGCTGGACCCATTTCAAGCTGAAGGTCGGGCGCGATCTCGAGGACGACATCCGCCGCTGCCGCATCGTGCGTGAGGAGATCGGTCCGGATCGCACGCTGATGATCGACGCCAACCAGGTCTGGGAGGTGGGCGAGGCTATCCCGTGGGTCAACCGTTTGGCCGAGTTCAAGCCCTGGTTCATCGAGGAGCCGACCTCGCCGGACGACATTCTCGGCCACAAGGCGATCCGCGAAGGCGTCCACCCCGTGAAGGTCGCGACCGGCGAGATGTGCCAGAACCGCATCCTGTTCAAGCAGTTCCTGCAGGCCGACGCGATCGACGTGGTGCAGATCGACAGCGCCCGCGTCGGCGGCCTCAACGAGAACCTCGCGATCATGCTGATGGCCGCGAAGTTCGGAAAACCGGTCTGTCCGCATGCCGGCGGCGTCGGGCTCTGCGAGTACGTCCAGCATCTCTCGATGATCGACTATCTGGTGATCTCGGGCTCGATGGAGGGGCGGGTGGCCGAGTATGTCGACCACCTGCACGAGCATTTCGTCGATCCCTGCGACGTCCGCGGCGGGCGCTACATGCCGCCGCACGCGCCGGGCTTCTCGATCGCGATGAAGCCGGAGTCGCTGGAGGCGCATACGTTTCGCGGTTGAGGGGGAGGGCCGTGCGTCCGTCGCGGCTGGGTTGCGGGTGACATCGGACGAGGCTCGACATCTCACCCTCGTCATCCTGGGCTCGACCCGGGATCCCAGCCGCAGACCCGATTTCACCAGAACCGACTGACGGACGCCGTTCTTAATCACTTCGCAATCCGAAGGCGCTTCGGCATGGATCCCGGGTCAAGCCCGGGATGACGAGTTGGAAGGGTTGGTGGGCTGGTTGGAAGGCTGGATCGGAGCGCCGCTGATGCGCCGCCGGAAGGCCGCCAACGCCGCGCCCGGAGCATGCGGCAGAAGCCGCCTTACGACCGGCAAACCCGACAAGCCGATGCTTCCACGTCAAAAATCCATCAGGCGTCGATGATCACCCGCCCGTGGCGCTCCTTGACGAAGAAGCGGCCGGTCATCAGAACGGCGGCGACGCCGAGGCCGATGGCAAGGCCCCACCAGACGCCGGCCCCGCCCCATTCGAAAACGAAGGCGAGGGTGTAGGCGACGGGCATGCCGACCGCCCAGTAGGACAGGACGGCGAAGATCATCGGCGTGCGCGTGTCCTTCAATCCGCGCAGGATACCGCTCGACGTGACCTGGATGGAATCGACGATCTGGAAGGCGGCGGCGATGGCCAGAAGCGGCACCGCCGCCTGGAGGACGCGCTCGGCGTCGGGCGTGCGCAGGTCGAGATAGAGCGAGATCAGCGGAGCCGGGATCGTCCAGAACAGGAGGGCCGCCCCGGTCGAGATCGCGGTGGCGACGACGAGCGCGGTGCGGGCGGCGCGGCCGACGCCCAACCTGTCGTCGCGCCCGTACGCGGTGCCGACGCGCACCGTCGCGGCGCTGGCAAGGCCGAGCGGCACCATGAAGGACACCGAGGCGATCTGCAGAGCGATGCCGTGGGCGGCGAGTTCGACCGTGCCGATCCAGCCCATCATCACGGAGGCCGCGGTGAACAGGCCCACTTCGGCGAGGATCGTCGCCCCGATCGGCCAGCCGAGGCGGACCACTTCGAGAAAGGCGCCCCAGTCCGGACGCCAGAACCGGACGTAGAGATCGTAGCGCTGGAGTGCGGCATCGCGCAGCGTGAAGGCGACGAGCAGCGCCACCGTGAGGATCGCCGTCGAGACCGAGGCGATGCCCGAGCCCGCAAGGCCCAGCGCCGGCGCGCCGAAATGGCCGAACACCAGCACGTAGTTGAGGCCGGCATTGGCCAGCGCCCCGAGCACCGTGATGACGAGCACGGCGCGTGGGCGCTCGAGCGCGCTCAAGTAGGATCGCAGTACGAATGTCGCGAGATAGGGCAGCATCGACCATTGCAGGATGCGCGCGTAATCGCCGGCCATGGCGGAGACGCCGGGGTCCTGGCGAAGCGCCACGAGGATCGCCTCGGTGAACCAGAGCGGGATCATCGTGATGGCGGCATAGGCGCAGACGACCCAGAGCCCCATGCGTACCGAGCGGCGCACGCCGCGGATATCAGCCCGCCCGTTGGCGCTGGCCGCCATCGGCATCACCGCATAGGCAAAGCCCGAGCCGAACATCCAGAACAGATAGAAGGTCTGCGTCGCCAGCACCGCCGCCGCGAGTTCGACCGTGCCGAGCTGCCCGACGATCACCGTATTCGTGACGTTGATCGAGACCTGCGCGAGCTGCGCGCCGACGAGCGGCAGGCCGAGGAGGATCATCGCCTTGGCATGGCCGGTCCAGGAGAGGGGGATCGAGCGGGCGTGCGGGACGGCGAGCGTGGTCATGTCGCCTCCTCCGGCGATGATGGTTCGGGTTGGTCGAATGGCGTGACGGGTAGTGAGAGCATGCCGACTTGTCCAGCCGATGACGGCTTGCGACCGGCGGCTGAGTGGAGCGCTGGCGACGGAAGCCATGCTGCGCTGCGGTGTCGAGAAGCAGGGCCGCGGGCGGCCCATCCGATTGACAAGATCGGAGCCGTTCGAAATAAAGCAGACAATTGACCGGCACCTTGGAGTCGTTCGAGAAGGGGGCGATGCTCCCGCCGCGCGACGCGGTTCCGCCCTCCCGTCAGGTACGAGTTCGGACATCCCATGGCACTTCGGCTTCTTCAGGTGAAAGACCGCAACGGCACGCTGCAGGTCGTCGCGAGCGACGATCACGGTGCGGCCCACGTGCTGCCGGGCGTCGCCTCGACCTACGATCTCGCGATGTCGGCGATCGCCGCGGGCCAGTCGCTGGCGCAAGCCGCCGAGGCGGCCGGCAAGGGCGAGGCGGTGGATCTCGACGCGGCGCTGGCGCAGGGGCGCATCGCGCTGCCGATCCATCATGCCGATCCCGCACATTTCGTCGTGGCGGGCACGGGTCTGACGCATCTCGGCTCGGCCGACGGGCGCGACAAGATGCACAAGGCGCAGGCCGGCGAGCACGTCACGGACTCGATGAAGATGTTCCAGATGGGCGTCGAGGGCGGCAAGCCGAAGGACGGTGAGGCCGGCGTGCAGCCCGAATGGTTCTACAAGGGCGACGGCTCCTGCCTCGTCGGCCCCGGCGAGGCGTTGACCTCGCCCGCCTTCGCGCTCGACGGCGGCGAAGAGCCCGAGCTCGCCGGCATCTATCTGATCGGCCCGGACGGCACGCCGTTCCGGCTCGGCTTCTGCCTGTCGAACGAGTTCTCAGACCATGTGACGGAGCGTGGCAACTATCTCTGGCTCGCCCATTCGAAGCTGCGGCAGGCCTCGCTCGGACCGGAGCTGATCGTCGGCGAATTGCCCGATAGCGTCGAGGGCACCTCGAAGATCACGCGCGGCGACGAGACCATCTTCGACAAGCCGTTCCTGTCGGGCGAGGCGAACATGAGCCATTCGATCGCCAATCTCGAACATCACCATTTCAAGTACGACCTGTTCCGCCGCCCCGGCGATCTGCACGTCCACTTCTTCGGCACCGCCACCCTGTCGGTGTCGCACGGCGTGAAGACCCAGGACGGCGACCGGTTCGAGATCGAGGCGCGTCCCTTCCGGCTGCCGCTCGTCAACACGCTGGCGACCGCCGAGGCCGCGCCCGTCTCCGTTCGCGCGCTCTGAGGGCCATTCGCATGACCCTTCGTCTCGCCATCGTCGGCCTCGGCAAGATCGCCCGCGACCAGCACGTGCCCTCCATCGCCAAGACCGAGGGCGTCGAGCTCGCGGCCGTCGCCAGCCGCAACGCCTCGATCGACGGCCTGCCGCATTTTCCCGACATCGATGCGCTGCTCGCCTCGGGCGAAGCGGTGGATGCGATCGCGCTCTGCACGCCGCCGCAGGGGCGCCATGCGCAGGCCGTCGCCGCGCTTCAGGCCGGCAAGCATCTGCTGCTCGAGAAGCCGCCGGGTGCTTCGGTGAGCGAAATCGAGCCGCTGGTGACGCTGGCGCGCGAGAAGGGCGTGTCACTCTTCGCCACCTGGCATTCGCGTTACGCGCCCGCCGTCGAGCCCGCACGCGCCTTCCTGGCCGAGACCGAGATCCGCTCCGTCCACATAGAGTGGAAGGAGGACGTGCGCAAATGGCATCCGGGGCAGGCCTGGATCTGGGAGCCCGGCGGCCTCGGCGTCTTCGACCCCGGGATCAACGCCCTGTCGATCGTAACCGCGATCCTCCCGTCGCCGATGTTCCTGCGCCGCTCCGACCTGCAGTTCCCCGAGAACCGCGCGGCGCCGATCGCCGCCGACCTCGAGTTCACGGATGCCTCCGGCCTGCCCATCCGCGCCGAGTTCGACTGGCGCGAGACCGGTGGCGAGACGTGGAACATCCATGTCGAGACCGCCCGGGGCAAGCTGACGCTGGCCGAGGGCGGCAAGAAGCTTTCCCTCGACGGCCGGTCGATGGTGGACGAGCCCGACGCCGAATATGCCGCGATCTATCGCCGCTTCGTCGAACTCGCCGCGACGGGTGCGATCGACGTCGATCTGTCTCCGCTCCAGCATGTCGCGGACGCGTTCCTGCTGGGCCGGCGTCATGTCGTCGAAGCCTTCGTGGAGGATTGAGCATGGGCGCCGGCGTCACCCGCCAGCCCTTCAGCCGGCTTCCCGACGGACGCGAGGTCGAACTCGTCACGCTGCGCTCGGCCTCCGGCTTCGAGGCGCGGGTGATGACCTATGGCGCGGTGCTGCAGGCGCTTTTCGTTCGCGACCGCGACGGGGGGCTCGCCGACGTCGTGCTCGGCCATGACGACCTTACGGGCTACGTCGCCTCGCGCGACTTCTTCGGCGCCACGATCGGCCGCTATGCCAACCGTATCGCCGGCGGGCGCTTCTCGCTGGGCGGCGAGACCTTCGAAATCGCCGCCAACGATGGGCCGAACGCCCTGCATGGCGGCGCGGAGGGCTTCGACCGGCAGCTCTGGACGATCGCGGGATCCGACGACGCCTCGGTTAGGCTGCACTACCAGAGCGCGGACGGCGAGGGCGGCTTTCCCGGCGCGCTCGATGTTGCGCTGACCTACCGCCTCGTCGGCGAGGCCGCGCTGGAGATCGCCTTCGAGGCGCGCACGACGAAGCCGACGGTGGTCAACCTCACCAATCATTCCTTCTTCAACCTCGGCGGCGCGGCGTCGGTCACGGACGTTCTCGCGCACCGGATCGCGATTCACGCCGAGACCTATCTGCCGATCGACGCGGTTTCGATCCCCGAAGGCGGGCCGGCGCCCATCGCCGGCACGCCCTTCGATTTCCGGGTGTTGCAGCCGATCGGGGCGCGGATCCGCGAGGGGCACGAGCAGATCCGGCGTGGCCGGGGCTACGACCACAATTACTGCATCGACGGTGCGTCTGGCGGCGAGCCGCGCCTCGCCGCGCGGGTCGAGGATCCGTCGAGCGGCCGCCTGCTGGAACTCCTGACCGACCAGCCGGGCGTCCAGTTCTATTCCGGCAACTTCCTCGACGGGACGCGGTCCGGCAAGAACGGCCAGTCCTACCGGATGGGCGACGCCTTCTGCCTGGAGCCGCAGCTCTATCCCGACACGCCGAACCGGCCGGATTTCCCGTCCGCCCGGCTCGACCCCGGCGGCGTCTATCGCCACCGCTCGATCTTCCGCTTTTCCGCGATCTAGCCATCCACCGCCTCGCCCATCGGGCTCGAGGCCGAACGAGGAGACGACCATGGGCAACGACCTGACGACCGCGACCGGCGGACTGACCAGCCCGAAGGGCAGCCGCGGCCACGGACGTGCCGCCACGACGCTGCGCTCGCGCGCCTGGTTCGACAATCCCGACAATGCCGACATGACCGCGCTCTATCTCGAGCGCTACATGAACTTCGGCCTGAGCCAGGAAGAGCTGCAGTCCGGCCGCCCGATCATCGGCATCGCGCAGACCGGCTCGGACCTCTCGCCCTGCAACCGCCACCACATGGAACTCGCGACCCGCGTGCGCGAGGGCATCCGCGAGGCCGGCGGCATCGCCATCGAGTTTCCGGTCCATCCGATCCAGGAGACCGGCAAGCGCCCGACCGCGGGCCTCGACCGGAACCTCGCCTATCTCGGCCTCGTCGAGATTCTCTACGGCTATCCGCTCGACGGCGTGGTGCTGACGATCGGCTGCGACAAGACCACGCCCGCCTGCCTGATGGCGGCGGCGACCGTCAACATCCCGGCGATCGCGCTCTCGGTCGGCCCGATGCTGAACGGCTGGTTCCGGGGCGAGCGCACGGGATCGGGCACGATCGTCTGGAAGGCCCGCGAACTGATGGCCAAGGGCGAGATCGACTATGCCGGCTTCGTCAAGCTGGTCGCCTCCTCGGCGCCCTCCACCGGCTATTGCAACACGATGGGCACGGCGACGACGATGAACTCGCTCGCCGAGGCTCTGGGCATGCAGCTGCCCGGCTCGGCGGCGATCCCCGCGCCCTACCGCGACCGGCAGGAGGTCTCGTATCGCACGGGCCTTCGCATCGTCGACATGGTCAACGAGGACCTCAAGCCCTCCGACATCCTGACGAAGGACGCGTTCATCAACGCCATCCGCGTCAACTCGGCGATCGGCGGCTCGACGAACGCGCCGATCCACCTCAACGCGCTCGCCCGCCACATCGGCGTCGAGCTGACGGTTGACGACTGGCAGACATACGGCGAGGAGATCCCGCTGCTGGTGAACCTGCAGCCCGCCGGCGAATATCTCGGCGAGGACTACTACCATGCCGGCGGCGTGCCCGCGGTGGTCAACCAGCTGATGGAGCAGGGTCTGATCAACGAGAGCGCGATGACCGTCAACGGTCGCACCATCGGCGACAACTGCCGCGGCGCAAAGATCGAGGATGACAAGGTCATCCGCACCTACGACAACCCGCTGAAGGACAAGGCCGGCTTCCTCGTCCTGCGCGGCAACCTGTTCTCGTCTGCGATCATGAAGACCTCGGTGATCTCGCCCGAGTTCCGCGAGCGCTATCTCGTGAACCCGAACGACCTCAACGCCTTCGAGGGCAACGCCGTGGTCTTCGACGGGCCCGAGGACTACCACCACCGCATCGACGACCCGGCGCTGGCCATTGACGAGCACACGATCCTCTTCATGCGTGGCGCCGGTCCGATCGGCTATCCCGGCGCGGCCGAGGTCGTGAACATGCGGGCGCCCGACTACCTGATCAAGCGCGGCGTCACTTCGCTCGCCTGCATCGGCGACGGTCGCCAGTCCGGCACGTCGGGCAGCCCTTCCATCCTCAACGCCTCGCCGGAAGCGGCGGCCGGCGGCAATCTCGCGGTGCTGAAGACCGGCGATAGGGTGCGCATCGATCTCGGGCGCGGTACGGCCGACATCCTCATCTCCGACGAGGAGCTGAACGCGCGGCGCGCCGCGCTGAAAAGCGAGGGCGGCTACAAGTATCCCGAGCACCAGACCCCCTGGCAGGAAATCCAGCGCACGCTGGTCGGCCAGATGGAGACCGGCGCGGTTCTGGAAAACGCCGTGCAGTACCAGCGCCTCGCGCAGACCAAGGGCGTGCCGCGCGACAACCACTGAGAGCGTTCGAAGGGCCGGCTTCGCGTGCTGCCGGCCCTTTTCACCACATCCGCGATCCGGCACCCCGATGCCGAAGAAGCTACGCGGTGCGCGAGCGAGTCGTGCCGGTTGAGGGAGCACTGCCCATGGACGACGTCGCGATCGGCGTCCTGTCGGACCACCGCTGCCATCTCGGCGAGGGGCCGGCCTACGATCACCGCACAGACACGGCCTGGTGGTTCGACATCCTCGAAAAGAAGCTGTTCGAGGCGAAGATTGCCACAGGCGAGACGCGGATCCACGACCTGCCGATGATGGCGAGCGAACTCGCCGTCATCGACGATCATCGCCAGCTCGTCGCCACCGCGGATGGCCTGTACGTGCGCGACGTCGCGACCGGTCGGCTGGAGCTGCACACGCGGCTCGAGGACGACAACGGCCGGACCCGTTCGAACGACGGCCGGGTGCACCCCTGCGGGGCGCTGTGGATCGGCACGATGGGGCGCAAGGCCGAGACCGGCGCGGGGTCCATCTACTGGTTCTTCCGTGGCGAGCTGCGCCGGCTCTATGCCAGCATCACCATTCCGAACGCCATCTCCTTCTCGCCGGACGGCACCGTCGGCTACTTTACCGACACGCACGAGGGCATCCTGCATCGCGTGCCGCTCGATCCCGCCACGGGCTTTCCGACCGGCGAGCCCTCGGCGCTCTATGACCATCGCGGCGGGGAGGGTGGTCTCGACGGCGCGGTGGTGGATGCCGAAGGTCTGATCTGGAACGCACGCTGGGGCGCCTCCTGCCTCGACGTCTATTCGCCCGAGGGCAAGCGCCTTCGCACGATCGCGCTTCCGGCGACGCGCCCGACCTGCCCGATCTTCGTCGGTTCCGCCTTCGACCGGCTGCTCGTCACCTCCGCCACGGAGGGCATGGACGAAGCCGAGCGCGGGGCCGATCCGAAGGGCGGCATGACGTTCCTGTTCTCGCCGGGAGCCCGCGGGCTGCCCGAGGCCCGCGTCAAGGTGTCCGCCGAATGAGTGCGATCCCCGCCTATGCCGCCGCCGATTGGGGCACCACGTCGTTTCGCGCATGGGCCTGCTCGGCCGACGGGACGGTTCTCGGCGAGCGTCGCGGCCCCGACGGGCTGACGAGCGCCACCGAGCGCGGCTTCGAGACGGTGCTGGAGGGGCATCTGGCGGCGCTCGGCCTGCCCGATGGTGCGCCCGCGATGATGTGCGGCATGGTGGGCTCGCGCACCGGCTGGATCGAAGCCGCCTATCTCGATACGCCGATCGGCCTGGACGGGCTGGCCGCGCAGGCGACCCGCGTGCCGGGAACCCGGCGGCCGGTCTTCATCCTGCCAGGCCTCGCCCAGCGCAGCGCCACCGAACCCGACGTGATGCGCGGCGAGGAGACGCAGCTTCTCGGTGTCGTCGCCGACGGCTACCGCACCGGCTTCGTCTGCATGCCCGGCACGCATTCCAAATGGGTGCGGCTGGAGGACGGGTCGATCGATGCGTTCTCGTCCTTCATGACGGGCGAACTGTTCCAGCATCTACGCACCGCGTCGATCCTGCGCCAGGCCGTCGAGGGCGCCGAGGGGGTGGACCCCGCGTTGCCGGCCTTCGCGGAAGCCGTGCGCGACGTGCTGGCCGAGCCGGCGCTCCTCACCAGTCGGCTGTTCCAGATCCGGGCGGGCTGGCTGCTGGCGGGCCGCTCGTCCGACGAGCAGCTCGCGCGGCTGTCGGGCACGCTGATCGGCATGGAGATCGCTGGCGCGAAGGCCCGCTACGGCGATCTGACAGGGGCCGCGCTTCTTGCCTCCGGACCCATCGCCCAGCTCTATGAGACGGCGTTCGCCCTCGCCGGGTTCGGCGCGTTCCATCCGCTCGATGCCGACCGCTGCGTGCGCCACGGGCTGCACACGGCTGCGGCCTCGCTCTTCGACCTCAACCCGACGGGATCGCCCTCATGAGCTTCACCGCCACCGTTCCCTGGCCGACCCTCAAGCGTTCGCTCGTGGCGATCCTGCGCGGCATCGGTCCCGACGAAGCCGAGGCCGCCGTCTCGACGCTGATCGAGGCCGGTTTCGAGGCGATCGAGATCCCGCTGAACTCGCCGGACGCTTTTCGTTCGATCGCGCTGGCCGCCAAGCTCGGTACGCCCGCGCATTACATCGGAGCGGGCACCGTCCTCGATGTCGCGAGCGTCGATCGGCTGGCGGAGGCGGGCGGGCGCCTGCTCGTCTCCCCCAATGTCGATGCGAGCGTGCTCCGCCGGGCCGGCGAGCATGGCATGGTCACGATGCCCGGCGTCTTCACGCCGACGGAGGCCTTCCAGGCCTTGGCCGCAGGGGCGTCGGCGCTGAAGTTCTTTCCCGCCAGCGTGCTCGGGCCCGCCGGTGTCGCGGCGATCCGCGCCGTCCTGCCGAGGGATCGGGAGGTCGGTGTCGTCGGCGGCGTGTCGGAGCACGACTTCGAGGCCTTCTCGAAAGTCGGGGTGCGCACCTTCGGCCTGGGGTCGTCGCTCTACAAGCCGGGAATGACGGTCACGGAAATTCGCTCGCGCGCCGATGCGGCGGTCTTGCTCTACGACCGCGTTTTCGGTTTAGGATAAATCAGTTCGCCGCAAGAATCCGTTTGTGGGCTTTCGGGCGATAGGATAATTCATCAGACAATAGAGTGCAGTTGCCGAAGGGACGCCATGATGGCGGGGATGGGCGACGGTTCTGGACGGATCGTGGCGGCAGGCGGGGAGCCGGTCGCCACATGGAGCGGATCGGCGGCGCGAGGGATCGCGGCGTAGTTCGGCGACGGCGAATGACGCGCGTTGCCGTTTCGGGAGGATGAGCATGATTTCGATGAAGTCCCTGCTGGCGGCCGTGGCCATCGGCGCGATGACGTTTGCCGGTAGCGCCATGGCGCAGGACAAGGGCACGGTCGGCGTTTCGATGCCGACGAAGTCCTCGGCCCGCTGGATCGCCGACGGCGACAACATGGTGAAGGCGCTGCAGGAGAAGGGCTACACGGCCGATCTCCAGTACGCCGAAGACGATATCCCGACCCAGCTCTCGCAGATCGAGAACATGGTCACCAAGGGCGTCAAGGTTCTCGTGGTCGCCTCGATCGACGGCACCACGCTCTCCGACATTCTCAAGCAGGCGCACGACGCCGGCGTGAAGGTCATCGCCTACGATCGCCTCATCCGCGAGACGCCGGATGTCGACTACTACGCGACCTTCGACAACTTCCAGGTCGGCGTGCTTCAGGCCCAGTCGCTCGTCGAGGGTCTCGACGCGGCCAACAAGCCCGGCCCGTTCAACGTCGAGCTGTTCGGTGGTTCGCCGGACGACAACAACGCCTTCTTCTTCTACAACGGTGCGATGAGCGTCCTTCAGCCGCTGATCGACAGCGGCAAGGTCGTCGTGCCGTCGGGCCAGATGGGCATGGAGACGGTCGGCACGCTGCGCTGGGATCCGGCGGTCGCGCAGGCCCGCATGGATAACCTCCTCTCGGCCTACTACACCGACAAGAAGGTCGATGCGGTCCTCTCGCCCTACGATGGCCTGTCGATCGGCATCATCTCCTCGCTGAAGGGCGTCGGCTACGGTTCGGGCGACCTCAAGATGCCCATCGTCTCGGGCCAGGACGCCGAAGTGCCTTCGGTCAAGTCGATCCTCGCGGGCGAACAGTACGCGACGATCTACAAGGACACCCGCGAACTCGCCAAGGTCACCGTCGACATGGTGGACGCCATGGCCGCCGGCACCGAAGTGACGGTCAACGACTCGACGACCTACAACAACGGCGTCAAGGTCGTCCCGTCCTACCTCCTGAAGCCGGTTCTCGTGACCAAGGCCAATGCCGAAGAGGTTCTCGTCGGCGGCGGTTACTACACGGCCGACCAGATCAAGTAATCGGGTCTGACAGAACGGGTTCGGGAGGCCGCGATCGGTCTCCCGAACCTCTTTGGTATCCGGCGGCGGGAGGATAGGATGAGCCCCATTCTGGAGATGCGCGGCATCACCAAGACCTTTCCGGGCGTGAAGGCACTCGACAACGTCAACCTGTCCGTCGTGGCCGGCGAGATCCATGCGATCTGCGGCGAGAACGGCGCGGGCAAGTCCACGCTCATGAAGGTTTTGTCGGGCGTCTATCCGCATGGCACCTATGAGGGCGAGATCCGCTACGAGAACGAGACGCGGGCGTTCCGCGACATCTCCGACTCCGAGAAGCTCGGCATCATCATCATTCACCAGGAACTGGCTCTCGTGCCGCTCCTGTCGATCGCCGAGAACATGTTCCTCGGCAACGAGGTCGCCTCCTACGGCATCATCGACTGGGACACGGCGCACGATCGCTGCCGCGATCTCCTGGCGCAGGTCGGCCTCAAGGAAGCGCCGACGACGCTCATCAAGGATCTCGGCATCGGCAAGCAGCAGCTTGTCGAGATCGCCAAGGCGCTGGCCAAGAAGGTCCGCCTGCTGATCCTCGACGAGCCGACCGCGAGCCTGAACGAAAGCGACAGCCAGGCGCTGCTCGACCTCCTTCTGGAGTTCAAGCGCAAGGGCATTTCCTCGATCATCATCTCGCACAAGCTGAACGAGATCGCGCGCGTCGCCGACTCGATCACCGTGATCCGCGACGGCTCGACGGTCTCGACCATCGACTGCCGCTCCGAGCCGATCTCGGAAGACCGCATCATCCGCGACATGGTGGGCCGCAGTCTGGCCGACCGCTATCCCTCTCGCGAGGCCAAGATCGGCGAGATCCTGTTCGAGGCGAAGAACTGGAGCTGCTTCCACCATCTCAACTCGTCGCGGCAGGTGCTGAAGAACGTCGCGGTGAACGTGCGACGCGGCGAGGTTGTCGGCATTGCCGGCCTGATGGGCGCGGGCCGCACCGAGTTCGCGATGAGCGTCTTCGGTCGCTCCTACGGCCGCAACGTGACCGGCGAAGTGCGCATGCACGGCAAGCCGGTGGACGTGTCGTCGATCAACAAGGCGATCGATGCGGGCATCGCCTACGTCACCGAGGACCGCAAGCATCTCGGCCTGATCCTCGACGACGACATCAAGCAGAACATCTCGCTGGCCAATCTCTCGGGCATCTCGAAGGGCGGCATCGTCGACAATCACCGGGAGCAGGAGGTCGCAGACGGCTTCCGCGAGAAGCTTAAGATCCGCTGCTCCTCGATCCTGCAGAAGACCCTCAATCTCTCGGGGGGCAACCAGCAGAAGGTCGTTCTGTCGAAGTGGCTCTTCTCGAACCCGGATCTCCTGATCCTCGACGAGCCGACACGCGGCATCGACGTCGGCGCCAAGTTCGAAATCTATTCCATCATCAACAAGCTCGCGGAAGAGGGGAAGGCGGTTCTGATGATCTCGTCGGAAATGCCCGAACTCCTCGGCATGTGCGATCGGATCTACGTCATGAACGAAGGCCGAATCGTGGCCGAGATGACCGCGGCCGACGCCTCTCAGGAGAACATCATGCGTGCGATCATCCGCTCGGGAGGGGTGAACCATGAGCATTAAGACGGCCGACGAGTCCGCCGGTGGCGGCTCGGGTGGAGGCTTCAACCTCGACTTTCTGAAGGCGCATGTCCGCGAATACGGCATGCTGATCGCTCTGATCGTGATCATGGCCTTCTTCCAGTACATGACCAACGGCGTGCTGATGCGGCCGCTGAATCTGACGAACCTCGTTCTCCAGAACAGCTACGTCGTCATCATGGCGATCGGCATGCTGCTGATCATCATCACCGGCCATATCGACCTGTCGATCGGCTCGGTCGCCGGCTTCATCGGCGGTCTCGGCGCCGTGCTGATGGTCAAATACGGGCTCGACGGCTTCACCGCAGCCGCGATCGGCCTTGCCGTCGGCGGCGTCATCGGCGCCGTACAGGGCTATCTCGTTGCCTACTTCAAGGTGCCATCGTTCATCGTGACGCTGGCGGGCATGCTCGTCTTCCGCGGCCTGACGCTGAAAGTGCTCGGATCGGCCTCGGTCGGCCCGTTCCCCGAAGGGTTCCAGAAGCTCTCCAAAGGCTTCATTCCCGACTTCTTCGCCGGCAACGGTCTGCACCTGACGACGGTCGCCATCGGCGCCTTCGCCTCGGCCCTCATCGTCTTCCTGAGCGCCCGCAAGCGCTCGAAGCAGGCGCGCGTCGGCCATGCGGACGAGCCGTTCGGCCTGTTCGTCGGCCGCAACCTCTTCATCGCCGCGGCGATCATGCTCATCAGCTACCTGATGGCGACCTATAACGGCTTTCCGAACGTCCTCATCGTGATGGCGCTTCTCATCGCCGTCTACGGGTTCGTGACGACGCGCACGACGATGGGTCGCCGCATCTATGCGGTGGGCGGCAACGAAAAGGCCGCCAAGCTCTCGGGCATCCGCACCGAGCGCCTAACCTTCTTCACCTTCGTCAACATGGGCGTCCTCGCCGCTTTGGCCGGCCTCATCTTCGCGGCTCGCCTGAACTCGGCGACCCCGAAGGCCGGCGTCGGCTTCGAGCTCGACGTCATCGCGGCCTGCTTCATCGGCGGCGCCTCGGCCTATGGCGGCGTCGGCAAGGTGATCGGCGCGGTGGTCGGCGCCTTCATCATCGGCGTGATGAACAACGGCATGTCGATCATGGGCATCGGCATCGATGACCAGCAGGTCATCAAGGGCATCGTGCTCCTAGCGGCCGTCTGCTTCGACGTCTACAATCGCAACAAGGCCTGAGGCGTCTCCGCCTCGGACTGATAGGGCGCCCCGGGCAACCGCGGGCGCCCTTTCTTTTTTGTTGCGCGCAGTCCGCACGCTTAGCAAACGAACGCGCTGCCACGACTGCGCTGAATCGGAGCGCCACCAGCCCGCTCACGGACCGAGCGTTCCCAAGAGGTGCGACCCGTTGGTTATGATGCGCGATGACGCTAAGGGCGTTAGGACGCTGGGCTTTCTGCAGCGTCCTCGGCCGGTGATCCTAACCGCTTCGCTGTCGCGGAAATGCTTGCCGAAATGCGATAATGAGTCGACGGTCGACGATGCAGCGCCGCCGTCCGGCGCCCGACTACGGTTAGGGGCGACCGTTGATGGTGCGGAACGATGCCTTCAACGACCGGTTGCTTTCCTGAACCGACAGGAGAGGTCCCCCCATGTTCATGCGCGTCGACAAGTTGCAGGCCGAGCTGCCAGCCCCCAAGCGAGCCGATCCCAACGCCGCCGCGGCGCTGCAGGAACTCCTCGGCGGCAAGTACGGAGAGATGTCCACGCTCGGGAACTACATGTTCCAGAGCTTCAATTTCCGCTCGAAGGACAAGCTGAAGCCCTTCTACAGCCTTGTCGCCTCGATCACGGCCGAGGAACTCGGCCACGTCGAACTCGTCTCGAACGGCGTGGCGATGCTGAACAACGGTCCGGACAAGCCGAAGGGCGACCTCGGCGACGGCGGCGACATCTCCGGAGCCCCGTTCGAAGACATGAAGGACATTCGCCTTGCGGCCGCCTTCCTCTCCGGTGGTGGCGGCGCGATGCCGGTCAACTCGAACGGCGTCTCCTGGAACAACGACTTCATCACCACGACCGGCAATGTCGTGGTCGATCTCCTCCACAACTTCCACCTCGAGTGCGGTGCGCGGCTGCACAAGCTGCGGGTCTACGAGACGCTGACCGACCCGACCGGCCGCGAGGTCTGCGGCTATCTCCTCGTGCGCGGATCCGTCCACGCCCACGCTTATGCGCTGGCGCTGGAGAAGATCACGGGCGTCAAGATCAAGGACTTCCTGCCGACGCCGAACATTCCGCTGTCGAAGATCCCGGAGTGCCAGAAGTATCTGGACGAGGGTTCCCATCGCCGCCTCTATACGTTCAGCCCGAACGACTACAGGGAAATGTCGGGCATCTGGGGCAATGGCGAAGTGGCACTGCCCGACGATCCGCAGGGCGAGCTGGAGGTGGTCGACGGCATGCCCGAGGGCGGCAAGATCCACCAGCTGACTGGCGTTCCCTCGGCTTTCACTCCAGACTATGCGCCGGAGGAAATGTTCGAGATCGCGCAGAAGCTCTATAAGGCGTCGCGCTGATCCTCATTCAGATCTGATCGAAGGACCCGGTCTCGTAGGAGGCCGGGTTTTTCTGTCTTCGTGGAGCCTGAACGGTTATCGCGGTTCGGCGCGCTGCATCAGGCCGCGATAGATCTCCTCGTTGTCGCAAAGGCCGGCGAGGCGGCCGAGCTCGTCGACGAGGAGAATCGGGTGGTTGGTCTGGCGCTTCAGCGCGATGGCTGCCCGGAGGCGAAGATCGGCAGGGGCGACGATGACGTCGCAGTCGCGATCGACATGGCCTTCCTCGGCATCGGCATGACCGATAGTGCCGGCGCCGCCCTTGATGTCGACCGAGATCGGACGGTCGCCGTCGTCGAGCTTGAGGCGGATTTCGCCGGCGTCGTCGAGCAACAGCGCCGCGCCGTCGCGCTTCAGCGAGCGCACGGGGCGCATCACGGCCGAGCCCCGCAGCACGTTCAGCGGGTTCATGTGCTTGACGAACTCGGCGACGTAAGGGGTGGCCGGCGTCAACAGAATGTCCTCGGCCTGTCCGACCTGCACGATCCGCCCGTCCTGCATGATGGCGATCTTGTTGCCGAGCTTCAGCGCCTCGTCGAGATCATGGCTGACGAAGAGAATGGTCTTCTTGATACTCTGCTGGAGTTCGAGCAGCTCATCCTGCAGCTTGGTGCGGATGAGCGGGTCGAGCGCGGAAAAGGGCTCGTCCATCAAGAGGATATCGGCATCCGTTGCGAAGGCGCGTGCGAGGCCGACGCGTTGCTGCATGCCGCCCGACAGTTCATGGGCGTATTTGTCGGCCCATTTCGTCAGGCCGACCATGGCCAGCTTCTCGTCGACGATCCGGTTGCGCTCGGCCACCGGGATGCCCTGCAATTCCAGACCAAGCCCGGCATTCTGCCGCACGGTGCGCCAGGGCAGGAGCGCGAACTGCTGGAAGACCATCGAGACCGTGTGCGTGCGCACGTCGCGCAGCGTGGTGTCGTCGCATTTCGCGACATCGACGCCCTTGTCCCGATGCTTCACGATGACCTCGCCGCGCGCCACCTCGTTGAGGCGATTCACGGCGCGCAGGATCGTCGACTTGCCGGAGCCCGACAGGCCCATGAGCACGCAGATCTCGCCGCGCTCGACGGTGAGGTTGACGCCGGCGGCGCCCAGCACGGCGTCGGTCGCGGCGAGGATCTCGTCGCGCGTCTTGCCGGCGTCGATCATCTGGATCGCGATCTTGCGCTTCTCGCCGAAGACGATGTCGACGTTTCGAAATTCGATGGCGGGAACGGCGGTTGCGTCGGCCATGAGGTCAGCTCCGCTTCGCCACACGGCGCGGTTCGGGTTTCTTGCAGATCCGGTCGAGCAGAATGGCAAGGATGACGATGGCGAGACCCGCCTCGAAGCCCATGCCGATGTTCACCGTGTTGAGCGCCCGCACCACCGGCTTGCCGAGCCCGTCGGCGCCGACGAGCGCAGCGATCACCACCATCGAGAGGCTGAGCATGATGCACTGGGTGATGCCCGCCATGATCGTCGGCAGGGCATGCGGCAGCTCGACCTTGAACAGGAGCTGCCGGTCGGTGGCCCCGAAGGCCGAGGCGGCTTCGCGTAGGTTCAGCGGAACCGAAGAGAGCCCGAGATAGGTGAGACGGATGGGGGCGGGGATCGAGAAGATCACCGTCGAGATCAGGCCCGGCACGGCGCCGAGGCCGAACAGGACGAGCGTCGGGATGAGATAGACGAAGGTCGGGATGGTCTGCATCAGGTCGAGGAACGGTCGCAGCGCCGTGTAGACCCACGGGCGATGCGCGGCGGCGATGCCGAGCGGCACGCCGATGATGACGCAGACGAAGGTCGCGCAGAAGACGAGCGACAGCGTCTGGATCGTCTCGGTCCAGTAGCCGAGATTGACGATCAGAAGCAGCGACAGCACCGCGAACACCACCAGCCCGATTGAGCGGTGCAGGAACCACGCCCCCGCCGCGACGAGCGCGATGAAGACGAAGGGCGGGATGAACTCCAGCCCGGCCGTCAGGCCGTCGATCAGCGTTCCCAGCGTCAGCGAGATCGCGTCGAACAGGCCTTGGGCGTTCGTGGTCAGCCCGTCGACCAGGCTGCGCAGCCAGACCCCCAGGGGGATCTTGTGGTCGGTCAGCCAGTCATACATGGCGGCAATCCGTCGTGTCGGGGAGGAAGGGAGCGGCGGGTCCGCATGGCCGGGGCGGCCGGGCGCTCAGCGCCAGCCGCCTCAAGCCGCGCTCTGCGGTCAGTCGGCCAGAGCGGTCTTCACGGCCTCCGCCGCAGGCTTGCCGTCGAAGGTCGTGACGCCGTCGAGCCAGGCGGCATAGGCTTCGGGGTGGGCTGCCAGCCATTCCTTCGCCGCGGCACCGGCTTCCTTGGAGTCGTTGAGGATGGCGCCCATGATCTCGTTCTCCATCGGCAGCGAGAACACCATGTTGGCGAAGAGCTTGCCGAGGTTCGGGCATTCCGCCGCGAAGCCCTTTCGGGTCAACGTGTAGATCGTAGCGCCGCCGTAGTTCGGTCCGAACACCTCGTCGCCGCCGGCAAGGTAGGAAAGCATGAAGTTGGCGTTCATCGGATGGGGCTCCCAGCCGAGGAAGACGATCGGCTTGTCGGATCGGGTCTGGCGCGCCACCTGCGCCAGCATGCCTTGTTCGGACGACTCGACGAGTTCGAACTTGCCGAGCCCGAACTGGTCCTTCTCGATCATGCCGAGGATGAGGCGATTGCCGTCGTTGCCCGGCTCGATGCCGTAGAGCTTGCCGTCGAGTTGATCGTGGAATTTGCCGATGTCGGCGAAGGTCTTGAGACCGGCGTCGTAGAGTGCGGTCGGCACGGCGAGCGTGTACTTGGCGCCTTCGAGATTGGCGCGCACCACCTCGATCGATCCCTCGGCCTTGTAGGGTGCGAGATCGGCCTCCATCGTCGGCATCCAGTTGCCGAGGAAGATGTCGATGTCATTGTTCTTCAGCGAGGCGAAGGTGACCGGGAGCGCCAGAACGTCGGTCTTGGGCTCGTAGCCGAGCGCCGTCAGGAGGGTCGAGGCGGCGGCGGTGGTGGCGGTGATGTCGGTCCAGCCGACATCGGCGAACCGGACCGTCCGGCAGGACGCGGGCTCGGCGGCATGGGCGGGCACCGAGGCGGCGAGGAGGGCCACGGCGAGAAGTCCGGGGCCGATGGAGCGTCGCGAAAGCATCATGCGTCTTGTTCCCTGCATCCGATGGCGCGCGCGCGCCGGAGTTGCGAAAATACACGACAGGATGCGTTGATCGCATCGACAATCGACGACATCCTCACGATGTGAAAACGTCCGTGTGCAGTTGTCAAGACGAAGATTGAATGCTCGTTCAATACTTGTGCTGAACTCGGCTCCCGGCGCAGAGCTTCGGCGTCGTGAGTAAAAAATAATGGACGCTTTCATCGAAGACGGTCTTAACGCCATCATCGCGCAGCCTTAAGCTTCGCGCCGATCATCGGGGTTGCCGTCGTCTGCCGGTTGATTGAATGATCGATCAACGCCGGCTATGAACGGGGTGTCCCGCAGGAGACCGCCATGCCGCCGCGCACCGCCACCGTGACCCGATTCGGCGCCGAGGACCAGCGCCGCCGCCAACTCGTCGAGGCGACGATCCAATCGCTAGGCGAGATCGGCTTCGCCGCGTCCAGCCTTGCCGAGATCGCGGGGAGGGCCGGTGTCGCGCCCTCGCTCGTGGCGCATTACTTCGGCGACAAGGACGGATTGCTGGAGGCGACGCTCCGCCATCTCGCCGGCCGCGTCTCCGACAGCGCCAAGCTTCGGCTGGCCCGTGCCGACGGGCCGCGCGAGCGCATCCAAGCGGTGATCGACGCCAATCTGGCGCCGGAAGAGTTCGATCGGCGGACCTGCTCGGTCTGGCTGGCCTTCTGGGGGCAGGTAATGCATTCGGCGCGGCTGAAGCGCGTCCAGCGGGTCTACCAGCAGCGCATGCTCTCGAACCTGCGCTACGATCTGCGAGCGCTCGTGGCGCCCGACGACGCCCATCGCATTTCCGTCGCCATCGCCGCTGTCATCGACGGCCTCTGGCTGCGTTCTACGCTCTCGGATGTCGCCGAGACCGACAGCCTGTCGGCGCGCGCCATCGCGACCCATTTCGCGGACGGGCAGATCCTGCAGGCCAAGCCCCCCGAAGCACCCCGGCCGGTCGTGCGCGCGAGCCGCGCGCCGAGCGGCGCGCGCATCCTCACCAGCCATGTCGGCGGCGCTTATCTCGACGCGGGCTCGGCCCCGACCTTCGCCACCATCAATCCGGCGACCGGCGACGTGCTGGCCGAAATCGCCATCGCCGGCGAGGCGGAGGTCGATCGGGCTGTCGCGGTCGCGACCGAGGCGCAGCGCGGCTGGGGCGCGATGACGGGCGCCGAGCGCGGCCGCATCCTCAATCGGGTCGCGGCGCGCCTGCGCGAGCGCAATGCCGAACTCGCGGTGCTGGAGACGAAGGACACCGGCAAGCCGATCCAGGAGACCGAGGCCGTCGACGTTCTCTCGGGCGCCGACTGCATCGAATACTTCGCCGGGGTCGCCGCGAGCCTTGCCGGCGAGCATGTCGATCTCGGGCCGTTGGCCTTCGGCTACACGCGGCGCGAGCCGCTCGGCGTCGTCGCGGGCATCGGCGCCTGGAACTATCCGCTGCAGATCGCCTGCTGGAAGTCGGCGCCCGCGCTCGCCGCCGGCAATGCCGTGATCTTCAAGCCGGCCGAACTGACGCCGCTGACGGCGCTGAAGCTCGCTGAGATCATGGGCGAATGCGGCGTGCCGGCGGGCGTCTTCAACGTCGTGCAGGGCGACGGCTCGACCGGCCGGCTGCTGTCGCGCCATCCTGGCATCGCCAAGATCTCGCTGACCGGTGAGGTCGGCACCGGCAAGAAGGTGATGGCGGACGCCGCCGGCACGCTGAAACAGGTGACGCTCGAACTCGGCGGCAAGTCGCCGCTCATCGTCTTCGCCGACGCCGATCTCGACGACGCCGTGGGCGGCGCGATGCTCGCCAATTTCTACTCGGCCGGCGAGGTCTGTTCGAACGGCACACGGGTCTTCGTCCACGAGGACGTGCGCGAGGCCTTCATCGAGAAGCTGGCCGCGCGCACCCGCGCCATGGTGGTCGGCGATCCCCTCGACCCGAAGACGCAGGTCGGCGCGCTGATCAGCGAAGCCCACATGAACAAGGTGCTCTCCTACATCGAGGAGGGTCGGCGCGAGGGCGCACGCCTGCTGGTCGGCGGGCGGCGCGTGATCGACGGCGCCTTGGCGCGCGGCTGCTTCGTGGAGCCGACGATCTTCGACGGCTGCCGCGACGACATGCGGATCGTCTCCGAGGAGATCTTCGGCCCGGTGATGACCGTCCTCTCGTTCCGCGACGAGGCCGAGGTGGTCTCTCGCGCCAACGCCACGCGCTTCGGGCTGGCGGCCGGCGTCTTCACGCGCGATCTCGCGCGGGCGCACCGGGTGGTGGCCAGCCTCGAGGCCGGCACGACCTGGATCAACACCTACAACATCACGCCGATCGAGCTGCCCTTCGGCGGCGCCAAGGAATCGGGCCTCGGCCGCGAGAACGGGCGCGCGGCGCTCGACGCGCACACGCAGGTGAAGAGCGTCTACGTCAATCTCGGCCGCGTCGACGCGCCGTACTGATCCGTCCGTCGACCCAGGAGACCATTTCGATGGATGTCGAGAGCTTCGACTACGTGATCGTCGGCGCCGGATCGGCCGGTTGCGTCCTCGCCAACCGGCTGACCGAGGACGGCCGCGCCTCGGTGCTGCTGCTGGAGTTCGGCGGGTCCGACCGCTCGGTGCTGATTCAGATGCCGAGCGCGCTGTCGATCCCGATGAACATGAAGAAGTACAACTGGGGCTATCATTCCGAGCCCGAGCCGCATCTCGGCGGCCGGCGGATGAACGTGCCGCGCGGCAAGGTGCTGGGCGGTTCGTCCTCGATCAACGGCATGGTCTACGTGCGCGGCGCGCCCGCCGATTTCGACCGCTGGGAGCACGAGGGCGCCCGCGGCTGGAGCTACCCGGACGTGCTGCCCTATTTTCGCCGGGCCGAGCACCGGCGCGCCGGCGGTGATCCCTATCGCGGCGGCGAAGGCGCGCTGCACACGACTTACGGCACGCTCGACAACCCCCTGCATCAGGCGTTCATGGCGGCCGCCGAGGAGGCGGGCCACCTCCACAACGACGACATCAACGGCGCCACGCAGGAGGGCTTCGGCCGGATGGACATGACCGTCCACAACGGCCGCCGCTGGTCCACCGCCAATGCCTATCTCAAGCCGGCGCTCGGGCGCGCCAACCTGAAGGTCCAGACCGGCGCCTTCGTCGAGCGCGTCACCTTCGAGGGCCGCACCGCGACCGGGGTCGCCTACACGGTCGGCAACCGCAAGGTGACCGCCACGGCCCGGCGCGAGGTGATCCTGTCGGCGGGGTCGATCAATTCACCCAAGCTCCTGATGCTGAGCGGCGTCGGTCCGGGTGCCGACCTTGCGGCGCAGGGCATCGCGGTCGTCGCCGACCGGCCGGGCGTCGGCGCCAACCTGCAGGACCATCTGGAATTCTACTTCCAGGTGGCGTGCCGCGAGCCGATCACCCTGTTTTCCTCGATGAGCCCGTTCGCCAAGGGCTCGATCGGCGCCCGCTGGCTGCTGACGAAGAAGGGGCTCGGCGCCACCAACCATTTCGAGAGCTGCGGCTTCATTCGCTCCTCGCCCGAGATCGACCATGCCGACATCCAGTACCATTTCCTGCCGCTGGCCGTGACCTACGACGGCAAGGGACTGGCCTCCGAGCACGGGTTCCAGGCCCATGTCGGGCCGATGCGTTCGAAGTCGCGCGGCACGGTGCGGCTGGCCTCGCCCGACCCGGCGGCGCCGCCGCGCATCCTCTTCAACTACATGAGCCATGCCGACGACTGGCGGGAGATGCGGGCGTGCGTGCGCCTGACCCGCGAGATCTTCGCGCAGGCTTCCTTCGACCGGTATCGCGGGCGCGAGATGCAGCCGGGCGCGGACGTGCAGACCGACGACGAGATCGACGCCTTCGTGCGCGATCACGTCGAGAGCGCCTATCATCCGTCCTGCACCTGCCGCATGGGCGGCGCGTCCGACCCGCTGGCGGTGGTCGATCCCGAGACGCGGGTGATCGGCTTGGAGCGACTGCGGATCGTCGATTCCTCGATCATGCCCTCGATCACGACCGGCAATCTCAACGCGCCGACGATCATGATCGCGGAAAAGGCGGCCGACATCATCCGTGGCCGGGCGCCGCTGGCGGCGGCCGACGTGCCCTATGAGCGCGTCGCCTTCCTGCCGCTGCCGGCGCAGGCCGCTCTCTGACGGCAGCCGGAACGATCGCGGCCGAAGATCAGGACGAGGGAAGCGGGTCCGGCTGTCCCGACAGGGGCGTGCGCACCCTAGCCATGGGGCGAGCGAGGGGCGCGGCACGCTCGGCGCGGGGCGCGTGGCCGAAGCGTCGGCGATAGGCCGAGGAGAAATGCGCCGAGGAGACGAAGCCCGAGGCGACGCCGACGGCCGTGACGGCGAGATCGGACTGGCGCAGCAGCTCGCGCGCATGGTCGAGCCGCAGCGCCATCGAGAACTCCGCCGGCCCCATACCGATATGCAGGCTGAACAGGCGCTCCAGCTGGCGGGCCGAGAGGCCGACTCGCGCCGCGATCACGGCGATCGCCAGCGGCGCACCGATCGTCTTGGCCATCAGCGCCGCCGCCTGTTCGAGCGCCGGGTGGCTGTGGCCGCGGTGGCGCAGCGGCGGATGCTGCGGCTCGGCGCCGCCGCGCAGGCGTTCGAGAATGAACTGCTCGGACATGCGCTCGGCCGCCGCGCGCCCCAGCCGCGCCTCGATGAAGGCGGCGATGAGGTCGAGCGGCGCGGAACCGCCGGTGCAGGTGAAGCGGTCGCGGTCGATGACGAAGAGGTCTTCGGTGAATTCGACCTCGCCGAATTCCTCGCGGATCGCGCCGAGGTTTTCCCAATGGATGGCACAGCGATAGCCGTCGAGAAGGCCGGCCTCGGCGAGGGCGAAGGTGCCGGTGCAAAGGGCGCCGAGCGGGATGCCGCGCCGGGCGAGGCGGCGGAGCTCGTCCACGGTGCGCCGGTCCACGGCGTGGCGCACGTCGACGCCGCCGCAGACGAAGAGCACGTCGAAGGGCGCGGTATCGGCGAGCGAGACGGTCGGCCCGAGCTGCAGGCCGCCGGAGGCCCGCGCCGGTTCGCCGCCGGGCGTCGTCACCTGCCAGGCATAGATCTCCTCGCCGGCGACGTAATTGGCCATGCGCAGGGCCTCGACCGCCGCCGAGACGGCGATAAGCGAGTAGTTCGGCAGGGTCAGGAAGGCGAAGCGCGTCAGCGCGGCCAGCGGCGAGGCCAGGGGGGAGGTTGAGGCGTGGAGAGGGCCGCCGTCGCGCGTCGCCATCAGCGCTCGATCACCACGTCGGACAGCGGCTTGGAACAGCAGATGAGGATCTGCCCCGCGTCGATCTCGCGCTGCCGGATGCCGCCCTGATGCGTCATCGCCACTTCGCCCGAGACCTTCTTGGATTTGCAGGTGCCGCAGAGCCCCTTCGTGCAGGACGAGGGCAGGCGCATGCCGGCGCGCTTGGCCGCTTCGAGGATCGACAGGTCCTCCGGGCATTCGACGACGCGGCGGGTCTTGGCGAACTCGATGCGGAAGGTGCGCACGGCCGGCGCCATGTCCTCGGTCGCCTCCACCACCTCGGCCTGCTCGGCGCCCGACAGCTCCTCGAAGTTGAAGCTTTCCTCGTGGTGCCGGCTCATGTCGAAGCCGGCCTCCTTCAGGAGGTTGCGCACCGCCGCCATGAAGGGCGAGGGGCCGCAGACGAAGATCTCGCGCGTTCGAAAATCCGGCGCCAGCGCTTCGAGGCCGCTGAGCGTCAGGCGACCGCGAAGGCCGGCCCAACTCTCCTGCGGCGCGTCGGCCTCGCAGATATGGGCGACACGGATCGAGCGGTTGCGTCGCGCCATCATGTCGAGCTCGTCGCGGAAGACGATGTCGGCCGGCGTGCGCGCGGCATGGACGAAGACGGTGTCGCGGATCTCGGCGAGATCGTAGGCGGCGCGCGTCATCGACATCATCGGCGTGACGCCGCTGCCGCCGGAGATCAGCAGGTACTTGGCATCCGTCGACGGGTGGCGCGACCAGGAGAAGTCGCCCATCGGCCCCGTCGCCTTCAGCGCCATGCCCGGCCGGAACGTGTCGTGCAGCCAGTTCGAGACGGGACCGCCCGGTACGCGTTTGACCGTGATCGAGCAGGTGTCGGGCCGGGTCGGCGCGCCCGACAGCGTATAGCAGCGATAGATCGTCTCGCCGGCGATCTCGAACTCGAACGTCATGAACTGGCCCGGCTGGAAGCCGAAGCGGCGCTGCGAGCGCGGCGCGAAGACGAAGGTCTTCACGTCATGGGTCTCCTCGCGCACCGCGCGGCAGATCAGGACGTCGTCTTCCTCGGGATCGAAGAGGAGATAGCCGGTTGGCGCGGGGGACGGGGCGTTGTCCATCAAGGGGATCAGGCGGCCGCTGCGCGCGCGACGTCGAAATGCTCGCTCATCCGGTCGATGTACCAGCGGCAGAATTTCTCGACGAGCATCTCGGTGTGCGGCGAGTAGGGGCCGGGCTCGTAGGCGCGGCTCTGCGCGCCCTTCTGGCAGAAGCCGACGAGTTCGGCATCCTGCGCGTTCGTCGCGGTCCAGACCTCGACGAGATTGGCGAGATCGTAGTCGACACCTTCCACCGCGTCCTTGTGGACGAGCCAGGTGGTGCGCACCCGCGTCTGGCCGGCGGAAAGCGGGATCGCCGAGAAGGTGACGATGTGGTCGCCCATGAAGTGGTGCCAGGAGTTCGGCTGGGTCCAGTAGTGCAGGCCGCCCATCTTCGCCGAGGCGAAGCGCCCGAGCGGCAGGCGGCAGGCGGCCTTCGTGTCCATCGTGTGGCTCTCGCCGTCGCCGTCGAGCGGCAGGCGCTCGGTGCGATAGCCCGACACCATGTCGTCGAGATGCTCCAGCATGCGCGAGGGAATGCCGCCTGCCTCCCATTCGGCATGGCTGGCGCGCACGAGCGCGGCGTAGCGGTCGGCCTCGGCGCGCTCGGCCTCGTCGAGTTCCTCCGGCGCGAAGCCGAAGCCGTGGGCAAAGAGCGGCACGGTGAGTTCGGGATGGTTCGCGCCGCAATGGTAGCACTCGCGATTGTTCTCCATCACGAGCTTCCAGTTGCCCTCCTCGATGATGTCGCTCTGGAAGGCGATTTTCGTATCGCGCACGTTGTGAGGGGCGATGTAGGGGCCCATGGCCGCGGCCATCTCGGCGAAGTCTTCCGGCGGCTCGTCGGCGAGGCAGATGAAGATCAGCCCTTCGAGCGAACGCACGTGGACGGGCTTCAGCCCGTGGCACTTGGGGTTGAAGTCGCCGCCCATGTGCTCGGCATGGATCAGGTCGCCGTCGAGATTGTAGGTCCAGGAATGGTAGCGGCAGACCAGGTTGCCGACGGTGGTCTTCTCGTCGTGCACCAGCCGCGCGCCGCGGTGGCGACAGACATTGTGGAAGGCGCGCACCGCCATGTCGTCGTCGCGCACGAGGAGAATGGCGTTGGCTCCGATGTCCACCGTCATCGCGTCGCCGGGCTCGGCGACGTCCGGTTCGGTGCCGACGAAGATCCAGTGGCGCTCGAAGATCGCCTCGATGTCGGCCGCGAAGATCTCCGGGCTCGTGTAGAACGGCGCCTCCAGCGAGTGGCCGGGCTGGCGCCGGCGCAGGAGGGCGTTGAGGGACGTCGAAGTGCGGTCGAGCATGAGGTGGCTCCCGAGACAAACCGTCCGCAGTCTGGAATGATTACGAGCTTCGTACTTATGTGCGAGCGACGCAAGTTGTCGCGATTGCGACATGCTCGAATATAGTCAGGATGCTCACGGGGCGGGCGATACAGGCCCTGGAATGGTCTCCGGCGGTAGCCGAGCCTCGTCAGGCGTATTCGCGCGCGGCTTCCGCGAGGAAGTCGAAGACGTAAGCCGCGAACGAACGCCAGACATCGATCTCGAACGCCTCCTCGCCCACCCGCATGAGCACGAGTTCGGCCTTGGCCAGCACGGTCCGCGTGCCCATGCCCACCGGAAAGCTGCGCAGCGACAGGTCGAGCGGGCAGCCCGCGTTCAGGAGGTTTGCTGCCTCCAGTCCGCTGAGCGAAATCGCGGTCGAGCGGTGGCTGACATCGGTGAGCGAATGCGGGATGACGGCGAGCGCGCCGCCGAGCGACGCGACGAGAGCCCCGCTTTCGCCTGAGGCGCCGAGCAGCCATTCGTCGGGCCCGAGCCAGAGCGCGCGCCGGCCATCGCGGTCCGTGAAGCGGCAGGCCTCGCGCGGCAGCGCGACGCCGAACGCCTGCTCGACGCCGCCGAACCCCGCCTCGTCGCGGAGCCGCAAGTTGAGGCGGACGCGAGGCCCGAGCGGCTCGACGCGCACATGCGAGGCCGAGCCAAAGCCGGGACGCGAGGCCAGCGGCGAAGCGGGGATGGCGGTGACGTCAGACATCGAGGCGCTCGTTCGCTTTGTCGTAGAAGACGGGATCGACGATTTCGGCCGCGATCCGCCCGTTCGGCATGGGAATGTCGATGGTCTCGCCGATCCGTGCACGGCCGTTCTTCACCAGCGCCAGCGCGATCGAGCGCGACAGGGTTTCCGAGCGGTAGGACGAGGTGACGTGCCCGAGCGCCGATCCGCTGGCGATGGCGTCCGCCCGCTCATGGTGCTCGACGATCTGCGCGCCTTCCTCCAGCACGATGGCGGGGTCCTTCGTCAGAAGACCGACCATCTGCTTGCGGCCGGGCGCCGAGAGCGCGGGACGGCCCAGCGAGCGCATGCCGACGAAATCGTGCTTCTTCTTGGCCACCGCCCAGGCGAGGCCGACATCGTCCGGCACCGCCGTTCCGTCCGTCTCCTGGCCGACGATGATGTAGCCCTTCTCGGCGCGCAGCACGTGCATGGTCTCTGTGCCGTAGGGGGTGATGCCGTAGGGCTCGCCCGCCGCGAAGACGGCCTCCCAGATGCGGCGGCCATGGCCCGCCGGCACGTTGATCTCGAAGCCGAGTTCTCCGGTGAAGGACACGCGCCAGAGCCGCATCGGTACGCCGAGGATCGTGCCTTCGCGCATCTGCATGTGGGCCATCGCCTCGCGGGAGATGTCGAGCCCGTCCACCAGCCCTTCGATCACCTTGCGCGCCTTCGGCCCCTGCACCGCGATAACAGCCCATTCCTCGGTGATCGAGGTCAGCCAGACGTCGAGATGGGGCCATTCGGTCTGGAGATAATCCTCCATGTGATGGAGCACGCGCGGCGCGCCGCCGGTCGTGGTGGTCAGGTGGAAGCGATCCTCCGCGACGCGTCCGACGACGCCGTCGTCCATCACGAACCCGTCTTCGCGCAGCGTTACGCCGTAGCGCAAGCCCCCGATGGCCAGCTTCTTGAACGGGTTGGTGTAGATCCGCTCGACGAACTCGGCAGCGTCGGGGCCGACCACCTCGATCTTGCCCAGGGTCGAGGCGTCGAAGATACCGACCAACTGTCGCACGGCGCGGCACTCGCGCGCCACGGCGGCGTGCAGGTCCTCGCCACCCTGCGGAAAGTAGTGCGCACGCTTCCAGATGCCGACATCCTCGAACGCGGCGCCGCGTTCAGCGGCCCAGTCGTGGATCGGCGTGGTGCGCACGGGATCAAAGAGCTTGCCGCGCGCGGCGCCCGCGAAATTGCCGAAGGTCGTCGGTGTATAGGGCGGGCGGAAGGTGGTGAGGCCGATTGCCGTCTCCGGCTTGCCGATCTCCTGCGAGACGATGGCGAGCGCGTTGATGTTGGAGAGGCGTCCCTGGTCGGTCGCCATGCCGGAGGTCGTGTAGCGCTTCACGTGCTCGATCGAGCGGAAGCCCTCCTGCGTGGCAAGGCGCACATCCTTGGCGGTCACGTCGTTCTGGAAGTCGACGAAGGCCTTCACCTTGCGCGGGTCGCCGCCGTGGAACGCCGCGCCTCGGAAGCCATCGTGCCCGGTCGCGATGGCCTCGACCGCGTGCGGGCTGCCCGATCCACCATTGCGTCCGGCTGCGTCGCCGTCCGCCAGAACTTCGGCGAGATCGTAGACGCCGCGGCAGGCACCGGCCGAGCGTTCGTCCTCGACGGATTCGGCGGGAATGTAGGCGTCGAGTGCCTCGTCCCAGCGCATCTTGCCGCGCGACTGCGAGAAAAGCGAGATCGTCGGCGTGAAGCCGGCCGACATCAGGAGACAGTCGCAGGCGATCTCCTCGCCGCTCGTCCAGCCCTTGCGCATCAGGGTCGCGGACGAAATGCGCAGCCGCCCGGAGGTCTTGGACACCGAGGTCGCCGGATAGATCGGAATACCCGCGGCGCGGGCCTTCTCGACGTAGAGGCCCGACGGATTGTCGCGAAGATCCGCGATCCCCGCGATCTCGACGCCGGCGGCCCTCAGATCGAGCGCCGCGCGATAGGCGCTGTCGCCGGCGGTGAACACGAGCGCGCGGCGGCCCGGCAGCACGCCGTAGCGGTTGGCGTAGTGGCGCGCCGCTTCGGCCATGAGGATGCCCGGCCGGTCGTTGTCCGGGAACACCATCGGCCGCTCGATCGAGCCGGTGGCGAAGACGATGCGCGCGGCGCGGACCTGCCACAGGCGCTCGCGCGGCAGGCGGGGATCCGCATGGGCGAGATGCTCGGTGACGCGCTCGCACAGGCCCATGAAATTGTGCGGGTAGAAGCCGAAGCCGGTGGTGCGCGGCAGCAGCGTCACGTTCGGCCGCGCCCGCAGCTTGTGCAGGCAGTCGCGCACGAAGGCCGGTCCCGACAGGCCGTCGATCACCGCGTCGCTCTCGTGCAGCAGCGCGCCGCCCATTTCCGACTGCTCGTCGCAGAGGATGACGCGCGCGTCCGGGTCTTCCGACGCCGCCAGCGCCGCCGCGAGCCCTGCGGGACCGGCGCCGACGACCAGCACCTCGCAATGGGCGAAGCGCTGGGTGTAGCGGTCGGCATCCGCCGTTTCCGGCGCGCGCCCGAGCCCGGCGGCATGGCGGATGATCGGCTCGTAAAGCTTCTCCCAGGCCGAGCGCGGCCACATGAAGGTCTTGTAGTAGAAGCCGGCCGAGAAGAACTTGCCCAGCACGTCGTTCACCGCACCGACATCGTGGCGGAGCGAGGGCCAGCGGTTCTGGCTGGTGGCGACGAGCCCCTGGTAGAGCTCGACCTGCGTCGCCCGCAGGTTCGGCGTGTAATGCGCCTCGTCGGCGCCGACGCCGACGAGCGCGTTCGGCTCTTCCGACCCGGCGGTGAGGATGCCGCGCGGCCGGTGATACTTGAAGGAGCGCCCGACGAGATGGACGCCGTTGGCCAGCAACGCCGAGGCCAGCGTGTCGCCCTCGTAGCCGCGATAGGTGACGCCGTCGAAGGAGAAGGTGAGGGGCGAGGCGCGGTCGATTCGGCCGCCCGAGGCCGTGCGGAACGCGCTCATCGCGCCGCCTCCGACGACCAGGTGCCGACATTGTCGCCGCTCAGCGCCGGCGCGTTGGCCTCCGGCGTGCCGCCCGTGTCCGGCCTCGGCTCGCCGACCTTGTAGGTCGCGGCGAAGAAGTCGGTGCGCGTGTCGCGCAGCGCGTTGAAGAAGTGGGCGCAGCCGTGGATGTGGCGCCAGCGCTCGGCGTGGAGGCCCCGCGTGTTGGAGCGCTGGTAGAGGAAGTCGCCCCACTCGTTGGCGCCGACCTCCGACGGGGTCTCGGCGCGCACGACATGGGCCTCGCCGGCATAGCGGAACTCGAGTTCCGGCCGGGGTCCGCAATAGGGGCAGTGGATCAGCAGCATGGGGGTCGGCCTTTGCAGGACGGATGAGGCGTCGAAAGGGTCGAGGCGGGCGCGGGGATCGAGGGCGATCGCGTCGCCATCGTCAGTGCGCCACGGCCGCCGCCGCCGCCTCGTCGATGAGCACGCCGTCGCGGAACCGCTCGATCGTGAAGGGCGCATTGATGGGGTGCGGCTCGTCGCGGGCGATCGTATGGGCGAAGACGTTGCCCGAGCCCGGCGTCGCCTTGAAGCCGCCGGTGCCCCAGCCGCAATTGACGTAGAGCCCCTTCACCGGCGTCTTGGCGAGGATCGGCGAGCGGTCGGGCGTCACGTCGACGATGCCGCCCCACGAGCGCAGCATCCGCATGCGCCGATATTGCGGGAACAGCTCGCAGATGGCGTCGAGCGTGTGGTTGGCGATGTGGAGCCCGCCGCGCTGGGTGTAGGACGTGTAGGCGTCCGTGCCGGCGCCGATCACCAGTTCGCCCTTGTCGGACTGCGAGATGTAGGCGTGGATCGTGTTCGACATGACGACGCAGGGAAAGACCGGCTTGATCGGCTCGGACACCAGCGCCTGCAGCGGATAGCTTTCGAGCGGCATGCGCACGTCTGCCATCGACATGACCACCGAGGTGTTGCCGGCCGCGACGACGCCGACCTTGGCCGTGTCGATGGCGCCGCGGGTGGTCTCGACGCCGATGACCTCGCCGCCTAGCCCGCGCCGGATGGCGGTGACCTCGCAGTTCTGGATGATGTCGACGCCGAGCGCCGAGGCGGCGCGCGCATAGCCCCAGGCCACCGCGTCGTGCCGCGCCGTGCCGCCTCGCCGCTGCAGGGCGCCGCCGAGCACGGGATAGCGCATGGTCGATGCGTCGATGTTGAGGGGCGGGCAGTAGGCCTTGCACTCTTCGGCGCTCAGCCATTCGTTGTCGACGCCAGCCAGCCGGTTGGCGTGGACATGGCGCTTGAAGACCTGGATGTCGTGGATGTTATGGGCCAGCATCAGGACGCCGCGCGGCGAGTACATGACGTTGTAGTTGAGGTCCTGCGACAGGCCCTCCCAGAGCTTCACGGCATGGTCGTAGAGCGCCGCCGACTCCTCGAAAAGGTAATTCGAGCGGATGATCGTCGTGTTGCGCCCGGTGTTGCCACCGCCGATCCAGCCCTTCTCCAGCACCGCGACGTTGCGCAGCCCATGCTCCTTGGCGAGGTAATAGGCCGTCGCCAGTCCGTGCCCGCCGCCACCGATGATGACGACGTCGTAGCGGCTCTTCGGCTGGGCGTCGCGCCACTGCGCCTGCCAGCCCTTGTTGGACCCCAGCGCCTTGGCGATGATCGAGAAGCCGGAGAAGTTCTGCATGGCGGTCCGTCCTGCCGAGCGCGTCTGGTCCGGACCTTCGCATTGGCGACACGGCTGTCGCGATGATGAAAGCGGCAGGGGGCTTGTACAAAGCCGACATCCGCGAAGAATTGCGACATCGGGTCGGGACGGCTCCGGCCTCGTCAGCCGACGTCCGCGACCTTCCGATCTTCGGGGATGGGGGCGAAGTGGAAGCACGAGCGCCCCGCTGCCTTCGCCGCGTAGAGGGCGCGGTCCGCCCGTTGGATCAACTGCTCGGCATCGTCGCCCCGCACCGCGACGGCCACGCCGATCGAGGCGCCGACGCAGAAGCGCGCATCCCCGAACTCGATGTCGCGCGACATCTCGGTGATCAGCTTGCGGCAGAGCGACTGCAGCGCCCTGAGATCCGTCTCGCCTGCGAGGATCACGAACTCGTCGCCGCCGATGCGCGCGCAGCGATCCTGCGGGCCGATCAGTCCGCGGATGCGGTCGCTGACCTCGCGCAGCACGGCGTCTCCGGCATCGTGGCCGCAGCCGTCGTTGACCGCCTTGAAGCGGTCGAGGTCCATGTAGAGCAGAGTCGGTAGGGCGACCTTCGGCGTCAGCGATGCCGTCAGGGCGCGGTAAAACGAGGCGCGATTGGAAAGGCCGGTCAGCATGTCGTGCGAGGCGCGGTGTTCGGATTCCGCGTTGGCGGCGCGCAGCGCCTTGGCGAGTTCGCGACCCTGCCGGGCTATGCGCCGTCCCTGCCACGACAGGGCGATGCCGATGCCGGACGCAAAGACGAACAGCGCGGCGGCCCAGGGCGCGAGCGCGGCCAGCATGTCGCTTCCCGGTTTCGGCAGGGCGGCATCGAGACCGAAGGACGTATGCCCGTCGCTCGTGTCGAGAATGGTGGCGGAGGACCCATCCGTCCCATCGAACTGCGAGATGGCAAGGTCGACGAGGCCGATCTCGCGGCCCATGCGTTCGACCTCGGCCGGCGACAGGCGGTCGGCGAAGACCAGGATCGAGGGCGGTCTCTGATCGATCGTCACGGTTGGATCGTCGCCCGCGCCGATCGCGGTGGCCGACAGGAAGACGGGTTCGCCCGGCACCGCCGCCACGGCATTGACCGCCCGACCGTAGGAGATCGGTAGAGCCCGCATCTTGGCCAGCAGGCGCCGTACGGCGGCCGCTTCGGCCGGGTCCTCGAAGACCGGGGTCGACGCCAGTTCACCTTCGCGAACGGCGTAGACCTGCCGGTCAGCGCCATCGAAGACGGCAAAGGTCTCGATGCCGAGATCGGTCGAGAGTGTCCGACCCAGATTGTTTTCGTTCCAGGCCCAGCCGATGTCGATCGTCTGATGGAGATGCGCATAGGCATCGCCCCAGTCGGCATAATCGACGACGACGTCCGCCAGCTGATCGGCCTTGTTCGTCAGAAGCACGCGCGCGAAATGCCGCGTCTGCTCGGCGGCGTGGTCGTCCTGCGTCCGTGCGGCCTGGACAACGAGGGCGGCCGACACGGCGGCGACCGTCAGGACGGAGGCGAGAAGGACGAAGGTCGTCGTGCGACCGAAGGCGATGGTGACGGGTTTGGCGAACCCCATCGTGGGCTTTCCTCATGGTTCGCCGGCCATTGGACAGGAAAAGTCTTGCGATATCTCTGCGGGGATCCGAACGAATGGACACGACCTGACGCATGGGACGGTCCGCCCTGGTTCCTCGCGCCCATGGTTGACAGGGTAAGTCGAATGTCTACGTTCACGTCTATGTCCAGGGGGAGTTCCGCGAGGGGAACTGAGAGGCCGACGAGATGCGCGGCGACCCCAAGAACCTGATCCAGTTCGCACTGGCGTAGGGATGGAGTTGAACGCTCCGCGACGGCATCCACCGAGACCCGACCGGGTGCGGAGAATGGCGTCCGGTTTCGAGCCGAAGCCGCTCGATGCGTGGACCCCCGTCTGTCGCCCCGATGCGCCGGATCGAGAGCCGTGGAGCCCGTTCGATGCAAACCGACCCGTCCATCCATCCTTTGGCCCCCCTGTGACGATCCATGTTCTCGGCGCCGGGGTCGCCGGGCTCACCACGGCGTTGCGCCTCGTCGAGGCGGGGCGGGAGGTCGTCGTACACGAAGCCGCCCCGACGCTCGGACAAACCGCCGCCTCATGGCTCGCCGGCGGCATGCTGGCGCCCTACTGCGAAGCGGCGACGGCGGATCCGTCCATCGTCGAGCCGGGCTTGGCCGGGATCGAATTCTGGGCCGGGGTCACGTCGGTCAAGCGTGCCGGTACGCTGGTTCTCGCCGCCGCGCGCGACAGCGGGGATCTGCGCCAGTTCGCGGCGCGGACGCAGGGCCACGAGACGGTGGATGCCGGTACGATCGAGGCGTTGGAGCCCGATCTGGCTGGACGTTTCCGGCAGGGACTGTTCTATCGCGGCGAGGCCCATCTCGATCCGCGCCGGGCGCTGGCGGCGATGGCCTCCCATCTGACGCAGTCCGGCGGCACCATCCGGTTCGGCGAAGCTGCCGACTCCGGCGATTTCGCCGGCGAGGTCGTCGTCGATTGCCGGGGGCTCGCGGCGACGTCGCCCGAGCTGCGCGGCGTGCGCGGCGAGATGGTGTTGCTGCGCAGCCGCGAGGTGCGCCTGTCGCGGCCCGTTCGCCTGCTGCACCCGCGCTGGCCGATCTACGTCGTGCCGCGCGAGGAGGGCGTCTTCATGGTGGGTGCGACGATGATCGAGTCGGACCGCGCCGGCGCCATCTCGCTCCGCTCTGCGGTCGAATTGCTGTCGGCAGCCTTCGCCTTGCATCCCGCCTTCGCCGAGGCCGAGGTGATCGAGACCGGCGCCGCCTGCCGGCCCGCCTTTCCCGACAATCTGCCGCGCGTGACGCGCGAGGGCCGCGTCGTCACCTTCACCGGCCTGTTCCGCCATGGTTTCCTCCTGTCGCCGTCCTGTTCGGCAAAGGCGGCGGCGATGGCCCAAGACGCACTGGAGACCGCATGATCATTCGGCTGAACGGCGAGGCACGCGAGATCGCGGCCCGCACGCTGGACGCGCTCGTCATCGAACTCGACCTGCCCGGCGAGGCGGTGGCGACCGCCGTGAATCAGGAATTCGTGCCACGCGGCGAACGAGCGGAAACGACGATCATGGCGGGCGACGCGGTCGAGATCCTGTCGCCGATGCAGGGAGGCTGAGACCCATGGACATCTACGGACGCATCTACTCTTCGCGTATGATGCTCGGCACCGCGCTCTATCCTTCGCCTGCGGTGATGCGCGAGGCGATCCGCGCCTCGGGCGCGGGGCTGATCACGGTGTCGCTGCGCCGCGAGCAATCGCTCGGCGGCGGAACGGCGCCCGGTTTCTGGAACGAGATCCGCGATCTCGGCGCCGACTTCCTACCGAATACGGCGGGCTGCCACAGCGTCAAGGAGGCGGTGACGACGGCGCGAATGGGGCGCGAGCTGCTGGGCACCAGCCTCGTGAAGCTGGAGGTCATCGGCCATGCCGACACCTTGCAGCCCGACGTCTACGGCCTCGTCGAAGCCGCGCGCATCCTGACGGACGAGGGCTTCGAGGTGCTGCCCTACACGACCGAAGATCTCGTCGTCGCCGAACGCCTGCTCGAAGCGGGCTGCCGCGTGCTCATGCCGTGGGCCTCGCCCATCGGCTCGGGGCTCGGTCTCAACAACCGCTATGGACTGCGCTCGCTGCGCGCGCAGTTTCCGGGTGTCACGCTCATCGTCGATGCAGGCCTCGGGCGCCCGAGCCACGCGGCCGAGGCGATGGAACTCGGCTATGACGGCGTGCTCTTGAACACGGCGGTCGCCAGCGCTGGCGATCCCGTGGCGATGGCGACCGCCTTCCGGCTAGCGGTCGAGGCCGGCCGGCTCGGCTTCGAGGCCGGGGCGATGGAGCCCCGCGACATGGCCGCGCCCTCGACGCCGGTCTTCGGCAAGGCGGTGCTGGCATGAGTGGGATGGCGGAGGAGCGGGCGCGCGTTCGCCTCGATCCGTTCTATCTCGTGCTGCCCGATGCCGACTGGATCGAGCGGCTGGTGCCGGTCGGACTGCGGCTCGTCCAGCTGCGGGCCAAGGGCGACGATCCGGCGGTCCTGCGCAGCGAGATCCGTCGCTCGCTCGCGGTGTGCCGCGCCCATGATTGTCAGCTCGTGGTCAACGACCACTGGCGGCTGGCCATCGAGGAGGGCGCCGACTTCCTGCATCTCGGTCAGGAGGATCTTGCCGAGGCCGATCTTCCGGCGATCCACGCCGCCGGCCTTCGCCTCGGCTTCTCGACCCACGACGAGGCGGAACTGGAGGTCGCGCTGGCCGCACGGCCGGACTACGTCGCACTCGGGCCGATCTGGCCGACGGTCCTCAAGCAGATGCCGTGGGCGCCGCAGACTCCCGCGCGACTTCGGCTCTGGCGCGAACGGGCCGGCGCCATGCCGCTCGTCGCCATCGGAGGGATCACGGTGGAACGCGCGCCTCTCGTCTTTGCCGAAGGCGCCGATTGCGCGGCGGCGGTGACGGACGTGACACTCCACGCCGATCCGGAAGCCCGCGTTCAGGCATGGCTGGATGTCACTCGCCCCTGGCGCGAGAGCCGACCGCCTCACTGAGGCGATCTCGTTACGATGATGTGCGAAGGTTGTCGATAGTTTCACCCTTAGGTTGCATTCACTCTGCAACTCAAGGTAAGGTTTCGCATCTTCCGAAGGATGTGAGACAGGGAACGATCGATGTCGCTTGCCAAGCCGTTCAACACCCGACCCCTGTATCAGCAGGTCGCGGACGAGTTCATCGCCCGCATCGTGCAGCGGACCTGGGCGCCCGGCCAGCCGATCGAGAACGAGGCCGAGATCGCGCGTTCGCTCGGCATCAGTCTCGGCACGGTGCGCAAGGCCTTCGACATCCTGACCGAGCACAAGCTGCTCGAGCGTCACCAGGGAAAGGGAACCCTCGTCGCCGATTTCGAGGGCTCGAAGATGCGGAGCCGTTTCTCCAACATTCGGGATCAGGCCGGCAACCGGATCTCCGGCGAGGTCGAGATCGCCAACGTCACGCTCGGCGTCGCCGATCCCGACGTCACGGCGGAACTGCAAGTCAACGCACGGACCCCGGTTCTCCGTTTCGAACGCCGCCGGACCCATCTCGGGCGCCTGTTCATGATCGAAGACGTGTATCTGCGGGTCGATGCGAGCGTGCGTCAGATGTCGCAGGTCGATCTCGAAAGCGTCGCCTCCGCCCGGTGGACGGGCCAGGATCTCGCCACGCAGAAGTTCGAGAAGGTCGCGGTAGAGGTTGCCACGGCCGACGACAAGCGCACCTTCCGGTTGAAGGGCGATGCTGTGGTGCTCAAGCTGTCGCGCATCATCTGCTCCTACCAGAATCGCCCGCTCGAACTGCGCCGCGCCCGCTGCCATCTCGGCTCGGATCTGATCTACGCGACGGAGTAGGGCGTTCGCCGGTTCGTGGCTCTCGGGTGAACGGGATTACCGAAGCGCTCGGCGGGAGTCGGCATGACTGAGCGACGCCTCCTCGTGACCGGGCCGATCGAGGCAGGGACTACGCGTCTCATCGCTGCATCACCGTGACGGGGTGCTCGATGCACGAAGGTCCCTCGCGCATGCAATCTCGTGTACGATGGCGGATGGATAACGGTGTCGCGGCACCTCTCTATCCCGCCCCGCTCATCACATCGGCGGGAGGGCGGCACGCCGCCTAGCCTGCGGCGCGGCTTGGCCTTAATCCTCTCTTAAGCCTCATTCAGGCCGGCTTCCCGTCGGCTCTTGTTGTGTGTTTCGGGGAACCGCATGGCCGCATCGCATTCCTACACGCTGCGCGGCCAGATCGCGCGGCTCGAACTGATGACCCGAATGACCCTCGCGATCCTCGCGACGGCCAGCGGCGTCTTCACCTATCTCGGGGTCCGCGAGCTTCTCGATGGCGATGCCTCCACCGTTTTCTTCGGCGCGGTGATCTACTCCGTCTCGGTCTCGGTCGGCATCTACGCCTTCTGGACCTACCTGATGCGGATCATGCCGCATGTGCGCCGGCCCGCCGGGCGGCGGATGCTCTACGTCGCCATGGCGCTCGGCGCAGCGATGATCATGGCGATGTCGGCTTGGCTGAACGCCGCGGCGCTGGCCGGCGCGGCGGCGCTCGAGCAGCATATGTCGGTGACCACCGAGGCCTATCAGGGCAAGCTGAACGAGGCGCACGAGAACGCGCTGGCCGCCCAAAGCCTGCTGCCCGACATCCAGCTGGCCTCGCAGCGCTTCGCCCGGCTGGCGGACGAGGAGCGCTCGTCGGGCGCGCTGACCGGCACGTCGGGCTCGGGCACCGTGGTGCAGCTCCTGTCGCAGATGTCGACGCAGCTGTCCGGCCTGCAGACCGAGATCGAGACCTCGCGCGACGATGTCAGCGCCCTGTTCAAGGACGGCGGCGAACGGCTCGGCGAGATGCGCCGACTGGTCGCCGCCGACGGCAGCGTCAAGCCGCGCTCCACCGATTATGCCACGCAGGCGACGGAACTGGCGGGCATCATCGGCTCGCTGCAGCAGACGTCCGTCGCGCCGGCCGTCAAACGCGCCGCCGAAGACCTCGGCCGCACCTTCATCGCGCCGGCCGCCGATGGCGCCGACGCGGCGCTTCAGGGCCGGCAGTCGGCCGTGGTGGGCCAGGTCGAGACCGCCGTGCGCCAGCAGAGCCTCGCACTGGCGGCTGCGGCCGACTCGATCCTCGATCGCCCGCGCGTCGAGACCGTGCGCTTCACGCCGCTCTCGGCGCCGGAAGCCGTGGTCATGTATGCCCGAGACTTCCTGCCGTCCTGGGCCGGGGCGATCTCGATCGACCTGATGCCGGCCGTGCTCGTCTTCATCCTCTGCATCGTGCAGGACCAGATCCGGCGCGAAGAGAGCGACGAGGACAGCGAGATCGGCGACATGAGCGCGCTCGACATGATGCGTGCGATCCGCCTCCAGCGCCGCCTCGTCACCGAGAGCGAGATCGGCGCGGCGCCGACGCGGTTGGTGGTCGAGGACGACGGGATCGTTCAGCAGAACGATCCCGGCCCGGCCGCCTATCCCAAGACCGTGCGGTCCTGACGCGGTGAGCGACGTCCATGCGACGCCCGGCTGGTTCGAGCGGCGGCTGCTGGCCATTCCCGACGGCGCGATGCTGCGCGCGGTCTTCCTCGGCGTCGTCGGTCTGGCGGGCACGATCCTCGCCACCGACATCCAGCGCGCCACGCAGGGCGAGGGCGATCGCTCGCGCATGCGCCGGACCGAGCCGATGCCGCTGTCGCGGCCGGTGCCCGGCGATCAGGTGCGGCCCTACCTGCCGCGTGCCGTTCCCGTCGCGCCGAACCGGGGCGAGCCGGCCATTCCCGGCTTCGAGAGCCCGCTCCCGGACGATGCATTGGCACGGCCCATGCGCTTCGTGCGGGCGGATGAGCGCACCGTTTCGGCGGTGGGGCGGATCGATCCCGGCAGCGCCGACGATCTCACCCGTTTTCTCGACGGCGAGGGCAAGGGTGCAGGCGTTCTCGTGCTGCATTCGCCCGGCGGCTCGGTGCGGGATGCGCTGGCGATGGCGCGGCTCGTGCGCGAACGCGGGATCGAGACGGCGGTGCCGGCCGACGGCTACTGCGCCTCGGCCTGCCCGCTTCTTTTCTCCGGCGGGGTCGCACGGTCGGCCGGAGAGGATGCCTGGGTCGGCGTACATCAGGTCTATGCGGTCGACGCGGGGACGGGTGGTCCACTCCGCGACCTCGGGCGCTCGATCGCCGACATCCAGGCGACCACGGCTGAGTGCCAGCAGCTGCTCGTCGACATGGGCGTCGATCCGCAGGTCTGGATCAAGGCGATGCAGACGCCCGCCGACGAGCTCTATGTGCTGACGCGCGACGAGTTGGAAACCTTCCGGCTGGTCGCCGCCGCGCCCAATGCAAAGCAGGGTTGACGTCTGACGCGACCCCGAGGTTTACGGCGCGCCGATCGGCTTGGGTGCCACGACGGAGTGATGTTCCAGGAAGTCGAGGAGTTCGTCCACCGCCTCCTGGCGCATCGGCTCCACTTCGTTCAGCGTCTCGTGACGGGCGCCCTCGACGATGCGACATCGAACATCGAGCGAGCCGGCCTCCTCCAGTCGGGCAGCCAGCCGGCGCACCGCCTGACCGCCTTGCGTCGCCGGATCCTGCGTGCCGCCGAGGCAGTGAATGGGTAGGCGCCGGGGCAGGTCGGCGAGGCCGGAATGCAAGCGGGCATCCTCGATCAGGGCGAAGAGGTCTTCCACCATCGAGATCGTCGGCGTCCAGCCGCAGAGCGGATCGGCATTGTAGCGGTCCACGGCGCGCTCGTCATGGCTGAGCCAGTCCGCCATCGTGCGCCGTGGCTCGATCGCCCGGCCCCAGGCCTCGAACGTCGCGCGGGCAAAGAGCGCGCTTGCGACGTCGGATCCCTTCAGCGCCTTTTCCGCGCGAAGCGCCACGCGGCCGAGCCGCTCCTGCCAGCCGGCCTCGAAGCTGGCGTTCCAGACGAGAAGCCCGGCCAGCCCTTCGCCGTGCTTTCGCCCGTAGTTCATGGCGAGATGGCCGCCCATCGAGTGGCCGAGCACGAAGACCGGCTTGCCGGGATGATCGGCCTCGGCGCGTGCACGCACGGCATGGATGTCGCGCAGAAGCTTGGCCGGTCCGGCCTTCGATGCGAAACGTCGCATCGGGGCGTCGATGGCGGTGGTGGAGCCGTGCCCGCGATGGTCGGGGGCGTAGACGGCAAAGCCGCGCGCCGCCATCTCGAGGGCGAGGCGGCCGTAGCGGCCGGCATGCTCGGCCAGTCCGTGCAGCACGAGAAGAACGCCGCGCACCTCGCCGAGCGGGCGTGTGCGATACAGATTGATGGCGGCGCCGGTCGGGCTGTCGAGAAGAAAAGGACGCTCGGGCAATGTCGTTTCGGCGCTCTGGAGAGTGGATGACGCATCAAATGGGGCGCTGTCGCGCAATCGCAATCGGCGGACGTGCCGAAGTGGCGGGTGCCGGCGGTGCGGGGACGCCGCCGCGGCGAAGTGCGCTCGCGGCAATGGCCGCGATGCTCGCGGCGCTGATGCCGGGCGCCGCCGCCGCGCAGGTGCCGATGAGCGGCAGCTTCACGGCGGAGGCGAGTTGCTTCGCGACGCCCTCGATCCGGTCCGAGGACAATTCCGGCCGCATCGTCACGGAGCCCGGGCGCTCCTACGATCTTCTCGGCCGCAACGCCGTTCCCGGCAGCCACTACCTGATCCGCGTGCCCGGTGCCGAGCCGGACCGCCGCTGGGTCCCCTACGGATGCGGGCGCGTCGGCGACGGATCGTCGTCGGCCTCGGTTCAGCCTCAGTTGCCGGCGGAAGCGCCTGCGAGAACCACGGATCGTGTCGCATCATCCGCCGGCGCCGAGGACGAGGCAGCCTCCGGCGACTTCATCCTCGCGGCCAGTTGGCATCCCGCCTTCTGCGAAATTCGACCCCGCTCGCGCGATTGCCGGTCGGGCGGCGTGGCCAGCGGCGGCTTCTCGCTGCACGGGCTCTGGCCACAGCCGCGCGGACGCGAGTATTGCGGCGTCGCCGCCCGCATCCGCGAGACCGATGAGCGGGGCGACTGGATGCGCCTGCCGGCGATCGAGCTGACGGTCGCGACGCGCCGGGCGCTGGATCTGGCGATGCCGGGCGTCGCCTCCGGGCTCGACCGGCACGAGTGGTGGTCGCACGGCACCTGCCACGGCGGCGGCGAGGAGCGCTACTTCCGCGATTCGATCCGCCTTCTCGACGCGCTCAACCGATCCGACGTGCGGCGCGTGTTCGAGGCGGCCGTGGGCGAGGACCTGCAGGCCGATGCCGTGCGCGCGGCGTTCGACCGCGCCTTCGGTCGCGGCGCGGGCGCCCGGGTGCTGATCGACTGCGCTTCGGGCGACGACGGCCGCCGGCTCCTGCAGGAAATCCGCATCTCGCTCCGCGGTCCGCTGCGCGAAGATGCCGACCTCGGACCGCTGATCCTCGCCGGCGCCACCCAGCCGCGCGGCTGCCGAAGCGGCATCGTGGACGCGCCCGGCTTCGGCTGAGGCCGCGCTCAGGTCCGGTCGGGAATCTCGTAGTCGGCGGAGTAGCGAATCTCGCGCAACGGGCGCACGGCCTGCGTCGACGCGTCGTAGATCGGATCGGCCTTGTAGGCGTCGAGCGCCGTGCGGTCGCGGAACTCGGCATAGACCACGAGATCCACCGCATTGCCCATCGGATCGACGCGGGCGTTTTCGACGACTTCGAAATGGTCGTGGTGGCGGATCGCCCCCAGCGTCTCCAGCCCGGCCTTGATGCGCGGCAGGTCCTCGCGGTTGCGGGCGCTGAAGAAGACGATGTGTCGAATCATGCGGGAGGTTCCATCAGGGATCGGCGGGGCGGCGCGCGTCAGCGAAGTGCCAGAACGAGCGCCGCCACGAGGCCGAGAAGGCTCGGGTAGAAGGTCGCCGCGAAGCCGAAGGCCCGCGCGGCGGCTCCCTTAGCATAGGTCGCGGCGAAGATCGCGCGTGCGATGACGAACCAGATCGCCATCGCGATTGGTAATGCGGCAAGGCTCGGCGGCAGGACGGGCGCCAACGCCAGGAGCGCGAGAACGAAGAGCACGGTCTGCTCCAGCGTGTTGGCGAGAATGGCGCGCAGGCGCCCGAGCGCCGCGTCACCGGGCGGCACGGATCCGTCGATCGCCGCAGGCGCGGTGAACCGATAGGCAGCGATGCGCCCAATACAGGCCGCCAGCGGCAGGGCGGCCAGCGCGAAGGCGACGGCCGGCACGGGCGCGATGTCCGCCAAGACCCGCAGGAGCCCGGCGATCGCCAACGGCGGCGCAATGACGGCGAGCGCGATGCCGGTCAGGACGCCGCGCTGTTCGGCGCTGAAGCTGCGGGCGCCGATTTCGACCGGCGATTTGTTGCTCATCGGAGCCTCATGGCTTACCTGTGCCGCAATCCTATCGACCCTTAGTTTCGGAGACGCGCGCTCGATGGCTCGCCAGTTCATCTACCATATGGCCGACCTCACGAAGGCCTACGGCAACAAGAAGGTGTTGGAGAACATCTTCCTGTCCTTCTACCCGAATGCCAAGATCGGCATTCTCGGCCCGAACGGCGCCGGCAAGTCGACGCTGCTGAAGATCATGGCCGGCATGGACAAGGACTTCACCGGCGAGGCCTGGGCCGCGGACGGTGCGACGGTCGGCTACCTGGCGCAGGAGCCCAAGCTCGACGAGACCAAGACCGTGTTCGAGAACGTGATGGAGGGTGTCGCCGACAAGCAGGCGATCCTCGACCGCTACAACGAACTGATGATGAACTACTCGGACGAGACCGCGGACGAGGGCGCCAAGCTGCAGGACGCAATCGACGCCCAGAACCTCTGGGACCTCGAGAGCCAGGTCGAAATGGCGATGGACGCCCTGCGCTGCCCGCCGAAGGAGGCGACCGTCGGCCCGCTGTCGGGCGGCGAGAAGCGCCGCGTGGCGCTGTGCAAGCTGCTCCTGTCGAAGCCCGACATCCTGCTCCTCGACGAGCCTACCAACCATCTCGACGCCGAGACGATCGGCTGGCTGGAAAAGCACCTTCGCGAATACGAGGGCGCCGTGCTGATGATCACCCACGATCGCTACTTCCTCGACAACGTGACCGGCTGGATCCTCGAACTCGATCGCGGCCGGGGTGTGCCCTACGAGGGCAACTACTCGGTCTATCTCGAGAAGAAGGGCAAGCGGATGCAGCAGGAGGGCCGCGAGGACGACAGCCGCATGCGCGCCCTCTCGCGCGAGCGCGAGTGGATGCAGCAGGGGCCGAAGGCCCGCCAGTCCAAGTCCAAGGCCCGCATCCAGGCCTATAACGAGCTGGTCGAGGCTGCCGAGAACCGCCGGCCCGCCGATGGCAAGATCGTCATCCCGACCGGCGAACGCCTCGGCCAGAAGGTGATCGAGATCGAGAACCTGACGAAGAGCTACGGCGATCGGGTCCTCATCGAGAACCTGTCGTTCAAGCTGCCCGCCGGCGGCATCGTCGGCATCATCGGCCCGAACGGCGCCGGCAAGTCGACGCTGTTCAAGATGCTGACCGGCCAGGAGAAGCCCGACAGCGGCAAGGTGGACATCGGATCGACCGTCGACCTCGGCTATGTCGACCAGAGCCGCGATGACCTCGCGCCGAACAAGACCGTCTGGGAAGAGATCTCGGGCGGCAGCGACATCATGAAGCTCGGCAAGTACGAGATGAACAGCCGCGCCTATGTCGGCAACTTCAACTTCAAGGGCGGCGACCAGCAACAGAAGGTCGGCACGCTCTCGGGCGGCCAGCGCAACCGCGTGCACCTCGCCAAGATGCTGAAGTCGGGCTCGAACGTCATCCTGCTCGACGAGCCGACGAACGATCTCGACACCGAGACGCTGACGGCGCTGGAGGATGCGCTGGAGGAATACGCGGGCTGCGCCGTGGTGATCAGCCACGATCGCATGTTCCTCGATCGGCTGGCGACGCACATTTTGGCCTTCGAAGGCGACAGCCATGTCGAATGGTTCGAGGGCAACTTCGCCGATTACGAGCAGGATAAGATCCGTCGTCTCGGACCCGATTCCGTCAACCCCAAGCGCCCGACCTACAAGCGTCTGACGCGCTGACGTAAAGTTTGCACCTCCGTCCCCTGTCCCATCGCTCCGCTCCGCCTATCATCAGTGCGCAGCCGGCGATGAGGCCGGTGGGCGGAGTGCGACGCTTCGCCCGATCAGCGGTGATCCGTTCCGATTGCCAGACACAACACATCAGGCGCATTCGATGAATCGGATCAGCTTCCACCAGTTGTTCTCGGCTCTTCCCAGCCCTCACATGATTCTCGACCGCGATCTGAAGTTCGCGGCCGTCAATCACGCCTACGAGATCGCGACGATGCAGGGCGAGGCGGATCTCGTCGGGCGCCACGTCTTCGAGGCCTTCCCCAACGACGGCGAGGCCGGACGCAGACTGCAGACGTCGTTCGATCGGGTGCTGCAGACAGGCGAGCCCGACACGCTCGCCTATGTCGAATACGACATTCCCCGACCGGAGGAACTCGGCGGCGGCACCGAAAAGCGCTACTGGACCGCCGTTCACTCGCCGCTCTTCGATCAAGCCGGCGAGGTGATGTTCATCCTCCAGAACACCGTCGACATCACGGAGATCGTGCGCCTGCGTGCAGCGGCGACGCTGCCGTTCCAGGTGTTGCCGGGCGAGGTGGCGCTGGTGCAGCGCGCGCGCGAGGTCGAGGAAGCGTACAAGGAGACGGTCAACCAGACCGAGGCATTCCAGCGCCTGTTCGAACTGTCGCCGGGCATGGTCGCCCTGCTGCAAGGCCCCGACCACATCTTTACCTTCGCCAACACGGCCTACCGCGCCTTCGTCGGGCCGCGCGACCTTCTGGGGCTGCCGGTGCGCGACGCACTTCCCGACATCGCGGGACAGATCTTCTTCGACATGCTCGACCAAGTCTACCAGACCGGCGAAGCTCAGATCGCCTCCGACACGCGCGTCCTCATCAGCGACGGCACCAGCGCCATGCCGCGCGAGGCGTTCATCGATCTTTCCTATCATCCGATTCGCGACCGGCAGGGCGCCGTCTCCGGCATCTTCGTTCAAGCCTACGACCGAACCGACGCCGTGCGGTCGCACCACCGTCAGCGCCTGCTGATCGACGAACTGAACCACCGCGTGAAGAACACGCTCTCCACCGTCCAGTCGCTCGCCCGGCGCTCGTTCCGGACCAATGCCGACCGGGAGGACGCCCGCCGCGTCTTCGAAGCCCGGATCCTTGCCCTGTCGAACGCGCACAATCTCCTGAGCGAGCAGCACTGGCAGTCGGCGGATCTTGAGACGATCCTGCGGCTGGAACTCGGCGCCTTCGGCGACGACCGGTTCGAATTGCACGGCTTGCGCGTCACGCTGAGTCCGAAGGCGGCCATCGCGCTGGCGATTGTCTTCCATGAACTCTCGTCGAACGCGGTGAAGTACGGCGCGCTGTCCCAGGCCGGCGGATTGCTGCGCATCGGGTGGGCCTATGACGGCCAGGAGCTCGTCTTCCGCTGGCACGAAACGCCGCTTCCCGAAGGCGCGCAGCCGACGCCCGGCTTCGGCATGCGCATGCTGGAGCGGATCATCACCGGCGAGTTGGAGGGCAACCTGCAGGTTGACTTCGGCAGCGGGAGCCTCACGTGGATGTTCAGGCTGAAGCGAACAGAGATCGAGGATCTTGGACAAACCGCCTATGACTGACGGTTCCTCCTGCGCAGGCCTGCGCGTCTTCGCGGTGGAGGACGAAAGCCTCGTCGCGATGCAACTCGAAGACATCCTGGAAGAGCTGGGCTGCGAGATCGTCGGCATGGCCATGCGCGTCGGGCGGGCACTCGAAATGCTTGGCGCGTTGCGCGCGGTGGACGTCGCGGTGCTCGACATGAATGTTGCCGGCGAGAAGGTCTATCCGGTCGCCGAGTATCTGCGCAGTCGCGATATCCCCATCGTCTTCGCCACCGGATACGGCCGCAACGGCATCATGGAAGAATGGCGCGACAACCCGATTCTGCAGAAGCCGTACACCGGCGATCAGGTGGCTGAGGCCATCGCGGACGCCCATGCGGCCCGGCGCGCAGCCGCCGCATCGCGGTCCGAACCGTCGGCCTAGCGTTCTCGCACGGCCGGTCTACCGCGATCCATCGGACGGCCGGCCGGTGACGGCGGCGCAGCGGAATGCTACTGGGCCGCGAGACCCTGACTCCGAGATGTGAAAGAGCCACCGCCGCATGGATACCTTCGTTCAAGGCCTGATGGACAATCTTGGTGTCTTCGGCATCGCGCTGCTGATGTTCCTTGAGAACATCTTCCCGCCCATTCCCTCCGAGATCATCATGCCTCTCGCCGGCTATCAGGCGGCGACCGGGCAGCATTCGATCTGGGCGGTCATCCTGGCGGGCTCGATCGGCTCGCTGTTCGGAATCCTGCCTTGGTACTATCTCGGCCTGCTCGTCGGCGAGGAGCGCATCGTCAAGCTGGCCGACCGGTTCGGCCGCTGGATCACCATGTCGGCCGAGGACGTCCAGGCCGCCGACACGTGGTTCCGGCGTTACGGCATCTGGGCGGTGATGCTCGGGCGTCTCGTGCCGACGGTTCGCACGTTGATCTCGATCCCCGCCGGCCTGTCGCGCATGTCACTCGGCACGTTCCTGTTCTTCTCGGCCATCGGTACGGTGGTCTGGACGGCGGGCCTCGCCTTTGCCGGCTATCTTCTGGCGCAGCAATACGAGCGCGTGAACGAATATGTCGGCCCCGTCTCGAACGCCGTGATCGCCATCGTCGTGCTGATCTACGTCTACCGCGTCGTCACCTTCAAGGCGAAGCCACGCACCCAGCCGATCGACCTGAAGTCCGACGAGCATCCGCACCGCCATGACTGACGCGACGATGACCACCGGGACCAAGCGCCACCGCGCCCGGAAGCTGCAGGCCACCGTCGGCGGTCTCTACAGGGCGGCGGGCGGCGATTTCGTGACAGCGCCGGCCGATGAACTGGAACTCGGCTTCGACGGCATCGTCGAGGATTTCCATGGTGGCGCGACCCGCCGCACAGGTGGACGCGAGCCCTGGTATCCGCGCGGTACCGAGATCCGCAACGAGCGACAGCTGTCGATCCTCTCCTTTGCCGAACTGGCGGAAATCGCCGCCACTCTCGACGTTCCCGAGGTGAAGCCGGAGTGGATCGGCGGTAATCTCGTGCTCGACGGTATCGAGCGTCTGACCTGGCTGCCGCCGCGCACGCTGCTCTTCTTCGAAGGCGGCGTGACGCTGAAGATCGATGGCGACAACGGTCCATGCCGGCTGTCGGGGCGTTCGATCGCTTCGAATTACGAGGGCCGAGCCGACATCGACCTCGGCTTCGTCAAGGCCGGCAGGTATCGCCGCGGTCTCGTTGCCTGGGTGGAGAAGCCCGGTCGCATCACGCTCGGCGAGGCGGTCGAGGCGCGCCTGCCGGAGCAGTGGATCTACGAATAATCAGGCGCCTCAGTCCGCGTCCGGTCGCTGGCGTATGGCCGACGCCGGTTCTTCGTCGTCGCCCTCCGACACCTCTTCGTCGGCATCGGGTTCCGACAGGAGCGGGCGCGTCGAGCCCCAGCGGTCGAGCACCTCGTTGACCGCCTCCAGCACGAAGAACCGGGCTTCGTCCCGCTCGTAGCCCTCGTCGCGCAACTCGTCGTAATCCGTATGCTGGTGCCGGATGTGGGCCACCGTCGCGAGCCAGATGGCGGCAGCCGGCGTCAGATCGCGCATGTGCTTCGAGCCGGCATCGGTGCGGATCGCCTCGGCGTCGAGGAAGGGTACGCGCGGGATCAGCAGCGTCAGGTGACGGGCGATGGCCTTCTGGCGCTCGGTGGCCATGTCAGGCCTCCGGCGGCTGATCGACGGAGGCGAAGTAGGGCTTGATGTCGAGGAGCGGCGTGCCGTCCAGGACATCGGCCGCATCAATGCGCAGAAGGCCGGCCGCGGCGTCGATCGCCACGAGCCTTACCAGATGCAGGCCGATCGGATTGGGCCGGACGGGTGAGCGCAACGCGAACGTACCGGTCGCCTGCGTTGCATGTCGCGGCATCTGGGTCGCCAGATCGCGCCGCGCCTCGTGCAGCCACGTTAGCAGGAACACCCACTGTCCGGTCTCCAGCGAGGCGAGGGCCGGCCGGAATGCCGCGTCCATCTCGATACTCGCGCCCTCCATCCGCTCTCGGGCGACGCGCAGGTTCTTCGGGCAGTCCGAGCGCTGCGTCCACGGCGTGCGGACGCGGCCGATGAAGGTGAGGCGGGCGTCGTCCGCCTGTCGGCCATCGAAGGGCAGGAGGGTTTCGCCGGGGCGGGCGGGGGTCGCACAATCGGTCATTGGCCCAAGCTAGAGCCGGACCCGCGCGAGGGGAACCGGCACGGGCACGCACGGCTTGTGAAACCAACGCGAAACACATAAACATATCTTTATGTGATGTTGGCCGAGGGAGGGCCGTGATGCCGGCCTCGTTCGACCGTACCGTGGACATCCTGAAGGCGATTGCTGAGCCGACACGGCTGCGGCTCGTGCTGCTGCTGTCGGGCCACGACCTGACGGTGTCCGACCTCACGACGATCCTCGGCCAGTCTCAGCCGCGCATTTCGCGCCATCTGAAGCTTCTCGTCGAGTCCGGCACGGTGCTGCGCCATCAGGAGGGCGCCTGGGCCTATTTCCGGCTCGGCGACGATCCGCTCGTGACGGCGCTGGCGCAGTCGCTGGAGAGCGGCATTCTCGACGAGGAAGGGCTTCTCGCCCGGGATCGCGAGCGGCTGGGCGACGTGCGCCGCGATCGCTCGACGCGGGCCGCCGACTATTTCACTCGCAATGCCGAGCAGTGGGACCGCCTGCGCTCGCTCCACGTACCGGATGCCGAGGTTGAGCGCGCGCTGCTCGGCGCACTGGGGAGCGACGACATCGGCGCATTCCTCGATGTCGGCACCGGAACGGGGCGTTTGCTCGAACTCCTGTCGCCGATGAGCGAGCGGGCCGTCGGGGTCGATGCCTCGCGTGAGATGCTGGCCGTTGCCCGCGCCAAGCTCGACGCGGCAGGCCTGACCCGCGCCACCGTGCGCCAGGGCGATGCCTACCGCCTGCCGGTGCCGCGCGGCAGTTTCGACCTCGTGACCCTGCATCAGGTTCTGCACTATCTCGACGATCCCGCCGCCGCGGTGCGCGAAGCCGCAGCCGCCTTGCGGCCGGGCGGTCGGCTGGCGATCGTCGATTTCGCGCCGCATCAGCTGGAGTTCTTGCGCAGCGAGCATGCGCATCTGCGCCTCGGTTTCGCAAAGGCGACGCTGTCTGCCTTCGTCGTGGCGGCCGGCCTCGTGGTCGAGACGACGCTTTCGCTGCCTCCGGCCGACGACCGGCCGGACCAACTGACGGTGACGGTTCTGGTCGCCCGTCGCCCCCTGTCCGCCGAGATGCCCGACCGGGCCCGGCGCCAAGCATCAACCGCCTGAAGGATCGCCGTCATGGCTCAACGCAAGTCTCCGCGGTCGCCGATCCGCGTTTCGTTCGAGTTCTTCCCGCCCAAGATCCCGGCGATGGAGGAGACTCTGTGGCGCTCGATCCAGCGTCTGGCCCCGCTGCAGCCCGACTTCGTCTCGGTGACCTACGGCGCCGGCGGCTCGACCCGCGAGCGCACCCACCATACGGTGCAGCGCCTGCTGGCAGAGACCGACCTGAAGCCCGCTGCGCATCTCACCTGCGTCGATGCCACGCGCGAGGAGGTCGACGGCGTGGTGCGCCAGTATCATGAGACGGGCGTGCGCCATTTCGTGGCGCTGCGCGGCGACGGGCAGGGTGGAGCAGGCGGTGCCTACGAGGCCCATCCCGACGGCTACCGCAACGCGGTGGATCTGACGGCCGGCATCAAGCGCATCGATCCCGCCATCGAGGTCTCTGTTTCCGCCTATCCCGAGAAGCACCCCGAAAGCTCGGATTTCGCCACCGACATCGACCTCCTCAAGCGCAAGGTGGACAACGGCGCGACGCGGGCGATCACCCAGTTCTTCTTCGACAACGACATTTTCGAGCGCTACGTCGAGCGCGTCCGGCGGGCCGGGATCTACGTGCCGATCGTGCCGGGCATCGTGCCGATCCACGACTTCACGAAGGTCGCGCGCTTCTCGGCCGCGACCGGCGCCTCGATCCCCGGTTGGCTGGCCGATCGTTTCGCCGGGTTGGAGAACGACCCGCATACCCATAGCCATGTGGCGGCGGCTGTCTGCGCCGAACAGGTGCTCGATCTCGCCGAGCGCGGCATCGGCGACTTCCATTTCTACACGATGAACCGGGCCGATCTCGTCTATTCGATCTGCCACATCCTGGGGCTGCGCGAGGGCGCGTCGCAGGGCGTATCGGCGCCGGAAGCGGCTGCGGCCTGACGGCCCCAAACCTCGACAAGGAAAAGGCCGGGAGATGATCCCGGCCTTTCGATTGCGAGCTCCGTCCCTTGCCTGCGCGGCGCCCTGGTCGTCAGGAGATCAGCCCGACCACCATGGCTCCGACGAACACGAACGCGGCGCCGGCCATCATGAAGTTCAGCGAACGCATCATTTCCATCGCAGCCTCCTGCTCACGAGATGTTTCAATCTTCATCAATCGTTCAACTTCGTAAAGACGAATTCGTTTCCGGGTCGTCGACGAAAGATTGTGGAAACCTTGTTTTCAGGTGAGGGGGCGATGGCTTACGGGGATCGGCTCGCGTGAAAGAAATTTGAACGATCTGTCCAGATGTCGTTCACGCACTGCACAAAATCGACTCAAGCCCGGCTGCCGCCGCCAGCGCCAGCTTATCCCGCCCGAACCTCGCCGAGATCGTCAGCCCCAGCGGCAGGCCGGATGGGCTTCGAAGACCGGGAACGTTGACGCAGGGCGTTCCCGCCAGCGTCCAGAGCCGGTTGAAGGCGGGATCGCCGGTGCCCTCAATGAAGAGGGGCGCTTCGCCCGGCGCCGAGGGCGACAGGATCACGTCGCAGTTCCCGAAGAGCGCATTTACCGCTCGTCGACCGTTGCGCGCCGTCCGCCGCGCGTCGTCGTAGCGCTCGGCCGGAATCGCCGCTCCCCGCTGGAGCGCGAGTCGCAGGGCTTCGCTCAGGCTCGCGCCGTGATGCAGCCGCTCATATGTCAGGGACACCGCGCCCTCGTAATCCTGAATCAGCGGCTGCACCTCGCGCGCCTGGCGCAGCGTCTTGTCCTCCACGATGTCGACGACCCGCCAGCCCAGGCGCTCGCAGGCCGCCGCACCCTGAGCCCACGCGTCCGCCATCGCCGGGCTGAGCTGCCCGTCGATGCCCGACCGGTAGAGCCCGACCCGCAACGCGGACGGTGTGTCGTCACCGATGCCGAGGTCGCGACCCGACAGGATGGCGGCGAGGTGCGCGACGTCGCGCACGCCGCCAGCGAACAGTCCGGCCGTATCGAGCGACCAGGCAAAGGTCTTCATGCCGACGGTCGGCAGCAGGCGGAAGCTCGGCTTGAAGCCGGCAATGCCGCAGAACGAGGCCGGGCGGATGGTCGAGCCCGCCGTCTGCGACCCGAACGCGCCTGCGACGAGGCCGGCGGCGACCGCTGCGGCCGAGCCCGAGGATGATCCGCCGGGGCTGCGCGCGAGATCGTGCGGGTTGCGCGTCGGCGCGGGCGTCATGAAGGCGAACTCGGTCGTGTGCGTCTTGCCGGCAACGAAGGCGCCGGCCGCTCGCGCGACGGCGACGAGGGCTGCGTCGGCGCGCGGCTGGTGGCCGGCGTAGATCGGTGAGCCGTATTCGGTGGGAAGGTCCGCGGTGTCGAAGAGGTCCTTGATGCCGAGGGCTATGCCGGCCAGCGGACCTTGCGCCAGCACCGGCGCATCGGGAGCCGCCCTCCGCGCAAAGGCGAACAGCTCGCCGTCGGCAGCGTCGATGCGCTCGCGCGACTGCGCGATCGCAGCCTGCGGCGTCAGCGTGCCGGCCTCGATGCGGCGGCGGATGTCGAGGATCGAGACGGGTGTGACGGCTCGGAAACCGGGGCGGGGCGTCGAAGGGCGATGGCTCATGGCAGGCGATGAGATCCTTGCGGTGGAACGCGCGCGTTCAGTGGCAGAACCGTCATGTCCCTGCCACCCGTTTGTGATGAACAGGCCGCGGAAGGGTTTTCCTTCCCGTCCCCTGTCCTCTATTGGCGGGGACGGACGAGCCGACGAGGAGACGAGATTGCAGAGATTCCCGACGGCAAAGGACGCCGCGCTTTCGATGAGGCCGGACGTTCCCGTCTACTGCTTCCGACCCGACGTGCTGCGCGAGGACATCCGCCGCTTCAAGGACTCGTTTCCCGGCCAGACCGCCTACGCCGTGAAGACCAACGGCGAGCCTATGGTGCTGGAGACCCTCGCCAAGGCCGGTGTCGACGTCTTCGACGTGGCCTCGCCCGGCGAGTTCGCGGCGGTGCGCGCCGTCGCGCCGAATGCCGAGATGCTCTACATGCATCCGATCAAGGCGCAGTCCGACATCCGGCTGGCGCTCGAGACCTACGGCATCCGCACCCTGTCGCTCGACCACGAGGACGAGGTCGCCAAGATCCTGCGTATCGTTCACGCGCTCGATCTCGATCCCGGAACGATCACCGTCTTCATCCGGCTGCAGACGAAGGGCCATGCGGCCTACGAGCTCTCGAAGAAGTTCGGCGCGGCGCCTGCCCATGCCGTCGAACTCCTGCAGCGCTGTCATCGGATCGGATTCAAGGTCGGCCTCTGCTTCCATGTCGGGTCGCAGATCGAGGATCCCGAGACGTACGAGCGAGCGCTCGCCTCCTGCGACTGGGTGCGCAACCGCGCCGACGTCCCGCTGGCTGGGCTCGATGTCGGCGGCGGCTTTCCGGCCGAGTACGGCTACGACCCGCGCCGCAAGAAGCCGGACATGCCGGGCATGGGCCAGATCATGTCGCGGCTGCGCTCGGATATCGAGGAATGGGGCTTCGGCGACGTTCCGCTGGTGGCCGAACCGGGACGTGTCGTGGTGGCCCGCTGCTTCTCGCTGATCGTGCGCGTGCTGCTGCGCAAGGGGCGCCGGCTCTACATCAACGACGGGATCTGGGCGTCGCTGTCCGACTCCTGGACGGGCAAGATCACCCTGCCGGCCCGCTTCATTCCCGATCCTGCGCGCGTCTCGCGCAAGGGCGACAAGAGCTCGATCGTGCCGTTCCGCGTCTGCGGCGCAACGTGCGACAGCGTCGACATCCTGTCGCGGCCGTTCTGGCTTCCCGAAACGGTGGACACCGGCGACTGGATCGAGATCGGCCATATCGGAGCCTACTCGCTGTCGCTGCGCACGCGCTTCAACGGCTTCTATCCCGACACGTTCGTCGAGGTGACGACGCCCTTCGACGAGGGCGACGCGGCGGAGGGCTTCGCCAGCCTCGAGACGATGGCGGACTGACGCCGCCATCCCCCAGGAGGCCCACCCGTCAGCGCTTCGGCGTCACGTCCTTCATCGTCCGTTCGTCGGGCCCATCGCGAAATTCGCGGTGGGCGATGTCGAAATGGTCGGCGACGATAGCGATGTTGCGCTTGTGCGACTTGAAGTAGACGTCGAACAGGTCGCCCGCCAACGGCACCGCGCCAACGGCTGCGTCGACGCCGAGATTGGCCACCATCCGCGCCAGCTTGCGCTTGGGCACACCCATCCGGCGCGCCTCGTTGACGATGAACAGCCCGATGGCCGCGCCGCTGGCGTCGCCGATACCCGGAACCAGGCCCAGGATCGCGTCGGCGCCGAAACGGATCTCCGTGCCGGGAATGCGGATCGCCGTGTCCATGAGCCGGGCCAGACGGTTAAGGCGGTTCAGGCGGCGGACGGTCTCGGCGCGCGTGAAGTCGCCTGAAACGTCCGAGGCGTAGGCAGTGGAAGTCATCGTCGAACGGTCTCCTGCGGCGAAGCGGTGGATCCGTCGCCGACGCTACAGGATATGGTGAGGTACGGGGCGCGATGCGAGTGCCCCCCTGGTGAACCGCTCTCGTTCCATTCCCGAAAGCGTGAACGGCGCTAGCTTGATGTGAAGGGATGCGAACGACAGGGGAACCTCGACCATGGAATGGCGCGGCCGGCGGGAAAGCAACAATATCGAGGACCGCCGCGGGAGTGGCGGCGGAGCCGGGCCCGGCGGGGGTGGTTTCCGCATCCCGATCCGTGCTGGGGGCGGGGGCGGGATCGGCCTCATCATCATTCTCGCCGTCCTCTGGATCGGCTTCGGCATCAACCCGCTGTCGGTGATCGGCATGGACGGCGGCGGTGGCGGCACGACGCAGACGGCCTCGAACATCGGCCCGGGCGTCGACGGCACGGCGGACGAGACGGACGACTTCATCGCGGTCGTGCTCGCCGACACCGAGGACGTCTGGAACGCGCGCTTCCAGCAGATGGGCCAGCAATACAGCGAACCGACGCTCGTGCTCTTCGACCGGCAGGTGGCATCGGCCTGCGGCAATGCCAGTTCGGCCTCTGGTCCGTTCTACTGCCCGGGTGATCGCAAGCTCTATCTCGACACTTCTTTTTTCCGTCAGCTTTCCGACCAGCTCGGCGCGCCCGGCGATTTCGCACAGGCCTATGTCGTGGCGCACGAGGTCGGCCATCACGTGCAGAACCTGACCGGTGTCCTGCCGCGCACCACCGAACTGCGCCAGCAGGCCTCCGAGACCGATGCGAACGCGATCTCCGTGCTCGTCGAACTCCAGGCCGACTGCTACGCCGGCATCTGGGCACACGACACGAAGAATGCGGGAACGCTCGAGGACGGCGACATCGAGGAAGCCCTGAACGCCGCCAGCCGCATCGGCGACGACACACTGCAGCGCCAGAGCCAGGGCTCCGTGGTTCCCGACAGCTTCACGCACGGCACCTCGGCGCAGCGCGTCGAATGGTTCCGCAAGGGCGAAACGACGGGCAACATGAAGGCCTGCGACACCTTCGGCGGGCGTCTCTAGCAACTTTGGCCGCGCCGGCATTCGTCCGGCGCGGCTTGCATTCGTCGGAATGGCATGGTGAGACGCGGCACGTTTGAACCTGCCGCGAAGCGTGACTCTCCATGCCCGATCTTCTTCTCGAACTTCGTTCCGAGGAAATTCCCGCCCGCATGCAGCGCAAGGCGGCGGGAGATCTGAAGAAGGCGGTGACCGACGCGCTCGTGGCGGCCGGTCTGACCTACGAGGGCGCGCGGGAATACTGGACGCCGCGGCGCCTGACGCTCGATCTGCGCGGTCTCGATGCACGCTCCAAGGACATTCGCGAGGACCGCAAGGGCCCGCGCACCGATGCGCCGGAAAAGGCCATCGAAGGCTTCCTGCGCGGCGCCGGGCTGACCTCGATCGACCAGGCCCACAAGCACAGCGACGGCAAGAAGGGCGAGTATTACGTCGCCCACATCGTCAAGCCAGGTCGTCCGACCGAGGAGATCGTCGCCGAGATCCTTCCGGCGATCATCCGCGAATTCCCGTGGCCGAAATCCATGCGCTGGGGCGCCGCCTCGCGCGAGCCGGGCAGCCTGCGCTGGGTGCGCCCGCTCCAGTCGATCCTCTGCGTCTTCGGACCCGAGGTCGGCGAGAGCGTCGTGGTGGATTTCGAAGTGTCCGGTATCCGCTCGGGCGACCGCACGGTGGGGCATCGCTTTCACGCTCCGGCCGAGATCAAGGTCCGCCGCTTCGAGGACTATGCCGAGAAGCTGGAGCGCGCCCACGTCGTTCTCGACGCCGAACGGCGCAAGGACATCATCCGCACCGACGCCGACAATCTCGCCTTCGCGCAGGGGCTGGAGGTCGTCGCCGACGAGGGGTTGCTGGAAGAGGTCGCGGGCCTTGTCGAGTGGCCGGTGGTGCTGATGGGCGAATTCGATGAGGCTTTCCTCGCGATCCCGCCGGAGATGGTGCAGCTGACCATCCGCACCAACCAGAAGTGCTTCGTGACGCGGCGTCGTCGGCGCGACGGTCTCGCCAACCGCTTCCTGCTCGTCTCCAACATCGAAGCGGCCGACGGCGGCGCCGAGATCGCCCGCGGCAACGGCAAGGTCGTGCGCGCGCGCCTGTCGGACGCGCTCTATTTCTGGCAGACCGACCAGAAGCCGATGCCGGACTTTGCCGGTCTCGAAGCCTCCGCCGACGCTTTCGGGCTCGACCTCGCCAAGCCGCTCGACCAGCGCATGGCCAAGCTCGACGCACTCGGCGTCACCTTCCACGCCAAGCTCGGCACGCAGGGCGCCCGCGTGAAGCGCATCGCCGATCTCGCGGCGATCATCGCGCCGCTCGTCGGCGCCGATGCGGCGCTGGCGCGGCGCGCGGCGCTGCTGGCCAAGGCCGATCTCACAACCGAGGCCGTTGGCGAATTCCCGGAACTGCAGGGCCTGATGGGCCGCAAGTATGCGCAGCTGCAGGGCGAGGACGCCGCGGTGCAGGCGGCGATCGAGGATCACTACAAGCCGCAGGGACCAGGCGACCGCGTGCCGACCGAGCCCGTCGCCATCGCGGTGGCGCTGGCCGACAAGCTCGACACGCTCCTCGGCTTCTGGGCCATCGACGAGAAGCCGACCGGCTCGAAGGACCCTTACGCACTGCGGCGTGCGGCGCTCGGCGTCATCCGCATCATTCTCGACAACGAGCTGCGCCCGCAACTCGGCCGTCTCATCACGTCAGGCGACCTGCTCGCCTTCTTCCACGACCGTCTGAAGGTCCAGCTCCGTGATCAAGGCGCACGCCACGATCTAGTGGACGCCGTGCTTGCCGGCGGTACGGGCGAGGCCGACAAGGATGATCTTCTCGACATCGCACGCCGCGTCGCCGAGCTCGGCCGCCTGCTCGAGACCGAGAATGGGCGAAACCTCCTGGCGGCTTCTCGCCGTGCCGCCAACATCCTGGCGGCCGAGGAGAAGAAGGGAACCCGCGTCGCGCCATCGGTGGACGCAAGCCTCTTCGTCGAGGACGAGGAACAGGCGCTTTCCAGCGTCATCGATCGGGCGGAAGCCGACCTCGGGGCCGCGCTCGGTGCGGAGAACTACGCCGCTGCGACAGCCGCGCTGGCGCAGCTTCGCGCCCCCGCCGATGCCTTCTTTGAGAAGGTGCTGGTGAATGCAGAAGATGAGGCGGTGCGGGCCAACCGCCTGGCTCTGCTCACGCGCATTCGCACGGCCACGCTGCAACTCGCCGACTTCTCGCGGATCGCCAGCTGATCGCGATGCAGCCGGTCGCGCGCCGCCGGATCGGCGAGATCCAATGGCTGCGGGCCGCGGCGGCCCTGATGGTCGTCGCCGCGCATATCAAGGTGGCGCTCGATCTGCGCTACTTCCAGTACGACATGGCGTCGGCGCCGCTCAGCCCGTTTCCGTTCGTCGCCGGCGTCGACATCTTCTTCGTCATCTCCGGCTTCGTCATGGCGTATGCGTCGGAGGGATTGCATGGACGATCGGACGCTTGGCGCCGTTTCCTCGTGCGCCGTCTCGCCCGTGTCGCCCCGCTCTATTGGCTGATGACGCTGCTGCTCATCGGCCTGATGATCGCGATCCGCGCGCCCGACTGGCCCGAGATCACGCGATGGCAGATCGCGGCGTCCTTCCTGTTCGTGCCGACCGGAAATGTCGACGGATATCCGTTCCCGCTGCTCGATGTCGGCTGGACGCTGAACTACGAGATGATGTTCTACGTCGTCTTCGCGCTCTTCGTCGGCCTGCGCCAGCGCTGGGCCTTGCTGGCGACCGCGCTGGTGCTGGTGGGGATCGTAGCTCTCGGTCGCATCGAGCCGATGCCGACGATCGCGCTTCGGTTCTGGACCGACCCGGTGGTGCTGGAATTCCTCGGCGGCATCGGCATCTTCCTGCTGTTTCGCACCGGACTGACGTTGCCGTTGGGCGTTCGCGTCGCGCTCGCCGCCGCGGCGGTGGTCGGCTTCTTCTGCTTTCCGCTGCTCGATTTCACGTGGCGCTTCCTGCAATGGGGTGTTCCGGCCTGCCTTCTCGTTCTGGCGGCGGTGACGGGGCGCGGCGATCGCCACTCCCCGGCGGCGGAATGGGCAGGCGACATATCCTACGCCATCTACCTGTCCCACTTCTTCGTCATCCGCATCGCGCTGCAGATCTTCGAACGCACCGCCATCCAGTCGCCCCTCCTGTGGCTCGTCGGATTTCCGCTGCTCGTGCTCGGCGGAACACTCGTCGCCTCCGCGCTCCTGCACCGGCTGTTCGAAAAGCCCGTGCTGCGCTTCATCCGAGACCGCTTCGACCGGCGCGTGACCGCAGGGCCGGGCGCCGCACCGGGCCTCTGAGTGTAGAGCCTGCTCGCTCTTCAGGTCGGCACAAGCCGCGAAGCGTTCCATGATGGGTGTGGTGTCACCACCGATGGCTCCCGTTCACTGAAACATTATGTGATCGAACGTGCCTGCAACCCGCCTGAATGATGGTGGAAAAGCCACACACGATGAGGGGGAGGCGTCGCGGCGCTTTTTCGCAACTCGACATGCGAGATCCGACAGGCCGCATCCTGCCGTCGGTTCCGACGGACATTGCCTCCGGGCGTCGCGCAACCGATCGCGCACGCCCTCAAGCGACGACGAGGGGACATCCTGAATGCCTGACATGAGCGCCGCCCGTGCGGCTGCCCTGCGCTGGTTCTGTGCTCTGACCGCTGGTGTCATGATGCTCGGCGCGCCTTCGGCCAAGGCCGAATGGGATCAGCCCTGGAAGAATACGGATCGCGCACTCGTCGTCGACGCCTACGAATTCAACCCGATCAACTGGCGCGAGCTGACCGCCGACAAGCGGATCGCCGGCTTCATCAACAAGGCGTCCGACGGTCTTCCGCCGGAATGGTCCTGCGGCAGGCTTTCGGGCGACGATCTCAATCTCTGCAAGAACCGCTGGTGGAAATACACGGTGACGCAGGAGCTCTACCTGACGCGCCGCGAGATGGCGAAGACGCTCGGCCTCAAGTGGGGCGCCTACCATCTCGGACGCCCCGGCAACCCGCGCGAGCAGGCCGACCATTTCGTCGACTTCGCCCAGCCCGAGGCGGACGACCTGATCGCCCTCGACATCGAGGACAACACGTCCGACTGGATGTCGCTCGCCGATGCCGAGATCTTCGCCCGGCAGGTCAAGACCCGCATCGGTCGCTATCCCGTCCTCTATACCAACGGCTCGACGGCCGCCTTCATCGCCCAGAACAAGATCCAGTACCCGCTGCTCTCGCGCCTACAGCTCTGGTACGCCCGCTATCGCGAGGACATCACCGGTGTCTTCCCGGAAGGCAATTGGCCGACCTACTCGCTCTGGCAGTTCTCCTCGATGCACAATTGCAACGCCCGGAGCTGCCCCTACCGCGTGCCCGGCGCCAAGAACGACATCGACGTGAACATCTCGCCGCTCGACGTCGCCGCGCTGAAGGCCGCGTGGCCCTTCGACGGGCTGGTGGGTGCCGATCCCGCGCCGCAGCCCGATGCCGGTCAGCTGATCGCCGAGGTCGGCCGCTCCGCCAAGGACGCCGTCGCCGATCTCGGAACGGAAGTCGCCAGCCTCGTCGCCCCGGCGGCGGCCAATGCCGGCGTGGTCGAGAAGCCGGTGGCCGATACGTTCGCCGCCGCCTACGGCCCGACGACACATGCGCCGATCGATCCGCTGAAGCTCCTGACCGAGACCGCGCGTCAGGAGCAGGCGGCGCGCGCGCCCTCGGCGGTGCTGTCCGCGCTGACGCAAGGGCCAAAGACCGATCCCGTGATACCCGGTGATCGCGCACCCGCACCGCTGCCGGGAACGCCGGCGGCCGGTCTCGTCAATTCGCTGGCCCAGCTGAAGGACGAGATGCGCACCGTGCGGGCGATCCTCAGCGACGGCGTGGTGGAGAAGGTGGACGCGAAGGCAGCTGCCGCCAGCGCTCCGCACGCTGCGGTCCTCCCGCACGACCTCAAATCGCGCATCGTCGACATGATGCGGGACGCCGGGGCCGCCATCCGGGGCGCCGCGCCTGCGCGACCGCAGGGGCTTGCGCCCGACGAGCGCGCCGACGCCTCGTCGGGGCGTACGGGCTGGACGACGCTAGCACATCTGGCACCGGCCGATCGCCGCATCGTCAAGGCTTTCAGCGCGACCCGCTGAACCTCTTCCACCCTTGTCGATCTCCTGACGTTGATTCTTCGCCCAGAAGCTTGCGCAGATCTGATCTCGACTCGCTTCCACTTGAATATTCGGCGACTTATCGGCCGCCGTCTTTCTTTGCAGGCCGGGCTTCATCGCCGCCGCCTCCGGGGATACATCGGTGAACGATGATCCAGACGCAGCGCATCTCCTTGAATGACCCCGCGGCCATCGGCCTGCTCGTGGCCTGCCTGGCGCGTGGCGGTCTCGCTGCGATCCCGACCGAGACGGTCTACGGGCTGGCTGCGGATGCCACGAACGGCGAGGCGGTCGCCGGCATCTTCGAGGCCAAGGGGCGTCCCCGGTTCAACCCGCTGATCTCGCATGGCAGCGATCTCGCGATGGCCGAGCGTTACGCGCTCTTCGATCCGTTGGCGCGTCGCCTTGCCGAGACCTTCTGGCCGGGGCCGCTGACGCTGGTTCTGCCCGCGCGGCTCGGCGCAGGGCTGCATCCGCTCGTGCTCGGCGGCCTTCAGACGGTCGCGCTGCGTATCCCGCAGGGGCCGATGCGCGAGGCGGTCGCAGCGCTGGGCCGCCCCGTCGCTGCGCCGAGCGCCAACCGGTCCGGCCGCGTCAGCCCGACCACCGCAACCCATGTCCTGCACACGCTCGATGGCCGAATCGACCTCGTGGCCGATGGCGGGCCCACGATGCATGGGCTGGAATCGACGATCGTGCGTCCCGAGGGCAACCGCGTCGTACTGCTGCGGCCCGGTAGCGTGACGGCCGACGATCTCGCCGCCGCCTCGGGCGTGCCCGTCGTCCGGCGTGGTGAGGGCGATGCGATCGACGCGCCGGGACAGATGCTGTCGCACTACGCGCCCCATGGCCGGGTGCGTCTTGATGCGGTCGCGCCCGAGCCGGGCGAACACTGGATCGCCTTCGGCCCCGAACCGGCCGCTGGGCTCGAAGCGGCGGCCGGACTGTTTCAGTTGAGCGAGACCGGCGACCTGCGCGAAGCCGCGAGTCGCCTGTTCGCGGCGCTGGCCGCCTTCGATTCGCCGGACATCGAGCGCATCGCGGTGGCGCCCATCCCGCGGGAGGGACTGGGCGAGGCGATCAACGACCGTCTGCGACGGGCCGCCGCCGACCGTTGACCTCGACCGACGCCATGGCCGGCATTAACAATTCGGTCATGGATATCCCCGAATCACTCCCGCTCGCCGCCGATCTCATCGCCCGCTTCGAGGCGCTCGTGCCGCCCGGCCGCGCCCTGACGGAGCTGGCCGACGTCGCGCCGTTCCTCATCGAGCAGCGCGACCTCTTCAAGGGCCGCACGCGGCTGGTGATGCGGCCGTCCAGCGTCGAGGAGGTTTCGGCGATCCTGGCGCTGGCGAGCGAGACGCGAACGCCCGTCGTGCCGCAGGGCGGCAACACCGGGCTCGTTGGCGGGCAGGTGCCGCGCTCGGATGCCGAGATCGTGCTGTCGCTGTCGCTGATGGATCGCATCCGCGACGTCGACGCGGTCGGCCGGACGATGACGGTTGATGCCGGCGTGGTGCTGCAGCGGGTGCAGGAGGCGGCCGACGCGGCCGGACTCTTCTTCCCGCTGTCGCTGGGGTCGGAAGGCTCCTGCCAGATCGGTGGAAACCTCGCCTCGAATGCCGGCGGCACGGGCGTGTTGGCCTATGGCAACTCGCGTGACCTCTGCCTCGGCGTCGAGGCGGTGCTGCCGTCCGGCGAGGTGTTCCACGGGCTCCGGCGGCTGCGCAAGGACAATCGCGGCTACGACCTGCGCAATCTCCTCGTGGGCTCGGAGGGCACGCTCGGCATCATCACCGGCGCCGTCCTCAAGCTCTATCCCAAGCCCGCCGGGCGCGAGGTGGCCTATGTCGGGCTCGCCACCCCCGAAGCGGCCCTGCGCCTGCTGACGCGCGCCGAGCATGAGGCGGGCCACCAGCTGACGGCGTTCGAGATCATGCCGCGGATTGGCATCGAGTTCACCGTGCGCCACACCCAAGGGGCGCGCGACCCGCTGGCTGCGCCTCATGCCTGGTACGTCCTCGTCGAAATTTCCTCCGGCCGCTCGGCCGAAGAGGCGCGCATCTCGATGGAAAGCATTCTCGAAGGCGCCTTCGAGGCCGGCGACATCGAGGATGCCGCCGTCGCCCAGTCGATCGCCGACGCGCGCACCTTCTGGCGCATGCGCGAGGAGATGAGCTGGGCGCAGAAGCCCGAGGGCGGGTCGATCAAGCACGACGTGTCCGTGCCGGTGGCGCTGGTGCCCGAGTTTCTGGAGCGAGCCAATGCGGCGGTTCTGGCGGCGATCCCAGGCGCGCGCCTCGTCTCGTTCGGGCACCTGGGCGACGGCAACATCCACTACAATGTCAGCCAGCCCGTGGGGGCGGACAAGGACGCCTTCCTCGCCCGCTGGAGCGAGATCAACGGATTGGTCCACGCGATCGTCGCAGAACTCGGCGGTAGCTTCTCGGCCGAGCACGGCATCGGCCAGCTGAAGCGCGACGAACTGGCGCGAACGAAGGAGCCCGTCGAGATGGCCTTGATGCGCGGGGTGAAGGCGGTTTTCGATCCTTTCGGGATCATGAATCCCGGCAAGGTTCTTTAAAGTTCTATTCGAAGTTACGGTTTGAATACCGTCTTGAAGGTCAGGAACACTTAACTGCCTTTCTTAGGTCAAGGGCAACAAGCGCAGGATAGTCTCCAAGCATCAGAGGCCGGGATACATCGGCCCACCGCGAATATCCCGGGAGGGCGGTTCGCACAGCGAGACAGGAAGCGATCATGAGCCTGGTTCCCCAGCAGAAGTCGACGAAGCCCGAGTGGGCGAACGTTCCGATCCGTCTTGATCCCGGTCTTGCCGACCGCAAGCAGACCTTCGAGCTGAACGTAGACGGCGAGACCGTCGCCTACCGCGTCGACCGCCGCGGGGCCGTGATCCGCCGCCGCCTTGAGCAGAGCGGCATTCCGGTTTCGATCGCCGTCTCGGCCCGTTCGTTCAAGGGTATCGCGGCCCGTGCGATGGAAGACGATACCGGCGAGATCACCGTGACACTCGAACTGCATCACGAGGATGCCCGTCTCTCCGTGCCGCTGCTGGTGGCCTGCGACCTCTACGATGTCGCCGCCGACTGGCGCAGCTGGTCCGAACTCTTCGGCCTGCCGATGCTGATGGTCGAGGCCGACGGTGCGGTCACCGCGCTGGAAGACACGCTCGGCTCGCTGCGCAAGGGCGACCCGTCCTCGCGTCGTCGCGGCAGCCATCACGGCCGCCGCCCGCGCTTCCTGGCCCGGCGCAAGCCCGGTGGTCTCGGCATGCGCATGGTCGTGGCCGGCGAAGAGATCATCGCCCGCAACTGAGCCGTCCCGCCTTCCCGACACCCGGCAGGATCAGAGGATGGTCGCCGGGAAGGACAGGCGCCAGAGGCTGGAGAAGATCAGCCCGAGGAAGATGATCCAGCCGAACAGGTTGTTCGTCCGGAAGAGCCTGAGGCATTCGTCGGGCTCGTCGATGTTCAGCCGCCGGATCTGCCAGGCCATCTGCGCCGCGCCGATCACCAGCGCCGCATAAGCCGGCCAGGCCGGGCCCGTCGCGCCCGAGCCGGTGGCAAGATAGGCCAGCGCGAAGAGCATGATCGTCGCGCCATAGAGCAGCACCAGTGCTGTCTTCGTCCGCGCGCCGAACAGCCGCGCGGTGGAGCGCACGCCGACGAGCGCGTCGTCCTCGCGGTCCTGATGGGCGTAGATCGTGTCGTAGCCGACCGTCCAGAGCACCGCCCCGCAATAGAGAAGCACCGGAGCCGGCGCCAGCGTTCCCCAGAACGCCGCCCAGCCCATCAGCGCGCCCCACGAAAAGGCGAAGCCGAGGCCGAGCTGCGGCCAGTCGGTCACGCGCTTGAGGAACGGATAGACCGCGACGACGCCGAGCGAGGCGATGCCGAGGCCGATGGCGAACAGATTGAACTGCACGAGCACGGCAAGCCCGACGAGGGCCTGCGCCACGAGGAAGATCTTGGCGTTCCGGCTCGTTACGCGGCCCGAGGGCAGGGGGCGCGAGCGCGTGCGCGCCACCTTCATGTCGATGTCCTGGTCGACGAGGTCGTTGTAGGTGCAGCCGGCCCCGCGCATCGCGATCGAGCCGATGAAGAACAGCACGAGATGCCAGAGGTCCGGCAGTCCCGTATGGACGGCCGAAGGCGCGGCCCATTGCGGCGCGAGCGCCGCCGACCATAGGCAGGGCCATAGCAGCAGCTGCCAGCCGATCGGCCGGTCGAGCCGCGCCAGCTGCGCATAGGGCCAGGCGGCGCGCGGCAGGACGCGATAGACGAAATTGTCCGACGGGGCGTCCGAGACGCGGTCTGCGGGTTCGGCGGTTCGGCGGTTCGGCTCGGACATGGCTCGCAGAAACCCGCGCGCTCCCGTCCCGTCAAGTCCTCTTGGCCCCGCGCCGCACTTGACCCCGCCCGCGCCCGACCCGTAATCGGCGGGTGAACGGGCGTGCGATCGACGCCCGGCTTTCGGGGATCCTGCGCCATGACCATCGACGTCCTGCTCATCGGTTCCGGTGGCCGCGAGCACGCCCTGGCCTGGAAGCTGCGCCAGTCGCCGATGCTCGGTCGCCTGTATGCCGCCCCTGGCAATCCCGGCATCGCGGCGGAGGCCGAGCTTGTGACCCTCGATCCGGCCGACCACGCAGCCGTTGTGGCCTTCTGCCGCGAGGCGGCGATCGGGCTCGTTGTCGTCGGGCCGGAAGTCCCGCTCGTCGCGGGGCTGGCCGACGCGCTGAGCGCCGCCGGGATTCCCGTCTTCGGCCCGAGCGAGGCGGCAGCCCGGCTCGAAGGCTCGAAGGGGTTCACTAAGGATCTCTGCACCCTCAAGTCGATCCCGACCGCCCGCTACGGCCGCTTCACCGACGCCGAGAGCGCCAAGGATCATGTCCGGCGCGAGGGCGCGCCGATCGTCGTCAAGGCTGACGGACTGGCGGCCGGCAAGGGCGTCACCGTCGCGGCCACGATCGACGAGGCGCTGGCGGCGATCGACGATTGCTTCGCGGGCGAAGCCGGCGCCGAGGTGGTGTTGGAAGAGTGCATGATTGGCCCGGAAGCTTCGCTCTTCTGCATCTGCGACGGTGAAGATGCGCTGCTCTTCGGCACGGCCGAGGACCACAAGCGTGCCTTCGACGGCGACGAAGGGCCGAACACCGGCGGCATGGGAGCCTACTCGCCCTCCTTCCTGATGACGCCGGAGCTGACGGAGCGCGTCCTGCGCGAGATCGTCCGGCCGACGCTGGCGGGCATGCGCGAGCAGGGGGCCCCGTTCCGCGGCGTCCTTTATGCTGGCCTGATGCTGACGTCCGAGGGGCCGAAGCTCATCGAATACAATGTCCGCTTCGGCGATCCCGAATGCCAGGTGCTGATGATGCGCCTCGAAAGCGATCTCCTGCCGGTGCTCCTCAAGGCCGCCACCGGCTCGGTTGCCGGCATCGAACTTGACTGGTCGCCCGAGCCGGCGGTGACGGTGGTGATGGCCGCGAAGGGCTATCCCGGCGCCTACGCCAAGGGCACCGCGATCCGGCACCTGCCGGAGACCGGGCCGGGCGAGACGATCTTCCACGCTGGCACCGCACTTGACGGTGCAGGCCTCGTCGCCAACGGCGGCCGGGTCCTCAACGTCACCGCGCGTGCGCCCGATGTCGCGGAGGCCGTGCGGCGCGCCTATGCGCTTGTTGACGGCGTCGATTGGCCGGACGGTTTCTGTCGCCGCGATATCGCTCATCGCGCGGTGGCCCCGACCGTGTAACCTGATCGCGGCGGCGCAGATCGCGCCGGCCGACCGGGGAGGACGACCATGCCGCTCGACACGATCTTCGGCGCGATCAACCTGATGGCCATCGCCGGGTGGATCGCGCTTCTGGCCGGCCCGCTGATGCCGGTGTTGTCGCAGCGCATCGCGGCGTTCCTCTGCCCAACCCTCTTGGCGCTGACCTATGTCGCGCTGATCGCCGCCGCGCTGTCCCGCTTGGACAGTGTTGCGCCGGGAGGCGAAGGGCCGTCGCCGGGCTTCACGACGCTCGACGGCGTCGCCGCCATCTTCGCGACGCGCGAGGCCGTGTTGACAGGCTGGGCGCACTACCTCGCCTTCGACCTCCTGGTTGGCGCGTGGGAAGCCCGCGAAGCCCGCCGCCTCGGCATTCCGCACTGGCTCGTCGTACCCTGCCTCGTGCTGACCTTCGTCGCAGGGCCGGCCGGCTTCCTGGTCTTCCTGGCACTGCGCTGGCCGTATCGGCGCTCGTCCCTTCGTCAAGTTCCCGCGCGGTAAGCTGTTCGGGTTGGGAAACGGCGCCGAGCCCCTTACGTTAGGCTCCAAGAGCCGAATCGAGGGAGGAGATGCGATGTCGTTGCGAAGGGACAGGCTGACGCGGCCAATCTTCCGCTGGGCCAAGACCGCGATGCCTTCGATCTCGCAAACCGAGGAGAAGGCGATCGACGCCGGCACCGTCTGGTGGGACGGCGAACTCTTCAGCGGCCAGCCCGACTGGGACAAGCTCCTCGCCATGGCACCGGCCAAGCTCAGCGCCGAGGAGCAGGCCTTCCTCGACGGTCCCGTCACCGAGCTGTGCACGATGATCGACGAGTGGAAGATCGTCTGGGAAGACCACGACCTTTCACCCGAGGTCTGGGATTTCCTGAAGAGCCGCAAGTTCTTCGGCATGATCATCCCGAAGGCCTATGGCGGCCTCGGCTTCTCCAACACCGCCCACTCGGAGGTCGTGCGCAAGGTCTCCTCGGCCAGCGTCGTCGCGGGCGTCACCGTCATGGTGCCGAACTCGCTCGGGCCGGGCGAACTGATGATGCATTTCGGCACGCAGGCGCAGCGCGACCATTGGCTGCCGCGCCTCGCCGATGGCCGCGAAATCCCCTGTTTCGGCCTGACCTCGGCGCAGGCCGGCTCCGACGCCGCCGCGATGACCGATCGCGGCGTGGTCGAGTATGGAGAGTTCGAGGGCGAGCGGGTGCTCGGCATCCGCCTGAATTTCGAGAAGCGCTACATCACGCTGGCCCCCGTCGCGACGGTGATGGGCCTCGCCTTCAAGCTGTTCGACCCCGAGAACCATCTTGGCCGCGGCCCCGAACGCGGCATCACCGTGGCGCTCATCCCCACGGCGACGCCGGGCGTGCGCCATGGCGAACGGCATATCCCTGGCTTCACCTTCTTTCAGAACGGCCCGATCCACGGCAAGGACGTGTTCATTCCCCTGAGCTGGATCCTCGGCGGCGAGGCGCAGATCGGAGAGGGCTGGACGATGCTGATGACGGCGCTCGCCGCCGGCCGCGGCATCTCGCTGCCCTCGCAGTCGGCGGCGGCCGCCGCCATGGCGGCGCGCGTCACCGGCGCCTATGCGCGGGTGCGCACCCAGTTCAACGTACCGATCGGCCTGTTCGAGGGCATCCAGGAGCCCTTGGCGGAACTTGCCGCGAATGCCTACCAGATCGACGCCGCGCGGCGGCTGACGGTGGCGGCGCTGGACGAGGGCCATCGTCCGTCCGTGATTTCGGCGATCATGAAGTCCAACGCGACCGACCTGATGCGTCAGTCGATCGAGCGCGCGATGGACATACACGGCGGCAAGGCGATCATCGACGGCCCGTCCAACGCGCTCTCGGCGCAATACCGCTCGGTGCCGATCGGCATCACGGTGGAAGGCGCCAACATCCTGACCCGCAACCTGATGATCTTTGGCCAGGGCGCTATCCGCGCTCATCCCTACATGCTCAAGGAAATGCGGGCGCTGGCCGATAAGGACACCGAACGCGGCCTGACCGATTTCGACCGCGAGTTCTGGGGCCACGTCGGCCATTCAACGGCCAATCTCGTGCGCACATGGCTCTTCGGCTGGACCGGGGGCCTTGCCGCGCCGGCACCGCGCGGTGCGGCCTTCACCAGCCACTGGCGTCAGCTCTCGCGCTATGCGGCGACCTTCTCGATGGCGGCCGACCTCGCGCTGCTGACGCTCGGCGGCGCGCTCAAGCGCCGCGAGATGATCTCGGCGCGGCTCGGCGACGTCCTGTCGGAGCTCTATCTTCTCGGCGCGACGCTCAAGCGCTTCGAGAGCGAGGGGCGACCGGAGCTCGATCGTCCGATCGTCGAATATGTCATGCAGCGCGGCTTCAACCGGATGGGCCTCGCCTTCGCTGGCGTTTTCGCCAATCTACCGGCGCGCTGGGCGGCCGCGGCGGCGAAGATCGTCGCGTTTCCGCTGGGCATTCCCATGCGCCCGCCGGCCGACGAACTGGTGACCGAGGTCGCCGAGATCCTGATGCGACCGTCCTCGCAGCGCGACCGTCTGACGCCCGATCTCTATCTCGGCGAGGGGCGCGAGCGCCATCCGATCGCCGATCTCGAACACGCCTTCCGCCTCGTCACCGACGCCGCGCCGATCGCCAAGCGCATGCGCGAGGCCAAGATCCGTGACCGCGCGGCGGCATTGGCGGCCGGTGTCGTGACGGCGGAAGAGATCGCGCAGCTTGAAGCGATGGACGCAGCCGTGCTGCGCGTCATCGAGGTCGACGCCTTCCCGATGGAGGAGGTCTCGCCCATCGCCGCGCAGCACCGCCGGCCGCCGGCCGAGGAACCGCGCGCTGCGACCGGAGAGACCCGCGCCGAGGCCGCCGAATGAACCGCGCCGTCTATCTCGTCGACGGCGCGCGGACGCCCTTTCTCAAGGCGCGCGGCCGGCCCGGCCCGTTCTCGCCGGTCGATCTCGCCGTCCAGTGCGGCCGGCCGCTGCTCCTGCGGCAGCGCTTCGATCCCGCGCTCATCGATCGCGTGGTGCTCGGCTGCGTCAACGTCGTGGCGGACGAGATGAACCCGGCGCGGGTGGCCGCCCTGCGGCTCGGCCTGCCCGACACGATCCCGGCCGAAACCGTACAGGTCAACTGCGGCTCCGGCATGCTGTCGATCGACACCGCATTCCGCGACATCCAGCTCGGCCGCTCCGACATCGTTCTGGCCGGCGGCACGGACGCGCTCAGCCATTCGCCGCTCGTGCTCCAGCGCGACGCCGTCGAGTGGTTCGCGCGGCTCAATGGCGCCAAGACCACGGCCGACCGGCTGAAGGCTTTCACGGCGCTTCGGCCGGGGTTCCTCAAGCCGGTGATCGGTCTCGAACGGGGGCTCACCGATCCGATCACCGATCTCAACATGGGCCAGACCGCCGAAAAGGTCGGCCATCTCTTCGGCGTGACCCGGCGCGAGGCCGATGACTATGCGGCAAGGAGCCATCTCCGGTTGGCGGCGGCGCAGGCCGAAGGTCGGCTCGACCGGGAACTCGTGCCCGTCTTCTCACGAGATGGCACGGTGTTCGATCACGACGACGGCGTGCGGCCGGACTCCTCGGCGCGCAAGCTCGCGAGCCTCAAACCCGCCTTCGAGCGACCCTACGGCAACGTCACCGCCGGCAATTCCTCGCAGATCACGGACGGCGCCAGCTGGACGATCCTCGCCTCTGAGGCAGCGGTCGAAGAGCACGGGCTGCAGCCGTTGGCCCGCATTGTCGATTCGCAATGGACGGGGCTCGACCCCTCCATCATGGGGCTCGGGCCCGTCGTCGCCATGGCGCCGCTTCTCCAGCGCGCCGGCCTGCGGCTGGACGAGATCGATTTGTTCGAACTCAACGAGGCCTTCGCGGCGCAGGTGCTCGGCTGCGTGCGCGCTTTGGCGGACGAGACGGTCTGCCGCGAGGTGCTCGGCTTCGACGGAGCGCTCGGCACGATCCCCGACGATCGGCTGAACGTCGATGGCGGCGCCATCGCGCTCGGTCACCCCGTCGGCACGAGCGGCAACCGGATCACGTTGCATCTGGCGAATGCCTTGCGCCATCGCGGCGCGCGCTTCGGGCTGGCGTCGCAATGCGTCGGCGGGGGGCAGGGCGGTGCCATGCTGCTCGAGGCGGCGTGAACGCGGTGCCCCTTTCTTCTAGGACGACCGGAGGCCCGACGATGGCGACGATGATGGACGTGCTGCGCGACCGCGCGCTGGAACTTTCCGTTGCAGCCGACGCCCCGCGCGAGGGCAACTGGCGCATGGCGAGCGACGAGGACGGCATCTGCTGGCTCGTGCTCGACCGGCCCGGCAAGAGCGTCAACACGATCGACCGCAGCGTGCTCGAAGACCTCGACCGCTGCCTCGGGCTCATCGAGGCGCAGAAGCCACGCGGGCTGGTGATCCGCTCCGGCAAACCGTCCGGCTTCGCGGCGGGTGCCGACATCGAGCAGTTCGTGGGCGCCGGCGTCGCCGGGATCGACGCCATGCTGGAGGAGGGGCACCGCGTCCTCGACCGTCTGGCCGCGCTGCCCGTCCCAACCGTCGCGGTGATCCACGGCCATTGTCTCGGCGCCGGGCTCGAACTGGCGCTGGCCGCCAAGCTTCGCATCGCCATCGCCGGCGCCTCGCTCGGCTTTCCGGAGGTGATGCTCGGCCTTCATCCCGGCCTCGGCGGCACATTCCGCGCGACGGCTGTCGCCGATCCGATCGAGGCGATGACGATGATGCTGACCGGACGAGCGGCCTCGGCGCGCCGCGCCAAGGCGATCGGTCTCGTCGATGCGGTGGTGGAGGAGCGACACGTCGCCAATGCCGCGCGCGCCGCCGTCTTCGGCGATCTCCGCCCGGCGGCGGTCGGCCTGAAGGCGCGCGCCAGTCATCTGCGTCCGGCCCGCAAGCTCGCGGCCCGCCAGATGCGCGCCAAGGCTCGCGAAAAGGCGACGCCGGAAACCTACCCGGCGCCGTTCCGCCTCATCGACCTTTGGGAAGCGCATGGCGGCCACCCGGACCGGATGCGACAGGAGGAACAGGCGAGCTTCGCCGCGCTCGTCGAATCGAAGACGGCACAGAACCTTGTGCGCGTCTTCTTCCTGCGCGAGGCGCTGAAGGGCTTGCGGGACGGCGCGTCGGGCATCCGCCGTGTCCATGTCATCGGCGCGGGCGCGATGGGCGGCGATATCGCGGCCTGGGTGGCGCGCAAGGGCTTCCGCGTCTCGCTGTCGGATGTCGATGTCGAGCCGATCGGTCGCGCGATGAAGGCCGCGGCGAAGATGCTGGAGGCGACGCTGAAGGACCCGCTGAAGGTCCGCGATGCGCTCGACCGGCTTGTGCCCGATCCCGGCGGCGCCGGCATCGCGGGCGCCGATCTGGTGATCGAGGCGGCGCCCGAGCGCATCGAACTGAAGCAGGCGATCCTGCGCGACGCGCTCGCCCGGATGAAGCCCTCCGCCATACTCGCGACGAACACCTCGGCGCTGCCGATCGCCGAACTCGCGAGCGCGCTGGACGATCCCTCCCGGCTCGTCGGCATTCACTTCTTCAACCCGGTGTCGCGCATGCAACTGGTGGAGATCGTGCGCCACGATGCGGTGTCGGCCGAGACGCTGCGCCGCGCCACCGCCTTCGTCACCGAGATCGGCCGCTTGCCGGCGCCGGTGAAGCCGAGTGCCGGCTTCCTCGTGAACCGGGCGCTGACGCCCTACATCGCCGAAGCACTGCTGATGGTCGGCGAGGGCATCCCGAAGGAGCGGATCGACGCGGCAGCCGAACGCTTCGGCATGCCGATGGGACCGGTGGAACTCGCCGATCAGGTCGGACTCGACATCGCCGCCGAGGTCTCGCAGACCCTGCGCGAACGGCTCGGCATGGCGCTGCCCGAAACGCCGGCCTGGATGCACGAGCTGATCCGCGAGGGCCGGCTCGGCCGCAAGACCGGGCGCGGCCTCTACGAGTACGACGAGGCCGGCAAGCCTCGAAAGCTTGATCTCGACGCGCTGCCGGACGGCTCGCCCGACGATCCCGCGCTCGTCGATCGCCTGATCCTGCCGATGCTGAACGCCGTGGTGGCATGCCTGCGCGAAGAGGTCGTCGCCAGCGAGGAGATCGCCGATGGCGCGATGGTCTTCGGCACCGGCTTCGCGCCGTTCCGGGGCGGCCCGATCCGCTACGCCCGCGAGCGGGGCGTCGACACGGTGATCGCGCGCCTGCGCGAACTCGAGATGTCGCACGGCGCGAGGTTCCGGCCTGATCCCGGCTGGGACCGGATCTGACATCAGCCCTGAATGCAGACGGCGCTCTGCTGCCCCAGCCCGGTGCCGCCAAGCGTCACCCGGTCGCCGGGGGCCAGGAAGCGCGGCGGATCGAAGGAGAGGCCGACGCCGCTCGGCGTTCCCGTCATGATGACGTCGCCGGGCTCGAGGCGCAGGAACCGCGAGAGATAGGAAATGAGGTAGGGCACCTTGAAGATCATGCGGCTGGTGTTTCCGGCCTGCACCCGCTCGCCGTTTACATCGAGCCAGAGATCGACATGGTCGTAGTCCGTCATCTCGTCGAGCGTCACCAGCCAGGGGCCGATCGGCGCGAAGCTGTCATGCGACTTGCCCTTGAACCATTGCCCGCCGCGCTGCAGCTGGAAGGACCGCTCGGTCACGTCGTTGGCGAGCGTGAAGCCGGCCACGTGGTCCATCGCGTTTTCGACGCTGACATATTTGGCGGTGCGCCCCATCACCACGGCCAGTTCGACGCCCCAGTCCGTGCGCGTCGACAGGCGGGGGATCTCGATCGGGTCGTTCGGTCCGTTGATGGCGCTCGGCGCCTTCATGAAGATCGTCGGCTCCGGGTTGATCTTGAACCCGGCGAGCCGTGCGCTCTCATGGAAATTCGGCCCGATGCCGATGATCTTGCGAACGCTGGCGACAGGCGCACAAAGCCGGGCATCCGGGTCGGCCGCGGGCAGCGAGGCGAGATCGATCGACCGCAGCTCTCGAAGCGCGGCCGGGTCGATCGCATCGCCGCGCCAGTCGCGGACCCGGTCCGAGACGTCGCGCACTGTCCCGTCCTGATCGAGGATCCCGGGCCGCTCCTGCCCTCGAAGCCCGAACCTCACCAGACGCATGCCATTCTCCTGCCTGCACTTGCCGCTTTCATCTCGTCGCACAAATGGGCGTTCGCGACAGTTGGTCCAGCCTTTTGTTTTGACGTTAACGTCAAAGCTGATTACCCCTGAGCCCGTCCTGTCGCGAAGAAACGCCGCGACGATCTGGGAGGATCCGGCATGTACAAGGCACCTGTGCGCGAGATCGGATTCTCGCTGCGGCACGTCGCGGGCTTGGGCGAGGCGATGACGGCGGGCCAGGCCGGCGATCTCACCCCGGATCTTCTCGACGCCATTCTCGACGAGGCCGGCAAGTTCGCCTCCGACGAAATCGCACCGCTCGCCGCCATCGGCGACCGCGAGGGCGCCCGCTTCGCCGACGGCGCGGTGACGATGCCGGCCGGCTGGCAGGGTCTCTACAAGCGCTGGACCGAGGGGGGCTGGAACGCTCTGACGGGACCCGCCGACCATGGCGGACAGGACTTGCCGACGGCACTTTCGGCGGCGGTCTGCGAGATGTGGAACGGCGCGTCGATGGCCTTCGGCATCGGCCCGACGCTGACAATCGGCGCCGTCGATGCGCTGGAGGCGCACGGCACCGAGCATCTGAAGCGCACCTATCTCGACAAGCTCGTCTCTGGCGAGTGGATGGGCACGATGAACCTGACGGAGCCGCAGGCGGGCTCCGACCTCTCGGCGCTGCGGACCCGCGCCGAGCGGCGGGACGACGGGACCTACCGGATCTTCGGCCAGAAGATCTATATCACCTATGGCGAGCACGATCTCACCGACAACATCGTGCATCTGGTGCTGGCCCGTCTTCCGGATGCACCGGCCGGCGTGAAGGGCATATCTCTCTTCCTCGTGCCGAAAATGATGGTCAACGACGACGGCTCGCTCGGCGCGCGCAACGACGTCAAATGTCACGCGATCGAGCACAAGATGGGCATCCACGCCTCGCCCACCTGCACGATGATCTATGGCGACGGCACCGGTGAGACCGGCGAGCCGGGCGCCATCGGCTGGCTCGTGGGAGAGGAGAACCGGGGCCTCGCCTGCATGTTCACGATGATGAACTCGGCGCGGCTTTATGTCGGCATCCAGGGGCTGGGTGTTGCCGAGGCGGCCTTCCAGAAGGCGCTCGCCTATGCCCGCGAGCGGCGTCAAGGGCGATCGACGCTGCTGGCCAAGGACCGCAACGAGCCGGTCTCGCGCGAGATGGTGGAGATCATCGAGCACCCCGACGTCGCGCGCATGCTGCTGACGATGAAGGCGCTCGTCTCCTCGGCCCGTGCCATCGCCTATTCCTGCGGCCACGCGCTCGACATGGCGAAGGCGCACAAGGGGCGCGAGACGGCGTTGCGCGACTGGAGCGAGCGCGCCAACCTCCTGACCCCGCTTGCCAAAGCCTTCCCGACCGATGTCGGCGTCGAGGTCGCTTCGCTCGGCATCCAGGTTCACGGCGGCATGGGCTACGTGGAAGAGACCGGCGCGGCCCGGCTGCTGCGCGATGCACGGATCGCCCCGATCTATGAGGGCACCAATGGCATCCAGGCGATCGATCTCGTCGCCCGCAAGCTGCCGCTTTCGGACGGGCGCACGGTCGAGGCTTATATCGCGGAACTCGAAGCCATCGCCGAGGCGGTGCGTGGCTCCAACCGCGCAGCCTTCGGATCGACGGCGGACCGGCTGTCCGAGGCGCTGACCGACCTACGCGAGGCGACGGCGCATCTGCTGGCACTGTTGAAGGGCGGCAAGATGAACGAGGCGCTGGCCGGCGCGACGGCCTATCTGCGCCTCTTCTCGCTGACCGCCGGCAACTGCTACCTCGCCAAGGGCGCTCTCGCCGAGCCGGAGGCCGACGAGCGCGCCGCACTTGCACGGTTCATGGCTGAGAACCTCCTGCGCGAGGTGGCCGGGCTGAAGGCGCAGGTTCTCGGCGGTGCCGCCAGCCTCGATGCGGCCCGCGCGGCGCTCAACTGAGGGGCGCTGCGATGAGCAAGCATATCCGAACCCAGACGAGCGACGGTGTCATGCTCCTGCGGCTCGACCGGCCGCAGAAGCGCAATGCCATCGACCGCGCGATGTACGGCGCGATGTTGGACGCGTTGGACACGGCCGGCCGCGATCCCGGCATTCGTGCCGTGGTGATCGCGGGCGCACCCGGCGCCTTTTCGGCCGGCAACGACCTGAGGGACTTCGTCTCCTTCGGCGAGGGCGGCGCGATGGACGAGGTCCATCGCTTTCTCCTGGCGTTGATCGCCTTCGACAAGCCGCTTCTTGCGGCCGTGGACGGGCTCGCGGTCGGGATCGGGACGACGATGCTGATGCATTGCGATCTGGCCTATGCGACGCCGCGCTCGACCTTCCGCACGCCCTTCGTCGATCTGGCCCTGGTGCCCGAAGCCGCGTCCAGCCTTCTGGCACCGCGCCTGATGGGCCACCAACGCGCCTTTGCCTTGCTGGCGCTCGGCGAGACCTTCGACGCCGAGACGGCGCGTGCTGCCAACCTCGTTTATGCCGTGACGCCGGATGCCGAGGCGGATGCCGTCGCGGCGGCGAAGAAGCTGGCCGCCAAGCCGCCGGAGGCGCTGCGGCTCTCGCGTTCGCTCCTGCGTGGCGACCGCACGGAGATCGAGGCGCGAATCCGGCTGGAGATCGAGCATTTTAGCGCGCGGCTGCGCTCGGACGAGGCGCGATCAGCCTTCGCGGCCTTCTTCAGCCGGAGCTGACAGGGCCGCTTGCGGTTGCGAAGCGGCCTCGCGCTGCTGGCGCAGGCGCTTGCGGAAGCCAAGCAGCGTCGTCGCCGTCAGCCCCAGGAAGACCACGGCGATCGCCGCATAGGCCCATGGGCTGCCGTGGAGATAGGTGTCGATGCGGTCGCCGAGGATGAACGCGCCGAAGCCGTAGGCGGCGGACCAGAGCGCGGCGCCGAGCGCGTTGAAGAGCAGGAACTCCCACCAGGGAAAGCGCAGCGTGCCCGCCGCGAATCCGCAGACTTGGCGTAGCACCAGGATGAAGCGGGCGACGAGTACGATCGGCGGGCCGACCTTGCGGAACCGGTCCTCGACATAGGCGAACTTCTCGGGCGTCAGACCGAACTTCGCGCCATAGCGATCCGCGAAGCGTCGCCCGAACCGATGGCCGAGATAATAGCCGAGATTGTCGCCCATCGTGCCGCCGACGAAGGATGCGCCGACGACCCCCCAGACGTTCAACTCGCCATGGCCCGCCATGATGCCGGCGGCGATGAGGATGCTTTCGCCGGGAAAGGGCAGGCCGGTCGATTCCAGAAAGATCGACACGAAGATGACGACGTAGCCGTAGCTTTGCAGAAAGCCGGTGATGGTGTCGATCATCGGTTCGGATCTCGCGTCGCCGGCTGGTTCTTAGCCGCCGGCCCTAGGCCAAATGGGCAGCGAAGGAAGGATCGCGATCAGCGCTCGAAGAGTGCCACCGCCTCGACATGGTGGGACCAGAGGAACTGGTCGATCGGCGTGACCGAGATCAGCCTGTAGCCACCGGCGACGAGGATGGCGGCGTCGCGCGCCAGCGTCGTCGGGTTGCAGGAGACGGCGGCGATGCGCCGGACCTTCGACTTCGCCAGTTCGTGGCACTGCGCTTCGGCGCCGGCACGCGGCGGATCGAAGAGCACGCCCGCGAACTTCTCGAGTTCCTTGGCCGTCACCGGGCGACGCATGAGATCGCGCCGCTCCAGTGTTACGGGCTTCAGGCCCGCGACCCCGCGCCGGGCCTGATCGAGCGCGGCGAGAGCCGGCGCGTCAAATTCGACGGCATGGACGGCCTGCGTGCGCGCCATCCGCAACGCGAAGGCGCCAACGCCGCAGAAGAGGTCGGCGACCGTCTTCAGCCCGGCGAGATGCCCGAGCGCCACGCGTGCCATCGCGTCTTCGGCGGAGGCCACCGCCTGAAGGAAGGCGCCCGGCGGCAGCAGCACCGGCAGACCGTCGATGGTGATCTGCGGCGGGCGCGCCTCGACGATCGTCTCGCCGGATACCGACAGGCGGGCGATGGCCGGATCGAGCGCCAGCTTCACGGCCGCCTGGCGCAGCGCCGGCGTCAGCTTGGCGGCATCATCGACCGAAATGTCGAGGCCCGACAGCGTCTCGGTGACGGTCATGCGCAGTTCGCGCTTGCGGTCGATGAGGAGCGCGGCGAGCTTCTTGAAGAAGGCGAGGCGCTTGACGATCTGCGGCGTCGCCACGAGACAGGTGTCGATCTCGGAAATTCGGTTGCTCGCCGCCTCGTGAAAACCGAACAGGATGCGCGTGTCGGCGCGCACGGCCGAGAAGACTGCGCGGCGCCGCGAGGCCGGCGGGCAGGGCACGAGTTCGCCGATCTCGGCCTCGACGCCCTCGCGCCGGAAGGCTTCCACAACGACGTCGCGCTTGAAGGCTCGGTACAGCTCTTCGCTGGCATGCTGCAGGTCGCAGCCGCCGCAGGCGCCGAAATGCGGACAGGGTGGTTCGCGTCGCTCGGTCGACGGAACTTCGATGTCGACGATCTCGGCGCGATTGCCCTCGCGCTCCACCCTCAGGATTTCGCCGGGAAGCGCGAAGGGCACGAATGCCATTCCGTTGGCACCGCGCCCGATGCCGTCGCCCTTGGCGCCGAGCGCGTCGATGACCAGACGTTCGCTCACGATTTGGCGCCCGCCATGAGAAACTCCTTGTTGCCGTCGCCGCCTTCGATCGGCGAGGGGATCGGCGCCCGCGAAGTCCAGTCCGGTTGCGAGGCCAGCCAGCTCGCCAGATCCTCGGCGATACCCGGCGCGCTGTCGGGATCGCGCAGCAGGCCGTTCTTGGCGATGGCATCCTTGCCGGCCTCGAACTGCGGCTTGATGAGGAAGACGCCGTCTGCGCCGGGTTCGGCGAGTTCGAGAGCCGGTGGCAGCGCCAGCTTCATCGAGATGAAGGACACGTCGCAGACGAGAAGATCGAAGCGGTGCCCCTCGAGGTCGTCTTCGTCGAGATCACGCGCGTTCAGGCCCTCGATCACCGTCACCCGCTCGTCGGCGCGGATACGCGGGTGGATCTGCCCATGGCCGACATCGATCGCCACCACGTGCTCGATGCCCCGCCGCAGCAGGACTTCGGTAAAGCCGCCGGTGGAAGCGCCGACGTCGAGCGCGATCCGGCCCGCGACGTCGATCCCGAACGCGTCGAGCGCGGCTTCCAGCTTCAGCCCGGCGCGCGACACGTAGTCGGCGGCGGGATCGTCCAGCACGATCTCGCTTTCGGGCGGCACGTTGAGGCTGGGCTTGGTGACGACGAGCCCGTCGACGCGCACATGTCCGCGCAGGATCGCGTCGCGGGCACGGGCGCGGCTCGCGGCCAGCCCGCGATCGCTCACGAGGATATCGAGCCGCACGCGCGACAGATGTTGTTCTTCAGTGGAGGCCATGGCGACAGGTCATGCGGCCCCGTCGCCCAAATGGCAAGACTTCAAGCGATTCTAAACTCGGCGCGCTCGGGGGAGAACCGGCGGCTTCACGCCTGCAGCACGCGCTTGGCGCTGTCGCCGAGCGCGTGGAATACGGTCTCGACGATGCCGGCGCGGTCGAGGCCCGACTGGCGCAGCATCGCGTCGGGCGCCGCATGATCGACGAACCGGTCGGGCATCGTCATCGGGCGGATCTTCAGGCCATGGTCGAGCAGCCCATGCCGGGCGCAATGTTCCAGCACCTGCGCGGCGAAGCCCCCGGACGCGCCTTCCTCCAGCAGCACGAGCACTTCGTGGTTCTGCGCGAGGCGGCGAACGAGGTCGGTGTCGAGCGGCTTGGCAAAGCGCGCGTCGGCCACCGTCGTCGAAAGGCCGAAACCTTCGAGATCCTCCGCGGCTGCCATGGCATCGGCGAGACGCGCGCCGAAGGAGAGAATCGCCGCCTTCGTGCCCTCTTTGACGATGCGTCCGCGTCCGATCTCCAGCGCCTTGCCGCGTTCGGGCAGATCGATGCCCGTGCCGTTCCCGCGCGGATAGCGGAACGAAATCGGCCCGTCGTCGTAGACGACGGCGGTGCGCACCATGTGGCGCAGCTCGGCCTCGTCCGCCGCTGCCATCACCACCATGCCCGGCAGCGGACAGAGGAAGCCGGTGTCGAAGGACCCCGCATGGGTCGGCCCATCGGCGCCGACGAAGCCGGCGCGGTCGATGGCGAAGCGCACGGGCAGGTGCTGGATCGCCACATCATGGACGATCTGGTCGTAGGCGCGCTGCAGGAAGGTCGAGTAGATGGCGACGAAGGGCTTGTAGCCCTCGCTGGCCAGCCCGGCCGCGAAGGTCACGGCATGCTGTTCGGCGATGCCGACGTCGAACGTGCGCGTCGGGTACGCCTCGCCGAAGAGGTCGAGCCCGGTGCCGTCTGGCATGGCGGCGTTGATCGCGACGATCTTCTCGTCGTCGCGCGCTTCCTGCACCAGCGTTTCGGCAAAGACCTTGGTGTAGCTCGGGGCGTTGGATTTGGCCTTGGCCTGCGTGCCCGTCACCACGTCGAATTTCGAGACGCCGTGATACTTGTCGGCACTGGCCTCGGCGGGGCCGTAGCCCTTGCCCTTCTTCGTTACGACATGCACGAGCACCGGCCCGTCGCCGGTGTCGCGCACGTTCTTGAGGACCGGCAGGAGATGCTCGAGATCGTGGCCGTCGATCGGCCCGACATAGTAGAAGCCGAGCTCCTCGAACATCGTGCCGCCGGTGAAGAAGCCGCGCGTGTACTCTTCCGTCCGGCGGGCGCCTTCCCGCATGAAGTCCGGCAGCCGACGCGTCACGGCCTTGGCGCGGTCGCGGAAGGATCGATAGGTCTTGCCGGAGACGAGGCGCGCCAGATAGGCCGACATGGCGCCGACCGGCGGCGCGATCGACATGTCGTTGTCGTTGAGGATGACGATCAGGCGCGCGTCGAGCGTGCCGGCATTGTTCATCGCCTCGTAGGCCATGCCGGCCGACATCGCGCCGTCGCCGATCACCGCGATCACGTGATTGGCCTTGCCCGACAACTCGCTCGCCACCGCCATGCCGAGGCCGGCGGAGATCGAGGTCGAGGAGTGGCCGGCGCCGAACGGATCGTACTCGCTCTCCGTGCGCTTGGCGAAGCCGGACAGCCCGTTTTCCTGGCGCACGGTGCGCATCGCGTCGCGCCGTCCGGTGAGGATCTTGTGGGGATAGGCCTGATGGCCGACGTCCCAGATCAGCCGGTCGCGCGGCGTGTCGAACACGGCATGAATCGCGACGGTGAGTTCCACCACGCCGAGCCCGGCGCCCAGATGCCCGCCGGTGCGCGACACCGCGTCGACGAGATCGAGGCGCAGCTCGTCCGCCACCTGCCGCAGATCCGCTTCGGCAAGACGCCGCAGGTCCTCGGGCGAGGCGATGCGATCGAGGAGCGGCGTGGACGGGACTGACGACAAGGACGGGCTCCTGCGGGACCATGCGGGGCGCGCAAACGGTGGGTACACCACCAGCGCGAGACGGTCTTAGATCGATTTCGGGTGGGCTTGTCCATCGCAGGCCGCGCGAGCGCGGCGCGGCGAAGTGCCGTCTCAGGCGGGATCGAGCGGCTCCGTCCCGGTCGGCTTGCCGGCCCGCGACAGCTTGATCTTCTCGACCTTGTCCTCGGCGGCCGAGAGCAAGCGATCGCAATGGCTCTTCAGCTTCTCGCCCCGCTCGTAGATGCGGATCGAATGTTCGAGCTGCACGTCTCCGCGCTCGAGATCGGAGACGATGCGCTCGAGCGAAGCCAGCGCCTCCTCGAAACTCATGCGCTTGATGTCGGAATCGTCGGCCGGAAGGGCCATCGCGGTGTCGGACATGGTGTCTCCTTGCACGTCGGGTCGGTCAGCCGACCATCAGGCGCTTGACGTGGGCGGCGACGGACTGCCCGAGGCCCTGAAGATCGTATCCGCCTTCGAGGAGGCTGACCAAACGGTCGCTCGAATGACGGGAGGCGACGTCGAGAAGCTGCCCGGTGGCCCAGTCGAAGTCGGCCTCCGTCAGGTTCAGCCCGCCCAGCGGATCGCGGTGATGGGCGTCGAATCCGGCGGAAATGATGACGAGGTCCGGCCGGAACGCTTCGAGCGGCGGCAGTACGGCCTCGCGGAAGGCGAGGCGGAACTCGTCGGTGCCGTCGTCTTCGCGCAGCGGCACGTTGACGACGTTGCCGGCGCCCGTCTCGGTTCGCGCGCCGGTGCCGGGATAGAGCGGCATCTGGTGGGTCGAGACGTAGAGGATCGACGGGTCGGACCAGACGATGTCCTGCGTGCCGTTGCCGTGATGGACGTCCCAGTCGACGATCGCGATCCGCTCCAGACCGTGGACGGCCTGCGCATGGCGTGCGGCGATGGCGGCCTGGTTGAAGAGGCAGAAGCCCATCGCCGTGTCGCGCTCGGCATGGTGGCCGGGCGGGCGGGAGGCGACGAAGACGTTGCGCGCCGCTCCGTTGACGACGTCGTCCACCGCCGCGCAGGCCGCACCCACCGCATGGAGGGCGGCGGCGAAGCTCTTGGGGCTGACCACCGTGTCGCCGTCGATCCGGGCGAGCCCGTCCTCGGGCGTGGTGCGCGCGATCTTGCGGACATAGTCCTGCGGATGGCAGCGATAGACGTCCTCGAGCGATCCCTCGCTCGCCAGCACCCGGTCGAGGTTCTGGAAGGCCTCCGCCTCCAGCGCGCCGGCCACCGCCGCCATGCGCTCGGGCCGCTCGGGATGACCGGGGCCGGTCAGGTGCTCGGCGAAGATCGGGTGATGATAGAGGCGCGTCATCATGGAGTGGGGTCGCCCAGTCGGGGGAGGGATGTGAGCGAGATCCGCTCGTGAGGCGAAGTCAGCTTCGACCGGTCTGGCCGCGATGGCGCAGATAGTGATCCGCCACCGCGCAGGCCACCATCGCCTCGCCGATCGGCACGGCGCGGATGCCGACGCAGGGGTCGTGCCGCCCCTTCGTCATCACGTCGACCTCCCGCCCGTCCGCATCCACCGAGCGCTGCGGCGTCAGAATTGAGGACGTCGGCTTCACCGCGAAGCGCGCCACCACGGGCTGGCCGGTGGCGATGCCGCCGAGAATGCCGCCGGCATGGTTCGTCAGGAACTGCGGCGCGCCGTCGTTCCCCATGCGGATCTCGTCGGCATTCTCTTCGCCCGACAGCGTCGCGGAGAGGAACCCGTCGCCGATTTCAACGCCCTTGACCGCGTTGATCGACATGAGCCCGGCAGCGATGTCGGCGTCGAGCTTGCCGTAGAGCGGGGCCCCGAGCCCGGCGGGGACACCCTCGGCGACGATCTCCACCACCGCGCCGATCGAGGAACCGCTCTTGCGCACGCCGTCGAGAAGCTCCGCCCAGCGCTCGGCCGTCACGGCATCGGGGCAGAAGAACGGGTTGCGTCGGGTCTCCTCCCAGTCGAAGCGCGAGCGGTCGATGGCGATGCTGCCGATCTGGACGAGCGCGCCACGCACGACGAGGCCGGGCACCACCTGCCGCGCGATGGCACCGGCGGCGACGCGGGTCGCGGTCTCGCGCGCCGAGGACCGACCACCGCCGCGATAGTCGCGCACGCCGTACTTCATGTCGTAGGTGATGTCGGCATGGCCCGGGCGGTAGCGCCGGGCGATCTCGGAATAGTCCTTCGAGCGCTGGTCGACGTTCTGGATCTCCAGTGCGATCGGCGTTCCCGTCGCCACCACCTCGCCCTCGCGCTCGCCGGGCATGGTGCCCGAGAGGATGCGAACCTCGTCGGGCTCCTGGCGCTGCGTCGTGTAGCGCGACTGGCCGGGGCGGCGCTCGTTGAGGAAATGCTGGATCATCGCCTCCGACAGGACGGTGCCCGGCGGCGTCCCGTCGACGACGCAGCCGATGGCCGGACCATGGCTCTCGCCCCAGGTGGTGACGCGGAAGAGATGGCCGAAACTATTATGCGACATGGCGGCGGTCCGATCGGAGGGCAGAGCGCGGGTTTACGAGTTGGCGACCATGAAGGTCAAACCCATCGGTGAAAAGGACGGGCATCGGCTGTTGCGACGCGCAAAAAACCACAATCGCCCGTCCAACTTCATCGGTGCAGACATATGCGTCGTCGGCTTTGCCAGACGTCGCAGTGCAGAACGGGGGTTGCCCATGACGAGACGAGTCGTCGCCTTCTTCGCGTGTTCCTTCCTCACGGTCTCGATATCGATCCCCGCGGTCGCGGAAGAGACCGGCGGCGTGGTCGAGGGGATCGATCGCGACAGCGCGTCCCTGAAGCTCACCGACGGAACGATCTACCGGCTGCCGACCGGTTTCGACTATGCGTCCGTGAAGCCGGGAATGCAGGTCCATATGCTCTACGAACCCGCCGAGTGATCACACCCAGGCGGTGACGCCGGCATCGAACCGCAGGATGCGGTCCTGGAAGATGTCGGCCTGCGCCGCCTCTCGCGCGGAGACGCCTGCGAAGCGCCGCAGGAAGGCGCGGGTGATGCCGCCATGCGCGGTCACGATGGCGGGGCGCGTCAGGCCCTCGATGACCGGCGCGACCCGGTCGGCCAGCTGCTCGTAATTCTCCGCGCCGTCGCCCGGCGGCACGAAATTCCACTTGTCGCGTTTGCGCAGCGCCAGACCGTCCGGCTCGCGTTCGCCGATCTGGCTGAGCGTGAAGCCCTGCCAGTCGCCGAAATGGATTTCCTTGAGGCGCTCGTCCGTCTCGAAGTCGTCTGGATCGAGCCCGAGCTCGCGGCGCACGATCCTCATCGTCTCCATCGCCCGGTCCATCGGACTGGAGAGAAACTGGAAATCGCTCGCCGAAGCGCCGAGGACGTTGCGCAGGTAACGCCCGTTGCGCTTGGCCTGCGCCCGCCCGAGCGAGTTCAGCGGGATGTCGCTCTGGCCCTGCAGCAGGCCAGCGGCGTTCCAGTCGGTCTGGCCGTGGCGGCAAAGGTACAGGAGGGGCATGCTCGCCGCGTCGAAGACCGGCATCTCAGTCCTTGACGACCGAGATGTCGGGCGCGTCCACAGCCTTCATGCCGACGACATGGTAGCCGGAATCGGCATGATGGATCTCGCCGGTCACCGAGCGCGACAGGTTCGAGAGGAGGTAGAGGCCGACGTCGCCGACCTCCTCGATCGTCACGGTGCGGCGCAGCGGCGCGTTGTATTCGTTCCACTTGAGGATGTAGCGGAAGTCGCCGATGCCGGACGCGGCCAGCGTCTTGATCGGGCCGGCCGAGATCGCGTTGACACGGATGTTCTTTGGGCCGAGATCGACCGCCAGATACTTGACGCTCGCCTCGAGCGCGGCCTTGGCGACACCCATCACGTTGTAGTTGGGCATCACCTTTTCGGCGCCGTAATAGGTCAGCGTCAGCATCGAGCCGCCATCGGTCATCAGCTTCTCGGCGCGCTGGGCGACGGCCGTGAAGGAGTAGACCGAGATCAGCATCGTCTTGGTGAAGTTGCTCTCGGACGTGTCGACGTAGCGTCCGGTCAACTCATCCTTGTCGGAGAAGCCGATGGCGTGGACGAGGAAGTCGATCTTGCCCCACCTCTCCTCGATCGCCTGGAAGCAGGAGTCGATCGTGGCGGCGTCGCCGACGTCGCAATGGCCACAGACGAAGGCGCCGAGTTCAGCGGCAAGCGGTTCGACGCGCTTGCGCAGCGCATCGCCCTGATAGGTCAGCGCGATCTCCGCGCCCTGATCCGCCAGCGCCTTGGCGATCCCGTAGGCGATCGAGCGATTGTTCGCCACGCCCATGATGAGACCGCGCTTGCCCTTCATCAGGCCGACCGATTCCACCATGCCGGGTCTCCTTCCACTCGCTTCACGCAACGTCTCGATGCGGCGGCGGTATGGCATAGGCCGGGGATGCCAGCAAGCACGGCGCCGACGCAGCCTGTGAACGGCGGGGAGCTACGCCTCCCGCGGGGCGTGTCAGAGCGCGGCGTCGCGACGCTTTTCGAACAGGGCGACCAATTCGGGATCGGACTCGGCGGGCAGGACGATCGACAGGGTGACGAGGATGTCGCCGCGAGTGCCGTCCTTGCGGGTCAGGCCCTTGCCCTTCAATCGCAGCGTGCGCCCCGAATTCGTCCAGGGCTGCACCTTCGTCGCCACCTTGCCGTCGAGCGTCTCGATGGTGATGCGCCCGCCTAAGACAGCATCGCCCAGCGCGATCGACTGTTCGGCGAAAAGGTCGCGGTCCTGGACGCTGAAACGCATGTGGTCGGCAAAGGAAATCGTCACCAGCGCGTCGCCCGCCGGTCCGCCGTTGAAGACCGCCGGCTGGCCCTGTCCGCGCAAACGGATCGTCTGGCCGTCCTCGACGCCCTCGGGCAGGCGAATCGCCAGACGCTTGCCGTTCGGAAACACCGCCTCGACCTTGTCGTCCGAGACGATGTCCTCGAGCCGGACCCGAAGCGTCGCCTTGATGTCCTCGCCCTTCGTGGAGGCGTTGCGCGCGGCGGTGAACCCACCGGCGCCGTTGCGGGCGCCCGCTCGCTTGCTGCCGCCGAACGCCTGATCGAAGAAGTCGGAAAACAGACCCTCGCTGCCGGGGAAGTCCTGCGCACCGCCGCCACCGCCGGTGTTGCGGAAATCGAAGCCGCCGCCGGTGCCGCGCCCGCCGCCGAACGGGCTTTCGCCGCCACCCCCGCCCCCGAAGCCGGAAAAGCCCGAGAATTTCGGCTTGCCTTCGGCATCGATCTCGCCGCGGTCGAACTTCTCGCGCTTCTCCTTCTCGCCGAGGATTTCGTAGGCCTGGTTAGCTTCGTTGAAGCGCGCCCCCGCGCTGGCATCGGTGGAGTTGGAGTCCGGATGATACTTCTTGGCGAGCTTGCGGAAAGCGGACTTGATCTCCGCCTCGCTGGCGGTCTTGCCGACGCCGAGAACGGTATAGGGGTCACGCATAGGGCGCTGGATCCTGGAAGTTCGGGAAAAGCCAAGTCTCCCGCCGGTGGACGAAGTTCGGGCCGCGACGACACGCGACCCGGCGCTTATATGGCGAGAACGCCGCGCGAATTGAAGTCCCCACCGTCACGAGGCGCGTCCGGCGCGCCGCTCTTGGATCAGCCGCCCTCGGAAAAGCGCGTCAGCGTCCATTCGCCCTGGCCGCGCGTGCAGGCCTCGCCGTCGTAGAGCGCCACGCCGTCGAAGCGCTGGCGCGAGGTGCGGAAGGTCCGGCAGATCTCGTCGCCGGCGCGCACCTCGGTGATGGCGCTGATCGTGCCGCTCGTGCCCGTCTCGGCGTTCGACCAGGCGAGGGGAGCGGCCTCGATCGTCTCGATCTTGGCTGCAGACACCGCGTTGCGCACGGTTCGGCTGTCGGAGATGGTCTCGGCTGCGGCCGGATCTGCCGGTGCGATGGAGGCCGTCTGGATCGAATGATCGACCGCGGCGTCGTCGAGCGCGGCACCGTTCATCACCGTGCATCCGGCGGCGAGCGGCAGAAGCAGCGCAAGCGTCAGAACGGTCAGGGATGCCCGGGTCATCGCGTCCTTTAGACTTTGCCGTCCGCTGCGTTCGGTCTTAGGAAGCGGGGGACGGAAATCGGAATTCGAGGCGATAATGGGCAAGACAACCTTAACGTTCGGTGAAATCCAGCTGCCGGCCGACCCGTTCGAGGCGTTCGGGATCTGGCTGCGCGAAGCCGAGGCCGCCGAGCCGAACGATCCCAATGCGATGGCTCTGGCTACCGTGGATCGCGACGGGCTGCCCGATGTCCGGGTGGTCCTTCTCAAGGGCCTGGATGCCCGTGGCTTCGTGTTCTACACGAATTTCGAGAGCCGAAAAGGGGAGGAGATCCTCGCCAGCCGCAAGGCCGCGCTGAACTTTCACTGGAAGTCCCTGCATCGGCAGGTGCGGGTGCGCGGCACGGTCGAGGAAGTGTCCGCGGACGAGGCCGACGCCTACTACGCCAGCCGCGCGCGGGTCAGCCGACTCGGCGCCTGGGCCTCGCAGCAGTCGCGCCCGCTCGCCGATCGCGCGACGCTGGAAGCGCGCGTCGCGGAGCTCGAAGCACAGTATGGTGATGAGCCGATCCCGCGCCCGCCGCACTGGTCGGGCTTGCGTGTGGTGCCGAGCGAGATCGAGTTCTGGCACGACGGCGCGTTCCGCCTCCACGACCGGTTCCGTCTCGTTCGCGACGAGGCGGACGAGAGCGGCTGGAGCGCCAGCCGTCTCTATCCCTGATCGCATACCCCCAGAGCCCGACGATCACTTCGCCGGGCTCTGGCGTCGAGACCTCTAAGCCTCGGTGCCGCCCACCGTCATCTGGTCCATCCGCAGGTGCGGCTGGCCAACGCCGACGGGAACCCACTGCCCCGCCTTGCCGCAATTGCCGATACCGGTATCGAGCTTGGCGTCGTTGCCGATCATCGAGACGCGGTGCATCGCGTCGGGACCGTTGCCGATGAGCATGGCCCCCTTGAGCGGCTCGCTGACGACGCCGTTGCGGATCCGGTAGGCCTCGGTGCAGCCGAAGACGAACTTGCCGGACGTGATGTCCACCTGTCCACCGCCGAAGGACACGGCATAGACGCCGTCCTTCACCGAGGTGATGATCTCCTCGGGCGTGCGATCGCCGTTCAGCATCATCGTGTTGGTCATTCGCGGCATCGGCGCGTGCGCATAGGACTGGCGCCGCCCGTTGCCGGTCGCCTCCATGCCCATCAGCCGGGCGTTCTGTCGGTCCTGCATGTAGTTGACGAGCTTGCCGTCCTCGATGAGCACGGTGCGGTTGGTCGGCGAGCCCTCGTCGTCGATCGTCAGCGAGCCCCGACGCTCTGCGATCGTGCCGTCGTCGACGACGGTTACGCCGCGGGCAGCGACTTGCGTGCCGAGAAGGCCCGAGAAGGCGGAGGTCTTCTTGCGGTTAAAGTCGCCTTCGAGCCCGTGGCCGACCGCCTCGTGCAACATGACGCCTGGCCAACCCGATCCCAGCACGATGTCGAACGTGCCCGCCGGTGCCGCAACGGCTTCGAGATTGACCCGTGCCTGCCGCAGGGCTTCGTCGGCCAGATCCTGCCAGCGCTCGGCGACGACGAAGCCGCCGAAGCCCGTGCGCCCGCCAGCGCCCGAGGTGCCGGTCTCCTGCCGGTCGCCTTCTCCCGCCACCACAGATACGTTCAGCCGCACGAGCGGACGAACGTCCTGCACCAGCCGCCCGTCGGCGCGCAGGATCTCCACCACCTGCCACTGCGTCGCCAGCGAGACGCTGACCTGCCGCACGGCTTCGTCCTTCTCGCGAAGATAGCTGTCGATCTTCTGAAGCAGCTTGACCTTTTCGGCAAAACCCGGTGCCGGGATCGGGTTCTCGTCGCTGTAGAGGCGGGCATTCGTGCCGCGCGGCCCCTCGGCGCGCTCGCCACTATAGCCGGTGCGCACCGCGCTGACGGCATCGGCCGCGCGCTTGAGGGCAGCCCCAGACAGGTCGCCCGCATGGGCGAAGCCGATGGCCTCGCCGGCCACGCAGCGCAGGCCGAAACCCTGGTCGGTCGAGAAGTCGCCGGCCTTCAGGCGGCCATTGTCGAAGACAAGCGATTCCTGCTCGCGATATTCAAGGAAGAGTTCACCGTCGTCTGCGCCGGCCAGCGTCTGCGAGACGATCGCTTCGATCTCGGCGCGCGACAGGTCGAACCGGTCGATCAGGGAAAGGGCCATCGTCTGCTCCAAACGCGATGCAAGACGCTCCAGATAGGCGCGGACGCGCCCTCTGTCACGGACCCGACGTCCCGATTCGATCGGCGGCGGCGCGCGGCGCGTTCGTCTCCCGTCAGGGGAGGGCGGTGAAGCCTTCCGCGAAGCCGTTGAGATCGACGGGGATGCCGATGCCCTCTTCCGGGGTCTGGAAGACGATGAACGTCGCCGACTTTCCCGTCGAAAGGGTCTGCCGGAGATTGTCCTCCAGAATCACCTCCGCGTAGCAGCCGTCCTCGAAGCAGCGTACGAACTGCGCCCGGCCGATATCCTTGCCGTCGACATAGAGGCCGAGCCCGTTGGGCAGGAGGATGCCGAGAGGCGCCAGCACGCGCAGGATCTGCGCCTTGCCGTCGGCGGTCTTCAACGCGAGAACCGAGAGGCCGACCTCCGGCCGGTCCTCGGCGACGACGTTCTGCAGCAGAGCGCACTGCTCGCCCGCCGCGCCCGCTGGTTGGTCGCAGACCACGGCCCAGGCGCCGTGCTGCGACTTGACCGTTCCCGTCTGGGCGAGAGCCGCCAGCGGCGAAAGAAAGAAAAGAACGGCCGCCGCGGGGGCGAGGAGGGTTTTCATGGAGACTTCCCGAGGAAACGCCGAAAGGGATTCGACGCCTTATGGCAAACGAAAGGTTAAATCATTCGGCACCGCCGCGTCGAGACATGCGCGGGCGGCACGGGCGCCGCGTCCCCGGGGTGCAGGGACAAGGATGCAACGATCGCATTATGTCGCAAGCGCCTATGGCCCGCTCGTGTTGCGAAGGCGGCGGTTTCGTGGTTGAAGCGACCGCAGTACCTGCACATTAGCGGCATTCGAGTGTGCGAGCGGAATCGCTCCCGTATCGAACTCGCCGCCGGTGGTCCGGCACCCTGGATCATGTCCTTCCACGAGGGAGAGAATTCGTGAAGAGAACATCACTTGCCGCGGTCGCGCTCGCCGGTTCGTCCATCGCCGCCTCCGCGCAGGATGCGGTCCTGCACCCAGGCCAGCCGCATCCCTGGCAGGTGAACCTGCAGGAAGCGCTTTCGCCCATCGAAGCGCAGATCCACTGGTTCAGCAACTACACCTTGTGGTTCATCGTCCCGATCGTGATCTTCGTTGCCGGTCTTCTGGCCTGGGTGGCGTTCCGCTACAACGAGAAGCGCAATGCGACGCCCTCGCGCACCAGCCACAACACGATCATCGAGGTCGTGTGGACGCTGGCGCCGGTGCTGATTCTGCTCTGCCTCGCGATCCCGTCCTTCCAGCTCCTCACCGCGCAGTACAATCCGCCGCGTGAGCCGGAACTGACGGTGAAGGCGACGGGCTACCAGTGGTACTGGGGCTATGAGTACCAGCCGGCGCAGACCGACGCCGCTGCGTCCTCGGCGGTAGCGGGTACTGCGGCGAACCCAGCCGATCCCGCGGCCCAGCCCGTGTCGTTCCTGTCCTACCCGCTCGGCGAAGACGCGCGGGGTGCCGCTGGCAAAGCGGACATGGCGGTCTATCCCCGCCTTCTGGCCGTCGACAACGAGATGGTCATCCCGGTCAACACCGTCATCCGCCTGCTCTCCACCGGCGGCGACGTGATCCACTCCTTCGCCATGCCCTCTCTCGGCGTGAAGGTCGATGCGGTCCCCGGTCGCCTGAACGAATACTGGTTCGAGGCAAACCGCGAGGGCATCTTCTACGGTCAGTGCTCGGAGCTTTGCGGCACCAGCCACTACAACATGCCGATCGGCGTGCGCGTCGTCAGCCAGGAGCAGTTCCAGGCTTGGCTCGCAGCGGCCGCCACCAATGTCGAAAATGCCAACGCCCAGCTCACCGCCGAAATCGCCTCCGCGACTTCGGTCGTGGCCGCGCGCTGATAGCGCTCGTTCCCGGGGGACACTGAAAAATGGCTCACGCCGCCGCCCATGATGCCCACGACCACAAGCCGACAGGCTGGACGCGCTGGGTTTATTCGACCAACCACAAGGACATCGGCACCCTTTACCTGATTTTCGCGATCTTCGCGGGAATCGTCGGCGGTGCTCTTTCGATCGCGATGCGCGCCGAGCTTCAGGAGCCCGGCCTGCAGATCTTCGGCAATCCGCAGGTCTACAACGTCTTCACGACGGGCCACGGCCTGATCATGATCTTCTTCATGGTGATGCCCGCGCTCATCGGCGGCTTCGCCAACTGGATGATCCCGATCATGATCGGCGCGCCGGACATGGCCTTTCCGCGCCTGAACAACATTTCGTTCTGGCTCATCGTGCCGGCCTTCCTGCTGCTGATCCTGTCGATGTTCGTCGAGGGAGCGCCCGGCACGAACGGCGCGGGCACGGGCTGGACCATGTATCCTCCGCTCTCCGTCATGGGCCATCCCGGCCCGGCGGTCGATCTCGCGATCTTCGGCCTTCACATCGCGGGCGCCTCGTCGATCCTCGGCGCGATCAACTTCATCACCACCATCCTCAACATGCGTGCTCCCGGCATGACGCTGCACAAGATGCCGCTCTTCGCCTGGTCGGTGCTCGTGACCGCCTTCCTCCTGCTTCTGTCGCTCCCGGTCCTCGCCGGCGCGATCACCATGCTTCTGACCGACCGCAATTTCGGCACCACCTTCTTCGCGCCCGAGGGCGGTGGTGATCCGATCCTCTACCAGCACCTCTTCTGGTTCTTCGGTCATCCCGAGGTCTACATCCTGATCCTGCCGGCCTTCGGCATCGTCAGCCACGTCATCTCGACCTTCTCGAAGAAGCCCGTCTTCGGCTATCTCGGCATGGCCTACGCCATGGTCGCCATCGGCGTCGTCGGCTTCGTCGTGTGGGCGCACCATATGTACACGACGGGCATCTCTCTCAACACGCAGCGTTACTTCGTCTTCGCGACGATGGTGATCGCGGTGCCGACAGGCATCAAGATCTTCTCCTGGATCGCGACGATGTGGGGCGGCTCGATCCGCTTCGCGACGCCGATGCTCTGGGCGATCGGCTTCATCTTCCTGTTCACCGTCGGAGGCGTCACGGGCGTAAAGCTCGCCAATGCCGGCATGGATCGCGTGCTCCACGACACCTACTACGTCGTCGCCCACTTCCATTACGTGCTGTCGCTCGGTGCGGTCTTCGCCATCTTCGCGGGCTGGTACTACTGGTTCCCCAAGATGAGCGGCTACATGTACAACGAGACGATCGGCAAGGTTCATTTCTACATGACCTTCGTCGGCGTGAACCTCGTATTCTTCCCGCAGCATTTCCTCGGCGCCGCCGGTATGCCCCGTCGCTACGTCGACTATCCCGATGCGTTTGCAGGCTGGAACTACGTGTCCTCAATCGGCTCCTACATCTCGGGCGTCGCTGTCCTCGTCTTCCTCTACGGCGTCTACGAGGCGTTCGCGAAGAAGCGGTTGGCAGGTGCCAATCCCTGGGGTGCAGGCGCCACGACCCTCGAATGGCAGCTCTCGTCTCCGCCGCCGTTCCACCAGTGGGAAGAGCTTCCGCGCATCCGCTGAGCGTCGGCCTTCCAAGCACCCGATCCCGGCTCCGGCCGGGATCGTTCCGTTCGAGGATGCATCCCCGGACCGGATCCCGTTCCGCCAGCGACCGTGAAGCGTCGCACGGAACCTCCTGAACGAGGACGCGCCATGACGGCCATCGACGTTTCCGCGATTGACCAGGATCGCCCGACCATCAGTCTCGCCGAACCCTCCGACTATCTGGCGCTCCTGAAGCCACGCGTCATGTCGCTCGTCGTGCTGACGGCGGTGACCGGTTTCCTGGCGGCTCCGGGCCATGTCCATCCCGTGCTGGCCGTCGTCTCGCTCTTCGCCATCGCGCTGGGAGCCGGCGGATCGGGCGCGCTCAACATGTGGTACGATGCCGACATCGACCGCGTGATGAAACGGACCGCGCAGCGTCCCGTGCCGGCCGGCCGCGTTTCGCCCGGCAGCGCCCTGGCCTTCGGCCTTTCGCTCTCGATCTTTTCGGTGCTCCTGCTCGGCCTTGCTGCGAACTGGTTCGCAGCATCGTTCCTTGCCTTCACCATTGCCTTCTACGCTGTATTCTACACGATGGGCCTGAAGCGCCGAACCGTGCAGAACATCGTCATCGGCGGCGCCGCCGGCGCCTTTCCGCCGATGGTCGCATGGTCGGCGGTGACGGGGAACGTCTCGCTCGAGAGCTTCGTCCTGTTCCTGATCATCTTCCTCTGGACGCCGCCGCATTTCTGGGCGCTGGCCATGTTCAAGATGAAGGACTATGGCGCGGCGGGCATTCCGATGCTGCCCAACGTCGCGGGCGAGCGCTCGACCCGTCGCCATATCTTCGCGTATTCCCTGTTTCTGGCGCCCGTCGGCGTCCTGCCCTTCGTCCTGGGCTTTGCCGGACCGGTCTACGGAGCGATCTCGTTGCTCCTGGGCGCCAACTTCGTCCGGCTCGCCTACCGCGTGCTCGGCATGCCCGACAACGACGCGGCGATGATCCCCGCCAAGAAGCTGTTCGGCTTCTCGATCGTCTATCTCTTCGCCATCTTCGCCCTGCTCTTGGCGGATATCGTCCTCGCGCGTGGATTTGGTCTTCATGGTTTCTGAGCCCGAGAACGAGCGCATCCGCCTGACCACTGCCGAGAGCCGCGCGCAGCGCCGTCGCTCGATCGCCATCGGCGTGACGCTCGTCGCGATGGTGGTGATGTTCTACGTCGTGACGCTGATCAAGATGGGAGCGGTCTGACCCCATGGACGCACCGACCTCTCACACGCCGAACCCACGGTCCGGGCGCCGCGCGCGCATTATCGCCTTCAGCTGCCTCGCCTTCGCCTTCGGCATGGTCGGCGCAGCCTACGCATCGGTGCCGCTCTACGCGCTGTTCTGCAAGGTGACCGGCTACGGCGGCACGACGCAGCGCGCCGAACAAGGCTCGGCAACCATCCTCGATCAGACCATCAACGTGCGCTTCGACGCGAATGCTTCGCCCGGTGTGCCCTGGATCTTCCAGCCGAACGAACGGCAGGTGACGGTGCGTCTCGGCGAGACCCGACAGACCGCCTACCACGCCAAGAACAATTCGAACGTGCCGGTGACCGCGCAGGCGACGTTCAACGTTACGCCGCTGGTGGCAGGCTCCTACTTCAACAAGATCGCCTGCTTCTGCTTTTCCAATCAGACGCTGCAGCCGGGCGAGGAACTCGACATGCCCGTCGTGTTCTTCGTGGACCCGGCGATCCTCGACGATCCCGACCTGAAGACGGCGCCGACGATCACGCTGTCCTACACGTTCTTTCCGGTCGAGCCGGTTCGCGCGCCGGTGGCCGAGGCGGCACCGGCACCGGCGGCCGCGCGAAACGCCTTGTAGCGCAGGACATCATCAACCGGCGCGATCGGGGGATCGCGTCGTCATCGCAACGGGACCTTTGGTATCCATCCGCGTTTGCTGGTAGACAGGCAGGGCAGGGATGAGTGGGACGAACCATGGCTGACACGACGCATACGAAGAACCACGACTACCACATCATCGACCCCAGCCCGTGGCCGTTCCTCGCCTCGCTGGGCGCGTTCATCATGCTCTTCGGAGCGGTGGCTTGGATGCGCTTCCACGCCGGCAGCCCGTTCATGTTCCTCGGCGCGGACATCGCGACGCCGTGGATCTTCTTCATCGGTCTGGCCCTCGTGCTCTACACGATGTTCGCGTGGTGGTCGGACACGATCAAGGAAGGCCGTGAGGGCGCCCACACGCCGGTCGTGTCGATGCACCTTCGCTATGGCATGATCATGTTCATCGCCTCCGAGGTGATGTTCTTCGTGGCCTGGTTCTGGGCCTTCTTCGACGCCAGCCTGTTCCCGGGCGAGGCGATCCAGGCCGCGCGTACGCAGGCGCTTGGCGGTGTCTGGCCGCCCAAGGGCATCGAGGTCCTCGACCCGCTGCACCTGCCGCTGTTCAACACGATCACCCTGTTGCTATCCGGCACGACCGCCACCTGGGCGCATCACGCCATGCTCGAGGATGACCGCAAGTCGCTGATCACCGGTCTGGCGCTGACCGTCTTCCTCGGCGTGATCTTCTCCTACGTCCAGTATTTCGAATATGCGCATGCGCCCTTCGCGTTCGCGGGCTCGATCTACGGTTCGACCTTCTTCATGGCGACCGGGTTCCATGGCTTCCACGTCATGGTCGGCATCATTTTCCTCGCTGTCTGCCTGCTGCGTGCCATCCGTGGCCACTTCACCCCGCATAAGCATTTCGGCTTCGAAGCGGCGGCCTGGTACTGGCACTTCGTCGACGTGGTGTGGCTGTTCCTCTTCTTCGCCATCTACGTTTGGGGCGGCTGGGGCGCGCCGATCCACGCCGGCTGACCGGCGAAGCCCAACGATACGACGATCGGGAAAAGGCGGCTGCGGCCGCCTTTTTCCATTCCTGCCACGGAGAGAAGCGACATGAGCCTCGAGCCGACGAGCTACCCAGGTGTCGACCCCGTCAAGTCGGGTGCGCTCGGTCGCTGTCCGCGATGCGGTCGGGGTCGGATCTTCGCGGGTTTCCTACGCCTCGAAAAGGCCTGCGACAGGTGCGACCTCGATCTGGCCCCGCTCGACTCGGCCGATGGCCCGGCCTTCTTCGTGATGACGATCGTCGGCTTCGTGGTGGTCGGCTTCGCGCTCTACACCGAGGTCGTCTACAGTCCGTCAGTCCTCGTCCATATCGTCTTGTGGGTGCCGCTGACCTTCATCCTGGCTCTGCCGCTGATGCGGGTGGCGAAGGGCTTGATGGTCGGGCTGCAATACAAGAACAAGGCGGCCGAGGGCCGGTTGGCATCCCATGACGAGAACGACTGACGCCATGGGTCCGCAGTCCGTGGACCTGGCCGGGCCGACCTCGCGCGGACGGTTTCTCTTCGTCGTCGCCATCTGCCTCGTCGGCATCGCCATTCTGTCGCTGCTCGGCGTCTGGCAGGTCGAGCGGCTGACCTGGAAGAACGAGATCGTCGCGCGCATCGATGCGCGCATCCATGCCGCGCCGCGTCCGATCGGCGAGATCGAGGCGGCGGCTGCGGGGGGAGAGGACATCGATTACGTGCCGGCCGCCGCGACCGGCGTCTTCGACCATGCCGGCGAGCGCTATTTTCTTTCGACCTTCGACGGCCAAGCCGGCTGGAACGTCTACACGCCGATGCGGATCGACGGAGAGGACCGGCTGATCTTCGTCAATCGCGGGTTCGTGCCCTACGATCGCAAGGACCCCGCGACGCGCGCCGTCGGCAATCCGGAAGGCGTGGTGGCGGTCACGGGGCTGGCACGCGCCGCCGCGACCGAGAAGCCCAACAGCTTCATGCCCGACAACGATCCGGCGAAGAACACCTTCTTCTGGCGCGATGTCACCGACATGGCCGCGGGACTGGCACTCCCCGCCGGTACCTCGGTTCTGCCCTTCTTCCTCGATGCCGGCCCGGGCGCGGCACCGGGTGGCTATCCGGTTGGCGGGGTGACGGTGGTCGACGTGCCGAACAACCATCTGCAATACGCAATCACGTGGTTCGGGCTGGCCGCGGTGCTCGTGGTGATGCTCGTGCTGTTTCTCATCAAGCGCGTGAGGGAGCCGCGTCCTCCATCAGCGATCGGTCCGGCGGGTTGACAGGAGGGGGTGCCATCCCTTCATTCCAGCGATTGACGCCCATGGTTGGAGACTGACGAGTGCCCGACGAGAACGGCAAGCCATCCCTGACGATCCGCCTGTGCGAGCCGCGCGGCTTCTGCGCCGGCGTCGATCGGGCGATCCAGATCGTCGTGCTGGCGTTGAAACGCTATGGCGCGCCGGTCTATGTCCGGCACGAGATCGTCCACAACAAATACGTGGTGGACGGTCTGCGCGACATGGGCGCTGTGTTCGTGAAGGAACTGACCGACGTGCCCGACGACGGGCAGCCGGTGGTGTTCTCCGCGCACGGTGTTCCCAAGTCGGTGCCAGCGGAGGCCGAACGGCGCGAGATGATCTATCTCGATGCGACGTGCCCGCTCGTCTCGAAGGTCCACAAGCAGGCCATGCGGCATCTGCGGCTGGGGCGGCAGGTGCTGCTGATCGGGCATCGCGGCCATCCGGAGGTGATCGGCACGATGGGACAACTGCCAGAGGGCAGCGTCGTCCTCATCGAGACCGAAGCCGACGTCGCGTCCTTCGAGCCCGCGGACCCGGCCTCCATCGGCTTCGTGACGCAGACGACGCTCTCGGTCGACGACACCGCCGGGATCGTCGAGGCGCTGCAGCGCAAGTTTCCGGATATGCAGGCGCCCTCGTCGGAATCCATCTGCTACGCGACCACCAATCGGCAGGACGCCGTGAAGGCATCGGCAGCCGGGACCGACCTCTTCATCATCGTCGGTGCGCCGAACTCGTCGAACTCGCGGCGGCTCGTCGAGGTCGCCGAGCGCGCGGGATCGAAACGCGGTCTGCTCGTGCAGGGCGCGGCGGATCTGCCGCTCGGCGACATCGTGGATGGCGCCGTGATCGGCATGTCGGCCGGCGCGTCGGCGCCCGAAATCCTGACGGACGAGATCCTCGCGACGCTCCGCAGCCGCTTCGAGGTTCGCATCGAACTGGTGCAGACCGCCATCGAGAACGAGAATTTCCCGGTCATGCGCGCGCTTCGGGACGTGCCGCTGACCGCGGCCGACATGGCCTTCGTCAACGGCGATCGTCCGCTGGCCGGCCGGAGGGCGAACTGAGATGGCCGTCTATACCGATGTCGGCGAGGCCGAACTTGCCGCATTCCTCGCTCGCTACGATGTCGGCGCGCTTCTCAGCTACAAGGGGATCGCGGAAGGGGTCGAGAACTCGAATTTCCTGCTGCGGACGGATGCCGACACGTTCATCCTGACGCTTTACGAGAAGCGGGTGAACCGTGACGACCTGCCGTTTTTCATCGGGTTGATGGAGCATCTGGCGGCCAAGGGCCTCTCCTGTCCGCTGCCGGTCGCGCCGCGCGAGGGCGAGGTGCTCGGCGAACTCGCCGGTCGTCCCGGCGCGCTCTTCACCTTCCTCGAGGGCATGTGGACCCGCCGGCCGAGCGCCGAGCAGTGCCGGGGCGTCGGGCGCGCTCTGGCCGGTCTTCATGCGGCAGGCGAAGGGTTCGCGCTCGAGCGACCGAACGCACTGTCGGTAGAGAGTTGGCGTCCGCTCTTCGAAGGTTGCGGCCCGCGCGCCGACGACGTGGAGCCCGGCCTGTCGGAGGAGATCCGGCGCGAGCTGGAGGTCTTGGAGGCAGGCTGGCCAAAGGATCTGCCGACCGGCGTCATCCATGCCGACCTCTTTCCCGACAACGTCTTCTTCCTTCAGGGCGAACTTTCGGGCCTCATCGACTTCTATTTCGCCTGCAACGACATCCTTGCCTACGATCTCGCGATCTGCCTCTGCGCCTGGTGCTTCGAACAGGACGGGGCCTTCAATATCACGAAGGGCCGCGCAATGATCGAGGGCTACAGGGCGGTACGGCCGCTGACGCTAGCCGAACTCGACGCGCTGCCGATGCTGGCGCGTGGCGCGGCGATGCGGTTCCTGCTGACCCGTCTCTACGACTGGATTCACATTCCCGACACGTCCTTCGTCACGAAGAAGGATCCTCGGGAGTATCTGCGCAAGTCCCGGTTTCACCGGCAGGTCCAGAGCGTCGCCGACTACGGCGTCGCCGTTGAAAGTGCATCCGCATGAGCGATACCCCAGAGGCCTCGACCCGTGTCGACATCTTCACGGACGGCGCCTGCTCGGGCAATCCGGGTCCCGGCGGCTGGGGCGCGATCCTGCGCACCGGCGAGACCGAGCGGGAGCTTTCGGGCGGCGAGGCGCATACCACGAACAACCGGATGGAGCTTCTGGCTGCCATCGAAGCCTTGGCCGCGCTGAAGCGTGCCTGCGACGTGCATCTCCATTCCGACTCGCAATACATGCGCGACGGCATCACCAAGTGGATCCATGGCTGGAAGAAGAACGGCTGGAAGACCGCGGATCGCAAGCCGGTGAAGAACGCCGAGCTTTGGCAGCGGCTGGACGACGAGCGCAAGCGCCACGCCGTGACCTTTCACTGGGTGAAGGGCCATGCCGGCCATGCCGAGAACGAGCGGGCCGACGAACTGGCGCGGGCCGGCATGGCGCCGTTCAAGGGGCGGCGGACGGCAGTTCCGTCCGCCTGAATTCTCGAGTTAAAGCTGTCCGAGCACGGTGGCGGCCGAGGACGTGTCGGCCTGCCCCGGCGAATCCTCGACGTTCAATGCCTTCACCACCCCGTCCTCGACGATCATCGAGTAGCGCTTCGAGCGCGTCCCCATGCCGCCCACGGCCATGTCCATGTCGAGGCCAACCGCCCTCGTGAAGTCGGCATTGCCGTCCGCGAGGAAGAGGATGCGGTCGCCGGCTTCCGTCGCCTTGGCCCAGGCCTTCATCACGTGAACGTCGTTCACCGAGACGACCGCGATCGTATCGACGCCCTTGGCGCGCAGGTCCGCGTTCAGATCGAGGAAGCCGGGCAGGTGGTTCATCGTGCAGGTCGGCGTGAAGGCGCCGGGCACGGCGAAGAGAACGACCTTGTGGCCACCAAAGATCTCGTCGGTGGTGATAGGCTTCGGACCATCCTCGCCCGGCGTGCGGAAGGTGGCGTCGGGAATGCGGTCGCCGGGAGAAATCGTCATGCGGTTGGTCCTTCGGATGGGGTCGCAGCGACTTCTCGAGACTCGCAGGCGCTACGGCTGCTCGACGATGAGCGAGGGCGATAATCGGGCGCTTTCGCCCGAGGTCAACAGCACTGCGATCGCCAGCGGCATTCCCGCAGGCGTTGGACGGCGCTCGATGGCAATATCGAAGGCGGCGCCCGGTGCCTCGCCCGCCAAGACCACGCGTCGTGGCTGGCCAAGGCTCCAGCCGGCGGGCGCGGCGACGAAGATGTCGGCGTCGTGTGGCGAGGCGTCCGGCAGCGTGATGCGGAGCGATCGTCCATCGGGCGACGAGCGCGCCGTCCATCCGGCAATGGGGGGGACCGGCTCGGGTAGCGCGGCGCGTGCTGCGGCGACAGCGGCTTGCGCCGAGAGGCCGGCCGTGGGTTCTGCGGTCAGCGACGCCTGCACGGGAACGCAGATCTCGCGGCAGACACCGATGAGAAGATCGAGGCGGACCAACGGCTTGTCGGGCGAAGCGGATGTGGCTTCGAAGGGCAGGGCAACGGGTTCGAGATAGCCGACGCTCGTCAGATCGCCCTCTTGGAACCGCCGGGGAACCGGATACTCGACGTCGAACGCCTGCAGACTCTCGCTTCGGCTGAAGTCGAGTTGCGGCGCCAAGCCCGCCGGGCCGGGATCGATCCAGTAGGTCTTCCAGCCGGGCTCGAGCTGGATCTCCAAGGCGCCGCGAACGCGGCCCGCGGCATCGGGCGGCAGGGCAACGAGCCTCAGTGCGACGCCGTCCTGGCGAAACTCCGAAGCGGCAGTGGCCGGTCCGAGCAGACCGAGAAGCAAGGCGAGCGGCGCTGCCGGACGCAGGGCTCGTACGAGCCTGGACAGCTTCGATATCAGGCTCACAGGGAGAACGCAGGCGCTTGCGGCATCGGTTGACCCTGCCGGCGGCAAAACGACGGTAGCGCCCGTTCGCAGCCTCACGTCGCAGGTGCAAATAAGCGCGGACATCTCTATCTTGGAACCATGGACCTTGAACAGATGCGTAGCCGATCCGACGAAACCGCCTCGCTCGAGGGGCATTTCCTGATCGCCATGCCCGGCATGGAGGACGAGCGCTTCGCGCGCTGTGTCGTCTATGTCTGCGCGCATTCGGCGAACGGGGCGATGGGCTTCATCATCAACAAAGGGCAGCCGCTGAGCTTCGCCGCGCTGCTCACCCAACTGGAGATCGTCGGTGACCCCGACGAGATCCGTCTGCCGGAGAAGGGGCGAGAAGTCTCTGTCTGCGTCGGTGGCCCTGTGGAGCGCGGACGCGGCTTCGTCCTTCATTCCGACGACTACGAATCCGACTCGACCGTCACCGTGGACGAGGGGATCGCGTTGACGCCGACCCTCGACATCCTCAAGGCGATGTCGAAAGGGACCGGGCCGACGACCGCGATCATGGCACTCGGCTATGCCGGCTGGGGTGCCGGGCAGCTGGAATCGGAGATCGCCGCCAATGGCTGGCTGACCTGCCGCGCGGATCTCGGCATCGTCTTCGACGCCGAACTCGACCACAAATACACGCGAGCGCTCGGCATCCTCGGTGTCGACCCGGCCTTCCTGACGAGCGAAGCCGGACACGCCTGACATCGCTTGGCGCCCGAGGCCAAGGTCCGGCGTTTCGCTCGACCGTTGATCACGCACGCTTGGCCTGACGCTCCTGCAGCCGCCGCCGGGCCTCTTCGGCCGTCAGCGGCGGGGCAAACATGTAGCTCTGCGCGTACTCGCAGTTCAACTGGCGCAGCCGTGCGGCATCCGTCTCGTTGTCGACGCCCTCGGCCACAACGACGAGCCCGAGCTCGTGCGCCATCGTCACGATGGACTGGACGATGATCGGGCGCTGCGGCTGGGCGTCGCCGCGCAGGAAGGACTGGTCGATCTTCAGCGTGTCGAACGGAAAGCGCATGAGGTAGGACAGCGACGAATAGCCGGTACCGAAATCGTCGAGCGACAGGCCGACGCCCATCTCCTTCAGCTTGACGAGGAGCTTGGCCGAGCGCTCGGGATTGTCCATCACCAGCGATTCGGTCAGCTCCAGCTTGAGCGTTTCCGGCACGAGGTTGTAGCGCTTCAGGATCTGGCGGACGTCGTTGAGGAGATCCTGCCGGATGAGCTGGCGGCTGGAGATGTTGACGGAGCAGAACAGCTTCGACTGCCCTGGCAGCTTCTGCCAGTCCGACAGGCGACGGGCCGCCTCGTCGAGCGCGAACTGGCCGAGTTGGACGATGAGGCCGGTATTCTCCGCGATCGGGATGAACTCCGAGGGCGAGACCGGGCCGCGCTTCGCATGGTTCCAGCGCATGAGAGCTTCGAAGCCGACGATCTCGGTGGTCGAGAGCTTTACGATGGGCTGGAAGGCCAGCGACAGTTCGTTGCGCCCGAAGGCGCGGCGAAGGTCAGACTCCAGCTCGACCCGGCCTGAGGAATGCGTCTTGAACGAGGGCCGGAACGGCTCGATCCGGTCGCCGCCGAGGCGTTTGGCCTGATACATCGCGAGTTCCGCCTCGCGCAGCACCTCGTCCGCCCCCGCGCCGTCCGTCCAGCCGGTGAGGCCGACAGAGGCGGTGAGGATGATGTCGCGATCGGCGAAGGCGATCGGCGCGCGCACGACGTCGCGCAGCGTTTCGGCGAAGGTGCCGACCGCGCCGACATCATTTTCCGACATGAGGATGAGGCCGAACTGGTTGCCGGAGAGGCGGGCGAGCGAGTCCTGCGGTTTCAAGACGCGCTTCAGGCGGCGGCCGACCGTCAGCAGGATCGTGTCTCCCGTGGCGATGCCGAAATCGTCGTTCACCTGCTTGAAGCGGTCAATGTCGATGACGAAGAGGGTGGGGCGCACGTCGTCGCGGGTCGAGGCGAGGGCGGCGATCGAGTCGAGGCGATCGATGAAGAGTTCGCGGTTCGGCAGACCGGTGAGTTGGTCGTGCAGCGCATCGTGCAACAGGCGCTCCTCAGCCTTCTTGCGGTCGGTGATGTCCTTCAGCGTGCCGACGCAGCGCACGACCTCGCCATTGGAGCCGAGAACCGGACGGGCTTGAAGGTTCATCCAGTGATAGTGGCCGTCGTCGCTGCGCAGGCGGAAGTCCTGCGCGATGCGGCCGCGCCGGTGCTCCAGAATTGTGTCGAGCGTCACCTTGAACCGGTCGCGGTCGTCCGGGTGCAGGATGGGCAGCCAGTCGCGTGCGGGCCCGTTCATCGCGGCGATCGGCATGCCGGTCAGGCCGTCGCTGTCGGCGCCCGCGAAGATGCGGTCGCGCGCCACGTCCCAGTCCCAGATCGCGTCGCCCGTGCCCGCGAGCGCCAGCGAACGGCGCTCCATGTCCGACAGAATGCCGCTGCCGAACGTGCCGCCGGCGAAGGCGTGCTGCATCACCGTGAAGCCGATGAGGAGCACGATGAGGACGAGACCGCCGCCGAGCGCCGGCTGGATGATGTCGTTGTCGATGCGGCCCGTCACCGTTAGCCACGCCGCGGCGAGCCAGACGATGATCAGCAGCCAGGTCGGGATCAGCATGATCGCCCGGTCGTAGCGCACCGCCGAGAGCGACAGGATGAGGCAGAGGCCGATGCCGGCGGTGGCGGCCATCGACATGCGGGCGATGCCCGAGGCCATCGGCGGGTCGAAGGCGGCGAGGATGCCGAGCCCGGCGAGCCCGGCCAGCCAGAGCGCGGTGAAGGCGGATAGGACGCCGTGCCATCGGTTGAGGTTGAGATAGGCGTAGAGGAACACGACGAGCGTGAAGGCGAGGGCGACCTCCGTGCCGGCCCGCCAGATCCGTTCCTCGCCGGGCACGATCGGCACGAGCTTCTGCCAGAAGTCGAAGTCGATGCAGATATAGGCGAGCACCGCCCAGGCCAGCGCCGCGGTGGCCGGAAACATCGGCGAGCCCTTCACCACGAAGAGGATCGTCAGGAACACCGCGAGCAGGCCGGCGATGCCGAGCACGATGCCGCGATAGAGGGTGAAGGCGTTGACCGTGTCCTTGTAGGCATTGGGCTCCCACAGGCGAATTTCGGGAAGCTGGTCGGACGAGAGTTCGGCGACGAAGGTGATGATCGTGCCGGGGTCGAGCGTCACGAGAAAGACGTCGGCCTCGGGGCTTTCCTGCCGGTCGAGCGCGAAACCTTCGGATGGCGTGATCGCTGCGATGCGTTGGGCACCAAGGTCGGGCCAGAGGATGCCGGAGCGGGCCAGACGGAAATGCGGCGCGACCACCATCCGGTCGATCTGCCCGTCTGTGTTGTTGGCAAGCGCGAACACCGCCCAGTTGCCGGTGGGCTGTGCGGAACTCGACTCGATTTCGATTCGCCGCACGATGCCGTCGGCGCCCGGAACCGTCGAGACCTGGAAATTGGCGCCGCGGCCCGTGTAGAGGTCGACGGCGGGCAGAAGATCGATCGCGATGTCCTCGCGCCCGATACTGACCGGCGACAGCGCATGGCCCGGCGTCGCCAGCCCGAGCGAGGCGAAAAGTGCCGCCACGAGCCAGAGCATCGGGACCAGAAGGCGAAGGGTATGCGGCATGAAAAGCGTCGGGGCCTCGTGCTGACGGGAAGATCGCGTCGATTTCACGCCGTGGGTCCGGGCCGAGCGCGGGCGGCCCAGTCGTCGATCAGCAGCGAGTACAGGTGGTGATCCTCCCAGACACCGGCGATTTTGAGGTAGTCTCGCAGATGCCCCTCCAGCCGGAAACCGGATTTTTCGAGAAGCCGGGTGGAACGCTCGTTCTTCGGCAGGCAGGCCGCCTCGATCCGGTGCAGCCGCTCGACCTCGAAGGCGAAGATGCAGACCGCCTCGACCGCGCGCGCCATGACACCGCGACCGGCAAAGGGCACGCCCATCCAGTAGCCGAGCGTCGCCGACTGCGCGACGCCGCGCTGGATGCGGCCGAGCGTCAGTCCGCCCTGCAGCTGCGCGCCCGCTTCGTCGAAGACGAAGAACGTGTAGCTGGCGCGATCGCGCGCGTCCCGCCGGTAGCGCTTCAGGCGCAACCGATAGGCTGCTCGGCTGAGTTCGACCTCGCTCCACAGCGGCTCCCAAGGAGTGAGGAAGTCGCGGCTCGTCTCGCGCAACTCCCGCCACTGCGGATAGTCCGAAGCGCGCGGCAGACGCAGGGATACGCCGCGGCCCGTCAACGACGGTCGCGCCGATGCCTGCGTCCAGTCGAGCAGCCTCATCGCCCGCTCCGCGCCGCTCAGCCGTTCACGGCCGCCCGCACGGGTCGGGCGACGCCTGCCTTCGCGCCTTCCATCAAGCTGCCGAGCGCCGGGAGATGCGAGACCGGTCCGATCGCGGCCAGCGTCGGCACGGCGTCGAGGAAGGTGGCGCCCGCAAGGTCGGCGAGGCGACCGGCGGTGATCGCGCCGAGCCGGTCGAGCAGTTCGGCATTGGAGATGATGTCTCCATTGAACATCAGCTGACGCGCCATCTGGCCGGCGCGGGACGCCGGGCTTTCCTGGCTCATGAGGAGGCTGGAGCGCATCTGGGCGCGGGCCCGCACGACCTCCTTCTCGCCGATGCCGTCGGCGGCGCGCGCCAGCTCCTCGACGATCACGGGCGCGAGTTCCGCTAGCTCTTCCTCGCCGGTTGCGGCATGGACGCCGAAGATGCCGCTGTCCGAGAAGCTCCAGTGGAAGGCCGAGATCGCGTAGCAGAGCCCGCGGGTCTCGCGGACCTCCTGGAAGAGGCGCGAGGACATGCCGCCGCCGAGGATGATCGAAAGAACCTGCGCGGCGTAGAAGTCGCGCTTGTAGTAGGGGCGACCCTGGAAGCCGAGCACCATCTGCGCATCGGCGAGATCGCGTTCCTCGCGGAATTCGCCGCCGGTGTAGCGCGCCGTCTCGCGGGCACCGGAGACGACGGGGCGGTCGGCAATGTCGCCGAAGGCGGCGGTGACGCGGTCGACGATGTCACGATGCGACACGGCACCGGCGGCCGAGACGATCATCTGCCCCGGCGTGTAGTGCCGCGCCAGATAGGCCCTCAGGTTGCCGGCGGTGAAGGATTTGACGCTGTCACGGGTGCCGAGGATCGGACGCCCGATGATCTGGTCGTGGAAGGCCGATTCCTGGAAGTGGTCGAAGACGATGTCGTCCGGCGTATCTTCCGCCGCGCCGAGCTCCTGCAGGATGACCTGCTGCTCGCGCTCCAGCTCCTCGTCGTCGAAGCGCGAATCGAGGAGGATGTCGGCGAGGATGTCGAGCGCCAGCGGCACGTCGTCCTTCATCACGCGGGCATAGTAGGCGGTGGTCTCGACGCTTGTGGAGGCATTCAGCTCGCCGCCGACATCCTCGATCTGCTCGGCGATGTCGCGCGCGCTGCGCTTCGTCGTGCCTTTGAAGGCCATGTGCTCGAGGAGATGGGCGATGCCATGCTCGTCGCGCGCCTCGTCGCGCGCGCCGGCCTTGACCCAGACGCCGAGCGCGGCGCTTTCGAGCGTCGGCATTGTCTCCGTCGCGATCGTCAGCCCGTTCGACAGCCGCGTGATCTCGACGCTCATGCGGCCGCTCCGAGCCGCACGGCGCGGCTGCGGTCGCGGATATAGGTCTGGACGGCGGCCAGCTCGTTCGGCAGCACCTCGAAGCGCTCGTTCTTCTTCATCAGGTCACCATGGCTCGGCGGCAGGGGCGGCTCGAAGCCGCAGGCCGCCTTGACCGAGGCCGGGAACTTGGCCGGATGGGCCGTGCCGAGCGTGATCATCGGCACCTCGCCGATGCGCTGGTCGGCCACGGATACGCCGACCGCCGTGTGCGGATCGAGGAGATAGGCGGTGGTGCCGAGGTAGGCGCGGATCGTCTCGGCCGTCTCGCGCTCGCTCGTGCGCCCGGCATCGAACTCGGCGCGGATGGCCGCGATCGTGGCTTCCGGCACGGTGAAGGCGCGCGACTGCTGGAGCTGCTGCATCAGGCGGCGGATCGAGGCCGCATCGCGCCCGCCCGCCTCGAACAGGAGGCGCTCGAAGTTCGAGGAGATCTCGATGTCCATCGAGGGCGACATGGTGGCGTGGACGCCCTCCATCTCGTAGCGACCGGACTTCAGGGTGCGCTCCAGGATGTCGTTCTCGTTCGTCGCCACGACGAGGCGTTCGACCGGCAGGCCCATGCGCTTGGCGGCATAGCCGGCGAATATGTCGCCGAAATTGCCGGTCGGCACGGTGAAGGACACGGTGCGGCCTGGCGCGCCGACGCTGGCGGCGGCGGTGAAGTAGTAGACGATCTGGGCCATGATCCGCGCCCAGTTGATCGAGTTGACACCCGACAACGCGGTTTCTGCCCGGAAGCCGCGATCGTTGAACATCGCCTTCACGAGGGCCTGGCAGTCGTCGAACGTGCCCTCGATGGCGACCGCATGGACGTTGGCCGATTCCGACGTCGTCATCTGGCGCTGCTGCACCGGCGAGACGCGGCCCTTGGGGAAGAGGATGAACATGTCGGTGCGGTCGCTGCCGGCGAAGGCTGCAATGGCGGCGCCGCCGGTGTCGCCCGAGGTCGCGCCGACGATCGTGGCGCGCTGGCCGCGCTGCTCGAGCACATGATCCATCAGCCGCGCGAGCAGCTGCATCGCCACGTCCTTGAAGGCCAAAGTCGGCCCGTGGAACAGCTCGAGCACGAAATGCCGGTCGCCGATCTGCACGAGCGGGGCCACGGCCGGATGGCGGAACGTGGCGTAGGCCTCGCGCACCATGCGCTTGAGATCGGCCGGCGCGATGTCGTCGCCGACGAACGGCGTCAGCACCTCGATGGCGACCTCGGCATAGGGCCGTCCGGCGAAGGAGGCGATCTGCTCGGGCGAAATGGCCGGCCAGGTCTCGGGCACGTAGAGCCCGCCATCATCGGCGAGACCCGCCAGAAGAACGTCGGCGAAACCCAGGATCGGAGCTTCGCCCCGCGAACTCACATATCTCACGACTACTCCCATCGACCCGGATCGGGCCGCTTCTCATCGTCGGCCGGGAAAGCCCGCGGTTTTCGCGACGGCGGCGGTCGCAACGCGACAGGCGGCCTGATATAGAACGGCGCACCATGATAAGGGAAGAACCGCGGGATGCATATGTCTCTGGTTTCCAAGAGTTCGAAGGTCGCAGCCCTCCTGACGGGCGCCGCACTCCTTTCGGCCTGCAGTACGTCGGGTACCGGAGCGCCCGCTCCGGGCCCCGACGCGCCGGCGCCGCAGGCCGTGGCCAGTGCAGGCGTCGTGCCGGATTATTGTCCGCAGGTCAGCCTGCGGGAGGGCACCGCGATTCTGCGCAAGGGCGCTGGCGACGACCTGCAATATCTCGCGTCGATCGCCTCGACCACGCGGTCCTGCCGCGTCAAGGACGGCGAGCTGTACATGGAGGTCGGCATCGCCGGCCGTCTCGTGCCGGGGCCGGCCGGGCGTCCGGGCAGCGTCAACCTGCCGATCCGCATCGCCATCGTGAACGCGGGTGCCGTCGCCTACACCAATCTCGGGCAGGTCCAGGTCTCGACCGACCCGGCCGGCGGCCCGAAGAACTTCACCTATGTCGACCGCGCCATCCGCATCCCGATGCCCGCGGGGCGCACGCTAACGGTGTTCGCGGGGTTCGACGAGGGCGCGCCGGCGGCAGGACGCGCCGCTCCCAAGAGCTGAGCCGGAAGAGGGGGCGGCGTGCTCTACGCCGCTTCCCACTCCGCGAAGGCCGCGACTACGGCCGGGAATTCCGACAGGCGCTTGATGATCGTCTCCGCGCCGGCTTCGGTCAGGGCATCGCCATGGCCGGGATAGGTGTGCTTGCCGCCCACGAAACCGACGACGCGGCAGCCGGCCGCGGCCGCGGCCGCGACGCCATGCACGGAATCCTCGATCACCACCGTCTCGCGCGTCGGCACGCCGAACTGCTCGGCTCCGTAGAGATAGACGTCCGGCGCCGGCTTGCCGCGCTTGGTGCCGACCTCGAGCGCCGAGAAGACGTAGGGGCGGAAGCGGTCCCATAGCCCGACCTTGCGCAAGCACATCTCCAGCCGCATGCCCATCGAGTTCGAGCAGATGCAGCGCGGCAGATCCAGCTTGTCGAGCATCTCGGCCGCGCCCGCGATCGCCTGCACGTCGCTCGACAGGCGGCGTTCGATCTCGGCGTCGGTCTTTTCGACGAAGTCTTCCGGGAAGTTCATGCCCGTCTCCTCGCGGAGCAACTCCATCATCCGTACCAGCGTCAGGCCGGCGAAGCGCTCGGCGATCTCCTCGGCGGAGATCTCGTAGCCAAGCTCGGTCAGGCGCTCGGACTCGACGCGGGCGGCGATGATCTCGGAATCGATGAGAACGCCGTCGCAATCGAACATGATGAGCGAGAGAGCCATGGGATGCTCCTGAAGGAACTGAACGGAAAGGGTAAACTTCGGCGGCCCGGGTAGCACGGGACGCTGCGCATGGCCACCCGCAGGCCGGGAATCGGCGGCTCTCGGTGGTTTCACGAGGCCGCCTTTACCCGCCGTTAAGCTCGTTCGGTAACCATGATCCCGAAATCGAGTGTCGAGTAACGGGTGGTGTCCATGTCCAATCTTCGTCGCGTGTCGACCGTCTCCGCCGCCTCCGCCAAGCCCGAATGGCTGAACACGATCATCAAGGGCGACTGCGTCTCGCGCATGGCGGCGCTGCCGGCCAACTCGGTCGACGCGATCTTCGCCGACCCGCCCTACAACCTGCAGCTCGGCGGAGACCTGCACCGGCCCGACCAGTCGAAGGTCGACGCGGTGGACGACGCCTGGGACCAGTTCGAGAGCTTCGCCGCCTACGACGCGTTCACCCGCGCCTGGCTTCTGGCGGCGCGCCGTATTCTCAAGCCGAACGGCACGATCTGGGTGATCGGCTCCTATCACAACATCTTTCGCGTCGGCGCGATCATGCAGGATCTCGGCTTCTGGCTTCTGAACGACGTGGTGTGGCGCAAGACCAACCCGATGCCGAACTTCCGCGGCCGTCGCTTCCAGAACGCGCACGAGACGATGATCTGGGCCTCGCGTGACAAGGACGCCAAGTCCTACACGTTCAACTACGATGCGATGAAGGCCGCCAACGACGACACGCAGATGCGCTCCGACTGGCTCTTCCCGATCTGCTCGGGCGGCGAACGCCTGAAAGGCGAGGACGGGCTCAAGGTGCATCCGACGCAGAAGCCCGAGGCGCTGCTTGCCCGCGTCATCCTGTCCTCGACCAAGCCCGGAGACACGATCCTCGACCCGTTCTTCGGCACGGGAACGACGGGCGCCGTCGCCAAGCGGCTCGGCCGCAACTTCGTCGGCATCGAGCGGCAGGACGACTACATCGAGGCGGCAACCGATCGGATCCTGTCGGTGGAGCCGCTCGACGCCTCCATCCTGCACATGACCGGTGGCAAGCGCGCCGAGCCGCGCGTTCCCTTTGCGACGCTCGTCGAGTCCGGCCTCGTCGCCCCCGGCGCCGAGCTGACGGATGCGCAGGGCCGCTGGAGTGCCAACGTGCGCGCCGACGGCACGATCGCGGCCAATGGCGAGGCGGCATCCATCCACCGGATGGGCGCTCGGGTGCAGGGGCTCGACGCCTGCAACGGCTGGACCTTCTGGCACGTGCGCGAGAACGGCCGGCTGCGCGTCATCGACGAACTACGCCAGATCGTGCGCGACCAGATGGCCGCCAGCGCCGTCTGATCAGACGGGCAGGCCGCGTGTCCGGAGGTCATTCCGAAGCGTGGTCGCATCGGTGAACATCACCGCCTGCCAGCCGGCGGCGATGGCGCCCGCGACATTGGCGGCGCTGTCGTCGATGAAGAAAGTCGCGGCGGGATCGAGGTCGAAGAGCCCGGCGTGATGCGCGAAGATTGCCGCGTCCGGCTTCACCTGCCGGATGCGCCCAGACACCGTAACACCGCGCGCCTCACCGAGGAAACCGAACATCTCCTCCGCCTCCTCGAACGTGTCGGCGGCGAAGTTGGTCAGCAGCGTCACATCGATCCCGGCAGCGATCAGGTCGCGGTAGATCGCGACCGTTCCTTCATAGGCATGCGGCACCATCTGTCGCCAGCCGCGTCGGAAGGCGCGGATCAGCGACGCCTTTTCGGGGTGCTCGGCGACCAGCATCGCCTCCGCGTCCTCCCAGGCCCGGCCGCGATCCTGTTCGAGGTTCCAGGCGGGAGAGCACACCTCGGCCAGGAACCGCGCGCGCTCGGCATCGTCGGGGATCAGCGCCCGGTAGGGGATCTCGGGATCCCAGTGAATCAGCACGCGGCCGATATCGAAGACGACGTGGCGGATGGTCATGTCGGCAACTCTTTTGAAGTGACGGGAATCTGGGGCGGTTCGGCCAGCGCTGCCTCGATCGCCTTGCGCATCAGCGTCGGCAGCGCTTCGGTTTCGAGCGCGGAGGGCGTCGCCCACCAGCCGTCGATCGCAGGATCATCGGTGATCTCGGCGGTCCAGACTTCGAGCACGAGATCGAAATGGGTGAAGCCGTGAAGGACGGCGCCCGCCGCTCGCCACGAGGCCGGAAAGAGGGCGGCGGCGGCGCCGGTCGCACCGTCCTGACGCGAGGTCCAGTCGGTCGAGGGCGGCTCGCTCATACCGCCGAGCATGCCGGTGGCGGGGCGTCGGCGCAGCCAGACGGCGCCATCGGAGGCTCGGCGCGCGACGAAGGCGGCGCCGTTGCGGGTGGGCTTGGCCTTCTTCACCAGCTTGCGCGGAAAGCTCTCCTGCCGCCCTTCGATGCGCGCCTGGCACCCTTCGGTCAGCGGGCAGAGGACACAGGCCGGCTTGCGCGGCGTGCAGATCGTCGCGCCGAGATCCATCATCGCCTGCGCGAAGTCGCCGGGACGAAGGCGCGGCGTCATGGTTTCGACGAAGGACCGGATCGCCTTGCGCGCGGCCGGCAGCGGCATCTCGATGGCGTGGAGGCGCGTCGTCACGCGCTCGATATTGCCGTCCACCACCGCGGCCGGCTCGTCAAAGGCGATCGCGGCGACGGCGGCCGAAGTGTAGTCGCCGACGCCCGGCAGCTGGCGAAGCGCCGCCGCCGTCTCGGGGAAACGGCCGTTGTGATCGAGGGTCACGGTGCGGGCGCAGGCCAGAAGATTGCGCGCGCGGGCGTAGTAGCCGAGCCCCGCCCAGGCGCCCATCACCGCCTCGTCGGGCGCGCCGGCGAGATCCTGAACGCTCGGCCAGCGGGTCGTGAAGACGGCGAAATAGGCTTTGACCGCCGCGACGGTCGTCTGCTGCAGCATCACCTCGGAGAGCCAGACGCGGTAGGGATCGGGCCGCACGCCCCGTGCACGATCGGCCGGCGCGACGCGCCAAGGCAGGGTGCGCGCGTGCCGGTCGTACCAGGCGAGAAGTCGCGGCGCGACGCTGTCGGCCGCATCGGACGGGCTCGTGCTTGCTTGACTTCGCGCGGCCCGGAGTCCATCCGAGCCCGACCCGCGGGCCGTCCCGTCCGCCGCCTGGGGCTCAGTCTTGAAGATCGATTTCTTCGTCATCAACCTCGATCGGTCCCCGGAGCGCCTCGCATCGATCCGCGCCGATGCCGCCGCGCTCGGGATCGATCTGATACGGATCCCCGCCGTGGATGGAAAGAGCGTGGCCGAGGCCGATCGCACGCTGCTCGACCGCGCCGGCTTCCTGCGCCAGCACGGAAAGCACCCGATGGACGGCGAATATGGCTGCTATGCCAGTCATCTCGCCGCGCTGCGAGCGATTGCCGCAGGGGCGGCCGACGCCGGCGTCGTGTTCGAGGACGACGTGCATCCGCGCGCCGAACTCGCGCCCGTGTTCGAAGCGCTCTGTGACCGCGACGACTGGGACGTCGTGCGCTTCGCCCATCACCGGAAGGCCTCTCGCCGCCTCCTGCGTCGGCTGCCGGAGGGGCGGGGCCTCTTCGTCTCGCGCTTCGGCCCGACCGGCAGCGCCGCCGCCTATATCGTGCGCCGCTCCGCCGCCGCCAGGCTTGCCGACGCGTTGACGCCGATGCGTCTGCCCTTCGACGTGGCGCTGGAGCGCGGCTGGTCGATGGGCCTGCGCACGCGCGACGTCTGGCCCGATCTCGTCGGCTTCGGCGCGCACTCGAAAAGCAGCCTGACGCAGGCGGGTCGTCGTTATGCCTCGATGAAGCTGAAGCCCTGGCAGCGACTGCCCACGCTCGGCTTCCGCACGACCGATCTCGTGCGCCGCGCCGTCTTCGCGGCTACCGTTCGCCCGGGGAACAAGAACCAATGACGATGCGCCGCGTCTTCCTTCTGCGTCGGCGGATCGATCCCTGGATTCTCGGTGGCGGCATGGCGACGCTGGCGCTGATGCTGGGCACCGGCAAGGTCGCGTTTCTCCTCTTCGCGGTCTGTGGCCTGTATCTGGCTGCCATCCGCCACCGAACGCTGCGCCAGTTGCCGCCGGCCTTCTCCGCCGTGCTGGCGGCCTGGGCAATCTGGCAGATCGCTCTCAGCCTCCTGCGCGGCGAGCCTGTCTCCGGCAATCGCGTCCTCTCCTATGCCGCAGTGGAGCTGGCGGTAGTGTTCGTGCCCCTCGGCCTCTGCCTCGTTCCGCGACCGCTCGACGCGCTGGCGAACGGCGCGCGGGTCGGGTTGCTCGCGCTTCTGGTCGCCACGCCCGTTCAGTACGCCATGATCGGCGGACGCGTCGGGCTCGGCGCGAACGAGGCGATCTTCGCCTTCGTCGCCGGCGTCGTCGGCATCGCCGCCCGCTTTCCGGCGGCGCGGCCTTGGCGCTGGCTGCCGAACAGCCGGATCTGGACCTATCTGGCGAGCGTGCCCATCGTGCTCAGCGGCACGAGGGCGGCTCTCGTTCTCATGTTGATGACCGGTGCCTTCGATCTCTATCGGCTGGCGGCCCGCCGCTCCGCCGCCGGCAATCCGCGCCGTTCGCGGGTGATCCTCGGCGTGATCGCACTCGTGCTGATCGTCGGTGCCTATCCCGCGGCGACGATGATCGGCGCGCGTTTCGAAAGCGGCGTCGCCGAGATCCAGGCCTTCGAGGCGACCGGCAAGGTGCAGGGATCGGCGGACGTGCGCCTTGTCATGTGGCGCTCGGCGGCACAGGTTCTGGCCGAACACCCGCTGCTCGGCGTCGGCGGCACGGTGCGAATGGAGCGGGTGGGCGAGAAGGCCGGCGCCAACGCCTACATGGTCACCTACTATCAGCACCTGCACAATCTCGTCTTCGACGAGGCGCTGTCGAGCGGGCTCATCGGTCTCGCCCTGCTCTTCGCCGTCTTCGCGACGTTCCTGCGCACGGTCTTCGCCTCGACGCGGACCCCGTTGCTGCGCGAGACCTCGGTGGTCCTCGTCGCTTTCCTCTTCCTGTTCGGCAGCTTTCATGGCGTCCTTCTCAACGAGTGGACGCTGATCGCCGTCTTCGGCACGATGGCGACGCTCCTGACCTCGCTGCGTCGGGTCGAGCTCGCCGATCGCGCGAGGCTCGACACGGCACGAGAGGGCCAGCGGCGATGAACAACCGGACCGGACGCGGTAAGGACGACTGGCGGGCACCGCGCGGTGCGCGTCCCCTGGCCGATCTGGTCTCCGCGCTCGTCGATCCCATCGTCGCCCGCAAGGCCGGCATGACGGCCGGGCTCCTGGGGGCCTGGCCGGAGATCGCGGGGCTTCGCCTGCAGGAGGGATGCCGGCCCGAGAAGTTGCACTGGTCGAAGGGCAGCGGCGCCGATGACGGCTCGTTCGAGCCCGCGACGCTCGTGGTGGCCTGCGAGGGCGCGTATGTGCTGCGCCTTCAGCACGAGTCGCGCGAACTGATCGCCCGGGTGAACGCCTTCTTCGGCTATCCCGCCGTGTCGAAGCTAAAGATCGTGCAGCGTCCTGTCCGCATCGAGCGGCCGAACCGCAAGGTGCCGATCCGGCCATTGACGGCGGGAAACCGCGCCGAAATCGCCGAGGCGACCGCCCGGATCGAGAGCCCTCGGCTGAAGGCGGCGCTCGAGCGGTTCGGCGAAAGCATCATCGGCCGCAATGCGGCACGCCCCGGCCAGCCCGAGGACTGAGCACGGCACCAGTCCCTGCGGTCACCGCAAATTGCGGAACGCCGAAGCGGTTTCCGTTGGTTTTGCCACATTCCTTGCGCTAGGTCGCTCGGCCGGCCGGGTCATGCTTCCGGCCGGTGGCTCGATTCTCCCTCGTCGTCTACTCGCCGCCCGATGCCAACTCGAAAGGCCGTCGCCTCCATGTCCGTGATCCCGACCGCATCCGCCCCCCGTTCCGGCGCATCGTGGCGCCGCCTGATGCTGGCCGGCGCGGCCGGCCTCGTCCTCGCCATGGGCTCGCAGGCCGGCGCACAGACCGCGACCGGGACACCCGCAGCGAGCGCGCCTGCCACGAACCCTGCCGCCGCAACCGCGCCGTCCCCGGAGGGCACCGTAGACGTCGCCAAGCTGATGGCGCCGCAGGCCCTGCCGGACATCATCGTCGGCAAGGCGGACGCGCCGGTCACGATCGTCGAGTACGCCTCGATGACCTGCTCGCATTGCCGCGACTTCCACTCCGAGTCCTATCCCGCGCTCAAGCAGGACTATCTCGACACCGGCAAGGCCAAGCTGATCCTGCGCGAGTTCCCGTTCGATCCGCGCGCGCTCGCCGCCTTCATGCTGGCGCGCTGCTCGGGCGAGGACAAGCGGACCGCGATGGTCGACGTGCTCTTCGACCAGCAGGCAGAATGGGCTGCCGCCGAAAACGCCTCGGTGGCGTTGCTGAAGATCGCGCAACTGGCCGGCATGTCGCAGGACCAGTTCACCACCTGCCTCAAGGACACCGATCTGCAGAGCAAGGTCGTCGCCGTGCAGGAAGCCGGCCAGAAGGATTTCGGCGTCAGCGCGACGCCGACCTTCTTCGTCAACGGCGAGAAGTATGCCGGCGCCCTTTCGGCCGACCAGATGGCCGCGATCATCGAAAAGCACCTCTAAGCGCTTGGCGCCCAAGGATCGCCTTCGGTCCCAGGATCCGTCCAGGGGGCATGCGCAGTGAGGCATGCCCCCGGGTCGGACGGACACTGACGGACAGAGACCGGGTTCGTCCCGCCGCCTTGCGTTCCCCCGAGGTGCGGCCGCCGCCCCACTGGCCCGCAGGCCGACGATTGACTGGCCCGTCTGATCAAGCTGGGTCTCAGCCGCGGCGCGCATCTTCCGGCGTCGATCGCCTATGGCTCCGGACATCCTCGAAGCCATAGGCCCATCGCATCGGCGCCAAGACCGCAGGCCGAGCTTACAGCGCTGCCAGCGCGGCGAAGCCGCCTTCCAGATCGGCGCGGAGGTCGGCGACGTCCTCTAGCCCGATCTGCAGCCGGATCACCGGCCCCTCGAGCGGGGCCTTGGCGACGACGCGGTCGGACAGCCCGACCTCGAGCGCCAGGCTTTCGAATCCGCCCCACGAATAGCCGAGGCCAAAGATGCGCAGCGCGTCGAGGAAGGCCGCCGCGGCGCGTGGGCCGCCGCCGTCGAGCACGATCGAGAACAGACCGCTGGCGCCGGTGAACTGCCGCTTCCAGAGATCGTGTCCCGGGAACGAGGGGAGGGCCGGGTGCAGCACGCGCGCAACCTCCGACCGTGTCTCCATCCACTGCGCCAGTTCAAGCGCCGCCGCTTCGTGTGCCTTCAGCCGCAGCGCCATCGTCTTGAGGCCGCGCAGCACGAGATAGGTGTCGTCGGGCGACACGTTGACGCCGATCTGCATCTGCGCATCCCGCAGTCGATCGAAGGTCTCGCGGTTGGCCGAGACGCTGCCCATCATGACGTCGGAGTGGCCACCGGGATACTTGGTCAGGGCGTGGATCGAGAGGTCGACGCCGTGATCGAGCGGGCGGAAGAACAGGGGGGTCGCCCAGGTGTTGTCGATCATCGACACCGCGCCGCCGGCCCGGGCGATGCCCGCCATCTCGGCGACGTCGAGCATCTCGAACGTGTTGGAGCCCGGCGCCTCGAGGAACACCACGCGCGTGTTCGCCCGCATCAGGTCCTTTAGCCCGGCGCCGACGGCGGGATCGAAATACTCGGTCTCGATGCCCATGCGCGTCAGCAGGGTGTCGCAGAAGAGCCGCGTCGGACCGTAGACGCTGTCGACAACGAGGCAGTGGTCGCCGCTGCCGAGGAAGGCGAGAAGCGGGAAGCTGATGGCGGCGAGGCCGGAGGGAACGAGGATCGTGCCGTGCGAACCTTCGAGATCGTCGAGCGCCCGTTCAAGCGCGTCGGTCGTCGGCGTGCCGCGCAATCCGTAGATGTACTTCTGGTCCCGGCGCCGCATCGTCGCCGTGTCGGGGAAAAGCACGGTCGAGGCGTGGACGGAGGGCGGATTGACGAAGCCGAAGAACTCCGAAGGATCGTAGCCCGTGTGGAGCAGGCGGGTCGACGGGCCGGCGTGCGGGCCGAGCTTGCTGGGATTGCTCAAGGCAAGTGCTTCCTGATGAGTTCGCGGGCAATTGAACAGTCAATCGACTTTCGCTGTTGGAAAAAAGCGCCAGAAGCTTGACCTGCAAATTTATATGGCATGTGATCGCGCCAGATCAGCCGTTGGATTCTCGTTCGGTTGCTCCTTGGTCGCGATCGTCTGGTCGTACGGCATCTTTCTTTCCTGTTTCAAGACGAAGGTATCCTGATGAAACTGAAGCTTCTGACTGCCGCGCTTTGCCTTTCGGTCATGGGTGTCGCCGTCGGCGGTGCCTCCGCCACGACCCTCGACGACACGAAGGCGCGCGGCACCGTCCGGTGCGGCGTCAACACGGGCCTTCCCGGCTTCGGCTACCAGAACGATCAGGGCGAGTGGGCCGGCCTTGACGTCGACTACTGCAAGGCGATCGCCGCGGCGGTCTTCAACGATGCCTCGAAGGTCGTCTACTCGCCGCTCTCCGCCGTTCAGCGCTTCCCGGCGCTGCAGAACAGCGAAGTCGACGTCCTGTCGCGTAACACGACCTGGACGATGAGCCGCGACACAGCGCTCGGACTGACCTTCGCCGGCGTCAACTTCTACGACGGCCAGGGCTTCATGGTGAAGAAGGCGCTCGGCGTGAACTCGGCGCTGCAGCTTTCCGGCGCGACCGTCTGCGTGCAGAGCGGCACCACGACCGAGCTCAACCTCGCCGACTACTTTGCCTCCAACAACATGCAGTACAACCCCGTCGTCATCGAGGCGCAGTCGGACGTCAACAGCGCCTATGACAGCGGCCGCTGCGACGTTCTGACCACCGACCAGTCCGGCCTCTACGCCTCGCGCCTCGAACTTGCGACGCCGGACGATCACATCGTCCTGCCCGAGCTGATCTCGAAGGAGCCGCTCGGACCGGCCGTCCGCCAGGGCGACGACCAGTGGTTCAACGTCGTCAAGTGGACGCACTTCGCGCTGCTGAACGCCGAGGAGCTCGGCGTGACGCAGGCGAATGTCGAGCAGATGAAGCAGTCGCCCAATCCCGAGATCCGCCGTCTCCTCGGCGTCGAGGGCACGTTCGGCGCCGATGCCGGCATGAGCGCCGATTTCGTCGTCAACGTCGTCAAAGCGGTCGGCAACTACGGCGAGATCTTCGAGCGCAACGTCGGCCAGGGCTCGCAGCTCAAGATCGCACGCGGACAGAACGCACTGTGGTCGAAGGGCGGCCTGCAGTACGCGCCGCCGATCCGCTAAGCCGGTACCACTCCTCCACACACCATCCTGCCGCCGCATCATGGCGGCGGCAGGAGCTTCGTCCCGCCTGCTGAAGGATGTTCATGAGCGCCGAGATCGGTACGATGCCCCCGCAACGGCAGCGAGAGACGCGGGACTCGATCCTGACGAACCCGCAAGTGCGAAGCGCCGTCATCCAGATCGTTCTCGTCGGAGGCCTGGCGCTCTTCGTCTGGTGGCTGGTCGGCAACACCGCCGACAACCTTCGAAACGCCAACATCGCGTCGGGCTTCGGCTTCCTTCAGACGCGGGCCGGGTTCGACATCTCGCAGGTGCCGATCTCCTACACGAGCGGATCGACCTACGGCCACGCGATCCTCGTCGGCATCGCCAACACCCTGATCGTCGCCGGCACCGGCATCATCTTCGCCACGATCCTCGGCTTCCTGATCGGCATCGGGCGCCTGTCGCGCAACTTCCTGATCCGCGGTCTCTCGACCGTCTATGTCGAGACCTTCCGCAACATTCCCTCGCTCCTCGTGATGCTGTTCTGGTATTTCGGCGTCCTCTCGGTGCTGCCGCTGCCGCGCCAGGCCATCGAATTACCGTTCGACTCGTTCCTGTCCAACCGCGGCCTGCAGACGCCGAGCGCCATCTTCGGACCGGGCGCCTGGGTGACGCTGGTGGCGTTGATCGTCGGCCTGGTCGCGACGATCGTTCTCTCGAAGATCTTCAAACGGCGTCAACTGGCCACCGGACAACGCCCGAGCCTGATGCTGCCGGCGCTCGGCCTGATCGTGCTGCTGCCGATCGTGGTCTTCGCCGCCTCCGGATTTCCGGCGACACTGGATCTGCCGCAGCGCGGCACCTTCAACCTGACCGGCGGCTTCCAGATCAAGCCCGAGTTCCTCGCGATCTTCCTGGCGCTGTCCGTCTACACGGCCTCCTTCATCGCCGAGATCGTGCGGGCCGGCATCATGTCGGTGTCGAAAGGGCAGACCGAGGCCGCCTCGGCGCTGGGTTTGCGGCGCAACCTGTCTTTGCGCCTCGTCGTCGTGCCGCAGGCGTTCCGGGTCATCATCCCCCCGCTGACCTCGCAATACCTGAACCTCACGAAGAACTCTTCGCTTGGCCTCGCGATCGGTTATCCCGATCTCGTCGCGGTGGGATCGACGGTGCTGAACCAGTCCGGCCAGTCGATCGAGGTCGTCGTGATCTGGATGTCGGTCTATTTGGGCATCAGCATCACCGTCTCGATCGTGATGAACTGGTTCAATCGCCGCATGAAACTCATCGAGCGCTGAAGGGTCCGAGATGCAAGACCAGGTCTCTTCCTTCGTTTCGCGCAGCCAGCTTCCGCCGCTGCCGCCACCGGGCGACACGTCTGGCTTTGCGGGACGGGTTCGAACCCATCTGTTCGCAACCCCGTTCGACGCGATCCTGACGGCGCTCAGCCTGACGGCGATCGTCTATGTCGTCTGGTCTCTGCTGCAGTGGGGTGTCTTCGACGCGGTCTTCGTCGGCAGCGACCGCACGGCCTGCATTCCCGCCGAGGGCCGCGAAGTCGGCGCGTGCTGGGCGTTCATCGGCGCGAAGTTCCAGCAGTTCCTGTTCGGCCTCTATCCGCTCGACCAGCGTTGGCGCGTCGAACTCGTCTTCTTCGCCCTTGTCGCGCTCGTCGCCGCGATCGCGATCCCGCGCGTGCCCTACAAGCGGCTGAACGCGATCCTTCTGTTCCTGGTGTTCCCGCTCGTCGCGCTCGTGCTCCTCACCGGCGGTCGCTTCGTCCTGTCGGGCTCGATGATCGCGCTCGTCTTCGGCCTCGGCGCGTTGGCGACGCTTCTCGTCGGCAGCGCGCGCAGCAGCCGGGTCGGCGGTGACATCCTGATGACGATCGCGCGCTGGCTCACGGCCGTCGCGATCATCGTGGCGATCGCCTCGGCCTACGTGACCAGCGACCGCGTCATGCTCTTCAGGTTCCCGTTCACGGTGCTGAGTGCTGCCGCCCTGATTGCGGCGCTCGCCGCAATCGCGCTCGCGGTGGTCGCCACGCTGCGTACGGCCGACGATCGCATCAACCCCCTCTCGCTGCTCTATCCGTTGCTGGCGGCGTTCGCCTTCGTGTTCGTGCTGACCTCGAATTTCGGTTTGCCCGATGTGCCCACCAACCTGTGGGGCGGACTGCTCATCACGCTGACGGTGGCATTGACCGGCATCACGGCCTCGCTTCCGCTTGGCATCGTCTTGGCGCTCGGGCGTCAGTCGCAGATGCCGGCCGTTCGGCTTCTTTCGGTCGTGTTCATCGAGTTCTGGCGCGGCGTTCCGCTGATCACCGTCCTGTTCATGGCCAACTTCATGCTGCCGCTGCTGCTGCCGAGCGGCGTCAGCTTCAACCAGCTGCTGCGGGTGCTCGTCGGCGTGTCACTCTTCTCTGCCGCCTACATGGCCGAGGTGATCCGCGGCGGGCTGCAGGCCATTCCGAAGGGTCAGTACGAGGGCGCCGACGCCATGGCGCTGACCTACTGGCAGAAGATGCGTATGATCATCCTGCCGCAGGCGCTGACCCTCGTCATACCCGGCATCGTCAACACGTTCATCGGCCTGTTCAAGGACACCAGCCTCGTGTCGATCATCGGTCTGGCGGATCTTCTCGGCACGGTTCGCCGCGGTTTCAGCGACCCGCAATGGATCACCCCGGCAACGCCTGCGACGGGTCTCGTCTTCGCCGCCTTCGTGTTCTGGGCCTTCTGCTTCGGCATGTCGCGCTACTCCGTCTTCATGGAACGCCGCCTGTCGAAGGGGCATAAGCATTAGCCTCGCGGGCTCCCAACTCGCGTTCCAAGCCTCTGGCCGGCCTCGATGGCCGGTTCGCCAACCCCTCCCATTCGGAACCAGAGCCCATGTCGATGGATAGCGCCCAGACCGTCTCCCCGCTCGCCGGCGAACCGCAGAGCGGGCTCGGCCCGGTCGCGATCGAGCTGGTCAACGTCAACAAGTGGTACGGCGAGTTCCACGTGCTGCGCGACATCAACCTGCGCGTCACGCGCGGCGAGAAGATCGTCGTTTGCGGCCCATCCGGCTCCGGCAAGTCGACGATGATCCGCTGCATTAACCGGCTGGAGGAGCATCAGAAAGGCACCATCGTCGTCGACGGCGTGGAGCTCACGGGCGATCTCAAGAAGATCGACATCGTGCGTCGCGAGGTCGGCATGGTGTTCCAGCACTTCAACCTCTTCCCGCATCTGACGATTCTCGAGAACTGCACGCTGGCTCCGATCTGGGTGCGCAAGATGCCGAAGAAGAAGGCGGAGGAGGTGGCCATGCATTTCCTCTCGCGCGTCCGCATTCCCGAGCAGGCCAACAAGTATCCGGGTCAGTTGTCGGGCGGTCAGCAGCAGCGCGTCGCCATCGCGCGGGCGCTCTGCATGCGGCCGAAGGTCATGCTTTTCGATGAGCCGACCTCCGCGCTCGACCCGGAGATGGTGAAGGAGGTGCTCGACACGATGGTCGGCCTCGCCGAGGAAGGCATGACCATGATCTGCGTGACCCACGAGATGGGCTTCGCGCGGCAGGTCGCGGACCGGGTGATCTTCATGGATGCGGGACAGATCGTCGAGCAGAACAAGCCGGAGGAGTTCTTCCGCAACCCACAGCATGAGCGCACCAAGCTCTTCCTGTCCCAGATCCTGCATTAGCCACCAGCGCTCGCCGGGAACCAACGCCCGGCGAGCGCGTCCGTCCGCTATCCATCGCCCGTGCGAGCGAAAAGGAACGCACGGTTCTCGCGGCAGTTACCTTCGAGGTCATGGAGGGTACCCGTGTGGTGGAACAAGTCGGCGTACGGGCGGTCTCGCAGTCTCAAACGGCATCGCGCGAGCCCATCCCGGACCTTCAGTCTGTCGAACTGCTCAAGGTTCACTCGGGCCGCCATTGGGCAATCACCGGGATCTTCTTCATCCTGTTGTTCGGCGCCCTGTATCTTGCCGCCAGCTTCGTCCTGCCGGTCGTGTTCGCGCTCCTGTTCATGCTGGTGCTCAGTCCGGTCGTGCGCTTCGCCAAGCGGCGGCTGCACATTTGGGAGCCCGTCACGGCCGGGGTTCTCGTCTTCGGAACGCTGATCGCGATCCTCAGCGCCTTCTATCTCACGAGCGGACCGCTGACACAGATCGCGTCGAGCGCACCGACTTACATCCGCGCTGTGAACGACGAGATCTCGCACGTGCGCGACCGCCTTGCTCGGTTTGCGGATGCGCGGGAGACCGCCCGGGAGGCGACCGGGGCGCCGGCACCTGCGGCGGCCGCACCGGAAAACGTGGTTCTCAACGGGCCAGGACTCCTCGATAACGCCGCCAGCGTCGTGCCGCAGGTCATCGCCAGCATCGGCTTCGCGCTGATCTTCCTGTTTTTCCTGCTATCGTCGGGCAACCTGTTTTATCAGAAGCTCATCGAGTCGATGCCGACCTTCTCCGACAAGCGAAAGGCACTGGCGATCGCCCACGAGATCGAGCGTGAGCTGTCGCGCTACCTCCTGACGATCACGCTGATCAATGCCGGGCTCGGCGTCGCCATCGGAACGGCCATGTGGGTGGCTGGCCTGCCGATGCCCGCCGTGTTCGGCGTCCTCGCCTTCGTTCTCAACTTCATTCCCTATCTCGGCGCGATCGTCGGTATCGGCCTCGTCGGGGTGGTGGGCCTTGCCGATAGCGGCATGTTGAGCGGCGCCATCCTGCCAGCGGTTCTCTATCTCGGCGTCACCTCGATCGAGGGGCAACTCATCACTCCGGTCCTCGTCGGCCGGCGCCTGGAAATGAACGCCGCTGCCGTGTTTCTGGCTGTTGCCTTCTGGGGCTGGATCTGGGGAGTGGTCGGCATGTTCCTCGCCGTTCCCCTGATGGTCGGTGTCAAGGTCTTCGCCAGCTACGTCGACGGCCTGCATCCGCTGGCGAACTTTCTCTCCGCCGAAAAGCAGGATCCTCCGGCCAGCGAGAGCGAATGAAACGCTGCGTCCGTGCGGCCTGACGCGTCCATCACCGATCCGAGTGCGTTCAAGACAGCAATAAGCCGGCCAGCGCTAAGCGTTGGCCGGCTTCTTCATTCGTTGCGGCTTAGTTGGCCTGCGATGTCTGGACCGGCTTCACCAGCGGCGTGATCCGGCGCAGCGTCACCCGGCGGTTCTCGCGGTTTTGCGATTGCGTGGCGACCTTCAGGTCCTCTTCGCCATAGCCCTGCGTGACCAGATTTTCCGAGGGGATCTCGAAATACTCGGTCAGCGCCGACGCGACGGATTCGGCGCGCCGATCCGACAGCGCGAGATTGGCGACATTGCTGCCGACAGCGTCGGTATGCCCCTCCAGAAGGAAGACTTCCGACGGGTTCTTGTCGATCACACGCTTCACGGCATCGGCCAGCGCCTGCAGGTTGTCGACCTCGGCCTGATCGATGTCGGACGATCCGAACCCGAAATTGATCGTGTTCAGGTCGATCCGGCGAACCTTGTCGCGGATGCGCGGCGAGCGCCGCACCTCGTCCAGCGAGTAGATGCGCTCGACCGTCTCGACCGGCGGTGCGACGATCGTATCGTAGTACAGGTCCTCGTCGGGCTCCGCGATGTCGACGATGTAGCGGTCGCGCGGGATCGTCAGCTCGATCGGCGGGAGATCCGCGCCGGCGTCCACATAATAGTCCGGACGCTGCGTATCTTCGGCATAGGGGTCGTAGAAGAGGACGTCCTCGCGGCCGTCCGGCAAAATCCGCGAGCGCTGGATCACGTCGCCGTACTCGTTCTCGATCGTCACGATCTGGACACCGTTCGGACGATCGATCGTCTGGCGCGTCAGCCCCCGGGGGAGCTGCTCGTAGCTGACGTCGCTCGAACCGCGGGCGAGTCGATCATTGTCGTTCGAGCGGATGAAGTAAGCCGCGAGGCCGCCGGCGGCAGCGCCCGCGACGCCTGCACCGACGAGCGAAAGGATCTTCCGGTTGCCGACCTTCTCGACCACCTGAACATTGGGCGGCAGGACCGCGACGGGTGCTGCCTCGACGCGCTGGCCCTGGACGGCCGTCACCGGCTGGATCTGCACGGGCTGTGCCAGTTGCTGCACGCGGGCGTCATTCGCGCCGACCTGTCCTTCCGGAACGGGCGCCGTCTGGATGTCGGCTGCCACCGGGCGCGGCTGCTCGGGCGGTTGAGGCGCGGCCGCCTGTGGCGCCGGGGCGGTCGGCGCAGCAGCGGGCGCTGGCGTGACGCCAGCGGGAGCCGGAGCGGGAGCCGGAGCCGTACCGGCGGGCGCCGGGGCGGTGGGCGCTGCCGGTGCGGGAACCGCCGAACCCGGAGCCGGGATGGGCGGTGCCGCCGGGGTGCCGGGAACCACAGGGACGGCATCGGGCGTTTCCGGTGCCACAGGGCTGACGGGGGCCGTCGGGGGAGCGGCCGGGGCAGCCGGCGCCGAAGGATCGGCATTCGGTGTTGCCGGCTCGGTGCCCGGAGCAGGTGGCGTCGGCGGCACGGGAGCCGTCTCGGCCGACGGCGCTGCGGGCGGTGTGCTTGCGCTGGCTGGCGGCGCCGGCGGCGTCACCGGCTCGGGGGTGGCGGCGGGCGCCGGGCTCGCGTCGGGCGCAGGTGCCGGGGCGGTCTTGCTTCGGGCGGCGGGCGGCGGGGGCGTTTCGGCAGCGGGAGCGGGAGGCGCTTCCACGGCTGGCGCCGGGGGTGCCTCCGGCTGCGGGGCCAAAGCCGGTGCCGGCGCGTCGGCATCGTTCTGTGTGCCGGCATCCACCGGAAGCTCGGCGGGGTCGCCCGCCGGCGCGTTGCGCGGTGCGCCCGTGTCGGGTGCCGACTGGACGCGCGCGGGCGCTTCGTCGGCAGGCGCTGGCGCTGCTGGCGGTTCGTCGGCCGGTGGCGGGGCTTCAGGCGCTGCGGGTTCGGGTGCCGGCGGCGCGGGCTCTGCCGGTGCTTCAGGCGCAGGCGCCTCAGAAGCAGGCGCCTTCGGTGCGGGGGCTTCCGGTGCCGGCGCGGGGGCTGCCTCGGGCGCCGGGATCTCGGGCGGCGCGTCCTGGATCTGCGGCGGCGGCTGCTCGGCCTCCTGCGCCAGCGCGGCCATAGGCCCGCTCAGCGCGGTGGAGGCGGCCAGCGCCGTCACCGTCAGGAAGCGGCTCGTTCTCTTCAAGTTCAACATCAGTCGACCTTTCAATCTGTCCCTTACAGATCCGGGGTCGGCGGTGGGCGTGGTCGTCTGCGACATCGTTCCCAGCGCCGGTCCGCCGAGCGATCGGCGGGCCACGGCCTCGTTTGCAAACTAGGCCGGCGATAGGGGAAGGGAATGACGGCCGCCGCAGCCTCGGCTCGTCAGGTGGGCCCGCCATCGAGCGGCGCCGCGGTCCAGTCGTAGAGCCAACCGAGGTCTGCCCGCAGCGAGGCCGGCGATCGTGCCGCCATCGCGGCGTTGCGGGCCCACGAGGCCGGCGGCGGCAGGTGATACACGAAGCGGTGAAACGCCGCGCGCTTCACGACCTTGGCGATGCGCGGCGCGCGAAGCGCGGCGAAGGCGGGTAGCGCCACTTCGGGCGGCGATACGAAAAGCTGGCAGGCAAGCACCCAGGCATCCTCGATCGCCATCGCCGCCCCCTGCGCCGCATAAGGCGGCATGGCATGAGCAGCGTCGCCGACGAGGACGATGCGGGCGCGAGGCACCATCCGCTCGGCATGATCGACGTCGAGGATCGGCCAGACGCCGACGGGATCGGCGCGTTCGAGCATGCTGCGGAGGCGCTGGTCCCACAGAGAGAAACCGTCGAGCCGCGTTTGGCCATCGGGCTGCAGGACAACGAGATTGCGAGAGCCATCGCGGCGGATCGTGTAGGAGACCGCATGGCGCTTCGTCCCGAGCCACGCTTCGATCTCGCCGGTCGCGGAGCCGTCCGTATCGGGCGGGACCGCGAAGCGCAGCGCTTGAACGCCGGTGTTCCGGGCAGGCGCGTAGTCGAGGAGCGCGGCGCCGGCCGAATGGACGCCATCTGCGATCACCAAGAGATCGGCGCTGACCGTGGAGGCGGTTCCGTCGATCGAGCGGAACGACGCGCAGACGGTCGGACCCTCGTCCTGCAAAGCCGATAGGTTTTGGCCCAGATGCAGGCGTATCCAACCGACCCGCTCGACCGCGTCGAGCAAGACCCGTTGCAGGTCTGCGCGATGTACGGACAGATACCCGCGGCCTGCCGTGCTCTCGACGGGGATGCGCGCCAGCACCGTGCCCGTTCGTCCGCTTCGAAGCGTCACGGAGCGCGCGGCGACTGCGACCTGCGTCAACGCATCGAGAACGCCGAGGCGAGCGAGCACGTCCAGTGCGTTCGGTGAGAGTTGGAGCCCGGCGCCGACTGCTTCGAGGCGAGGCGAGCGCTCGAAGATCTCGACCTCGTAGCCCGCGAGCGACAGGGCGAGTGCGCTCGACAGGCCGGCGATCCCGCCGCCCGCGACGATCGCGGTTCGGGATACAGACGCCCGCAAGCCGATGGCCTCGTCAGGCCGCCTTGTCGTGGAAGGCGCAGCCTGCCGGCAGCGTGTCGTGGCGGCCGAGCGTCCGGTTGAAGCGATAGAGGGTGGAGCAGTAGGGGCAGACCTTTTCGCCCTCGTCGCCCATGTCGAGATAGACATGCGGGTGGTCGTAGGGCGGGTGCGCGCCGACGCACATGAACTCGCTGACGCCGATTTCGATCACGTCATGCCCCGCGTCGTTCTGGAAATGGGGCGTTCCATAATCGGCCATGTGGAGGTCTCCGAGGGCATGTCGTTCCTGATCGCGGCGGACATTAGCGGGGCGATCGGCAAAAGAACAGGGTGGTTTCGGGGTCCCGCTTCGAGATAAGCGGGACGCATCGTTTTGCAGGAGGCCAGGACATGGCGCAGTTCAGCAATGCCGGCTTCCGGCTCGATTTCCTCGACGAAGGCGAGAGGGAGGCGCCGGCGATCGTGCTGGTGCACGGCTTCGCGTCGAACATGCGCGTCAACTGGATCGACCCAGGTTGGGTGCAGACGCTGGTGGCTGGCGGCTGGCGGGTGGTCGCCTTCGACCATCGCGGCCACGGCGGCAGCGACAAGCCGCACGATGCGAGCGCCTACACGCCCGATGCTATGGTGTCCGACGTGGTGGCACTCTGCGACACGCTCGGCATCGCGAGGGCGGCGCTCTTCGGCTACTCGATGGGAGCCCGGGTGTCCGCCTTTGCGGGGATCGCGCATCCCGACCGCTTTCCGCTCCTCGTCTTCGGCGGGCTCGGCATCGGTCTCGTCGACGGCGTCGGCGACTGGGACCCGATCGCCGCAGCGCTGCGGGCGCCTTCGCTCGACGATGTCACGCACGAGCGGGGCCGCATGTTCCGCGCTTTCGCGGACCGCACGCGCAGCGACCGGATCGCGCTCGCCGCCTGCATCGAGACCTCGCGGCGCGAGCCGAGCCGTGAGGTGGTGAGCACGCTGCGCCAGCCGGTGCTCGTTGGGGTCGGCACGCGCGACGACATCGCGGGATCGGCCGAAGAGCTCGTGGCGCTCCTGCCCCATGGCGAGGCGTTCGACATCGCAGGACGCGACCATATGCTCGCGGTCGGCGACCGGACGTTCAAGGCGGCGGTGCTGGCCTTTCTCGACCGGCATCGCGGGCGGCTCATGGGCTAGAAGGGCCCGGCATTTTCATCGTCGCCCCAATCGGGTAGGGACTAGGGCAACTGGCGCGGCGTCGATGCGATCCTATCTGTCGTGTGGACCTTTCGGGACGGCGCTTGCGAAGGCGGAACGACGATGACGATTTTGGGCATGGCGCAGGTGGATCGCTTTCCGACTCTCGACCCGATCTGGGTCCAGATCCAGGACGAGGCGATGGCGGCGAGCGAACGCGAGCCGGCGCTGAGCGGCTTCCTCTATGCGACCGTCGTCAACCAGCGTTCGCTCGAAGCGGCCGTCGGCCATCGCATCGCCCAGCGGTTGGATCACTCCGACGTGCCCGCCTGCCACATCGAGCAGGCGTTCGCCGACATGACGGCGGCGCAGGCCGACTGGCAGGGTGTGCTGCGGAGCGACCTGCAGGCCGTCTACGACCGCGACCCTGCCTGCGAGCGGATGATCGAGCCTCTGCTCTACTTCAAGGGCTTCCACGCGATCCAGACGCATCGGCTGGCGCACTGGCTCTGGTCGGCCGGTCGCAAGGACTTCGCGCTCTATCTGCAGTCGCGCTCTTCCTCCGTGTTCCAGACGGACATCCATCCGGCTTCGCGCATGGGCCGCGGCATCTTCCTCGATCATGCCACCGGGCTCGTCGTCGGCTTCACGGCGGTGATCGGCAACAACGTGTCCATCCTGCAGGAGGTGACGCTGGGGGGCACCGGCAAGGAGTTCGGCGACCGTCATCCGAAGATCGGCAACGGCGTGCTGATCGGCGCGGGGGCCAAGATCCTCGGCAACATCCGCGTCGGCGACTGCTCGAAGATCGCCTCGGGTTCCGTCGTGCTGAAGGAAGTGCCGCCGAACTCGACGGTGGCCGGTATTCCCGCCAAGATCATCGGCACGTCCGGCTGCGCCGAGCCGGCGCGTGCGATGGATCAGGATTTCAGCCGGGGCGACTGACAGTCTGTTCTGCTTTGCGCCGCCGCCCACGGATTTCGCCTCCGGGGCGGTATGCCTTTGCGACCGAGTAGGATACTGACCGCCTCCAGACGCCCAAGGAGCATGATGACGTGAAGCCCGACGAGATCCGCAAGCTGGAAGCCTATCTGAAGAAGACCTTCACGGGGGTCGAACTGCAGGTGAAGCCGCTGCCCCGACGGAACGATACGGCCGAGGTCTACATCCGCGGCGAGTTCGCAGGCCTCATCGCGAAGGACACGGAGGAGGGTGAACTCTCCTACCACTTCACGATGACGATCCTCGACATCGACCTCGACTGAACCGGTCCAACGGACCGACAAGACAGAAAAGGCCGGCTCTCGCCGGCCTTTTTTCGTTTCGAGGTCAGCGAACGCTGCCGACGAGCATGTCGCGGTCGTCGTCGATCGAAACCCAGCGCGAGGAGTCGGCCTCGGACTGGCGCTTGAGATAGCGGTAGGGCGTCAGGGTCCAGTCGAGCGCGCGCTGATCGAGATTGTCGAGAATGATGTCGCCGCGGCTGGTGCGGATGGTCAGGACGGCGTGGCCGTCGCCGTTGGGCTGGCGCACCACGGTGAGGAGCAGCGCCGAGCGGGGAAAGCCTTCGCGCTCCAGCATGAACTGCTTGAGGAGGGCGAAGTCCTCGCAGTCGCCTTCAGTGGTCGGGTAGGTCCAGAGCTCGGGAACGCCAAAGATCTCGTCGTCGGTGCGCGGCGTGATGCCGACGTTCACTGCCGAGTTGATCTCGATGATCGTCGCCCAGTTGCGATCGGTCATCTGGATCTGGGCGACCCCGCGGTTGGGACCGCATTCGCTCTTGTGCAGCTTGCAGAAGTCGTAGTGGCCGACCGGCTGCGATGTCGGCGTGCCCAGAAGCATGCCCGCCTCGGCGTCGACCATCGGCAGAGCGGCGAAGAAGACGCCGGCAACCAACAGCATCGAGCGAATGAATTCTGGCACGTTCGGTCTCCCATCGCGGTGATGGGAGATTGGCACAGGGCTTTTACTGCCAGTGGAAACGCGAGTAGACGATTTTCAGCAAAGAAGACTCGATGTGTTTAGACATCATACTTCCAGTTTTCTGAAAATTCGAGGTAAACGAGAGCTTGGGCTCGTTCATGCTTTGCTCACCGCGTTGCATCGGTGGTCATAGGCGTAAAGGACGCGGCCGGCCGATGCCCGATGGGGCGGGCTTGCGACGGCGACAGGTTAACGGCGGTCGTGGAAGGTCTTAACGGGCGATCGGGGCGCGGCGCGAAACAGCCTTACACCGGCGTTCACACCCGTGAACGAAGCGTCGCCGAGGCGTTAAGGGGCGCGGCTTGGTCGCAAGAGGGAGCGGGCGATTTGTCCCCGTTATCCACAGGGCGTCCGGCGGATCGGCCGGCTCGGCGGCCTTAGCGGAAGCGTTCGTCGAGGGTTTCGCGCGTCTGGAGCGTCGCGAACTCGACGGCGACGCCGTCCTCAAGCTGGCGCACCACGCGTCCCTGCATCGTGCCGAGCGTCAGGCGCGAGCCGATGGCGGGGCGCACGGCGCAGGCGACGGCGGCGCCCGACAGCGACAGATCGATGATGCGCACCTGATAGCGGCGCCCGTCGTCTAGGATCATCTCGAGGATGGGATGGCGCGGCTGGATGCGCTCGTGGCGCCGGTCCTCGGGCAGCGACAGCTCGTGGCGGTTGGCGAGCCAGGTCAGCTGCGCCGCCAGCTTCTCGCGCTTGCGCTCGGTCGCCTGCAGGATCATCGCGAATCCGCCGGGATAGGCACGGACCACGGAGCCTTCGAGCCGGCCGACATGATCTGCGTAGAGAATGACGCGCTCGTTCGCCCTGGGCTCGACCGGCGAGACGACACCGACATCGCCCGGCGACATGTTGTCGACGCGGCAGGGATACTCGGTCTGGTTCTCGAGCATGAAACGACCGAGCAGGTCGATTTTGACGCGCTTGAAGTGGCGGCGGTCTTCGACGACGAGCGGCGTCTTGGGCAAGGTGTTCAGCATGGGTCGCCGCGTCGGTTCCGTTCGTATCCACCTGCAGATTAGGCAAAGAGAGTTAACGAGCCCCTTTGTTTCCCGTCTTTTCGAAAGAGGTCGGCAAGGTTGAGGTGGCTCCCACCGTTGCTATCCCGGCCGCCGGCGATAGCTTGGCCTCGAAACAGGAGAAGATGCGTGTCCCCCGATCCCATGCCAAGATTGCAGGAGCCGACGCCGCCGCCGCGCGTGCGCGCCATCAACGTCCCCGGCGTCGTGCTGGCGCTGATCGCTCTTTTCGCCTTGGTCCACTGGGTTCGAACGAGCGTCCTGTCGGACGTGGATGCTGGCTGGGTTCTCCTGAACTTCGCCTTCATTCCCGGCTGCTACGGCGGCGGCGACGAGATCTGTTCCCTGCGCGACGCCTGGGCCGGCGTGGTGTCTCCGGTCTCGCACGCCTTCCTTCACGGCGATTGGACGCATTTCGGCGCCAACGCCATCTGGCTTCTCGCCTTCGGAACGCCTGTGGCGCGCCGGCTCGGCGTCCTTCGCTTTCTCGTCTTCTCACTCATCGGCGCGGTGGCGGGCGCGGGGCTCTTCTACCTTCTCAACACCGATCTCGTACAGCCGATGATCGGCGCCTCCGGCGTCGTCTCCGCCCTGATGGGAGCGGCGTCGCGTTTCGCGCTGGGTTCCACGGCCCGGCCGGGTTTGCGCGACGTGGCGTTTGCGCCCCGGCTCAGCATCGGACGCAGCCTCACCGACCGCACCATCCTCTTCTTCATCGCGATCTTCTTCGCCACCAACGTCGCGCTCGGCTCGGGCGCCGCATTCCTGTTCGGGGAGGTGGGATCGATCGCCTGGGAGGCCCATCTCGGCGGCTTCCTGTTCGGCTTCCTCTGCTTTGCCGCCTTCGATCCGCGTCACCAGCACGAGATCGGCCTGTCGGGCGGTCCGACGGCCTGACGGGGGCCGGAAACCCGATGTTTTCTGTTGCCAGCGTCGCGGTCCGGTCGCACGATGCGCCACAAGAAGACGACAAGGGAGGCTCGCATGTCCGTTCGCCTGATACTCGAGAGCAAGGGCCGGGAGGTCGCGACGATCGACCCCAGCGCCACGCTGGGCACTGCGGTGAAGACGCTGGCCGAGCGCCGGATCGGCGCGCTCGTGTCGGTGGGCGAAGGCGGCACGGTAATCGGCATCCTGTCGGAGCGCGACATCGTCCGCCGTATCGCGGAGGACGGAGCCTCCTGCCTCGACGAGCCGGTTGCCTCCGCGATGACGCGAAACGTCAAGACGGCGCAGGAGGACATGACGATCGACGAGGCGATGGATGTCATGACGCGGAACCGCTTCCGCCATCTGCCCGTCACCGAAGGCGGGCGGCTGGTCGGGATCGTGTCGATCGGCGACGTCGTCAAGCTGCGGATCGAGACGGTGGAGCGTGAGGCGGAAGACATGCGCAGCTATATCCACGCGGGCTGAGGTCGACCCTGGTCCCGTTCAGCGCGGGACGAGCGACTGGCACAGCCGCTCGATCTCGGCCATGCCGCGCATCGTCTCCTGATAGCCGTAGGCGATGCACTCCTTGGCCCGGAAGAACTCCGACAGGCCGATGTCGCGCACGCGCGGATGGATCGAATAATCAGGCGGGTCGCCCGCCAGCCGCGAACGCGAGATCCGGTCTTGGATGATGTTGAATGCATCGACCATGGACCGGGCGATGCCGACCTTGTCGCGCCAGCTTTCGGCCATGTTTTCCGAGCCGATCAACGGATCGGAAAGGTTGGCGGCGATCGTCTGCGCGGGCGATGACCCTTCCGCCTTCATGCGTAGCACCGCCGCCCGGCCGAACAGGTCGTAGTGCAGGTTCACCGCGACGACGAGCGGCTCCTCGAAGGCGCGGCAGACCGAGACCGGCACGGGATTGACCAGCGCGCCGTCGAACAGGCGCCGTCCCGCGCATTCCACCGGCTGGAAGACGCCGGGCAGGGCGTAGGACGCCCGCATCGCCAGGACGAGCGAACCCGAATCCAGCCAGACCTCGTGGCCGCTGCGGGCCTCCGTCGCCACGCAGACGAGCGGTCGGCTGAGGTTTTCGATGCGGACGTCCTGAAGCGTCGAGACCAGCCGCCGGTTGAGGCGCGCACCGCCGATGAGTCCGGCGCCGCCGAGGCGCAGATCGAGAAAGCGCATCATCCCGCGGCGCGTCAGCGACAGCGCGAAGGCTTCGAGCTCGTCGAGCCGTCCCGCCAGATAGCAGCCGCCGACGAGGGCGCCGATCGAGGTGCCGGCGATCATGGAGATGGGAACCTGCGCCTCGTCGAGCGCGCGGATCACGCCGATATGGGCCCAGCCGCGCGCCGCGCCGCCGCCGAGTGCCAGCGCGATGCCGCGCGGCTTGCGCGGTGCCGGCTGTTGCACGTCGATGACCGGCACGCCGGAGGGCGTCGCCGAGAGGCCGGCGGACCGTCTGAAAACCCTGTCCAACATCGTTGAGCGATCCCGTGCGGCCCAAGCCACGCGCATCTTGAGCGGGCCGACCTTTCGGCTCTGCTGCCGTTTATGGTGAAGACTTCGAAAACCTGCGCTGCGGCGCACGCGGGCGGGTGGTCAATCGAAGAGCAGCGCGCGCCCATCCCCGGCGGTGTCGATGCGCCGATAGAAGCACGTGGCGCGTCCGGTGTGGCAGGTATCCTCTGGCTTGGCGACGTCGACCTTCAGCCAGACGGCATCCTGATCGCAGTCTGTGCGGATCTCGCGCACGCTCTGCAGCGCGCCCGACGTCTCGCCCTTCTTCCAGAGGGTGCCGCGCGACCGGCTGTGATAATGGGCAATACCGGTGCGGATGGTCAGGTCCAGCGCCTCTGCATCCATATGCGCGACCATTAAGAGCATGCCGCTCTCGGCGTCGGTAACGACGGCCGTCACCAGTCCGGCCGCGTCGAAGCGGGGCCGCAGCACGGAGCCTTCCTCGTCGGCGGCTTTCGTCGTCGGGGCCTCGAAGGGCACGAAGGCTGCCGCGCTCACTTGATCATCGACAGGAAGCGCGCCTGCTCCGCGCGGTCGTCCTTGAACGTGCCGAAGAAGGACGTGGTGATGGTCGAGGAGCCCTTGGTGCGAATGCCGCGCATCGACATGCACATGTGCTCGGCCTCGATCATCACGGCGACGCCCCTCGGCGTCAGCGCGGCATCGATGACGGCGGCAACCTGTTCGGTCATCGCTTCCTGCGTCTGCAGGCGACGGGCGTAGATGTCGACGACGCGCGCGATCTTCGACAGGCCGAGAACCCGGCCGTCCGGCTGGTAGGCGACATGCGCCTTCCCGATGATCGGCACCATGTGGTGCTCGCAGTGCGAGATGAAGTCGATGTTGCGTACGAGAACCATCTCGTCGTAGCCCGCAACCTCCTCGAAGGTTCGCGTCAGGATCTCGGCGGGTTCCTGATCGTAACCGCCGAAGATCTCCTCGTAGGCCTTCACGACCCGGCGCGGCGTATCGAGAAGACCCTCGCGCGACGGCGTCTCGCCGATCCAGCGCAGCAGAACCTCGACGGCGGCTTCGGCCTCCTCACGGCTCGGCCGGGCGGTCACGGAGGAGGCGCTGGCCTCCTCGACGATTTTCCTGACGGTGGCGTCCATCTCAAACCCTGATCTTGGCGTCCGGCAACGCTGGACCGGCCGCGGGGCGTCCAAGGTAAGGATGCGCCCGAGCCGGTTGATGTTATATAGTTACAGCGCGGTCAAGTCGCGCGGCCGGCGAAGTCGGACGGATGCGCTTTCGACGCGGGACCGACGTCCCTATATACAGAACCCGAAGGCCGGTTTGTAGATCGCACCGACCGGAACGGACCTTCAACGGACACGGCCATGATCGACGATCTCTACAACACCCGCATTCTCGAACTCGCCGGCAACATTCCGCGCATCGGGCGGCTGGCCGCGCCGGACGGAAGCGCCACCGCCCATTCGAAGCTCTGCGGATCGACCGTGGTGGTCGACATCGCCGTCACCGACGGCGTCGTGACCGATTTTGCCCATGAAGTGCGGGCCTGCGCGCTCGGGCAGGCATCGTCGGCCGTCATGGCACGCCATGTCGTGGGTGCCAGCGCCGGGGAACTACGCGCGGTTCGCGATGCGATGCTGCGGATGCTGAAGGAGAACGGCCCACCGCCGACCGGTCGCTTCGAGGAACTGCGCTATCTCGAGCCGGTGCGCGAGCACAAGGCGCGGCATGCCTCGACGATGCTGACCTTTGACGCCGTCGTCGCCGCGCTTGAAAAGGCGGAGCTACGCGAGGCGGCATGAGCGCTGGGAGGCCGGTTGCCGGCCGCAACTACGATGGGCCCTGGCGGCGCACGCCGGGTCGGCTCCTCGGCGTCGGCTTCGTGCGCCTCTATCAACTGACCCTGTCGCCGCTCGTCGGCAGCCATTGCCGGCACGTCCCGACCTGCTCTGAATATGCCTACGAGGCGGTGGCGCGGCACGGCCTCTGGCGCGGCGGATGGCTGAGCGCCAAGCGCGTCGCGCGGTGCGGCCCGTTCGGCAAGGCCGGTCTCGATCCCGTGCCGCACGATCACGACTGACCCCGTTCCCACGCCATTTCCAACTTGCACGCTGTCGGGGCGCTGGTAGAAGTCGCCGCTTCGTGGCCCGAAGCGCCGCGACCTCGATCGAGACAGCTTTCCCGCATGGTAGGCGGGGGTGAGCGCGAAAGGACAAGCCATGGTCGACCTGACGTTTCCCGACAATTCCGTGCGATCCTACGAGCCCGAGACGACCGGCGCGCAGATCGCGCTCGGCATCTCCAAGTCGCTGGCGAAGAAGGCCATCGCCTACGCCCTCGACGGCGAGGTGCGCGACCTGTCGGATCCCGTGGGCCGTGCCGGCCGGGTCGAGATCGTCACCCGCGACGATCCGCGCGCCATCGAGTTGATCCGCCACGACGCCGCGCATGTGATGGCCGAGGCGGTTCAGGAACTGTGGCCGGGCACGCAGGTGACGATCGGTCCAGTGATCGAGAACGGCTTCTACTACGACTTCGCCAAGGAGACGCCCTTCACGCCCGACGACCTGCCGGTCATCGAGAAGAAGATGCTCGAGATCATCCGCCGCAACGCCGCCTTCACGAAGGAAGTCTGGTCGCGCGACGAGGTGCGCCGCGTCTTCGGCGACAAGGGCGAGACGTATAAGGTCCAACTCGTCGATGCGATTCCCGAAGGCCAGGATCTGAAGATCTACCGCCAGGGCGACTGGTTCGATCTCTGCCGCGGTCCGCACATGGCCTCGACGGGCCAGATCGGCGAGGCGTTCAAGCTGATGAAGGTGGCCGGCGCCTACTGGCGGGGCGACTCCAACAACCCGATGCTGACGCGCATCTACGGCACAGCCTGGGCGACGCCCGAGCAGCTGAAGTCCTACCTGACGATGCTGGAGGAGGCCGAGAAGCGCGACCATCGCCGCCTCGGCCGCGAGATGGACCTCTTCCATTTCCAGGAGGAAGGACCGGGCGTCGTGTTCTGGCACCCGAAGGGTTGGTCGCTGTTCCAGGACCTCACGGCCTACATGCGCCGCCGCCTGCTCGGCTCCTATCAGGAGGTGAATGCGCCGCAGGTGCTCGACAAGTCGCTCTGGGAGACCTCCGGCCACTGGGGCTGGTACCGCGAGAACATGTTCCAGGTGCAGTCGGCCGGCGACGAGACCGAGGACAAGCGCGTCTTCGCGCTCAAGCCAATGAACTGTCCAGGCCACGTGATGATCTTCAAGCACGGCTTGAAGTCCTACCGCGAACTGCCCATTCGCTTTGCAGAATTCGGCCTCGTGCACCGCTATGAGCCGTCCGGCGCCATGCATGGGCTGATGCGGGTGCGCGGCTTCACGCAGGACGATGCGCACGTCTTCTGCACCGAAGACCAGATGGCTGACGAGTGCCTGAAGATCAACGACCTTATTCTCTCGGTCTACGAGGATTTCGGCTTCGAGGAGATCGTCGTCAAGCTCTCGACGCGCCCCGAGAAGCGGGTCGGCTCGGACGAGCTCTGGGATCATGCGGAAGAGGTGATGACGAAGGTGCTCGGCCAGATCGAGGCGCAGTCGGGCGGGCGGATCAAGACCGGCATCAATCCGGGCGAGGGCGCCTTCTACGGGCCGAAGTTCGAATACACGCTGCGCGACGCGATCGGCCGCGAGTGGCAGTGTGGCACGACGCAGGTCGACTTCAACCTGCCCGAGCGCTTCGGTGCCTTCTACATCGACGCCAACAGCGAGAAGAAGACGCCGGTGATGATCCACCGCGCGATCTGCGGCTCGATGGAGCGCTTCCTCGGCATCCTCATCGAAAATTTCGCCGGCCACTTCCCGCTCTGGATGTCGCCGGTTCAGGTCGTGGTCGCGACGATCACCTCGGAAGCCGACAACTACGCGGTGAAGGTGGTCGAGGAGCTGCGCGAGGCCGGCCTTCGCGTCGAGCTCGACGTCCGCAACGAGAAGATCAACTACAAGGTCCGCGAACACTCGCTGGCCAAGATCCCGGTCATTCTCGTCTGCGGCAAGCGCGAGGCGGAAGAGCGTTCGGTGAACGTGCGTCGTCTCGGCTCGCGCGATCAGGAGGCGATGAGCCTCGACGCCGCGATGACGATGCTGGTCGACGAGGCCGTGGCGCCGGACCTGAAGCGCAAGTCGAAGGGTAGCAAGGCGCTCGCCGCCTGAGACGCAGCGAGAAGCGAACACAGTTGCCAAGCCCGGTCGGAGACGACCGGGCTTTTCTCGTTCGGTCAGTCGCCGGTACCGCCTTCCGGGCTGTCGGCGTCGATGAGGTCGCTGGTCAGCACCTCGACTTCCGAATCCTTGCCGGCCGTCACCTGAAACGGCCGCTGGAAGATGCGGTCGCGGTTCTTGGCGGTGATGATGTAGCCGCCTTCCTCCAGAACCATGGACGCGAAGGCCCCGACGCTTTCTCGGATGAGATCGCCCTGGTCCGAGGTGATCGACCACGCCGTATCGGCGAGGGCCTCGCCGCCATGCTCGCGAACGAGCTTCAGCGTCAGTTCGGCCGCATGGTGGGCGAGGGTCGCATCGGTGATCCGCGCGGCCTCGACGCGTACATCCGCGCGCACCACGGCGTTCACGTCGCCGAAATGCGAGATGATGTGGTAATCGCCGGCATTCAGGCGCACCACCACGCCGGGCTTGATGTCGGAGGCGATCAGCTGCCGATCCTGTTCGTCGGTCGCTTGCGCGTAGACGTCGAAGGTCAGCTTGTCCTCGATGAGGTGGTCGTCGGCCGACGTTGCGTGGAGGCGCAGCCCCCCGGCCTCGATCGCCACCATCTCGTGCGTCAATTGGCCCGTGAACTGAATGCGCTTCGTCATGCCGGCGCGCCCATAGCCGACATGCAGCAGGTAGTCGCCCGGTGGCACGTCGAACATGGCTTCGCCGCCCTTGGCCACCGCGATCACCGGCAGCTTGCCGTCCGGCGCGGGATTGGGCGAGAACAGGCGCCAGACCAGATCGCCGGGGATCTCCGGCCCATCCTTGCCGAGGCGCGCCTTGAGGATCAGCGCATTGAGCGGTCGGACCAGGCTCGGCGGCGCCTTTGGCTGGGGCGCCAGCGCGGGAAGGGCGGGAAGCGAGGTGGTCGTGGGCAGATCGCGGCCGGGATCGCGCGGCAATTCGATCGGCTCGAAGCGCTTGATGCCGCGTGCCGTGGGAATGCCGAGATCGACCGATGCCGGATCGTCGGGAATGGCGGACGGCGAGGCGTAAGCGCCCGGCATGTCGGGTCCGCCACCACCACCGGCGGGGCCACCGTCCTGCGCCAGTGCTGGCCCGGTCACGAGAGCAAGCAGAAGGGCACCGGATGTCGTCCAACTCCTCGTTCCCAACCGATTCCCCTTCTATCCGGCATCCATCGTCGCGTTGAATGACATCGCATGGACGATTTGATGGCGGAAGACGGGCCAAGCTCAGGTTACCCACCGGCGCGCTTTGCAAACCGGCCGCGCTGGACTAGCTCTCACCCAGACGACGAACAGGACCGAGTATCCCCCGTGACCGATGCCAAGACGCTTCTCGCCACCCGTCGCTCCGTGCCGATCCCGGCGCTCGTCGAGCCGGCGCCGACGGCCGACGAACTGACCGCGATCCTCACGGCGGCGACCCGCGTGCCCGACCACGGCAAGCTCGCTCCCTGGCGTTTCATCCTGTTTCGCGGCGAGGCGGCGGCGGCGATCAGCCTGAAACTGGCCGATCTCGCCGACAGCAAGAACGGCAGCCCGCTCGGCGAAGGCCGGCGCGCCTTCGAGGAACAGCGGTTCACGCGAGCGCCGCTCGTCGTCGGCGTGGTCTCCACCGCCAAGCCGCATTTCAAGGTTCCGGAGTGGGAGCAGGTCCTGTCGGCCGGTGCGGCGACGATGAACCTCATTCACGCCGCCCACGCCCATGGCTACGGCGCCAACTGGATCACCGAATGGGTGGCCTACGACGAGGACGCCAAGGCGCTGATGGGCATCGCGGCGGACGAGAAGGTCGTCGGCTTCATCTATCTGGGCACCCCAAAGGATGCCCCGAGCGACCGGCCGCGCCCCGAGCTTTCGGCCGTCGTCACCGAAGCCGCGATGCCGGGCGCCTGAGATGTTCTATCGCACCGACACGAACGATCACGGCCTGCCGCACGATCCCTTCAAGGCCATCGTCAGCCCGCGTCCTATCGGCTGGATCTCGACGCGCGCGCTGGACGGGCGCGTCAACCTCGCTCCCTACAGCTTCTTCAATGCGATCTCCGACAAGCCCAAGCTTGTGATGTTCTCGTCGGTCGGGATGAAGGACAGCGCCAGCTTCGCGATCGAAAGCGGCGAGTTCGTCGCCAACCTCGCGACGGCGCCGTTGGCCATGGCGCTTAACCGCTCGTCCGCGCCGGCACCTCGCGGGGGCAGCGAGTTCGCGATCTCCGGCCTGACGGAAGCGGACTGCGAGATCGTCGCCGCGCCGCGCGTCCGCGAATCGCCCGCCGCGCTGGAATGCCAGGTGACGCAAAGCTTCACGCCGATCGGGCTCGACGGCCGGCCGTCGGAGAACGTCATGGTGATCGGCGAGGTCGTCGGGATCCACATCGACGAGCGGATCCTGCGCGACGGCATGGTGTCCATGGAACTCGCCGAACCCCTCAGCCGTCTCGGCTATCTCGACTATGCCGTGACGCGCGAGGTCTTCCAGATGCGCCGTCCGCGCGAAGCGGATGCCAGCGATCTCCCGACCGCGCGGTAGAGGACATGGCCGGCTGCGCCGAGCCGGTGAACGATGCGCTTTGCCCAATGAAGCGCATCGGGGGGAACAATTGACCGGATAGGAGGGCGGGCGAACGGCAGCGGGCGACGCGCTGGACAGCTCGGGTGCCTTCAGCGACCTCGCATTTGCGTTGCCTGAATGGGTCCGCGGCCATTGGCATGTCCTCGCTCCGACAAGCGTACCGGTACGGCCCGGCGATCACCGTTCGCGAAAGACGCAATGCTCGCAAAAGCCTCCACAGCTTTTATCGCGTGTAAAGGACACGCTCCGCGACGATCGTTAAAATTTGATGTATTTCGCTGGGCCGTCCGAGACGAATTTCGAGGCTGGCCTGAGCATGATGCGTACTCGATTCCTGCGCTCGTTGAGCTGGGCACCGACCATTTCGCTGTCCTGGATGTGGGGGCTCGGGTTCTTCTACTCGATGCACATCGTCTGGATCCAGGGTTGGACCGGCTTCTGGGTCTTCGCCCTCGCGAACGCGATCGGCCTGGCCCTTTTCGGCTGCGTCCTCGGATCGGCCCGCCGCGATCCCGAAACGGTGTTCGGCCGGATCGGCCCGCGCTTCGTCTCGATCTTCCTGCTCTGCCAGATCGGGGCCGTTGCGATCACCCTCTTCTCCATCGGCGCCTATGTCTGGCCTCTTCTGCTGCCCGGCGAGAGCGCCAGCACGGGGCTCGCTCTGACCGCGCTCATGGTCGTCTTCGGCTGCGCCGTGGGGCACACGAGCACGCTCCGCCGATTGCGGTTCCTGCATATCGGTTATCTGGCGCTGGCCCTCGCTGCGATCGCCGTCGCCTGGGGCTTCATGCCCGAAGGCGGCGCTTCGCCCGTGGCGATCGAACCGCCCGCGACCCTGTCGGTCTGGACCTTCCTCCTACCGACCCTCGTCGGCTTTGCGCTCGGTCCCTGGGGTGATCTCCAGCATTGGCAGCGGGCGATCGAGATCCGCCGGAGCGGGGCGTCGCCGGCCATCGCCTATGTCGGCGGCGGCGTTATCTTTCTCGGCTTCCTGATCGCGAACGCGGTGCTGGCGCGATCGGCGGGGGCGTTCATCCAGGTTGGGACGGACGGGGCGATCGGCGCGCAGGCTTCGGTGGCCGCTCGCTTCGCGTCCGAAGGGTTCGGCATCGGCATGGTCGCGTTCGTGGTCTGGGTGGCGATCGCCGCGGTGACGACGATCGACAGCTTCTATTGCGCCACGCGCTGGTATCTCTCCTCGCTGTTGTCCGGCAGCATGCACCCGGCGCTAGCCTTCGTTCCCGTGGCGGCCGCGACCTCGCCGCTCTGGTTGCTCGCTGTCGCCGTCGCCGCGACCGGGGTGATGAGCGCGTTCGGCCTTTCGCAGACCGCCTACATGATGCCCTACGCGACGCTTCTCGTCGGAGTAACGGTATGCCTCTTCGCCGAGTGCCTCGGGCGGCCGACGCGGTTCGACGCGCTAACCTGCTATCTCTGGGGACTGGCGGCCGCCCTCGTGTTCTTCGTCGGCTACCGGGGCGATCTCCCGCTTCTCGTTCCCGTCTCGACCTTAATCGCGCTCGTCGGCACGATCCGCCCGCTGCAGGCGATCGTCGGTGGGCGTTCGCAGGCGCCGGCCGGTCTCGCAACTGTGCGCGATGGCCCGACCCCGCATCCGATCGCGGCATCGCCGTCGAACGCCGTGCTCGCCCGACCCGCATCCGTCATCACGACGGCCAACAGCAATGGCGGGCCTGCCCACGGCTTCGACGGACAGTGGTTCGTCATGCAGATCACGCCGACCTACGACGACACCAACTCGGTCGGAAACGTCTATTTCGCCAACTATGTGCGATGGGTCGGCAAGGCGCGCGAGCTGTTCTTCAACGCCTGCATGCCTGCGTTCGAGCTGGAGACCACGCGCTACTATGTCCTGACGAAGTCGTTCCAGCACGACTTCCGGCGGGAGATCGCGGAGTTCGAGCCTGCGACGATCCGCATCCGGATCGCCAGCCACAATCGAAAGTTCGTCACGCTCGGGCATGAGATCGTCAGCGAACGCCATGGCCTGCTCGGTCGGGGCGAGCAGGATCTGATGTTCGTCGACCGGGAGAGCTTCAAGCCGCTCGACATTCCTGCCGACATCATCCGTGGGTTCCTGCCGTTCTGGCCATCGAGCCGTCCGCAGGACGTGGCGGTGCCGGTTCCCGACGAGGTCCGCAAGGCGAGCTGACCGTTCCGCGTCCGGGGAGGGGTCTCAGGCCACCACGCGCGGCTCGAACCGCTTGGATTTGCGGGCGATCACCTCCAGCGTGACCGCCTCGGATTCGGGCTTGCCGAACAGGTAGCCCTGCAGTTGCGGGCACCCGAGTTGGCGAAGACAGTCGCGCTGCTCGATCGTTTCCACCCCCTCGGCGATCGTCGTCATGTTGAGCGTGCGGCCGAGGTCGACGATGGTCTTGACGATGCTGATGTCGCTCTCGGCATCCGGCAGGTCGATGATGAAGCTGCGGTCGATCTTGATCTTGTCGACCGGAAACTTCTTCAGGTAGCTCAAGCTGGAATAGCCCGTTCCGAAGTCGTCCAGCGCCAGCCGCACGCCGAGCCGGCGAAGGTTTTCGAGGACCGCCGTCGCCTCGCTCGTCGTGGCAAGGAACGCCGTCTCGGTGATCTCGAGTTCCAGCCGAGACGGATGCAGGCCGAAATCGGAGAGCGCGCGCGAGACGACGCCGACGAGGTCGGAGTGCCGGATCTGGACGGTCGAGACGTTGACGGCGATCGATAGGCTGGGGTCGGGCCAGGTCGCGGCGAAGCGGCAGGCGGTGCGTAGACCCCACTCGCCAAGCGCCAGAATGGTGCCTGTCTCTTCCGCCAGAGCGATGAACTCCGAGGGCGGCACCTGCCCGTGCACAGGATGCTGCCAGCGCATGAGCGCCTCGAAGCCGCAGAGTTCTCCGTCCACCGACGAGACGAGCGGCTGGTAGTTCAGCGTGAATTCGCCGCGCTCGAGCGCGCCGCGCAGTGCGCCCATCAGGGTCGCACGCTCTTCCTTGTGCTCGTCCATCGCCGGCACGTAGAAGCGATAGCCGCCACCGCCGTCGCCCTTCATCCGATAGAGCGCGGCGTCCGCCTTCCGCAGGATCCCGTCCGACGATGCCTCGTTGGTTGCGATGGCAATGCCGATGCTCACGCCGACGTCGAGATAGAGCCCGTCGAAGACGAAGGGCCGCCGCAGACTGTCGACGATGTGCTCCGCCAGCGCCGAGTTCGACGCCCCGTCCGACGTCGTGTGGAGCACCGCGAACTCGTCGCCGGCAAAGCGCGAGACGATGAGGTCGGGGCCGACGAAGGCCTGGAGCCGTGTTCCGATTTCCCGCAGCAGATCGTCGCCGACCGCATGGCCGAACGTGTCGTTGACCTGCTTGAAGCGGTCGAGATCGAGGCAGAGCACCGCGTAGCCCCCCGCGCTCGGCTGCGCGAGAAGAGCGCGCCGCGCCTCCGCGACGATCTCCTCGAACCGGCGGCGGTTGGGCAGGGTCGTCAGAGTGTCGTGATTGGCGAGATGGTCGAGTTCGGCCAGATATTCGTTCTGCAGCGTCACGTCCGAGCCGATGCCGCGAAAGCCGATGAAGCGCTTCTCCCGGTCGAGGATGGGCTTGCCGGTGAGAGCCCACCAGCGTCGCTCCGCGCCGATCCGGACGGGAACCACGAGGCGTTGGAACGGCCGACGCTCGCTGATCGCGCCCAGAAGAGTCTGCAGCGGTTCGCTCGGGAGCATGATGTCGGGCGTCAGTAGCGCCTCGAACCACGACGACGACAGGGTCTTGCGATCGGTCTGCAGAACTTCGGCGAACCGGCTCGAAGGCGCCTGGACGCGACCGTCGGCATCGGTCTCCCAAAGCCAGTCGCTGGAGTTCTGTTCGAAGTCGTTGAGGAGCAGGCTGCTGACCTCGCGTTGCCGGTCGAGGTCGTGCTGGACGATGGCGCGAAGGCTGACCAGCCGGCTGATCTGGATGATCGTCGTGAAGATGAAGAGGGTGTAGATCGCCAGCAGGATCGCGATGGTGATGTAGAAGGGCTGGCCGGTCATTGCGAGCGCGGCGAAGGACCCGACGATGATGCTGCCGGAATAGGCGATGCCGGCAGCGGGAACGAAGCCTATGCAGATGCCCGTCGCGATGAGGCCCGCGCAGGTGGCTGCGATGAGCAGACGCCCGTCGGCGTCGGCGCCACTGAAGAGCATGACCGGGATCGATGCCAGGGCGATGCCGGCCAGCGCGGCGACGCCGATCAGCCGGTAGCGCACGAGGCCGATCGTCCGGTTCGGCGTGACCAGGCGTCCCCGCCGCCACGATGCGCAGCCCTGGAACGCGACGCAGCCCAGTGCGATGATCACCGCCTGCAGCCCCAGAACGTAGGCGAGCGGCGCCGCGCCCCAGAAATAGTAGCAGACGATGTTGGACACCGTCAGGCCGGTCAGGATCGCGAGCGGCGCCAGCCGAAGCGCGAGGTCGGCCTGATCCAGCCAGACCTTCTCGACGATCTCGCGGCGAGTTTCGGATCGCGCGTTGCCGGCCAAGAGGGCCCTGTCGGTCTTCAGCATCTCGGATTCCACGTGTCGTCGCCAACAGTAGGATCATAACCGCGGAGAATAAAGAGATGTGGCGTTCGAAGCGTTAATTTGCGTAACGAGCGCTCGCTGGGCGCCGGTCGGCTGCGCTATACATCACCATTTAATAATATTGAATAAATAAAAATCATAGGAAGGGTTGAATATGAGCTTGGACTGATAGTCCGGGAGGAAAATTGTAAATATCACCTATAAAAGTGTGTCATGAAGGGCTGCGGAAGCTGCGTAGGCCGCCGAGGCAAATTTTGCAGGTTCACGATACGAATTCATAGCAATCAGAATCGGGCGTAGACGGTGCTCTCTCATCAAAAAGGCGGCGGAAATCATTTTCTGATGAGGCGAGAAAGAGGATGGCGTGATTAGAAATTGACAGCCGAATAAAGAGGACTGCACTCAATCACGGTTCATCGATCAGTATCCGAAAAATATTGTGGTAATTCAGATGTCGATCTGAGATTCTCAGGCCGTCATAATGTGAAAATTTACTGAGTGATGCAAATCTCACGTGCGTTCATGTTAACGATGGCTACAAGCTGAGTTTCCGACGGTTTTCGTCAACGAGACCCGTGTGATCGCGTTCTGCCTTGGTTGGGCGGAGATTGAAGCCCTGTTCAATCCACCGTTCGCTGGTCCAATTCGTCAGTCAAGCCTCAAATAGTTCGCCGACTGTCCCCTCTGGCTTGCGGCAGGAGGCTCGCTTGGGCACGGGACCTGAGTTTGTGTGCAGAGGCGAAGCCCAAGTTGGCCAGATCTGATCGGCAAGTTTGATTTCAAGGCTCAAGAGCGAAAGTTCCAGCCGGAAAGTGCGACACGATGACGCATATTCTGGTCCTAGATGCGGTTTTGGGGCCGAAAACGCATCGCGCCTCGTGTTGCGTTGCCACAGGATCGCCTCAATCCAGCATGGCCTTTGATCTTCAATTGTCTCGAGATTGGCGATGCCGGGGCCGTGATCGGCGTCGACGGAAGCCTTGAGCGCCCGAACAATGACGCGATCTGACAGCCGACCGACGTGTTCGCCCCGACACAAATCCATCAATATTGATTAAAATTGCGCTAGTAAGAATTTCTCATTTTGGCTTGATTCAGGCGGACTGTGCCGAAGGTCACGAGCCGTCTCGATACGCAGGCGGTTAACGATGTGGACGGCGATATGCTTGTGACACAACCTCACGTCGGGTAGGTTTACCCAACGTCACGTGCCGCCCTGTCCAGGCTGTCCTCCCCGAACCGCTCCGTCGGTCGGGGCGTGGCTTCCGTGTGTGTGTTTCTAACCGAGATGGAGTCATCCCATGCGCATCACCGCAATGGGCGTTCTCTGGCTGCTGACTGCGATCGCGGGACTTTTCCTGATCAGTCAGCCGGTGAGCGTCGACGCGCAGCTCTTCGTGGCCTCGACCGCGATCGCACTGGCTGCCGTGATCTATCTGCTGCGGCTGCAGGGGCCCTGGCGCTTCGTCTTCTTGGCGATCTCCACCACCGTCGTGCTGCGCTATGCCTACTGGCGCACCACCGCGACGCTGCCTTCGCCGGACGATCTGGCCAACTTCATCCCGGCCGTCATCCTCTATCTCGCCGAGATGTACTACATCGTCCTGCTGGCGATGAACCTCTTCGTCGTCTCCGACCCGCTGTCGCGAGGGCAGGCCCCGCAGCTCGAAGACGCCGATCTGCCGCGCGTCGACGTGTTCGTGCCGTCGTATAATGAAGCGTCCGACATTCTGGCGCTGACCCTGTCGTCGGCGAAGGTAATGGACTACCCCGCCGACAAGTTGCGCGTCTTCCTGCTCGACGACGGCGGCACCGAGCAGAAGCGCCTGTCGCGCGATGCGAAGGCGGCCGCCGCCGCACTGGCCCGCCACGAGGAACTCCAGCGCCTCTCGGCCGATCTCGGCGTCACCTACGTCACCCGCGCCCGCAACACACATGCGAAGGCCGGCAACCTCAACGCAGGCCTTGCGGCCTCGAACGGCGAGCTCGTCGTCGTCTTTGATGCCGACCACGCTCCGGCCCGCGAGTTCCTGCGCGAGACCGTCGGATACTTCCGGCGCGATCCGAAGGTCTTCCTCGTCCAGACCCCGCACTTCTTCTCCAATCCCGATCCGATCGAGAAGAACCTGCGCACCTTCGAGACCATGCCCTCCGAGAACGAGATGTTCTACGGCACGATCCAGAAGGGGCTCGACAAGTGGAACGCGGCCTTCTTCTGCGGCTCGGCCGCGGTGCTGCGTCGCGCCGCGCTGGAGCAGGTCGGCGGCTTCTCGGGCGTCACCATCACGGAGGACTGCGAGACGGCTCTCGATCTCCATTCGCGCGGCTGGAAGAGCGTCTATGTCGACAAGCCGATGGTCACCGGCCTGCAGCCTGAGACGCTTTCGAGCTTCATCGGTCAGCGCTCGCGCTGGTGCCGCGGCATGCTGCAGATCCTCTTCCTGAAGAACGCCGCGCTCGTTCCAGGCCTTACCGGGGCGCAGCGCATCTGCTACCTTTCGTCCTCGCTCATCTGGTTCTTCCCGGTGATGCGCATGATCTTCATGGTCGCGCCGCTGCTCTTCATCTTCTTCAACCTGAAGATCTACGACGTCTCGACCGAAGAATTCTTCGCCTACACGCTGACCTATCTCGCGATCTCGTCGCTGATCCGCAACTACTTGTACGGCCGGGTTCGCTGGCCGTGGATGTCGGAGCTCTACGAGTACGTCCAGTCGGTCTATCTCTTCCGCGCCATCATCAGCGTCATCCTAAACCCCCGCAAGCCGACCTTCAACGTCACCTCGAAAGGCGACACGCTTCAGGACGATCGCCTCTCGGAGATCGCGCTGCCCTACTTCGCCATCTTCGCGGTGCTGCTCGGCGCCATGGGCTATGCGATCTACCGCTACCAGACGGAGCCCGAGATCGGCGGCATCCTGCTCGTCGTCGCCGGCTGGAACCTGATGAACCTGCTTCTGGCTTCCGCCGCGCTGGGTGTCGTCACCGAGCGTCGCGAGCGTCGCCTCTCGCCGCGCCTCGTGTCCAACCGCCGCGCCGAACTGGTGGTGGACGGGCATGTCATCCCCGTCACCGTCGAGGACATCTCGATGGGCGGCGCCAAGGTCTCGCCACATGGCGTGCTGCCGGCGCTCGCCGCCCAGGCGGCGGCGGAGCTGAAAGTCTCCACCAAGACGGGCGAGGTGCTCGGCATGCTGCCCGTCAGCATCCGCTCGATCGGCACCGAGGGCGATGCGACGATGCTCGGGCTGCACTACGAGGCCAATGCCGGTCAGTACCGGCTCATCGCCGAGCTGATGATGTCGGACATGGATCCGGTGCGGGCCAAGCGGAATGGTCGCCAGCGCCGGCGTGGTCTGATCGCGGCCAACGCCGCGCTCGTCACCTGGGCGCTGATCTACCCGCTTCGCGCCTTCCGCCACCTCGTCTTCGATCGTGATCCGGCGCCGGTCCTGCCGCAGCAGGATGTCCTGACCACCCATCTCTCCGCACCCGCGCTCACCGAGCGTACCGCAACCCCGTCCTGACGCAGGAGGTCGAACCGATGCCGATTGATCGAATGAACATCTGCCGGGGTTTCCTCGCGGCCACCACCCTCGCGCTCGTCTCGCCTGTCATCGCGCAGGCCGCCGGTCCCGCTTTCGACATCGCCGCGCCCGCGTCCGGGCCGGCGACCGCCGATGCCCCGCAGGCGGGTGCGGGGATCACTGAAGTCCGCGATCCCAACCTCCTGTCGTTCCCGCTCGCCGCGCCGCGGCTGAGTCTGGCCGGCGAGAACCCGCACGAGACCTTCGCGGTCTTCCTGACGGGGAGCCAGAGCACGCGCGCGGCCAGCATGGTGCTCTCCTATGTCAGCGCGGTTTCCGTGGCGCCTGAAACCTCGATGCTGCGGGTGCTGATCAACGACGTCGCCGTCAGCGAGAAGCCGCTGCAGCCGGGCGGCGCGCAGCAATTGGTGGTGCCGGTTCCCGTCGGCCTGCTGCAGCCCGGCTTCAACTCGGTGCGCATCCTCCTCAGCCAGAACCACCGCGTCGACTGCTCGATCGACGGCACGTACGAGCTGTGGACGCAGATCGACCCGCGCACGAGCGGCTTTCGTTTCGCCGCGGCGCCGAGCGGGGTCGGCGACATTTCCGAACTGCCCGCCCTGCCGCGCGACGAGACGGGCGCGGTTCAGATCGACGGACGCCTCGCCGCCGGCGCGACGCCCGCCGAGATCGACCGCACGCTCAACGCCATCCAGTCGGCTGTGCTGCTCGGCGCCTTCGAGACGCCTGCGGTTCATCTCGGCACCGAAAGCCGTGACGGCCCAGGTCTCGACGTCGCGGTCGGCACCTTCTCGGAGCTGCCGGATGCGCCGCGCACCGGCAACACGGCCTGGCCGAACGTCAGCTTCCTGCCCGGCCGCGACGGCAGCCGTCCGCGTCTCGTCGTGTCCGGTGCGACGTCCGACGAGGTGCAGGCCGCGCTGGCGCAACTGCGCAACGCCGCACAGAGCACCAAGCTGATGGGCACGGCCTCGGGCCTGCGCGCGCTCGAGAACGGACGCGGGCGTCGCATCGCCGACGGGCAGTCGATCAGCCTCTCGGAATTCGGCAGTGACGACCGGCCGTTCACCGGCCGTTTTTTCCGCGAAAGCCTGACGCTCGCCCTGCCGGCGGACTTCTATGCCGCCGACTACGACTACGCCTCGATCCTCCTCGACGCGGCCTATGCCAAGGGCCTGTCCGACAACGCCCAGTTCATAACCCGCGCCAACGGGCGCATCGTCGCGACGCTGTCGCTCAGTTCGCCGCGCGCCGGCACGATCGAGAAGCAGCGCCTCCGCCTGCCGCTCGACACGCTGAAGCCGGGTCTCAACACGATCAGCTTCGAAGCGATCGTGCCGCGCGCGTCCGACTCGGTGTGCGACGCCAGCGCCCAGCAGAATGCTTCGGCCCGCTTCATGCTCGGCGGCTCGTCGACGCTGGAAATGCCCTCGCTCGCTCGCGTCGGCCACTATCCCGACCTGTCGGCCACGATGGCCGGCATCGGCCAGCAGGCGCCCGAGATCGACCGCGCACTGGCGGTCTACGTTCCCGGCGCCGATCCGAGCGCGCTCGATGCGGCGGCGACGATCGTCGCCAAGATGTCGATCGGCTCGGGCACGGTGCGCGACACCCACATGGTCAGCGCGATGCCGCATGAGGAAAGCGGCAATCTCCTGGCTGTCGGCGCCTACGCCGCGCTGCCGCCCGAACTCCTCGATGCCGTGCGCGTGCGCAGCGGGTCGGACGAGCCGTCGCCGGCCGACGAGCCGGTCCAGCTCGGCGCCTGGACCTCGATCGAGGCGGAGGCGGCGACCGGCGAGGTGGTCGGCGACGATCCGGCGACGCCGGCAGCCGGCGATGGCGGGATCCTCTCGTCCTTCGCCGAACCCGTCGACTACAGGCAGCGATTCGTTGAACTGACCCGCCCCTTCGTCACCTCGATCGCCTCGAAGCTGCGTCGCGAGGCTTCGTCCGACCCGACGCGCTTCACGGCGCTGCCGGACGAGGCGTTGCTGGTGGCGCAGGCGCCCGCGCCGCGCGCTGCGGCCGCGGCCTGGACGCTCGTCGCGGCTCCGACCACCGAAGCGCTCGCCAGCGGTGTTCGCAGCCTGACGGGCGGCGACAACTGGAGCGCGCTCGCTGGCGCGGTTTCGGTGGTCTCGAAGACCGACGGCTCGATCACCGCGACGCCGAGCTCCGAGGAGCGCCTCTTCGAGACGCAGCCGCGCTCGATCGGCAATGCGCGTCTGGTGCTGGCCGGCTGGTTCTCGCGCCACGCGCAGAGCTACATGATCCTGCTCCTCTCGGCTTCGATCCTCCTCGGCCTGACCACGCTGGTCTTCCTGCGCGGCCTCGGCGAGAAGGACCGGTGATGGCGCGTCTGTCCATGATCGTTGCCGCGGCCGGTCTCCTTGCCGTGCTGACGCCGGGGCTCGCTGTCGCCGCATCGCCAGCGGTTGCGGCGACCCGGGCTCAGCCCGAGATCCTGCCTGAGGACTACATCATCGGTTCGTGGCCGCTTTATCAGAGCCGCTTCGTGTCGCCCGAAGGGCGCGTCATCGACGACGACAACCAGTCGATCAGCCACAGCGAGGGGCAGGGCTACGGCATGCTCATCGCCGTGGCGGCGGGCGACCGGCAGGGCTTCGAGCGGATCTGGGACTGGACCGACCGCGAGCTCTTCGTGCGCGACGATGCGCTCGCGGCGTGGAAGTGGGAGCCGGCCGCCGAGCCGCGCGTCACCGATCGCAACGACGCCACCGATGGCGACCTTCTCATCGCCTGGGCGCTGCTGCGCGCCTCGGAACGCTGGAAGGAGCCGGACTGGCGCGCCCGCGCCCGTCTCATCGTCGATGCGGTGGTGGCCCAGGCTCTGGTCGACGGGCCGAACGGCAAGATGCTTCTTCCGGCGGCGCAAGGCTTCGCCAAGGGAGAGCAACCCGACGGTCCGGTGGTCAACCTGTCCTACTGGATCTTCCCCGCGCTCCTCGAACTGGAGACGATCTCGCCGTCCCTCGAGGAGGCGAGGCTGCTGAAGAGCGGCCTTCGCCTCGCCAAGGCCGCGCGCTTCGGGGAAGCGGAACTGCCCACCGACTGGATCTCGCTGGCCGCCGAGACGCCCGCGCCGGCCGCGGCCTTCGCGCCCACCTTCGGCTACAACGCCATCCGCGTGCCGCTCTACCTCGCCTGGCTCGGGCGCGACGAGAACCGCCTGCTGCGTCCCTATCTCGACCGCTGGCAGGCCGCCAATCCGCCGACGCCCGACGTCGCCGACGTGACCGTCGGCCTGTCGATCAACCGGCTGAGCGATCCCGGCTATCTCGCAATCGCGGACCTCGTGGCCTGCAGCCTCGGCAAGGGGCACGTGAGCGAGGCCACGAAGCGCTTCGTGCCGACGACCTACTATCCCAGCACCCTCCATCTCCTGAGCCTCATGGCTCTCGCCGAAAGGTATCCCCAATGCCTGTGAGGATCGTTCTTCTCGCCTCCGCGAGCCTGGCCTTCGCTCTCGCCGCCCATGCGGAAACCCCCGTTGCCGCGCCCGATTTCGGCGCGGCGGGATGGGGCGCGCCGCAGGCCGCGGCACCGGGTGCCCCTGCACCGTCGATCGCCGTGCCGTTGGCGCTGCAGCCGGCGGCGTCCGCGCCCGTGACGTTCGCGCCAGCGCCGGTGGCGGCTCCCGTAGCTGCCGCGCCGACGGCCGCAGGAGTCAATCCGTTCGCCGTGATGGTGCCGCCACCGGCGGCCAAGCCGGCGGCTCCGGTCAATCCGTTCGTGACCGCCGAGCCGGCGCCCGCTGCTGCCGCGCCGAGCGCGCCCGCCGCGGCCTTCTCGATCGAGCCGGCCAAGCCTGACGCGCAAGCTGCGGCGGCGGCCGCGCCCCAGGGGGCCGACGACGGCGCGCTTCGCTACTACGCCTCGCAGCGTGACATGGTCCGCGTCGGGGCCGAGATCCGCCGCCTCAAGAGCCTCTATCCGGACTGGCAACCGCCGGCCGATCTCTTCGGCGCCGTGGTCAAGGTCAACGAACAGCCGGTCTGGGATCGCTACGCGCTGAAGGATTTCACCGGCGCGCGCGAAGTGATCGAGACGCTGCGCACGCAGAACCCGGGCTGGGAGCCCTCGGGCGACCTGACCGAGAAGCTCGCCGATGCCGAGATCCGCACTGCCGTCGATGCCGCCTATGCGCGGCAGGATTGGCAGGGCGTGCTCGACACCGCGCAATCGCGTCCGACGCTGCTGACCTGCGCCAATGTCGACATGCTCTGGAAGGTCGGGGAGGGCTTCGCCCGCGCCTCGAACCTCGCCCGCTCCTACGATCTCTACAGCTACATCCTCGCCCATTGCGACAATCCCGGCGAACGCCTTGCGACGGTGCAGAAGGCGTCCGCCGTGCTGCCGCCGCAGGGCGTCGACGCGCTTCTCGGCTTCGGTCGGCCGACCGCGGCGGGCCAGCGCGAGTTCGACGGCCTGCGCTTCGATACGTTGCGCGGCCAGATGGGCAAGGTCGCCGCACGCGAGGCGGGACTCCCCATCGATGCCGCACAGCTCTCGAGCTTCGCGACCTATGTCGGTGCCACGCGCTCGGCCAACGACGCCGCGCTGTTCGGCTGGTACTATTACGGTCTCGAACAGTGGTCGGACGCGGCGAACTGGTTCAAGGCTGCCGGGCAACTCGATCCCGATCCGAAGAACCTCGAAGGCTACATCCTGGCGCTGCGCAATGGCGGCGATCTGAAGACCGCCGAAGCGCTCGCCTACGACAATCGCGCCCGCACGCCCGAGATCGCCAAGATCTATGTCGAGATCGTTTCCGACCAGCTGACCGGCGACGATCCGGTGGCGCTGGACGATGCCGCCCTTCGCCGGATCGCGGCGGTGGTCGAAACCTCGAAATCCCCGCTCGGCGCCCAGTCGATCGGCTGGAACCTCGTGGCCGCGGGGAAGGTGGACGAGGCGAAGGGCTGGTTCACCAAATCCGTCGACTGGGAGCCGACGCGCGAGGGCGTCGTCGGTCTCGCCGTGGTCGCGGCGCGGCTGAAGGATACGGCGGGTCTGCGGGACCTGCGCACGCGCTATACCGAAAGCTTCCCCGAGCTCGCCTCCTTCAAGGAAAGCGCGCCGCCGACCTCGCTGCGCACCACGTCTCCGGCACCGCGCCAAACCGCCGCAAGGTCCGGTAACAACACCCGCACGGCCGCCCGCAGCAACGGCTCGAACGCCGGCGGGGGCGGGGGCGGCAACGCCGTTCTGCGCGAGGCGCAGAAGGCGTTCGACTCCGGCGACTACAAGGGGGCGCTCGCCACTCTCGACGAGCACGAACGCCGCTTCGGCCAGAATCGCGGCGCATCGCTCCTGCGTGGCTGGACAAACTTCAAGATGCGGCGCTTCAGCGAGGCGCGCGAGATCTTCAAGGCCGAAGACAAGCGGCAGTCCACGAAGGACACCCGTTTCGGCATCGGCGCAACGTTCAACTCGCAGTCCAACGCTTGGCGATGAGCCGGCCGGTCGCGGACACGGCCTCGTGTCCGCGACCCCGCACCGGTCTCCCGGTCCTTTCCCGTTCAGGAATTTCCCGATGACAACGACATCCGCCATGGCGACGCTCATCGCCGGTCTCTCCCGCCTCGGGACCTCCGCCTCGGAAGCCCTGTTCGGCAGCGCCGGCGACGATACGATCGCCAGCGCATCGGGCAACGACACGATCACCGGCGATCTTGGCCGCGACACGCTGTCGGCGATGCCGCTGGCGGGCGAGCATGTGCTGATCTACGGCGGCCGCGGGCCATCCGACACCGAGGATGCCGCCGACACGATCACCGTGACGGGCGAAGGCTCGGGCTCGATCTACGCCAATGCCGGCAACGACGTCGTCCTCTACCGGGCGCTCGGCGCAGGCCAGATCTATGCCGGCATCGGCGACGACGACGTGACGATCCTCAACCTTGCCGACAATCTGGTGGCGGGAGGCGGCGGCAGCGATCGGATCACCATCGACAGCAACGGCAACAACACGGTCGCCGGAGGTTCGATCGCTGGCGACCCGTTCGACGGCTCCGACGGCATCACGATCCGCGGCAGCGGCAACAACAGCGTCTTCGCCAATGGCGGCAACGACGCGATTTTCATCGGCGGCTCCGGCAACAACGTCGTATACGCAGGCGTCGGCGACGACGTTGTGCGTATTCAGGGTGTCGGCGCCAACGTCGTTTTCGGCGGGCAAGGCAGCGACAGCCTGACCGTCGAGGGCAGCGGCAACAACACGATTTATGGCGGCGTAGGGCCGGGCGATGCCAGCGACGCCGGCGACGTCATCACCATCGTCGGCGACGGACACAACACGATCTACGCCAATGGGGGCGACGATCTCGTGCGGATCGTCGGCAGCGTCGGGGCGACGATCTTCGGGGGCGTCGGCAACGACACGATCCAGGGTGGTGACGGCCTCGACCTCATCTTCGGTGGCAGCGGCACGAACATCCTGACAGGCGCGGCGGGTGCCGATACGTTCGTCCACGAAGCCGGCGCGATCGATGTCATCACCGATTTCGACTACTATCGCGGCGACCGTCTCGCCGTCGGCGGACAGCCCTACCAGTTGATCCGGATGCCCGACTCGACCCTCTTCGTCGCGTTTGCCGACGGGACTTACGTCGCGATCCAGCACGCGACACCCGAACTCGGATCGCAGGACTTCATCCTGTAGGCCATCGTCCTGCTCGCGGCCACGGCTGCGGCTTCGAGTCGAGATCGGCCAGGGTTCTGTCCCCGACGGCAAGCATCGCGAGCCATCGGGATGTTTATGCTTTCAGGCGTCGTCGAGCGTGACGACGACCTTGCCCTTGGCGCGCCCGGTCTCGAGATAGGCCATCGCCTCGTTCGTCTGCGCGAAGGGAAAGGTGCGGTCGAGAACGGGGCGGATGCCGCCGTCCTCGACCAGCGATGCGATGCAGGCGAGCTGTTCGCCATCGGCGCGCATAAACAGGAACGAATAGTCGATCCTTCTGGCCTTGGCTTTGCGCCGGATGCCGAAGCTGAGGGCCCGCATGACCTGCCGCAGCCCCCAGTTCAGCCTTTGCGTGCGGGCGAATGCGGGATCGGGCGGTCCGGAGATCGAGATCAGCTTGCCGCCGGGCTTCAACACGGCAAGGGATTTGCGCAGCGTCTTCGCATCGAGGCTGTTGAGGACGACGTCGTAGCCGGACAGGACGTCTTCGAACGCCTGCGTCTTGTAGTCGATCACGACATCGGCGCCGAGGCTTCTGACCAGATCGATGTTGGCCGTGCTGGTCGTCGTCGCCACGGACGCGCCGAGATGTTTGGCGAGCTGGATGGCGATCGTGCCGACGCCGCCCGATCCCGCGTGGATGAGCACCTTCTGGCCCGGCTTCAACGTCGCCGTCTCGACCAGCGCTTGCCATGCGGTCAGGGCGACGAGCGGAAGCGAGGCCGCTTCTTCCATGCCGATATTGCCCGGCTTGTGGGCCACGTCGGCCTCGTCGACCGCGATGAACTCGGCGAACCCACCGATGCGCCCGTCGCGGGGGCGCGCATAGACCTCGTCGCCCGGCTGGAAGCGCCGGACATTCGCGCCGACGCGAACCACGGTGCCCGCCACGTCGTGGCCGAGAACCAGCGGCATGCGATAGGGCAGGAAGAGCTTGAACTCGCCGTCGCGGACCTTGGAGTCCAGCTGGTTGAGGCCGGCGGCACGCACCGCGATCACCACGTCGTCAGGCAGGGGCGAGGGCTCCTGTCTGTCGCCGAAACGGAGTGCGCCCTTCTTCCGGTAGCGGTCGAGAATGAAGGCCTTCATGGGATGGGCTCTTTCGTGCGGGGTGTCGCGAAGGTCGGGAACGGCTCGAAGCGGTCGCCGCAGGATAGTCAGTATAGGCGGCAGCGCCTCCGCCGTAGAGGGCCGAGGGGTCGAAAGCGGCCAAGGGCGTCTCGGTTCTCAACCGGTCCACGAGGTCGGGATTGGCGATGAAAGGGCGACCGAAGGCGAAGAGGCCCGCCTGATCCTGCGCCAGCCGCGACGTCGCCAGTTCGAGATCGTAGCCATTGTTGGCGATGCAGGTTTTCCTGAGTCGCCGGCGCAGCGATCCGTACCCGAACGGCGCGACGTCGCGCAGCCCGCCCGTCGCGCCCTCGACGACCAGAGCGCATCGGGTTCGAACAGGGTCTTGATGGTCATGGCGAAGATTCCAGCCGGGAAGGGACGTGCGTCTTCGACGGTCGCGACCGCTGCGAAGGCCGCTCAGGACCGGTAGCGCTCGGCCGGCAGGACCGCGCCGAAGCCCGGCAGCATCGCCCGCCGCGCGGCGTCAAAGGCATCCCACTGTGCGGCGTCGTGAAGGGGCGGGATCGTCACGGCCTCGCGACGGTCGAAACCGACGAGGGCGGCGTCCACGAGGTCGCCGACCTCCATCAGCGGTGGCAGCGCTGCGGGGTCGGCGCCCGCGCGTTCCCAGATCTCTGTACGCGTTCCCGCGGGCAGCACGGCCTGCACGTAGATGCCCTTCGGCCCGAGTTCGAAAGCGAGGCCCTGCGAGAAGAAGAGCACGAAGGCTTTGGTGGCGCCGTAAACGGTCTGGCCGAATTCCGGCATCAGGCTGACGACGGAACCGATATTGACGATGGCGCCTTCGCCGGCCTTCACGAAGCGCGGGGCGACGGCGCTGGCGAGGCGAGCGAGGGCGGTCGTGTTGAGCGCCATGAGACGCTCCACCGCGTCGGCATCCTGCGTCTCGTATCCGCCGGCCATGGCCGCGCCGGCATTGTTGACGAGAATCCCGATGCGAGGATCGTCGCGCAGACGGGTTTCCACCAAGGCCCGCTCGCCGGACTTCATCAGATCCGCCGGGATGACGTCGATCGTGACGCCGGTCTCTTGGCGCAGGTGTTGGGCCAGAATCTCCAACCTGAAGCCGTCACGCGCGACCAGGACGAGGTCGTGGCCGCGGCGCGCGAAGCGATCCGCATAGGTCATGCCGATGCCGCTTGAGGCACCTGTGATCAGAACGGCCGGTTGAGTCGCCATGGGGTGGCTTTCCTTCGAGACGTCGCTATAATCATGACGATCATCATGTATGGCCGTAAATATGACCGTCATCATGTAACTGTCAACGGGAAATGCGAGGAGGCCGTGATGAAGGTCAGCCGGGAGCAGATGGCACAGAACCGCAACGGCATCTTGGACGCGGCTGGACGCCTGTTTCGCCAGAAAGGCTTTGATTCCGTCGGCGTCGCCGAGGTGATGAAAGCTGCTGGCCTGACGCATGGCGGTTTCTATGGGCACTTTCGGTCGAAGGACGACCTGATCGCGCAGACGATGGCGCACGTGCTGGGCGCCGAAAGCGTTAGCGACAGTGGGCTCGACGCGTTTCTGGACGCCTATCTATCTCGCAAGCATCGCGACAATCCGGCCGGCGGCTGCCCGACCGCCGGTCTCGCCGCCGATCTCCGTCATCAGACCCCCGCGGCTCGGGCGGCCATGACGCAGGGGCTTCGATCCCAGATCGACCGGATGAGCACTGCGTTCCCCAACCTCGACGAAAAGGCCCGTCGTCAGGCCGCGATCGCCTCCTGGTCGGCGATGGTCGGGGCGCTCATCCTCTCACGCGCGACCGATGACGCGGAGCTGTCGGACGAGATCATCGGCGAGACGCGGTCGTTTTTCGGATCGAAGGACATGTAGGTCCGGTTCACGCGAGCTGATCGCGAAAACTGGTATTCCGAACGACGACGAGATATTCGACGCTGGCCTTCGTGAGCGGTTTTGCGCGAGTCGCCGGTGCATATCAGCGAGTTCCGTGAGCATCCGGCCATCATCGCCGAAGCGCGCGCATCAGGCCCTCCCATCAGCACTCTGATCACGCGCAAGTCTGGCTCGTCGCCAATCCGCATGGCGATTCCAACGTGGCCCATGCTCGTTGAACGCAGATCCATCAATCGAAGTGGAAAGCCCTACGAGGTGCGCCGGCCCGGGCTTTGCCGGAAGGGATGCCCATCGCTGGCCGCGGCCGCGAACGACTTACACCGAGATAAGCTGGCCCCAGCCTGGTGGATGGCATGGTGGGCGATGACAGGCTCGAACTGCCGACATCCTCGGTGTAAACGAGGCGCTCTACCAACTGAGCTAATCGCCCGACGCGGCAAGCCATTAGGGGATGACGAGGGGGAACGCAAGTCGCCGCCGATGGCCACGGCGCTGCTTCGACATGAGGCGATTCGGGCTCGATGAAAGTTCGCGCCCCTCAGACATCCGGCTATGGCGTTGATCCCGAGCGTTTTAAGGCGAGGTCCGAAATGCCGGTTGACACTCCGATGACCAGCTTCTAAACGACCACTCATGCCGCTGACGGACACGTCGGCGGCAACAAGCGCGGGTGTAGCTCAGTTGGTTAGAGTGCCGGCCTGTCACGCCGGAGGTCGCGGGTTCGAGCCCCGTCACTCGCGCCATTTCTTCTTCGGGACCTTCGGGTCCGTTGCAAGAAATGTGACATCAAGGCCCCCGAAAGGGGAGGTAATGCGCTTCCGGTGGAAGTGATGGTACGCGGGTGTAGCTCAGCTGGTTAGAGTGCCGGCCTGTCACGCCGGAGGTCGCGGGTTCGAGCCCCGTCACTCGCGCCATTCATCTGAGACCTCCAGAACTTAGCGAGACGAATAAGCATAGTTTCCATAGCTCGTTTTCGTCAGCGAGTTTGGTTCATGAGCGCGAAAAGATCGCAGTCTCCGGTCGCCGGTGTCGCCTTGCGTCCAACTTAGGAAGGGTCTAATCCTCGCCGCAATGCGGGAGATCGGGCGTGGCTGTTGGACGCATTGTTGCGGTCGACGATCCTCTTATCTCACTTTGGAATCGACTGGTTGACGATCCGAAACGGCGAGGAAATCCTCGACCACGGGTCCGATCCGACACGGGGACGTCGGCTTTTGAACGAGCTTCTGGGATCCTACCTTCCGATCATCATCTTCTTCGGCGTCGCCCTGTTCATCGGCCTGGCGCTTCTGGTTTCTCCGTTTCTCCTCGCCTTCAAGGCGCCGGACGACGAGAAGCTTTCGGCTTACGAATGCGGCTTCGACGCGTTCGACGACTCCCGCATGAAGTTCGACGTACGCTTCTATCTCGTGTCGATTCTCTTCATCATTTTCGATCTGGAAGTGGCATTTCTCTTCCCCTGGGCGGCCTCGTTCGGTGAACTCGGATGGGCCGGTCTCTGGTCGATGATGGTATTTCTCGGCGTGCTGACCGTCGGCTTCATCTATGAATGGAAGAAAGGTGCTCTCGAATGGGATTGACCCCCGGATCCGCGCCGTTCGCATCGCGTTCGGACCTGCAGGTCGCTCCGGCGGCCGATCCCTTCGTGACCGACGTCAACGATGAGCTGGCCGACAAGGGCTTCATCGTCACCTCGACGGAAGACCTGATCCAGTGGGCCCGCACCGGCTCTCTCATGTGGATGACCTTCGGTCTGGCCTGCTGCGCCGTGGAAATGATGCAGATGTCGATGCCGCGCTACGATGGGGAGCGCTTCGGCTTCGCACCTCGTGCTTCGCCGCGTCAGTCGGATGTGATGATCGTCGCGGGCACGCTGACGAACAAGATGGCACCGGCGCTGCGTAAGGTCTACGACCAGATGCCGGAACCGCGCTACGTGATCTCGATGGGATCGTGTGCGAACGGTGGCGGCTACTACCACTATTCGTATTCGGTCGTGCGCGGCTGCGATCGCGTCGTTCCCGTCGATATCTACGTTCCCGGTTGCCCGCCCACGGCGGAAGCCCTTCTGTATGGCGTTCTTCTTCTCCAGAAGAAGATCCGCCGCACCGGTACGATCGAGCGCTGAGGATCTGATGGACGAGCTTTCCGAGTTTCTCGGTGAAACGCTGGGTGGCAAGATCGCAGGCCGCGAGATCGCGTTCGGCGAGCTGACCATCGTGGTTTCTGCAGCCGACATCGTCGAGGTCATGATCTTCCTGCGCGATGATCCGCACTGCCAGTTCAAGTCGTTCGTCGATATCTGCGGCGTCGACTATCCAGGTCGCGTCGATCGCTTCGACGTGGTCTACCACCTCATGTCGCCCCGGCTGAACCATCGGATCCGCATTAAGGTGCGCACCAGCGAAGATGCGCCGGTTCCGTCGATGACAGGCGTGTTCTCGGGTGCCGACTGGTTCGAGCGCGAAGCTTATGATCTATATGGAATTCTCTTCACAGGGCATCCCGATCTGCGCCGGATCCTCACCGACTACGGTTTCGAAGGGCACCCGCTGCGCAAGGACTTCCCGTTGACGGGGTTCGTCGAGGTTCACTACGACGAGCAGCTGAAACAGGTCGTCTACGAGCCCGTCGAACTTCGCCAGGAGTTCCGCAATTTCGACTTCCTGTCGCCATGGGAAGGTACGGACTACGTGCTGCCCGGCGACGAAAAGGCCAAGGCGAGCTGAGGCGGCCATGGGTGAGGGACCCCTGCGCGCTGGTGGCTGTCTCTGCGGCGCGGTTCGCTTCGAAGCGGCGCCGTCGAAGTTCGAGATGGATGTCTGCCATTGCTCGATGTGCCGGCGCTGGAGCGGCGGTACATTCATGGCGGTGCCGTGTGGAAGCTCGTTGTCCTTCACCCTGTCCGGCGGCCTTTCAGTGTTTCGGTCGTCCGATTATGGCGAGCGGCTCTTCTGCAAGGCTTGCGGCTCGAGCATCGCATGGCGCATGCAGGACGGCTCGGCCGCAGCCGTTTCGATGCAGGCGTTCGACGATCCGGAAGAGTTCGTCTTCGCGGAGGAGATCTTCGTCGACGACAAGCCCGACACCTACGCCTTCGCCAATCATACCCGTAAGCTGACCGGCGCCGAAGTCATGGCGCAATTCGCCAACGAACAAGGGGCCTGACCGTGGCCGAGATCGACGTCCGCAACTTCAACATCAATTTCGGACCGCAGCATCCGGCCGCTCACGGCGTTCTCCGTCTTGTGCTGGAACTCGACGGCGAGAACGTCGAGCGCGTGGATCCGCATATCGGTCTCCTGCATCGCGGCACCGAAAAGCTGATCGAGCAGAAAACCTATCTGCAGGCGATTCCGTATTTCGACCGACTGGACTACGTCGCGCCGATGAACCAGGAGCACGCCTTCTGTCTGGCGATCGAGCGGCTGGCGGATGTCGATGTGCCGATCCGCGGGCAGCTGATCCGCGTTCTCTACTGCGAGATCGGTCGCATTCTTTCGCATCTCCTCAACGTCACGACGCAGGCGATGGACGTCGGCGCGCTGACCCCGCCGCTTTGGGGCTTCGAGGAGCGCGAGAAGCTGATGGTGTTCTACGAGCGCGCCAGCGGCGCTCGTCTACATGCCGCCTATTTCCGTCCGGGGGGCGTCCACCAGGATCTGACGCAGCAGCTCGTCGACGATATCGGTGCCTGGTGCGACCCGTTCCTGAAGGCGCTTGCCGACATCGACGAGCTGCTGACCGAGAACCGCATCTTCAAGCAGCGCAACGTCGATATCGGCGTGGTCGATCTCGACGACGCCTGGGCGCTCGGTTTCTCCGGTGTGATGGTGCGCGGTTCCGGCGCCGCATGGGACCTGCGCAAGTCGCAGCCCTATGAGTGCTACGACCAGATGGAATTCGACATTCCCATCGGCAAGAACGGCGACTGCTACGATCGCTATCTCATCCGCATGGAGGAGATGCGGCAGTCCACCCACATCATGAAGCAGTGCATCGAGCGTTTGTCAGGCCGCGAACGCGTCGGTCCCGTGTCATCGACCGAGGGTAAGGTCGTGCCGCCCAAGCGCGGGCAGATGAAGCGTTCGATGGAAGCCCTGATCCATCACTTCAAGCTCTACACCGAAGGCTTCCACGTTCCGGCGGGCGAGGTCTATGCCGCGGTCGAGGCACCGAAGGGCGAATTTGGCGTCTACCTCGTGGCGGACGGGACAAACAAGCCTTACCGCTGCAAGATCAAGGCGCCAGGGTTCGCCCATTTGCAGGCCATGGACTTCCTCTGCCGCAACCACATGCTGGCCGACGTGTCCGCGATCCTTGGATCCTGCGATATCGTGTTCGGCGAAGTCGATCGGTAGGCTGCCGGCCCGCTGAGGCGGGGCGGCGGAAGGAATACGGGAACGGTGCGAAACCGCTCTCATCGACGTGATCGGCATCGTGCGGATCGCTGGCGTTTTGTGCAGTCTATGTTAGAACGCGCCGCAGCATGAGCATGCTGGAACCGTTCTGAAATCGAGGTCCGATGTCCGTCAGACGTCTTGCGGAAGATACCGTTCAGCCGAAGGGCTTCGCCTTCTCGACAGAGAACGCGGGCTGGGCCGAAGACGTGATCCGCAAATATCCCGAAGGCCGGCAGCAGTCCGCCGTGATTCCGCTTCTCATGCGGGCGCAGGAGCAGGACGGTTGGGTGACCAAGGCTGCCATCGAGTATGTCGCGGACAAGCTGCGCATGCCGATGATCCGGGTCCTCGAGGTCGCGACGTTCTATACCCAGTTCCATCTGAAGCCGGTGGGCACGCGCGCTCACGTGCAGATATGCGGCACGACGCCCTGCATGCTGCGGGGTTCGGATGAGCTGAAAGCCACCTGCCGCAAGCACATCCATCCCGAGCCTTTCCATCTGAACGAGAGCGGGACGCTGTCGTGGGAAGAGGTCGAGTGCCTCGGCGCCTGCGTCAACGCGCCGATGGTCATGATCTTCAAGGACACTTACGAGGATCTGACGGGCGAGCGTCTTGCCGAGATCATCGAGGCGTTCGATCGGGGCGAGGGGGCCGGCGTCCGCAAGGGGCCGCAGGTCGACCGCCATCTCTCGGTTCCGATCGGCGGTTTGACGACGTTGAACACGTTCGACGATGACGACGATATCGACCAGGATGCGCCGACGACGTCTGCTGCCGGTTCGGCCCCCGCTTCGGGTGCGGCGTCTCCGTCTCAGGCAGGTCGCGTGAACACGGCGGCACCCGAGACCGATGCTTCGATCGAGGCACCCGGCAAGGCGCCAGCATCCCAATCGCGCGAGGCGGCGGACAAGGCTGCCAGCTTCGATCCTGCAGCCGGTGCCGATCGGCCCGGTTCCGGACAGACCGGCGGCACCCAGCAGGGTCCGACGGGATCGGCCGAGCGGGACAAGGCCGAGTTCGGCGCGGCCTCCGGTTCGACGGATGGCGAACCTCGCTCGGACGGCCCACTAAAAACCAAGGGCGAGGCGGCCGACAAGGCCGTCGTCGACGACACCAAATTCGTCGGTGACGAGAAGCGCCCGTCGCCTGCCGGTGCGGACCTTTCGAACAAGACGAGCGGCGCGAGCGATACGCTTGAAGGCCAGCGCTCGAACACGTCGGACACGACGGGAACCGATGCCGCGACGGATCGCCCGAAGGGCGACGCCGACAAGGTGGATTGAGGCGGAGAGGTTACATGCTGCAGGACCAGGACCGCATCTTCACCAACATCTACGGCCTTCGGGACAAGAGCCTGAAGGGCGCCATGAAGCGCGGCCATTTCGACGGGACGGCAGGTCTCATCGAAAAGGGCCGCGACTGGATCATCAACGAGATGAAGGCCTCGGGCTTGCGCGGACGCGGTGGCGCCGGCTTCCCGACCGGTCTGAAGTGGTCGTTCATGCCGAAAGAGATCGGCGAGCGTCCGCACTATCTCGTCGTCAATGCCGACGAATCCGAACCCGGGACTTGCAAAGACCGGGAGATCATGCGCAACGACCCGTTCACTCTGGTCGAGGGCTGCGTGATCGCCGGCTGCGCGATGAACGCGCACGTCGCCTACATCTACGTACGCGGCGAATACATCCGCGAGCGCGAGGCGCTTCAGCTGGCGATCGACGAGTGCTACGACGCGGGACTGCTCGGTCAGGGCAACAAGTGCGGCTGGGATATGGACATCTACGTCCATCACGGCGCGGGAGCCTATATCTGCGGCGAGGAGACCGCACTTCTCGAAAGCCTCGAGGGAAAGAAGGGCCAGCCGCGCCTCAAGCCGCCATTCCCGGCGAACATGGGGCTCTACGGCTGCCCGACGACGGTCAACAACGTCGAGTCGATCGCCGTGGCGCCAACGATCCTGCGCCGGGGTGGCGCGTGGTTCGCCGGCATCGGTCGTCCCAACAACACCGGCACCAAACTGTTCTCGATCTCGGGCCACGTGAACCGGCCCTGCACGGTCGAGGAATCGATGGGCATCCCGTTCCGCGAGCTGATCGATCGCCACTGCGGCGGCGTGCGCGGTGGCTACGAGAACCTTCTGGCGGTGATCCCCGGCGGTTCGTCCTGCCCGCTGGTCCCGGGGGAGCAGATCCTCGATGCGCCGATGGATTTCGACGGCATGCGAGAGGTCAAGTCGTCCTTCGGAACGGCGGCCGTGATCGTCATGGATCGTTCGACCGACATCGTCCGTGCCATCGCGCGACTCGCTTACTTCTACAAGCACGAGAGCTGCGGCCAGTGCACGCCATGCCGCGAGGGCACCGGCTGGATGTGGCGCGTGATGGAGCGCATGGTCGTCGGCAACGCGCAGAAGCGGGAGATCGACATGCTGCTCGACGTGACGAAGCAGGTCGAGGGCCACACGATCTGCGCCCTTGGCGATGCGGCAGCTTGGCCGATCCAGGGTCTCATCCGCCACTTCCGCGCCGAGATCGAACGGCGCATTGACGAATTCTCCCGCAACGCCGATCTCGACCGGCGTCCCGTCCTCCAGGCTGCCGAGTAGTCGGTCACGAGAGTTCCGAGCGCTCCTAAAAGCGCTCGGTCCGTCTGGCAGGGTCCGGAACGAAGAAGAAGCACATGGCAAAGATCAAAGTCGACGGCAACGAGATCGAGGTTCCCGACCACTATACGCTGCTCCAGGCGGCGGAAGAGGCTGGCGTTGAGATCCCGCGTTTCTGCTTCCACGAGCGGCTGTCGATCGCCGGCAACTGCCGCATGTGCCTGATCGAGGTGAAGGGCGGACCGCCCAAGCCGACGGCATCCTGCGCCATGGGTGTCAAGGATCTGCGGCCGGGGCCGAACGGCGAGGCGCCGGAGATCTTCACCAACACGCCGATGGTGAAGAAGGCCCGCGAGGGCGTCATGGAATTCCTCCTGATCAACCACCCGCTGGATTGCCCGATCTGCGATCAGGGCGGTGAGTGCGACCTGCAGGACCAGGCAATGGCCTTCGGCGTCGACTCGTCGCGCTATCAGGAAAACAAGCGCGCGGTCGAAGACAAGTATATCGGCCCGCTCGTCAAGACGATCATGACGCGGTGCATTCACTGCACGCGCTGTGTCCGCTTCACCACCGAGGTTGCCGGCATTTCCGAGTTGGGTCTCGTCGGTCGCGGCGAGGATGCCGAGATCACGACTTATCTCGAGCAGGCGATGACGTCCGAGCTGCAGGGGAATGTCATCGACCTTTGCCCGGTCGGCGCCCTGACCTCGCGTCCTTATGCGTTCCAGGCGCGCCCTTGGGAGCTGACGAAGACCGAGACGGTCGACGTGATGGATGCCGTCGGCTCGTCGATTCGTGTCGACACGCGCGGCCGTGACGTGATGCGCATCCTGCCGCGCACCAACGACCTCATCAACGAGGAATGGATCTCCGACAAGACGCGCTTCGTCTGGGACGGCCTGCGCACACAGCGTCTCGATCGGCCCTACGTGCGCCGCGACGGACGCCTGCAGCCGGCGAGTTGGCCTGAGGCGTTCGACGCGATCAAGGCGCGTATCTCGGCTGCCGAGCCGACCAAGGTCGGCGCGATCGCCGGCGATCTCGCCGCCGTCGAAGATATGTGGGCGCTGAAGCGTCTGGTCGGTTCGTTGGGTTCGGCCAATATCGATTGCCGGCAGGACGGCTCCAAGATCGATCCGGCCGACGGTCGCGCGTCCTACGTCTTCAACACGTCCATCCCCGGCATCGAAGACGCCGACGCGCTGCTGATCATCGGCGCGAACCCACGCTTCGAAGCGCCTGTCCTCAACGCCAGAATTCGCAAGCGCTGGCGCCGCGGTGATTTCCCGGTGGGCGTGATTGGCGAGAATGCGGACCTGCGCTACGCCGTGACCTATCTCGGTGCCGGGCCGCAGACCCTCGGCGATATCGAGGGGGCCAATGGCGCCTTCTTCGATGCGCTAAAGGCGGCGGAACGCCCGATGATCATCCTCGGCCAAGGCCCGCTGGCCGGCGCCAACGGCGCGGACGTCCTCTCCTCGGTCGCAGCGCTGGCTCGCGAGATCGGTGCGGTGACCAACACGTGGAACGGGTTCAACGTCTTGCACACCGCCGCCTCGCGCGTCGGAGGCCTCGATATCGGCTTCGTGCCGGGGGAGGGCGGATCGTCGGCCACTGAGATGGCGAACGGGGCTGTCGATGTCCTGTTCAACCTCGGCGCCGACGAGATCGAGATCGCTCCCGGGGCGTTCGTCGTCTACATCGGAACACATGGCGACCGGGGCGCCCATCGCGCCGACGTCATCCTGCCGAGCGCCGCCTATACCGAGAAGTCGGGAACATGGGTCAATACGGAAGGCCGCGTCCAGACGGGGTCTCGCGCATCCTTCCCGCCGGGTGATGCCAGAGAGGACTGGGCGATCTTCCGGGCGCTCTCGGCTGTGCTTGGAAAGCCGCTTCCGTTCGACACGCTGGCCGCCCTTCGTCGTGAACTTGTGGCTGCTGTGCCGGTGCTGGCCGAGGATGGCTTGACGAAGGCTGATTCGAACGCGATCACGACGTTGGCCGATCGGTCCGGCGCTCTCGCCGGCGACGCTTTCCGCTCCGGGCTCGGCGACTTCTATCTTACCAATCCGATCGCACGGGCCTCCAAGGTGATGGCCGAGTGCTCGAAGCTCGCGCGCACCGAGCACCTCGAAGCTGCCGAGTAGGGGCGACTGGAACACATGGATATCTTCTGGTCCTACATCTGGCCGGCCATCGTCATCATCGGACAGAGCCTGCTCTTCCTCGTGGTGCTGCTGATCCTGATCGCCTACATCCTGCTGGCCGATCGCAAGATCTGGGCGGCCGTACAGATGCGCCGCGGTCCCAACGTCGTCGGTCCGTTCGGCCTGTTCCAGTCCTTCGCCGATCTCCTGAAGTTCGTTCTGAAGGAGCCGACCGTCCCGGCCTCGGCCGACAAGATCGTCTTCCTCCTGGCGCCGCTCGTCGCGGTGACGCTGGCGTTGGCGACGTTTGCCGTGGTGCCGGTCGCCGAGGGTTGGGTGATTGCCGATATCAATATCGGCATCCTCTACATCTTCGCGATCTCGTCGCTCGAGGTCTACGGCGTGATCATGGGTGGTTGGGCGTCCAATTCGAAATACGCCTTCCTTGGCGCGCTTCGCTCGGCGGCGCAGATGGTGTCATACGAAGTCTCGATCGGCTTCGTCATTGTGACCGTTCTGCTCTGCGTCGGCTCCCTGAACCTGACGGATATCGTTATGGCGCAAATCGACGGTCCTGGCACGATGGTGGGTTTGCCTTCGTCTTTCCTCGACTGGCACTGGCTGTCGCTTTTCCCGATGTTCGTCATCTTCTTCATCTCGGCGCTTGCCGAGACGAACCGGCCGCCTTTCGATCTGCCGGAAGCGGAATCCGAACTCGTCGCTGGCTTCATGGTCGAGTATGGCTCGACGCCGTACATGATGTTCATGCTCGGCGAGTACGCCGCGATCACCCTCATGTGCTCGCTGATGACCATCCTGTTCCTCGGCGGCTGGCTTCCTCCGTTCGGCTTCGTTCCGTTCACCTGGGTTCCCGGCGTGATCTGGTTCCTGCTGAAGGTGGCGCTCTGCTTCTTCATGTTCGCGATGGTCAAGGCGTTCGTGCCTCGCTACCGGTACGACCAGTTGATGCGGCTCGGCTGGAAGGTCTTCCTTCCGATCTCGCTCGCCATGGTCGTCATCGTCGCCTTCGTTCTGCAACTGACCGGTTGGGGCAACGCGTGAGCGCGACCCTCGCGTCTTTCATCGGCCTTGGCGCCGGGCTCGTGCTCGGGCTCGTGGACTATGTCGTCCTTGGCCGGGCAGCCGATGCGGCCGGGCGCGGCGGGGCGCGCACGATCGCCAAGATCGTCCGACTGATGCAACTTATCTTCTTCCCTGTAGCGGGCTGGTTCGTCGGCCCCCTCGTCGCCTCGAACATCGCAGGCTGATCGCTTATGAACGCCATCTCGCAATCCATTCGTTCGCTCTTCCTCATCGAGTTTATCAAGGCGTTTCGCCTGTCGATGCGCTACTTCTTCGCGCCGAAGGCGACCGTGAACTACCCGTTCGAAAAGGGTCCGCAGAGCCCTCGTTTCCGCGGCGAACACGCCTTGCGCCGTTACCCGAACGGCGAAGAGCGCTGCATCGCCTGCAAGCTCTGCGAGGCCATCTGCCCGGCACAGGCGATCACGATCGAAGCCGGTCCGCGCCGCAACGACGGCACGCGCCGCACGGTGCGTTACGACATCGATATGGTGAAGTGCATCTACTGCGGTTTCTGCCAGGAGGCCTGCCCGGTCGACGCGATCGTCGAGGGGCCGAACTTCGAGTTCTCAACGGAAACCCGCGAAGAACTCTACTATGACAAGGACAAGCTTCTCGCGAACGGCGATCGTTGGGAGCGAGAAATCGCGCGCAACATTGCGCTGGACGCCGCGTACCGCTAATCCGCCGCCAACCGCTCGTGTATCGCGAACGGCTCAAAACGTTGCGACTCAAAGCCGGCACCGGACGCATCGAGCGCATCGGGCCTGCAAGACGACGATCTGATCAGGGGAGCCCGGCATGTTGGGGCTGCAAGCCTTCTTCTTCTATGTGTTCGCGCTGATCACCGTCGCCGCCGCGATGATGGTGGTGCTGTCGCGAAACCCCGTCCATTCCGTGCTGTTCCTGATCCTCACCTTCGTGAGCGCCGCCGGACTGTTCCTGCTGACGGGCGCGGAGTTCCTCGCTCTGATCCTCATCGTCGTCTATGTCGGCGCCGTGGCGATCCTCTTCCTCTTCGTGGTCATGATGCTCGATCTCGATTTTGGGCGTATCAAGCATGGCGCGCTCGAATACGCACCGATCGGCGCGATCATTGCAGCGGTTCTCCTGGCCCAGCTGATCATTGCGGTGAGCGGCAACTACTACAATCCCGAACTCTCCGCTGCGACCGTGCTCCCGACGCCTCCGCTTGAGCAGATGTCGAACATCCAGGCGCTGGGGCAGGTGCTGTACACCCGCTACATCTTCTTCTTCCAGATGGCCGGTCTCATCCTCTTCGTCGCCATGGTCGGCGCGATCGTCCTGACGCTGCGCCACAAGCCGGGTCTGAAGCGCCAGTCCATCCCGACGCAGGTCGCCCGCGATCCGAAGACGGCGATCGAGGTCGTCAAGGTCGAGACCGGCAAGGGCGTCTGAGGCGCATCGAAGGAACATCACATGGCAGTCGGCCTCGGACATTTTCTCACAGTCGCCGCGATCCTGTTCGTTACGGGGGTCTTCGGCATCTTCATGAACCGGAAGAACATCATCACGATCCTGATGTCGATCGAGCTGATCCTCCTCGCGGTGAACCTGAACCTCGTGGCGTTTTCGGCCTTTCTCAACGACCTCGCCGGCCAGGTCTTCGCGCTGTTCATTCTGACCGTGGCCGCCGCCGAAGCTGCGATTGGGCTCGCTATCCTCGTGGTCTTCTTCCGCAATCGCGGCTCCATCGCCGTCGATGACGTCAATACGATGAAAGGCTGAGTGCGACGATGTACACTCTGATCGTCCTTCTGCCGCTCATCGGCTTTCTGGTTGCGGCGCTCTTTGGCAACGCGATCGGGCCGAAGGCTTCTGAATACGTCACGTCCGGCCTGCTCATTCTCGCGGCGGTGCTGTCCTGGATCGGCTTCATCTCGTTCGGCTTTGGCAACGGCGAGACGCTCCGGATCACGGTCCTGCACTGGATGCAGGCGGGTGATCTCGACGTGTCCTGGTCACTGCGCATCGACCGGCTGACGCTTGTGATGCTCGTGGTCGTCAACACCGTGTCGGCGCTCGTCCACGTGTACTCGATCGGGTACATGCACCATGACGACTCCCGCCCGCGCTTCTTCGCCTACCTGTCGCTCTTCACATTCGCGATGTTGACGCTGGTGACGGCGAACAACCTCGTCCAGATGTTTTTCGGCTGGGAAGGCGTCGGTCTCGCGTCCTATCTCCTCATCGGTTTCTGGTACAAGAAGCCGTCGGCGAACGCTGCGGCGATGAAGGCCTTCGTCGTCAACCGCGTCGGCGACTTCGGCTTCCTGCTTGGTATCTTCGGCCTCTTCGTCGTCTTCGGTTCGGTCAACCTCGACACGATCTTCGCAGGCGCCGGCCAACTGCTGGCGACGATGGGCGGCGAGCATGCGGAAGCGGCGGGCGAGGGTGCCGCACACGCTGCGCCGCTCCTGCAGTTCGCGGGCTACTCGCTTTCGGCTGGCGGCGCGATGACCGCGATTTGCCTGCTTCTGTTCATGGGCGCCATGGGCAAGTCCGCGCAGATCGGCCTGCACACGTGGCTACCGGACGCGATGGAAGGCCCGACCCCGGTTTCGGCGCTGATCCACGCGGCGACGATGGTGACGGCAGGCGTCTTCATGCTCGCACGCATGTCGCCGGTCTTCGAGCTCAGCCATTCGGCTCTGACCTTCGTCACCTTCATCGGCGCGACCACTGCGTTCTTCGCGGCGACGATCGGTCTGGTGCAGAACGACATCAAGCGCGTCATCGCCTATTCGACGTGTTCTCAGCTTGGCTACATGTTCGTGGCACTCGGCGTCGGTGCTTATGGGGCGGCCGTGTTCCATCTCTTCACGCACGCCTTCTTCAAGGCGCTGCTTTTCCTCGGCGCCGGCTCGGTCATCCATGCCGTGGACGGCGAGCAGGACATGCGGAACATGGGCGGTCTGCGGAAGCATATCCCGAAGACCTACGCCATGATGCTCGTTGGCACGCTCGCGCTGACGGGCTTCCCGTTCACCGCGGGCTACTATTCGAAGGACGCGATCATCGAAAGCGCCTTCGCCGGTGAGAACGCGTTCGCGATGTACGGTTACATCATGACGGTGATCGCAGCGTTGCTGACCAGCTTCTACTCCTGGCGTCTCGTGTTCCTGACCTTCCATGGCAAGCCGCGCGCTTCGCATGAGGTTATGCATCATGTCCACGAGTCGCCACCGATCATGCTGGTGCCGCTCTACGTGCTCGGCGTCGGCGCGCTTCTGGCGGGTCTCGTCTTCTACCCGTTCTTCCTTGGCGGCTCGTACGACGCGTTCTGGAACGGCGCGCTCTTTGCCGGTCCCGAGAACCATATCCTTCACGAGTCCCACGAGGTTCCAGGACTGGTCGTATGGTCGCCGACCATCATGATGGCCCTCGGGTTCTTCCTCGCTTACGTCTTCTACATTCGCTCGCCCGAGCGGCCGAAGCAGATGGCGGCGCGCAACCCCGGCCTCTACCAGTTCCTGCTCAACAAGTGGTACTTCGACGAGCTCTACGACTTTCTGTTCGTGCGTTCGGCCAAGTGGCTCGGCCGCTTCCTGTGGAAGAAGGGTGACGTTGCGGTCATCGATCGGCTCGGGCCGGACGGGATCTCGGCGCGGGTGCTCGACGTCACGAACCGCGTGGTCCAGCTGCAGACCGGTTATCTCTACCACTACGCCTTCGTCATGCTGATCGGCGTCGCCGCGCTCGTCACCTTCATGATGTTCTGGGGAATGATCTGATGTCCGGCTGGCCGATCCTATCGACCGTCACGTTCCTGCCTCTGGTCGGCGTCCTCATCATCCTCTTCACCCGGGACGATAGCGAACTGGCGCGGCGGAATATCCGCAACGTCGCTTTGCTCGTCACGGTCTTCACCTTCTTCCTGTCGCTCTTCATCTGGATCGGCTTCGACAAGGGCGTCGCCGGTTTCCAGATGGTCGAGGAGGCCGCATGGCTTCCGGGCGGGATCTCCTACCGGATGGGCGTCGACGGCATCTCGATGCTGTTCGTGATCCTGACGACCTTCCTCATGCCGATCTGCATCCTAGCCAGCCGGGATTCGGTGACGGTCCGGGTGAAGGAATACATGATCGCGTTTCTCGTTCTGGAGACGCTGGTCGTCGGCGTGTTTTGCGCGCTCGACATTGTTCTCTTCTACCTCTTCTTCGAGGGCTCGCTGATCCCGATGTTCCTCATCATCGGCGTCTGGGGCGGCAAGCGTCGCGTCTACGCGTCCTACAAGTTCTTTCTGTTCACATTTCTCGGTTCGGTCCTGATGCTCGTCGCCATCATGGCGATGTACTGGACGGCGGGTACGACCTCGATCCCCGAGCTTCTGGCCTACCAGTTCCCGGCACAGATGCAGACGTGGCTATGGCTGGCCTTCTTCGCTTCGTTTGCGGTGAAGATGCCGATGTGGCCGGTTCACACCTGGCTTCCGGATGCGCACGTCGAGGCCCCGACGGCAGGTTCCGTCATCCTCGCCGGCATCCTGCTGAAGCTCGGCGGCTACGGCTTCCTGCGCTTTTCGCTGCCGATGTTCCCGCTGGCCTCGGCCGACTTCGCGCCGCTCGTCTTCACGCTTTCCGTCGTCGCGATCATCTACACGTCGCTCGTCGCGCTGATGCAGGAAGACATCAAGAAGTTGATCGCCTACTCGTCGGTGGCGCATATGGGCTTCGTGACCATGGGCATCTTCGCGGCCAACGAGCAGGGCGTGCAGGGCGCCATCTTCCAGATGCTCAGCCACGGCTTGATCTCCGGCGCGCTGTTTCTCTGCGTCGGCGTCGTCTACGACCGCATGCACACACGTGAGATCACGGCGTATGGCGGTCTGGTGAACCGGATGCCCGCTTACGCGGCGATGATGCTGCTCTTCACCATGGGCAATGTCGGATTGCCCGGCACGAGCGGCTTCGTCGGCGAGTTCATGACGCTGATGGGCGTGTTCCGGGTCAATTCGTGGGTCGCGATCTTCGCCGCGACGGGTGTTATCCTGTCGGCCGCCTATGCGCTCTGGCTGTATCGCCGCGTCGTGCTCGGCTCGCTGGACAAAGAGAGTCTGAAGGCGATCCTCGACCTGACGCCGCGCGAGAAGGTTCTGCTCTATCCGCTCGCGGTCCTCACCGTCTTCTTCGGCGTCTATCCGATGCCGGTCTTCAACGTGACCACGGCCTCGGTGCAGCACATGCTCGGCAGCTACACCGCGGCTATCGAGGCGGCGTCCAGCGTCGCGTCGGCGCATTAATCGAACAGGCAAGGCGACCCGATGTTCTCTCAGTTCGTAGCCCAGAGCCTGCCGATCGTCGGACCGGAGTTGATCATGGCGGTCGGCGCCATGATGCTTCTGATGATCGGAACGTTCCGTGGTGAGCGTAGCGGTGGCCTCGTCGTTTCATTGGCGGTCGGGCTGATCCTGTTCGCAGCGTTCTGGCTCGTCGTTGTCGCGCCGGGCGGATCGGCCTTCGGCGGATCGTTCATTCTCGATCCGTTCGCCCGGTTCATGAAGACGCTGGTCTTGGTCGCGTCCGCGGCAGCGCTGTTGATGTCCACCGCCTACATGAAGCGCGAGAAGCTCGACAGTTTCGAGTTCCCCGTGCTGATCGTCCTCTGCACCATCGGCATGATGGTGATGGTCTCGGCGGGCGATCTCATCGCGCTCTATATGGGCCTCGAGCTTCAGTCTCTGGCGATCTACGTGATCGCCGCGATCGCGCGCGATCAGGTGAAGTCGACGGAAGCCGGCCTCAAGTACTTCGTTCTCGGCGCGCTGTCGTCGGGCATGCTGCTCTACGGTGCGTCGCTCGTCTACGGCTTCACCGGCCAGATCGAGTTTCAGGCGATCGCGCGCGCCGTGGCGACGGGCGAGGGGCGGTCGATCGGTCTCTTGATCGGCCTCGTCTTCGTGCTCGTCGGTCTCGCCTTCAAGATCTCGGCCGTTCCGTTCCACATGTGGACGCCGGACGTCTACGAGGGCGCTCCGACGCCGGTGACCGCTCTCCTCGCCGGTGCGCCCAAGGTGGCGGCCGTCGCGCTGCTGACGCGCTTCACGATCCAGGGCTTCGGCCCGCTGACGCACGACTGGCAGCAGGTCATCATCTTCCTGTCGCTGGCGTCGATGCTGTTCGGCGCTTTTGCGGCCATCGGCCAGCGCAACATCAAGCGCCTGATGGCCTATTCGTCGATCGGGCACATGGGCTACGTCCTCGTCGGTCTGGCAGCAGGCGACGAAGCCGGCGTTCGCGGCGTGCTGATCTACATGGCGACCTATGTCGCCATGACGCTCGGTACCTTTGCGGTCATCCTGTCGATGCGCCGTCGCGACGGGATGGTCGAGGAGGTCAGCGAACTCGCGGGACTCTCGCGCACGCAGCCGATCATGGCTCTTGCGCTGACAACGTTGATGCTTTCGCTGGCGGGCCTGCCGCCGCTGCTTGGTTTCTGGGGCAAGTACTACGTGTTCGTCGCTGCGGTCGGTGCCGGGCTCGTGCCTCTGGCGGTGATCGGCGTGATCGCCTCGACGATCGGCCTCTTCTACTATCTGCGCATCGTCAAGGTGATGTGGTTCGACGAGCCGGTCGGTGGCTTCGAACCGGTGGGCCTGCCGCTGAAGCTCGTGATGGGCGCGGCGACCATGCTGGTCTTTCCGGTCTACATCGTGCTGGCAGGACCGCTCTTCGCGGCCGCCGCCGCGGCGGCCCAGACGTTCTTCTGACGGCGAATGAAGGCAGGCAGCCCCGCGCAAAGACGACGGATCGCGTTCGACGAGGTTGGTTCGACCAACACGCTGGCGTTCGAGGCGGCGCGGGCTGACGACCCCGGCATGCTCTGGATCACCGCGGAATGCCAGTCCGCGGGGCGGGGCCGAAGGGGCCGCGCCTGGTTGTCGGAGCGCGGCAATCTCTACATGTCTCTCCTTCTCCTGGATCCTGCTCCGCTGGCCGATCTCGGCAACCTGCCGCTGGTGGTCGCGGTCGGCGTGCGAAACGGGATCGCGGGGCTGGCGGGCATCGACGATGACCGCGTGCGGATCAAGTGGCCCAACGACATTCTCGTGGGCGGTGCCAAGACGGTCGGCATCCTCATCGAAAGCGAAACCTTGCGGTCGGGTCGCCAGGCGGTGGTCATCGGGCTCGGCGTCAACGTTGTGCATTGGCCGGACGACGCGCCCTATGCCGTGACCGGGTTGCGACGCGAGGGCGTCGAGGCTTCGCTGGAAACGATCTTTCAGGGGATCGCTGCGGGCGTCGAAGCCGCCATCGGACTGTGGGACCGCGGCCAGCGGTTCGCTGCCGTGCGACGCGACTGGATTCGCTTCAACACCGGAATGGGCGGCCCGTGCCGCGTCAACCTTCCGGGCGGGCATTTCGCGGAAGGGCGGTTTGCCGATCTTGACCTGCAGGGACGGCTCGTTCTCGAGCGTCACGACGGCGTTCGCGAAACCTATTCGGCGGGCGATCTCTTCCTGCTGCCGCGTGCGGCGCAGGACGATGGCGCCGCCTTTCCTCATCCGTCGCGACCTTAGCGTCGCGCAGACATTCGAACGAAGACTTCGGCAGGCCGCGGCCTTGGCCGATCATGGGAAAGCAGTAAAGTTTTGAACGATTTGGTGTTCGTGCCGCTCGGCGGCCTCGGCGAGATTGGAATGAATCTCGCCCTCTATGGCTACGGTCCATCCGACAACCGCGAATGGATCATGGTGGATTGCGGCGTGTCCTTCGCAGGCCCGGATTTTCCGGGCGTCGATCTCGTGCTCCCCGATATCTCCTTCATCGAGAACCGGCTGAGCGCGCTGAAGGGCATCGTGATCACGCATGCCCATGAGGACCATTACGGCGCGGTGCTCGATCTCTGGCCGCGGCTGAAGGCACCCGTCTATGCGACGCCCTTCACCGCCGCCTTGCTGCAGGCAAAGCGCGAAGGCGAGCCCGGCGCGCCGAAGGTTCCGGTGACGATCTTCCGGGCTGGCGAGACCTTCCAGGTCGGCCCGTTCTCGATCGAGGCCGTGAACGTCACGCACTCGATCCCGGAACCGGTGGCACTGGCAATCCGCACGCCGCTCGGCACCGTCGTTCACACGGGCGACTGGAAGATCGACGCGACGCCGGCTCTCGGCGACCCGACCGACGAGGCGCGTCTGCGCCAGATCGGCGAGGACGGCGTTCTCGCGCTGATCTGCGATTCGACGAACGCGATGCGCGAGGGTGTCTCGCCGAGCGAGCGTCAGGTCACGCAGTCGCTGCAGGAGATCATCGCGGCGGCCAAGGGACGCGTGGCGATCACCACGTTCTCTTCCAATGTCGGCCGAATCCGGTCGATCGCGAAGGCCTCCGACGATGCCGGGCGGCAGGTCCTGCTGATGGGGCGCTCGATGAAGCGGGTCGCGGACGTCGCGGGCGAGCTCGGCTATCTCGACGGGCTTCAACCGTTCGTGGGCGAGCAGGACTTCGGCTATCTGCCGCGCGACAAGGCGGTGATCGTGCTGACCGGCAGCCAGGGCGAGCCGCGTGCCGCTCTTGCTCGCCTATCGCGGGACGAGCATCCGACGGTCGCGCTGTCGAAGGACGATACGGTCATCTTCTCCTCGCGCTCCATTCCGGGCAACGAGAAGGCGATTGGCGACATCAAGAACGCGCTGATCGAGCGCGGCGTCCGGATCATCGAGGACCAGGACAAGCTCGTCCACGTCTCCGGCCATCCCCGGCGCAGCGAGATGAAGCAGATGTACGAGTGGATCCGCCCGAAGATCGCGGTGCCCGCGCACGGCGAGTCGGCGCATCTTTCGGCCCATGCCCAGTTCGCTCGGGATCTGGGCGTGCCCGAGGTCGTCTCGTTGCGTAATGGCCAGATGGTGCGGCTTGCGCCGGGCGCGGCGACGGTCATCGACGAGGTGCCGTTCGGCCGTCTCTACAAGGACGGCTATCTCGTCGGCACCGCCGAGCAGATGGGCATCAACGAGCGTCGGCGTCTATCCTTCGCGGGTCAGGTGTCCGTGCTCATCGAACTGACCGCCAAGCTCGAACTCGAGGTGGATCCCGAAGTCGTCTGCATGGGCCTTCCGGCCAAGGACGAGACGGGCGAGGAAATGTCCGAGGTGCTGATCGACGCCGCTGCCGGCGCGGTCGAGAGCATTCCGAAGGGCCGCCGCAAGGATCTCGAACTCGTGCGCGAGGCGGTTCGTCGGGCAGTCCGGGGCGAGGCGAACGACGCCTGGGGCAAGAAGCCGGCCGTGACAGTGTTCGTCACCCGCGGCTGAGAGGTGCAATCCGGCCGCCGCGATGCGGCCGGATTGCCCTGCGACCATCAAGTGGATGCCGCAAACGGGCATCTCCAGCGAAGGGAAGACATCATGGGGCTCATCACCTCGATCGCCATCTACTTCGTGATCTGGTGGACGGTGCTCTTCGTCGTCCTGCCGTTTGGAATGCGCTCGCAGATCGAGGATGGCGAGATCGTCCTCGGAAGTGCGCACGGGGCGCCGAGCCGGTTCTCCTTTGGGCGGATCGCGCTGATCACGACGGTGGCCGCCGCTGGTGTCTTCGCGCTGTTCTATGTTGTCACGGAAGTTCTCGGTTATGGTCCCGACAGCTTCCCGCATATCGTGCCGGGCACCTGAGGGTTTGCTTTTAATTTAAGCAAAAAAAATGCGAGGCCGAAGCCTCGCATTTGAGATAACCCGATCTGGATCTTAACACCGGATCATGTCCGGGGCAGCGCTTGCGCGCGCCGAAGATCGCGTCCTCCCTGACTCGATCGAGTTGACTCTGCGTCGTTCTGACGCTGTTTTGATGTTTCCACCCTAGGATGAAATCGCAGTTCTTGTCGACAAGATTCGCGCAAGGCTGGAAGAAATTTAGGCGGGACCGCCGCCAAAAGATGCAGACGTCCCATGGGGCTTTCGGAGGCTGCGAGAAAGCTCCCACGCGATCCTTGGCGCCTTCACTTTTCATGGCAGCATCGAACGGTTAAGAAGCCGACACTGGGTCGGCTTCGAGCCGGTGCCGTTTCTCATCCCTTGCCACGACAGGTCTCCATGCGCCTCTCCCGCTACTTCATGCCCATCCTCAAGGAGACGCCGAAGGAGGCCGAGATCGTGTCGCATCGCCTGATGCTGCGCGCGGGGATGATCCGGCAGCAGGCATCCGGCATCTACACGTGGCTGCCGCTCGGCAAGCGGGTTCTCGACAAGATCTCGCAGATCGTGCGTGAGGAGCAGAACCGCTCCGGCGCGGTCGAGATGATGATGCCGACGATCCAGAGCGCCGACCTCTGGCGCGAAAGTGGCCGTTACGACGACTACGGCAAGGAAATGTTGCGGATCGAGGATCGCCACGAACGCGATCTCCTGTTCGGGCCGACGAACGAGGAGATGATCACCGACATCTTCCGGTCCACCGTCCGATCCTACAAGGATCTGCCGCTGAACCTCTACCACATCCAGTGGAAGTTCCGGGACGAGGTGCGACCCCGCTTCGGCGTGATGCGCTCGCGCGAGTTCTTGATGAAGGACGCCTATTCCTTCGATCTCGACTACGAGTCTTCGAAGGTCGCCTACGACCGCATGTTCGTCGCCTACCTGCGGACCTTCGCCCGGATGGGGCTGAAGGCGATCCCGATGCGCGCCGACACCGGGCCGATCGGCGGCAAGCTCAGCCATGAGTTCATCATCCTCGCCTCGACCGGCGAGAGCGAAGTCTTCTGCCACCGCGACTATCTCGACATGGCGGTTCCC
>NZ_BBWH01000003.1 GCF_001463705.1 Aureimonas sp. AU12 | reverse complement strand
GGCGGTTCCCGCCGAGGGCGTCGATTTCGCCGATGCCGCATCGCTGGCCGGCATCGTCGAGCAGTGGACGACGCCGTATGCCGCCACCGAAGAGATGCACGACACCGCCGCCTGGGACGCAGTTCCCGAGGGTGAGCGCGTAGCGGCGCGCGGCATCGAGGTCGGGCACATCTTCCACTTCGGCACGAAGTATTCCGAGCCGATGAAGGCATTTGTGACCGGCCCCGACGGCAAGGAAACGCCGGTCTTCATGGGCTCCTACGGGATCGGTCCCTCCCGCCTGATCGCCGCGATCATCGAGGCGTCGCACGACGAGGCCGGGATCATCTGGCCGAAGGGTGTCGCGCCGTTCGACATCGGCCTCGTCAACATGAAGCCGGGTGATGCCGATTGCGACGCACTGTGCGAGCGACTGTATGCCGAGATGCAGGCGGCAGGGCATGACGTGCTCTACGACGATCAGGACACCCGCGCCGGCGCCAAGTTCGCCTCGATGGACCTGATTGGGCTGCCGGTTCAGGTCATCGTCGGGCCGCGCGGCGCCAAGGCCGGCGAGGTCGAGATCAAGAACCGCGCCGGCGGCGAGCGCGAGACGATCGCGGCGGACGACGTGATGCGCCGGTTGGCCGCGTGACGAGCATCAGCGCCCTCGAGACTGGCCCGCGCGCAATCGCGTCGAAGGCAACGCGGCCGTTCTCGCGGTTCGAGTGGATGATCGCGGGGCGCTATTTGCGCTCGCGCCGGCGCGATGCCGGCGTCTCCGTCATCGCCGGCTTCTCGTTTCTTGGCATTATGCTGGGCGTCGCCGCGCTCATCATCGTCATGTCGGTGATGAACGGGTTCCGCGCCGAGTTGCTGACGCGGATCCTCGGCGTCAACGGCCATGTCATCATGCAGCCGATCGACCGGCCGCTGACCGATTTCGACGCCGTGGCGACGAAGGTCGCCAGCGTTCCCGGCGTGTCCTACACGATGCCGCTGGTGCAGGGGCAGGTGCTGGCCACCGGCGCCAACTCGGCCTCGACCGGCGCACTGGTGAAGGGCGTGCGCGGTGGCGATCTCGCCAAGCTGAAGCCCGTGGCAGACAACATCCGCCAAGGCACAATCGCCAATTTCGACACGAGCCAGGGTGTCGCGATCGGCAGCCGTCTGGCCGAGCAGCTCGGCATCGGGCTCGGTGATTCCATCACGCTGGTCTCGCCCGAAGGAGATGTGACCCCGCTCGGCGTGACGCCGCGCGTGAAGGCCTATCCGGTCGTCGCGATCTTCGAGATCGGCCTCTCCGAATACGATGCCGCCTATGTCTATATGCCGCTGTCGGAGGCCCAGCTCTTCTTCAATTCGGAGAACCAAGTCCAGTCGATCGAGATCTTCGTCAACGATCCCGATCAGGTCATGGCGATGCAGGGCGCCATCGAGCAATCCGCCGAGCGGCCGAACTACACGATCACCTGGCAGCGCCAGAACGAGAGCTTCTTCTCGGCGCTGGAGGTCGAGCGGAACGTGATGTTCATCATCCTGACGCTCATCGTCCTCGTCGCCGCCCTCAACATCATCTCCGGTCTCTTCATGCTGGTGAAGGACAAGGGGCGTGATATCGCGATCATGCGAACGATGGGCGCGACGCGCGGCTCGATCATGCGCGTCTTCCTCATCACCGGCGCCTCGATCGGCATCGCCGGCACGCTGGCGGGCTTCGCGCTCGGCACGCTCTTCTGCCTGAACATCGAGAATCTTCGGCAGTTCTTTTCCTGGGTGTCGGGCACGACGCTGTTCAATCCCGAGTTCTATTTCCTCAGCAAGCTGCCAGCCGAGATCGACGCCAGCGAAGTCGCGACCGTCGTGCTGATGGCGATCGGGTTGTCGTTCCTCGCGACGATCCTGCCATCCTGGCAGGCGTCCAAGCTGGATCCCGTCGAGGCGCTTCGATACGAATGACCGACACAACGGCACTGCGGCTCGATCAGGTCGAGCGACACTACGTTCAGGGCAAATCCCGCCTCATCATTCTCGATCATGCCGACATGCAGATCGCCGCCGGCGAGATGGTCGCGCTGGTCGCCCCGTCCGGGGCCGGCAAGTCGACCTTGCTGCACATCGCCGGGCTACTCGAGAAGCCGGATGGGGGCGATGTCGTGGTCAACGGCGCGTCGTGCGGCGCGCTCGACGACAGCGGCCGCACGGAGATGCGCCGCAACACGATCGGCTTCGTCTACCAGTTCCATCATCTCCTGCCTGAGTTCTCGGCGCTCGAGAACGTCATGCTGCCGCAGATGATCCGCGGGCTGACGCACAAGGTGGCGGCGGAGCGGGCGCGTGAACTGCTCGACTACATGCGGCTCGCCAAGCGGGCGGCACACCGTCCGTCCGAACTCTCGGGCGGCGAGCAGCAGCGGGTCGCGATTGCTCGCGCGGTGGCCAACAATCCCTATGTTCTGCTGGCCGACGAGCCGACGGGCAATCTCGATCCGACGACGGCGAGCTACGTCTTCGACGCGATGACCGCGCTCGTTCGCCAATCCGGCGTCGCGGCGCTGATCGCCACGCACAACCACGACCTCGCCAAGCGGATGGACCGCGCGGTGACATTGCGCGACGGCAAGATCGTCGACCACGTCGTTGCCTGAACCGATGGCGGTCGCTGGCTCGGCGACTGTCTCCCGCGATGTTACGCCGACCGGCCTCTCGCACGCCGATGGACGAAAGCGTGCAACGCCGCGTTGACCGCGGCGGGTTCGTGATTGCTGCAAGGATGCGTCGCCGCCAGCATTAGGTGACGCCGCTCGCCGGGAAGCACGCGGTCTCGATACACCGAGGTTCGATGCGGTCCCGAGCGGCGATGGCGAGCTTCTTTCACACATCAGCAACCAATCGTACCTGTTTCGTTCTTCTCGTCTTGACGGTTTAATGTCGGGAGAACATAAAAGGAACATAGGAACGAAAAGGGAACGACATGTTGATCCTGAAGGAAGTTGCCTCGCTCACCGCCATCTCGGCCTTCGTCATGGCCTTCGCCCTGTTTGTCCAACTCGTCTGAGACAGGTGGGGACGGCCGCGCCGCGAAGGGTCGCAGGTCGAACCTCCCGCTGGACTCCGGTGGACGAAATGGGCCACTGACCTCGCTGCCGTCGAAAGGTGCCCGGGTCGTTGGCTTGCGATCTCGAAGACCGAGGGCGACGTCATGGTTTGCCGAGCAGCGGCCATGCGAATTGCGAGGATGTCGTTATGGCCGAAGAGACCATCTCCCAGATCAAGCCGACGCGATTCGTGCATCTGCGTGTTCACAGCGCGTTCTCGCTGCTCGAAGGAGCGCTGCGGGTCGACCAGATCGTCAAGTTCGCCAAGGCGGACTCGGCACCCGCCATCGGCATCGCCGACACCAACAACCTCTTCGGAGCGCTTGAGTTTTCCGAAAAGGCCGCCAAGTCCGGGATCCAGCCGATCATCGGCTGCCAGCTCGAGGTCGACTTCGCCGATGCCGAGGTCAACCCGCGCGACCGCTCAGGCTTCGGCTCGGCCGCGCCGCTGGTCTTCATCGCGGCGACGGACAAGGGCTACGAGAACCTCGTCGAGCTCGTGTCGCTCGCTTATCTCGGTCATGACGGAAACGCCCGGCCGCATCTCCTCGTATCCTGGCTGAAGGAGCGGGCCGAAGGCGTCATCGTCCTCAGTGGTGGTCCGCTCGGCCCCATCGGTTCGGCCATCGCGGCGGGGCAGGCCGGTCTGGCGCGGAGCCGGCTGGAGATGCTGGCCAGTTTCTACGGCGATCGGCTCTATGTCGAACTGCAGCGTCAGGAGGGGCGCGGTCGTCGCACGGAAGCCGAGACGGTGGCTATGGCCTACGAACTCGGTCTGCCGCTGGTGGCGACCAACGAACCCTTCTTCTTCTGCGAAGCGGATTTCGATGCTCACGACGCGCTGATCGCGGTGGCCGCCAACCGGCTCGTCAGCCAGGAGGATCGTCGCCGCCTGACGCGGGACCATTGCCTGAAGTCGCAGGACGCGATGGTGGAGCTTTTTGCGGATCTGCCGGAAGCGCTGGAGAACACGATCGAGATCGCGCGGCGTTGTTCGACGCGCGTTCGCACCCGCAAGCCGATCCTGCCGCGCTTTGCAGGCGCCGATGCCGACCCGGCCGAGGCCGAGTTCGCCGAGGCCGCGGAACTGCGCCGACAGGCGGAAGAGGGGCTGGAGGCGCGTCTCGCGTTCCATGGTCCGGCGCCCGGCCAGACCGTGGAGATCTATCGCGAGCGGCTGGCCTTCGAGCTTGGCGTCATCGAGCGCATGAAGTTTCCCGGCTACTTCCTCATCGTCGCCGACTTCATCAAATGGGCGAAGGCGCAGGGCATTCCTGTCGGTCCCGGGCGAGGATCGGGCGCGGGTTCACTCGTCGCCTATTCGCTGACGATCACCGATCTCGACCCCCTGCGCTTCGCTCTTCTCTTCGAGCGCTTTCTCAACCCAGACCGCGTGTCGATGCCCGACTTCGATATCGACTTCTGCCAGGAGCGGCGTGAGGAGGTGATCCGCTACGTCCAGACCAAGTATGGTCGCGAGCAGGTCGCCCAGATCATCACCTTCGGTTCGATGCAGGCCCGCGCCGTGCTGCGCGACGTCGGGCGCGTGCTCGAGATGAGCTACGGCCATGTCGACAAGCTCTGCAAGCTGGTGCCGCAGAACCCGGCCAACCCGGTGACGCTGGCACAGGCGCTGGAGGACGAACCACGGCTGCAGGAGGAGCGACAGAAGGAAGAGGTCGTCGACCGGCTGTTGACGATCGCGCTGAAGCTTGAAGGGCTCTACCGCCACGCCTCGACCCACGCGGCCGGCATCGTGATCGGCGATCGGCCGCTCTCGAAGCTCGTGCCGATGTACCGCGATCCGCGCTCCGATATGCCGGTGACCCAGTTCAACATGAAGTGGGTCGAGCAGGCCGGATTGGTGAAGTTCGACTTCCTCGGCCTGAAGACCCTGACGACGCTGAAGACCGCCGTCGATCTCATCGCAAGGCGCGGCATAGACATCGACCTCGGCGCGCTGCCGCTCGACGACAAGCCATCCTACGAGATGATGACGCGCGGCGAGACGGTCGGCGTGTTCCAGGTGGAATCGGTCGGCATGCGCAAGGCGCTGATCGGCATGCGGCCCGACTGTTTCGAGGACATCATTGCCCTCGTCGCGCTCTATCGCCCGGGCCCGATGGAGAACATCCCGGTCTACAACGCCCGCAAGCACAAGGAAGAAGAAGTCGAGATCATCCACCCGAAGATCGAGCCGATCCTTCGGGAGACGCAGGGCGTGATCGTCTATCAGGAGCAGGTGATGCAGATCGCCCAGGTCCTGTCCGGCTACACACTCGGCGAAGCCGATCTCCTGCGCCGCGCCATGGGCAAGAAGATCCGTGCCGAGATGGACGTGCAGCGCGTCCGTTTTGTCGACGGATGTGTGACGAACGGCATCGGCAAGGCGCAGTCCAACACGATCTTCGACCTGCTGGCGAAGTTCGCCGACTACGGCTTCAACAAGAGCCACGCGGCGGCCTACGCGCTCGTCGCCTACCAGACGGCCTACCTCAAGGCGAACCACCCGGTCGAGTTTCTCGCCGCATCGATGACCCTCGACACCGGCAACACCGACAAGCTCAACGACTTCCGGCTCGACGCCAAGCGACTCGGCATCGAGGTCGTGCCGCCCTCGGTCCAGGTCTCGCATCGGTCCTTCGAGGTCCAGAACGGGCGCATCCTCTACGCGCTGGCCGCGATCAAGGGCGTCGGGCAGCAGGCGGTGGACCATATCGTCGAGCGGCGGGTGGAGGGTGGCGAGTTCAAGAGTCTCGAGGATTTCTGCGCCCGGATCGATCCGAAGATCGTCAACAAGCGCACGCTCGAACATCTGATCTCGGCCGGGGCGCTCGATGGCTTCGGCCACGACCGCGCGCGGCTGTGCGGCAATCTCGACCGGCTGGCCTCCTATGCGCTATTGGCACATGAGGGGCGCACGTCCGGCCAGCACGACATGTTCGGCGGTGCCGGCGCGGCGGTGGAGCCCTTGCGGCTGAACGAGACGCCGGGCTGGACCAGCGCCGGCAAGCTTCTGCGCGAGTTCCAGGCGATCGGCTTCTATCTGTCGGCGCATCCGCTCGACGAATACAAGGCGGCGCTCAAGCGATTGAAGGTGCAAAGCTTTGCCGAAGTCGTGGCCGGGGTCCGCAAGGGTCAGTCGGCCGGGCGTCTCGCCGGCACCGTGACCTCGCGTCAGGAGCGCAAGACACGCACGGGCGGCAAGATCGGTATCGTGCAACTGTCCGATGCCACCGGTCAGTACGAGGTTGTGCTCTTCACCGAAACGCTCATCGCCTTCCGCGACATGCTGGAGCCCGGTGCTTCGGTGATCGTCACGGTGTCGGCCGAAGACCGGCCCGAAGGCATCTCGCTGCGCGCCTCGCAGGTCCAGTCGCTGGAGGTCGAGGCCGAGAAGATGCAGCGAGGCCTTCGCATCTTCATGCGGGACGCCAAGCCCTTCAACGCCTTCCGCAGTCAGTTGCGCGATGGGGGCGACAGCGACATCTCACTCATTCTCGTGCGTGCGGACGGCGAACGCGAGGTCGAGATCGCGCTTCCCGGCAAGTTCCGGGTCTCGCCGCAGATGGCCAGCGCCATCAAGGCCGCTCCCGGCGTTCTGAGTGTCGAACTCGTCTGAGGTCGGGCGTCGGCAGCTTAGGCCAACCTTTTAAAGGCATCCCATGGCAGACGAGACGCGCCCTCCGGGCCAGGCGGAAACGGTCCAGGAAAAATCCGCCCGGCTCCGGGCGGCGCGCCTCGACGCCGAGAAGGCCAAGGACCAGCGGATCGAGCGCGCGAACCGCAAGGCGGCTGCCAGACGCAAGGTGCTCGGCGACGAGCGTTGAACGGACGTACGCGACGTTCGGGTCACGCAGTTCCAGAACACTTGGAACAGAGAACCTGTTGGGTGCCGAGGAGGGTGCGAACGGTATTCGGTTCAAGCCAGGCAGTGCGAGGCCACGACGGTTCGTGGCTCTTCCGTTCTGCCGATGGACATCCGACCCGTCCTTGTTTGCCACACGATCGCCCGGGACGATCCGGCCCAGTTAAGGGATGGAATCGTGCCGAGCATCCATCTCTCGCGCCGAGACGTCAGAGGTCCGGTATGACCATCGACCGGATTTCGCCCGGCGGAGCCGACCCGGAAATCGCGCTCACGGCCTCGTCGAGGGTGATCCTTCGAGAGATCAGGGGCGCGACGTCGATCGCGCCGCTTGCAATCAGGGCGGCGGCTCGGCGGTGGGTGAACGGGTTCACGAATGAACTGAGGAACCGGATCTCGCGGAACAGGAGGTCGAACGGTTCGATCTCGACCTTCGTGCCCTGGGGGAGGACGCCGAGGATCAGGACGGTTCCGCCACGGCGCGTGAGTCTAGGCGCCTGCTCGACGGTTTCCCGAACCCCTACGGCCTCGATCACCTTCTCCGCGCCGCCCGGAAGCAGTCCGTTCTCGCCGCAGATCTGCGTCTCGAGATCGCCTGCGGTCGGATCGACGCTCGCTGTCGCCCCGATCCGTTCGCCGAGGGCGCGCTTCTCGGCGCTGCGCGTGACGAGGATGACATCCGTCGCGCCGGCGAGCTTGGCGAGCTGGACGACCAGCAGGCCGATGAGGCCACCGCCGAGAACCACGACGGAGTCGCCCGGCCGGATCTTTGCAATGTCGATGCCGTGGATGCAGCAGGCCAGCGGCTCGCAGAACGCGCCTTGGACGAGATCGAGGGCGTCGGGCAGCTGGTGTGCCTGCGACTGCGGAACGATCACGTAATCGGCGAAGCCGCCGTCCCGGTGGATGCCGATGGCCTGGAGGTTGCGGCACAGGTTGATCCGCCCACGATGACACTCCGGGCAGAGGCCGCACGCGATGTTCGGATCGCCCGTGACCTTCAGGCCGGGCTCGAAGCCCACGACCCGCGAGCCGACCGCTTCGACGACGCCCGCGAATTCATGGCCGAGCGTCACGGGAGGTCGCGACGGAAACTCTCCGTGGAAGAGGTGCCGATCGGTGCCACAAATGCCGCAGGCTGCGACCTTCACGAGCAGGTCCTCGGGCCCCGGAACGGGTTTCGGCATTTCGCGCAGGGACAGGCTGCCGATGGCCTCCAGGCGAACCGATCTCATTGGCGTCTCTCCCATTCCCCATCTCCCCGCATGTTGACGCGACCGTCAAGTCTGCAGCGAACCGCAAGGCCTGCGGTTGCCCTGCCCATCGAGACGATGGCACGACGCGTGTCGTGAAGATTGATGGGGCGGTCTTGTCGGGAGCAAGCGGAAAGTTCGTCTGAAGCGTTTCGGAGGCGAACCGGTGTTCCAGTTCCGTAGATCGCGTGTGCGGCCGGTGGGGCCTGATCGTCTTTTAGAGAAGACGCACATGGCCACTCACGAATGCGACGAAGCGAGAAGGGCCCTTCTGATGGCCGAGCCCGACCGTTCGAGAATGTAGTCTCTCGTACGAAGCTCCGATCCGAAAAACTTGTAGACTGTCCCTGACACAACCAATCACCGATTCGGCACTGTCATTCGGCGTGCAATTTTTTCGAATGCCGTTTGACATGAGGTTCCGGGCCGGGGGCGCGGTGACGGCGACGCTCTGTGCGGAAGCCGGCCTGTCGGTGCCTCTTATCGAGGAGGATGACGACCTTCCGCTGGACGCGGTTCCCCACGCCCCTTCCAACGAGGTTCTGCTCAAGTATTGCAATGCCGGTGTGACGAGTTCGGTACGCACGACCTGTCGATTGACACCCTCGCGCCGAATTTCGACGACGGTGAATCCACCGCGGCGATCGAATGTCTTCCAGGTGCACCTCCATGCATCTCGCAGCGCTTTAAGGACAGCGCCGATGCTCGGGGCTGACGGCCCATCGAAGCGCTAAGGCTCGTCCGCCACGATCGGAGCGGGAATGCTGGGCACCGTCAGTCGATGTCACAGACGTTCATACCGTGCTTCGTGCGGGCCAGCGGTCGACTTCTCGCGGCCACGCGTGCCAGGAGGATCGTCCGCGAGACCAGCGGTTTGCGGGTGAAGGCGGAGTACCGTTCCCCCGAAAGCGAACTCCGTCCGGCGGTGATCCGCACCCGAACGCTGTTCCGGACCTGAGGCACAGTGCAGACACCGGCTCTCCTGCGTCGTTCAGGCCTCCGCAAACATATTGGCGACAGCCTCCGCTTCCATCCGATGCTCAAGGCGGTCGCCGAATTGTCCGACATCGTGAACGAACCGGGCGATCTCGATCCCGTCCACCAGATCACCGAGTTCGAACAGCGCCTCGGCATCGGCTGCTCGATCAGTCGCCGACCCATGCTGAGGATGGCATTGGCGGGACGAGAGCTTTCCCCCAGTTCGTGAAGCAAAACGAGTCACGCCTCGACCTCTACGACGTACAGACCGCGGGTGGACATGCGTCCGGGAGAACGCTTCCCTTCTGCCGCGATCTCCTTGTCCGGGTGCGCCATGACGAAGCCGACCGACACGATTTCGTGGAAGAATTGAGGACGCTTGCATGGGTTCCCTTTGCGGCTCGTGCGATAGCCGTCTATCCGTGCGTGCCCGACTATCCCGTCCTCCGCTCGCTCGCTGCACTTGACCGGCTTCCCGCGCGCTTAGACGCAGGCGACGGTTGCCTCACATCGGTGCATGTCTTTCGTCCTGTCCGATGGGCCGGAACCCGTCAAGATGCCGGGTCCTCCGCGCGGGCGGGCATGATCGATCCCGCGGAGCCAAACGGCTCCTGTCAAAGGCGACGCCGGCGCCCGTCGTGTTCGCGCTTGCGGCACTCGCACTGGACTTCCTCCTCCGCGCCTTTCGATTCATGAAGGCCGTCCCTGATGTCCTTGCTCGCACACTGGACGCGATCTCGGCCATCGGATCCGCTCAATCTTCTGTCGCTGGGACTGGTGTCGACTGCGCTTTGCCTGCCCGAGAGCCTCGACGTCATCAATGCCTGGACCAGCCTCGGCGGCGGAGCGCATGGGATGAAACCGTTCATGGCCTTTGCGTTCGGCACATGGGGATGCTCGTCCCGAGCTTGCCGGGCGACTTCGGCGCCTACGAGTTCTTCGGCGCGCAGGGGTTTTCGCTTGCCGGCGTCGAACCCTCGCCCGCGGCGATGACCCGTCGCCCGTCGCAGCTCATTCTCTTGCCTCCGACCATCGTGTCCGATGCCGTCTGGCTTCTCTGAACACCACGCGCGGCTCGTTCACTGGCGGCTTCCTGAGGCGTTGAGTTGGGTCGTTCTTTTCTCGGCTTGCGCCGCTGACAGCGGGCTTCGCTGGCGGTGCCGTTCCCCCCGCATCTCGTTTACTTGCGGAGGATGACGGCCAGAACGAACAGGGCGCCTGCGGCGGATGTGACGATGCCGACGGGGAGTTCCTGGGGCGCCAGCACGACGCGGCTGGCGAGATCGCTGACGAGGAGCAGGATGGCGCCGAGAAGTGCGGACGTCGCAACGAGCGCGCCGTGACGCACGCCGACAAGAGCCCGCGCCAGATGCGGCACCATCAGGCCGACGAAGCCGATCACGCCGGAGAGGGCGACCAAGGACGCGGTGGCCAGTGCAGCCAGGGCGAAGACGAGGAGGCGCAATCGTCCCACGTCGACCCCGAGAGAGGTCGCGGTCTCTTCGCCGCCGAGCAAAGCGTCCAACCTGTATCGGAGCGCCAGTCCGGTGGCGACCGCGAGCGTCGCCCCGAAGACGCCGATCGGCAGATTGTTCCAGCTTGCGAGACCGAGGCCGCCCGCCGTCCAGAACAGCACGGAATAGGCCGCCCTCTGATCGCCGGCGAAGACCATCCAGGTGGTCAGCGCGCCGAAAAGGAACGAGACGGCCAGCCCTGCGATCACCAGCCGTTCCGGCCCCCGGCCGTCCTGCCGGGCCATCAGCGTCAGCACCGCTGCCGCGGATACGAGCGCCCCGACAAAGGCTGCGGCGGGAAGCGTCCAGATGCCGAGCCTGTCGCCAAAGACGGTGATGACCGACACCGCTCCGGCGGCTGCTCCGGAGGAGAGACCGAACAGGAAGGGATCCGCGAGGTCGTTGCGGGTCGTCGTCTGGAGCAGCACTCCGACGATGGCAAGGCCCGCGCCGACGCAGATGGCCAGGAGGACGCGTGGCAGCCGCAGGTCGAGGACGATGCGGGCGACCGGCCCGGAAACGCCATCGCCGATTCCGAGCGCTCCCATCAGGACCCGCAGGACGTCTCGCGGATCCAGAGGCGTGGAGCCGAAGGCAATCCCGACGATCGCGAGGGCCAGCAGAAGGCTTCCCCCGGCGAGCCACAGAAGCGCCAGGAAACCGGGTTGCGCCGCGAACGGCTTCATTGCGCCGCGAGGTCGGCGGGATGCAGGGCCTTGGCCAGAGCCTCGATTGCCTCGATATTGGCAGGCCCGGGCGTGATCTGTTCGTAGCGGAGCGGCAGGAACCGCTCGTTCTTCACGGCGTCCGTGTCCTTCATCGCCGGATGGTGCTTCAGAAAGTCGAGGAGCTTGTTGTATCCGCCGCCGTCCTGGTAATCGAGGAGGACGAGGAACTGCGGGTTCCGGACTGCCACGTCCTCCCAGGACGTCGTGCCCCAGCTCATCTCCATGTCGCCGAGAACGTTGGTTCCGCCGGCCGCTTCGATAAGGGCCGTCGGCATCGCGAACTTGCCGGCGGTGAACGGCTTGTCCTCACCGGAATCATAGAGGAACACGGAGACCGGCGCCTTGCCCTTCATCGCCTTGGCCACCGAGGCGACACGAGCCTTCCAACCCTCGACCAACGCCTTCGCCTCGCTGCTCTTGCCGAAGATCGTGCCGAGCGCGAGTTCGTCGGTATAGAGGAGGTCCATCGAGGCGCGGGGTCGGGCTTTGTCGACCTGGGCGCAGCTCTCGGTGAGGACGTAGGTCTCGATGCCCTTCGCCGCAAGCGTATCGGGCGTCACCTCGCCGCCGGGCTTCATCCCGTAGTACCAGCCGGCAAGGAAGAAGTCGGCATCGGCCGCGATGAGGGTCTCCATCCCCGGATACTTCGGAGCCAATTCGGGAAGAGCGCCCTTGGCTGCGTCAAAGGCCGGCGTCGTCTTGTACCAGCCGGTGACGCCGGTCACACCCGCCATATGCGGCTGGAGACCCAGCGCGAAGGCCATCTCGCTCATGTTGAGATCGTGGATGACGGCGCGGCTCGGCGCTTTGTCGAAGGTCAGGGTGCGGCCGCAATTCTCGACTGTCACGGGAAAGGCGATCGCCGGCACGGCGTGAGCGAGCGGTGCCAGAAGGGCGAAGAGGTGCAGGACGCGCATGGCGGACTCCAAGGGTCGAGTTCAGGCGGCGGGCGTGTCGAATACGAGAAGCGGACGGCCCGTCGCCGGGTTGGTGAAAGGGAAGCAGTCCATGGCGAAAACGCTGCGAACGGTCGAAGCGGACAGCGCGCTCTCGGGATCGCCGTGCGCGACGATGCGTCCGGCTTGAAGGACGGCGACGCGATCGGCGAAGGGCGTGACGAGCGCGAGATCGTGCAGGACGGCGACCACGGTGATGCCGAGGCCGCGGGCGAGATCCAGGATGTCGGCGCGGGCGCGGGGATCGAGATGGTTGGTGGGCTCGTCGAGGATGAGGATGGCGGGCTCCTGAGCGATGGCACGGGCGATGGCAGCACGCTGACGCTCGCCGCCAGACAGGGTCGCGAGCCGGCGTGTGCCGAGCCCGTCGAGACCCACCCGCGTACAGGCTTGCGCCACGATGACGGCGTGTCGAGCGTCCGCGCACCGGCCGCGATGGGGAATTCGCCCGAGGCCGACATAGTCGGCGACGGTCAGCCTGCCGTCGGGCAGATCGCTCTGGCCCACCACCGCGATCGAGCGGCCGCGATCGGACAGCAGGATTTGTGTCAGGTCACGCCCGTCGATCACGACCGATCCGGCACTTGGGCGGATCCGCCCGAAGAGAAGGCGCAGCAGCGAGGTCTTGCCGGCGCCGTTCGGGCCGACGATCGCCAGCCGCTCGCCGGGGGCGACATCGAGATCGATCCCGCACAGGAGGGCGCGGCCATCCCGCGTGACGAGGTCGACCGAGGCGACGGCGATCCGGCCTGCTTCCGCGGTCGGGCACGTGGTGGTCCGCTCTCGCGCTGGAAAGGGCAACGGGCCGGAACGATCGCGGCTCCCCAGCGAACGGCTCGGCGAGGATAGCGGCGAACGGGCAGCGGAACAGGCAGATCGCATCATGGCGGCACCTCGGGACATGGCGTGCGAAATTGGCCAAGCCATCGGACGCGCGGATGGGCGTCTTTCGGCTCAGCGGGCGCGACGGATCGTTCGGACGTGCCTAAAAGCGCGCGCGATCCCGGCAGGGTGGCAACGAGGAGAAGAACTCGGCACGGATGTGCCTTCGAAGAGCCGTCATGGGCATCCTTTCCGAGCATCCCCGCTCGAGACATGGGATCGATCGCTGGACGGCAGGTCTCCTGGCTCGCGGGTGGTCGCGCCGATCATCTGCCTTCCCACGATGACCCGAGGGCTCTCGCAGTGGCATGGCGCCGGGGTGACCCGGCGGCCCACCGCAACGCCTTGCCAGCGTCACGGGGATGATCGGCATCCGCTTACAGTTGCGGGGGCAGCCACGGTTTCGGCCCCGATTGGGTCGTCCTCACCGTGTTCCCTTTTAATCCCCCGGGGCTCGTCGCCACGGGGAAACCGTCGCATCCTGCTTACGCGGCACGATGCGACGTCGTCAATGACCAGTCGGACGCTGTTCGAAGCGTCTTCAGTGAACGGCGCCCGATCCTCCGACCGAGACGATCGTGTAGGGCGTTCCCCCGACCGGGATCGTGCGATCTTCGGCGAGCGTATCCGTAGAGATCATCCGCACCAAGCCGTGGCGCGGATCGGTCAACGCCACGTGATCGCCGGCCACCGCCAGCCGCGGACGCGGGTCACGCCAGTGACCGTCCATCGAATAGGGCTCCGTCACCCGAGCGCTCCGGGTGATCGCACCCGAAAGGACATCGAGGACGTGAAGGTTGCCATCCTCGGTCAGGATGTAGGCATTGCGAGCCGTGGCCGGATCGAGCGCGAAGTCGACGCGGCGGGTGGGCAGTTCGACCTTGCGGAACACCTCATCGGCGCCGGGTTCGATCAGCACCACGGCAGAGGGGCCGTAATTGCCGAGAAAGAATTGCATCGACTTGCCGCCCTTGAGGGTCGAAACGTTGCCGTCGCCGAGATCGGTGGTCGTGACATGCGTGAGGACAGGCGGTTCCGATGACTTGCCGGGCGTCGCGACCACGATGCCGTCCTTGCAGCCGAAGGCAAAGGTCCGTGCCGACTGCGCCTGCCCGTGGACACCGGGGCAGGCGATGGTCTCGCCGATCTGCCGGCCGTCGCGGTCGACCACCTTGAGGCCAACTCGCGGCTTCTCGGGATCGCTGTCCGGCACCGAGACCACCACGAAATTCCCCATCGGCGCGGCGAGCCCGTGATGGGCGGCGCCCGGCTTCAGGATACCGAGATCCAGCTTGTCTTCTAGGAGTTCACTCTCCCGAAACAGCGTGACGTCGCCGGTGCCGTCGTCGAACAGAGCGATCGATCCGGACCCCTCGACGATATGGGCGGGCGTCGTGCCCGACAGGACCGTGGGGAGAAGCTTGGCGTCCGTCACCGTCAGGTCCGAATGCTCGCCATGATCCTCCACTGAGATGCCCGTTGCGATCGCCGCGACCTTTCCCGCATCGCCCTGGACGGCAAATACCGTCCGGCCGCTGTCGCTTCGACTGAGCGATGGGGTCCGATCGAGCCGGAACGTCCCGACGGCATCGCCGGTCTTCGCGTCGTGGGCCCGCACCACCCCTTCGGCATGGTCGCCGACGAACAGGCGCCATTGCGTATCGGGCTTCGGATCGCCTTCGGCCCATGCCAGGGCAGGGGGAAAGGTCACGAGTGCCGCGAGTGCGAGTGTCAGGCGGGAACGGGATGTCATCCGTTATCTCCGGTTGGATGAATGGTGGTGCACGGTCGATCGATCAGGGCCCGGCGAACGGCCGGCGTGTCAGGCAGCCTGTCGTGACCGAGCGGAGTGCTTTTTGCGTCGCAAGGTGAAGACAGTCGGCATGGGTGCTCCGGCTTCGATGTGGCAGGCATCATGCTGGAAGCGGATCGCGGTCCGATGCGACGTTTGGGCGACGATGTTGACGATCACCGCGATACTCCTGGCCGCCGTTGCGGTTGGCGACAGGCCGATCCGGATGATCGTCTCGGCACGGCCGAGGACGCTCGAAACGAGAGCATGGGTAGGCGATCCACGACGGGCTCCTGCGTCAACCGATAGCAAACAGCTTGTAATGTTATTTTATAACATTACAAGCCCTCGCATTGTCGATCACATCGGGCGTCCGGTTCGCGCCGGCAGATCGGCACCGCACCCGACCCGCGCTTCAAATCTCATTCGGCGTGCAAGTTCTGAATGCCGTTTGACAGCTTCCTGAACTCGTCCGATGCCGGGCCGGCGGATGTGCTGACTTCGAAGGGGAGGCCTGCAATGGCAAGGGTCGTTTCACGCGACCTGCCGAGGTGGCCGACCGACCGGCTACGCCGCAAGTCGCAGGGCGCCGCGCCGTTCGCTGACACGCCGCTCGTCCTTGCCGGGCGTGACAGCAACCGGCGTGTCTTCATGGCTGCCGACCGTCTCGCTGAGGCCGTGGGACTGTCGGTGGCGCCTCACTCCTTGATGGAGCTGTCGCTCCACCTTCTCTGCGGCGTGGAGAACGAGTTCGTGCTCGAGAACATCGTCGGCGGCAGCTTTACGGAACTCCGCCTGTCTGGAGATTCCTGTGATCGTGGTCGATACGCTCGGCAGCATGAACGCTCCCTTCAGTCCGAGCTTTGCGTTCCGGTTGGGAAGCCGAATGCAGCCGCCGACAAGCTGGTCGGAGAGCCCGCGCCTGATACCCAAGCGCTTCGTACCGAAGCTGCAGCGAGGTATCCCGACATCTTCCTCGACGGTCTGACGACACGCTGAGTGAGCTCGTCCAATATTTCAATCTACATGCTTCTGGAACTGCCCAGCGGCTCCGCCTCATGCTGTACGCATGACGTAGTTGAAATTCGCGATCTCGCCTTCGAGGATTTCTGCGACGACGCGCTACTTTTTCGGCGCGGACGCCGGTCGCCTCCGAGATGGAGCGACCGACTTTCGAGCATGGGGCGATGACGGCTTCCTGCGCGCCGGCTTCTTGATAGTCGTCTTCCCGGCGTTTCCAGCGTTTCCGGCCGTTGCTGTCTTGCTTCCGGCGGACCGCGCTGCCCGGCTGGACGCAGAGACGCCCACAACCCACTTCCGCTTCGGAAAAGCTGGGGAGGGCGCTTCCGACGCCGACGCCGCCTTCAGTTCCTTGCGGACTTCGACGACGACGCGCCGGACCCCTTCGGCGATGTCGACGTAGGCCTTATTACGGTTGCCCCATTGATCGACAGGCTTGCCGTCTTTGGGCAGGCACTTGTAGTAGGCCATCCGGGTCTGCTTCCAGGTACAGGTGCCGACGAGGGCGACGACGACCCGCATCGTCTTTCTGCGCGCCCGATTGAGGGCGTACGCGTACTCCCGACGAAAGCAGTAGTCCGAAGCCAGGTAGTGGGCACTCACCAACGCCAGAAAGATCTTCGATCGCCTAAGGGCCTTACGGATGTCAGGATCCAGACCGGTGCCGGGAACGATCCGATCGTCATGCCAGAACTCGACGTCCCCCTCATGCTTCAGGGGCGCGAAATGCTTGTCGAGCTGTTTCCGAAACGGCTCATCGGGATGGCTGTACGAAACGAAGATCGTGATCGTCATTTGGACCTCTTCGTCTACGGTCCGGCTTTCTGTCCCAACCTTTGGATCGCCAGCCGATCGCATCTCGGGCAGTGGACCTGACCCAGTGGCTGATGCATTCGCTTCGCAACCCTGGCTTCGTCCGCAGTCAGGATCGACGTCTCGAAGCCTTCACCACCATTCAGGCTGTGGTGTCGCATGGCCAAGGGCATCTCGGCTTTCCTGAGAGATTCATGAAATGTTCCTCTTAGGATTTCCGACCGCCCCTAAAGGGGCGGTCGGCTTTTTCTACCGTCATTGGTAGGCCTCATCCAGCTGAGGCACCGAACTGGCGGCATCGAGTGCGTACTATGGGCGCCCGAGTGAATCCTTTGGGCGCCGTGACATCTCGACGCACGATAGGCTCAGGAGCAGCCGCTGGTCGAGCCGCAGGTGTCGCATTTGAGGCAGGTGCCGTTGCGGACCATGGTGAAGTTGGAGCATTCCGAGCAGCTGTCGCCCGTGTAGCCCTTCATCATGGCCTGCGCCCGGCGCTCGGCGCTGGTGGTCTTCGGGGCGGTCTCGACGCGCGCGACATCGCGGTCCGAGGCCGGGAAGGCCAGCGGGCTGTCGAAAAGCCCCTGTGCCGGGGAGACGTCGGCCGTCGGGGCCGGGTCGGTGAGCGGCGCGGTCTCGTAGTCCCGCTTGAAGGCCGCCGCCTGACCGGTGCCGACCGACATCGGGCCGCTGCGGGCCGACAGCACGGTGAGGGGAGCGGCCGGGCGCGCAGGCGCCGGGGTGACGCTGGCGGTGGCGATCGGCGTGACCGCGGCCGTCACCGGCGTGACGGTCGACTTCGGCGCCGGGGCGGCGGGGCCGCCGGCGGCCGAGCCCTGCGGATCGGTCGACGACACAAGGCGGAACTTGGCGGTCTGGCCACGCACCATGCCCGAGGAGATCGGCAGTGGTGCCGGCTTGTCGCCTTCCACGCCGCGACCGATGGTCGAGGCGCCGAAATCCTCCGGCTGGACATGGGCGAGGTCGTGGCGACCGAGATAGGAGACCGCCAGCTCGCGGAACACGTAGTCGAGGATCGACGTCGCGTTCTTGATGGCCTCGTTGCCCTGCACCATGCCTGCCGGCTCGAAGCGCGTGAAGGTGAAGGCCTCGACGTATTCGTCGAGCGGCACGCCGAACTGCAGGCCAAGCGAGATGGCGATGGCGAAGTTGTTCATCATCGCGCGGAAGGCGGCGCCTTCCTTGTGCATGTCGATGAAGATCTCGCCGATGCGGCCGTCGTCGAACTCGCCGGTGCGCAGGTAGACCTTATGGCCACCGACGATTGCCTTCTGGGTGTAGCCCTTGCGGCGGTTCGGCAGCTTCTCGCGGTCGCGCACGACCTTTTCGACGATGCGCTCGACGATCCGTTCGGCGACCTCCACCGCGCGGGCCGGGGGCGTCGCCGCCATCAGTGCCTCGGCGGCTTCCTGCACGACGTCGTCCTCGTCCTCGTCGTCCGCCAGAAGCGAGGCGTTCAGCGGCTGGGAGAGCTTCGATCCGTCGCGGTAGAGAGCGTTGGCCTTCAGCGCCAGCTTCCAGGAGAGCATGTAGGCCGCGTTGCAATCCTCGACGGTCGCGTCGTTCGGCATGTTGATGGTCTTGGAGATCGCACCCGAGATGAAGGGCTGCGAGGCCGCCATCATGCGGATGTGGCTTTCCACCGAGAGCGAGCGCTTGCCGATGCGACCGCACGGGCTGGCGCAGTCGAACACGGCGAGGTGCTCGGGCTTGAGGAAGGGCGCGCCCTCGAGGGTCATGGCACCGCAGACGTGGACGTTGGCCGCGTCGATGTCCTTGCGGGAGTAGCCGAGGAACGGCAGCATCTCGAACGACATGTCGTTCAGCTGCGCGTCTGAGATGCCGAGCACGTCGCGGCAGAAGGCTTCGCCGAGGGTCCACTTGTTGAAGACGAACTTGATGTCGAAGGCCTGGCCGAGCGCGGCGTTGAGCGCTTCGATCTGCTCTTCGCCGAAGCCCTTGGACCGCAGCGAACCCGGGTTGACGGCGGGGGCCTGGTTCAGGTTGCCGTGGCCGACCGCGTAGGCTTCCATCTCGGCGAGCTGCGCCTCGGAATAGCCGAGCGAGCGCAGCGCCTCCGGCACGGCGCGGTTGATGATCTTGAAGTAGCCGCCGCCGGCCAGCTTCTTGAACTTCACCAGCGCGAAGTCGGGCTCGATGCCGGTCGTGTCGCAATCCATCACGAGGCCGATCGTGCCGGTGGGGGCGACGACGGAGACCTGCGCGTTGCGGAAGCCGTGCTTCTCGCCAAGCTCCTGCGCCTGGACCCAGGCCGCCTTGGCGCGGGCCGAAAGGCGCTTGTCCTTCAGCGAGGAATGGTCGAGCGGCACCGGCTCGACGGCGAGGTTCTCGTAGCCGTTGGCGAGACCATGAGCGGCGCGGGCATGGTTGCGGATGACGCGCTGCATACCTTCGGCATTGCGCTCGTAGTCCGGGAAGGCGCCGAGCTCACGCGCCATCTCGGCGGAGGTGGCGTAGGAGATGCCCGTCATGATCGCCGACAACGCACCACAGATCGCGCGGCCCTCGGCCGAGGAATAGGGGATGCCGGCGGTCATCAGCAGGCCGCCGATATTGGCGAAGCCGAGGCCCAGCGTGCGGTAATCGTAGGAGCGCTGCGCGATCTCCTTCGAGGGGAACTGCGCCATGAGGACGGAGATCTCGAGCACGATCGTCCACAGACGCGTGGCGTGCTCGTAGGCGTCGACGTCGAAGCGGCCGGACGCCTCGCGGAACTGCAGGAGGTTCATCGAGGCGAGATTGCAGGCCGTGTCGTCGAGGAACATGTACTCGGAACACGGGTTCGACGCGCGGATGGCGCCTGCGGCGGCGCAGGTGTGCCAGTCGTTGATCGTCGTGTGGAACTGGATGCCGGGATCGGCCGAGGCCCAGGCGGCATAGCCGATCTGGTCCCAGAGCTCGCGCGACTTCAGCGTCTTCGTCACCTTGCCGGTGGTGCGGCCGATCAGGTCATGCGTGCCGTCCTGCTCGACGGACTGCAGGAAGGCGTCGGTGACGCGGACCGAGTTGTTCGAGTTCTGGCCGGCGACCGTGAGATAGGCCTCGCTGTCCCAGTCGGTGTCGTAGATCGGGAAGTCGATGTCGGTGTAGCCCTGACGCGCGAACTGGATGACGCGCTTGACGTAATTCTCGGGCACCATCGCCTTCTTGGCGTCACGCACGGCGCGCTTCAGCACCGGGTTCTGCATCGCCTCGAAGCGGTCGTCCTCGGAGCCCTGGAAGGTGACGCAGGCCGCGAGGATCAGCTTGAGATGCTTGGAGACGGTCTTGGAGCCGGTGACGAGCGCCGCGACCTTCTCCTCCTCGCGGACCTTCCACTGGATATAGTTCTCGATGTCGGGGTGATCGATGTCGACCACCACCATCTTGGCGGCGCGGCGGGTCGTGCCGCCGGACTTGATGGCGCCCGCGGCGCGATCGCCGATCTTGAGGAAGCTCATCAGGCCGGACGAGCGGCCGCCGCCGGCCAGCTTTTCGCCTTCGCCGCGCAGCGAGGAGAAGTTGGAGCCGGTACCGGAACCGTATTTGAAGAGACGGGCCTCGCGGACCCAGAGGTCCATGATGCCGCCCTCGTTGACGAGGTCGTCGGCGACGGACTGGATGAAGCAGGCGTGCGGCTGCGGATGCTCGTAGGACGAGGCCGAGCGCGTCAGTTCACCGGTCTGGTAATCGACGTAGAAGTGACCCTGGCCGGGGCCGTCGATGCCATAGGCCCAGTGAAGGCCGGTGTTGAACCACTGCGGCGAATTCGGCGCGACCTTCTGGGTCGCGAGCATGAAGGCCAGCTCGTCGCGGAAGGCGGACGCGTCGTCCTCGGAGTTGAAGTAGCCGCCCTTCCAGCCCCAGTAGGTCCAGGTGCCGGCGAGGCGGTCGAAGACCTGCCTTGCATCCATCTCGGAGCCGTAGCGCTCGCCCTCGGGCAGCGCGGCCAGCGCGCCCACGTCGGCGACCGAGCGCCAGAGCCAGGAGGGGACGTCGTTCTCCTCGACCTTGCGCAGGATCTTCGGCACGCCCGCCTTGCGGAAGTACTTCTGGGCCAGAATGTCGGACGCCACCTGGCTGAACTGCGCGGGCACGTCGATGTCGGCCAGACGGAAGACCACGGATCCATCGGGGTTGCGGATCTCGCTCGTCGCCTTGCGGAACTCGACGCTGCCATAGGCGCCCTGGCCCGGCCGCGTGTAACGGCGCTCGATCTTCATGCCCATGGGTGCGTTCCTTCAACCGGTGCGCGAAGTCCGTCCGTGCCGATAGCCGTCGGGGTTGAGCGCTCATTTGGTGAGGCGAACGTGGCTTCCAACAAGCCGTTGTGTCAGCGCCTCTTCATCTCCCTACATATAGTGAATTTCGTGCTTCCGGCAGATCTTGCCAAACACCTCGAACGGAGTCCGTCAGCCAGAGCTCCGATTCGCCCGTTCGGTGGTGGCAGACGACCGCTGGATTCGTTGGATTTTCGGTCGCGCTGGGCACGGGGTGCTGCGCTATGCAACCGTTCAGATTCTTTTTCACCGCGTGCGGGCCTGTTACATCGGCCTGTGGATTGTGAGCATAAGCGCGGCGATCGCGATCCTGGCACGCCGATGACCGACAGGTTCGGTCGTCGCGAACCATGAAGCGCAGATGCCGCAGGCCCCGCACAAGCTTCGCCGATCCTGTAACCGGATGCCTCCCGGCGACGGCTTTCGCGGTGATCACACGTGGAGAACGGCGCCTGCCGGCTTCAGCCGGCCGAGCCCTTGGCAATCGGTGCCTGGAAGGTCAGGCCGAGATCCCAAGGGAAGAAGATCCAGGTGTCCTGGCTGACTTCGGTGATGAACGTGTCCACGAGCGGCCGGCCCTTGGGCTTGGCGTAGACGGTGGCAAAATGCGCCTTCGGCAGCATGGCGCGCACGAGAGCGGCGGTCTTGCCGGTGTCGGTGAGGTCGTCGACGATGAGGATGCCTTCGCCGTCGTCTTCGCGCAGCGCCGGGGCGATGTCCTTGAGGACGCGCAGCTCTCCCTGCGTGTCGTAGTCGTGATAGGATGCGATGCAGACGGTCTCGATCAGACGGGTGCCGAGTTCGCGCGCGATGATCGCCGCCGGCACCAGACCGCCGCGGGTGATGCAGACGATCGCCTTCCAGTCCTGCCGCTGGCCGGCGAGCCGCCAGGCGAGGGCGCGGGCGTCGCGGTGGAACTGTTCCCACGAGACGGGAAAGGACTTCTCGGGCGCAGCGGACATCGGATCACTCCTTCGGACTTGGCGGTTGCGATAGCTTGTCGATGCGGCGGGGGCAAGGTTTCCCGCCCGCTGTGATTCGAGGACGGGAGCGGACATGTCGGCTTTTCGAAAGGTGGCGGCGGGCGTGGCGGGCGCGGTCCTCGTCTATGTCGCCAGTGCCTATTTCGTGCTGCCGCGCGTCTGGACCCATTACGACGCCCGAAGCGGCGGCACGCTGCGCCCGATGGTGACGGTGACGCTGCAGGGCCGCCCCGGCGACCCCATCAATGTCGGCATCATCGCCAGCCAGGGCGATCTCGCGCGCGCGATGGGCAAAGCGGGCTGGTTTCCGGCTGATCCGGTGACGCTGCTGTCGAGCCTTCGCATCGTCGCCAGCGTCCTGTTCGACCGGTCCTACACCGACGCGCCCGTCAGTCCGCTTCTCTACGAAGGCCGGCCGGAAGACCTCGCCTTCGAGAAGCCGGTCGGCATCAGCGCCGATCGGCGCGAGCATGTGCGCTTCTGGCAGGCGCCGACCGTCGATGGTTCGGACCGGCCGCTCTGGCTGGGATCCGTGACCTTCGACCACAGCGTCGGGCTCAGCCACTATACCGGTGCGGTGACGCACGACATCGCGCCCGATATCGACACCGCCCGTAATCAGTTCGTCGCCGATCTCCAGGCCGGCGGGGAGGTCGCCGACGTTGCCGAGGAAACAGGGATCGGGCCGACCACCGACGGTCGGAACGGGGAGGGCAGCCCGTACCACACCGACGGCATGGCCAAGATCGTGACGCTGCGCGATGGGGCAGATCAGGCGCGCGGGCCGAGCCCGTCGATCATTGCGGTGATCTCGACGCGGGCGGCCTCGATCGCCGCCTCGTCGCGCGAGCGGATGACGAGTTCGGTCGAGTAGCGGCTGCCGTCGAACTTCGGATAGGAGCCGATGGCGGTGCCGGGATGGCGCTTCTGGATCTCGCCGAGCGGGCCGCCGATATCGCCCTCGCCGAAGGGGCACACCACTGCGACGCTCTTCATGACCGCGCCACTCGGCAGGGTCGGCAGGACGTTGTCGAGCATGGCGCCGAAGATCGAAGGCACGCCGGCCATGACGAAGACGTTCTCAACGCGAAAACCCGGCGCGACCGACACCGGATTGTCGATCAGCGAGGCGCCCTTTGGGGTCCGTGCCATGCGCTGGCGCGCCTCGGTATAGGGCAGGTCGCGCGAGCGGTAGTAGGCGACGAGGCGCTCGGTGGCCTCCGGATGGGCGGTGACGGGAATGCCGAAGGCGGCACCGATCGCGTCGGCGGTGATGTCGTCGTGGGTCGGCCCGATGCCGCCGGAGGTGAAGACGAAGTCGTAGGCGCCGCGCAGCGCATTGAGGGCGCCGACGATCGAGTCTGTGTCGTCGGCGACGATGCGGACTTCCTTCAGGTCGATGCCCGACAGGGTCAGTAGCCCGGCGAGATGGCCGATGTTGCGGTCCTTCGTGCGCCCGGACAGGATCTCGTCGCCGATGGCGAGCATGGCGGCGGTCGGGGCGGGGGCGGCATCGGTCACGGCATCGATCTCCATCTCGGGAACATCCGACATGACCCTCGCCGGCAAAAACGCAAGCCTTTGCGAAATGCGGGGCGGCGAAGACGCACTGTCGCTGCCTGCGCGCCTCGCTTTACCCGCGGCGAAACGCTCTATCTCTCGCGACATTGGTCAACCCCGGCGCGAAGGTCGATCCGGGTTTTCGGAAGGATGATGTGATGGCGAAGGTTCTCGTGCTCTACTATTCGAGCTACGGACATATCGAGGCGATGGCGAAGGCCGTGGCCGAAGGCGCGACGAGCGCCGGTGCGACGGTCGACATCAAGCGCGTTCCCGAGACGGTTCCGGCCGAGGTGGCGCAGGCCTCGCACTTCAAGACCGACCACGACTTCCCGGAAGCGCAGCCCGACGATCTCGCGAACTACGACGCGATCATCGTGGGCACGCCGACCCGCTACGGCAACATGGCCTCGCAGATGGCCTCGTTCTTCGATCGCACCGGTGGTCTGTGGGCGCAGGGCAAGCTGATCGGCAAGGTCGGCGGCGTGTTCTCCTCCTCGGCCACCCAGCATGGCGGCAACGAGGCAACGATCCTTTCGGTCCACAAGACGCTGCTGCATCACGGCCTGATCATCGTTGGCCTGCCCTATGCGTTCCAGGGCCAGATGGCGATGGATCAGATCGTCGGCGGCTCGCCCTACGGCGCCACCACGATCGCGGCCGGCGATGGCTCGCGCATGCCGAGCGCGATCGAACTCGACGGCGCCAAGTTCCAGGGCAAGCACATCGCCGAGATCGCCGCCAAGCTCACGGCCTGATCCAGAACGAAAAGGCCGCTCCTGTCACCGGGAGCGGCCTTCAGGCTAGTATCGTCGATCGACGTCGATACGGTTGCTCGATGGTTCGGCGAGGTCACGCCAACGCGTCGAGCCAAGCAGGATCGCGTTCGGCGCGCCGCACCTCAGCGAAATCGGCCTCGAGCGCTTTGCGAAGCATCTCGAATGCACGGTTGTCACTACGAAGATGATGGAGAAGCTCGGTGGTTCGCTCGTCCCGCAGGTCGAGCCACCTATCGTCCTGAAGTTGCGGGGATGGCGTCATTTGCCGCGTGGATGCCATAACCGTTCTCCTCGAACCCGCTCCCAAAATTCTGATCCGTGTTGCGATCACATCACAGGCCTGGGCGCTTCGCAAGTCTCCCCAAGTCGTGGCCAATTAATCATCCGTGATCGGCAACGCAGAGGCATCCTTTTGACTTTCGCCACGCAACCGCGGCAAATTTCAGGTCGGCTCGCGCGGCGTCCAGACTGAAACAGTTCTTCCAGTCTGCTGGAATAGACCAGAGATTATGTTACAGAAACGTAATGTTGCTGCAGGTGCTCTGTGTTCGAGGTGAGCCGCGGGGGAATGCCGACGCGCCGGGGACCCGCGTCGTCCCTGCAGATGGTGCGGACGACGGGAGTCGAACCCGTAAGTCCTTGCGAACCGGCAGATTTTAAGTCTGCTGCGTATACCAGTTCCGCCACGTCCGCATCTCATCGGCCATGGATCAGGTTTGCCCGTGCGATGACCTGAATCTCAGGCCCCATCCGGATAGCCCGAACAGGCCTTCGAGAAAAGGTCGGGCGCGCGGCTCGATAGGCGCTTCATGGATTTTCGCGGGTCCGCGCTGTAAAGCCGGCGGATCACGCGGTGACGACGGAGACGGATGAAGATGACGGTCAGCCCCTTCGAGGAAGTCGCGCCGCAGCTGGTGGATGTGGCAATGGGACGCGCGCCTGCCGACCTCGTCATTCGCGGCGCCCGCTGGGTCAACGTACATTCCGGCGAGATCATTGCCGACACCGACATCGCGGTTGTCGCCGGACGCTTCGCCTATTGCGGGCCCGATGCGGCTTATACGATCGGCCCGCAGACGACCGTGGTCGAGGCGGGCGGGCGCTATGTCGTGCCCGGGCTCTGCGACGCCCACATGCATGTCGAGAGCGGCATGGTCACCGTCACGGAGTTCTGCCGCGCTGTCATTCCGCACGGCACGACGTCGATGTTCATCGATCCGCACGAGATCGCCAACGTCCTCGGGCTCGCCGGTGTCCGGCTGATGCACGACGAGGCGTTGGCGCAGCCGGTCAACGTGTGGACGCAGATGCCGTCCTGCGTGCCCTCGGCCCCCGGCCTCGAAGAGGCGGGCGCCACGATCACACCCGCCGATGTCGCGGAGGCGATGACATGGCCCGGCATCATCGGGCTCGGCGAGGTCATGAACTTTCCCGGCGTGGCCGCCAACGACCCGACCATGGTCGGCGCCATCGCCGCGACCCGGCGAGCCGGGCGCACGGTCGGCGGCCACTATGCCTCACCCGATCTCGGCCGCGCCTTCCATGGCTATGTCGCGGGCGGCCCGGCCGACGACCACGAGGGCACGCGGATGGAGGATGCCGCGGCGCGGGTGCGCCAGGGCATGAAGGCGATGCTGCGCCTCGGCTCCGCCTGGTACGACGTCGCCGAACAGATCAAGGCCGTCACCGAACTCGGGCTCGACTCCCGCCACTTCATTCTCTGCACCGACGATTGCCACTCGGGGACGCTGGTTCACGAGGGACACATGAACCGCGTCGTGCGGCACGCGATCGCACAAGGGCTCAAGCCCGTCACCGCGATCCAGATGGCGACGATCAACACGGCCGAGCATTTCGGCCTGGAGCGCGAGATCGGCTCGGTCACGCCCGGTCGACGCGCCGACTTCCTTCTGGTGTCGAACCTCGCCGAACTTGCGATCGACGCGGTCTACGCGCGCGGAGCCCTCGTCGCCGAAGCCGGCAAGCTCATCGTGGACGTGCCGCCCTATGCCTACCCCGACAGCGCCAAGAACACGGTGCGCCTCGGCCGGGTGCTTGCGGCGGACGATTTTACGCTCATTGCGCCGATCGGGCGCAACGAGGTGACGGCGCGGGTCATCGGCGTCATCGAGAACCAGGCGCCGACCCGCGCCCTGACCGCGACGCTCCCGGTGATCGACGGCAAGGTGCCGGGCGACCTCGCGCAGGATGTCTGCCGCATCGCCGTCGTCGAGCGCCATCGCGGCACCGGCGGCGTCACCAACGCCTTCGTTTCCGGCTTCGGCTATCGCGGTCGCTGCGCGATGGCCTCGACCGTGGCACATGACAGCCATCACATGATCGTCGTCGGCACCGATGCCGAATGCATGGCGATGGCGGCCAATCGGCTGGGCGAGGTCGGCGGCGGCGTCGTCTTCTTCGCCGACGGCGAGGAGAAGGCGCTGATCGAAATGCCGGTGGCGGGACTGATGTCGACCGAGCGGGCCGAGATCGTCGCCGCCAAGGCCGACCGGCTGATCGCCGTCATGCGCGAGGCCGGCTGCACGCTGAACAACGCCTACATGCAGCACTCGCTGCTGGCGCTTGTGGTCATCCCGTCGCTGCGCATTTCCGACAGGGGCCTCGTCGACGTCGAGCGCTTCGAGGTGGTCGACGTCTTCCTCTGAGCCTGGCCGCGCGAGGGCATCGCTTTACAAACGTTGCGGGATCATGGATGGACAGCGCCATCGGAAACGCTGGGACGGGAAGGGGACGTGCGATGACATACGAAGCATCGATCTGCGGAGCGACCCTTCCGATTATCGGCGCCGGCGCCCTCTAAGGCCCCGCCTGCTGCTCGCAGCTGCGGCGCCTCGCGCGTCCGGCTCGCGTCGTCCCGATCCTCATCGACGGTCCGCCGCGTTCGACACCGGAGCCTCACCCGCTCCCCAGTTTCCCGAAGACCCGCGCCGGAGCGCGGCTTCCGACCGAAGTGTTCGTTCATGTCCACCACCGAATTCGTCGCCCGCGTCGCTCGCGCGGAGGAGGCGCTGCGCGAACTCTTTCCCGAGACCCCGCTGCAGCTCAACGAGCATCTCTCGGCCCGCTACGGCGCGCGAATCTTCCTCAAGCGCGAAGACCTGACGCCGGTCCGATCCTACAAGATCCGCGGTGCCTTCAACTTCATGCGCAAGCGCATCGAGGCCGGCGACACCGCCGCGAGCTTCACCTGCGCCTCCGCCGGCAATCACGCGCAGGGCTTCGCCTTCGCCTGCCGGCACTTCGGCCTGAAGGGCCGCATCTTCATGCCGGTGACGACGCCGCAGCAGAAGATCGACAAGACCCGCGTCTTCGGCGGCGATGCCATCGAGATCGAGCTGGTCGGCGACTTCTTCGACGATTGCTACACGGCCGCGAAGGCGTATGCCGCCTCGAGCGGCGCAGCGATGGTGCCGCCTTTCGACCATGAGGACATCGTCGAGGGACAGGCCAGTGTCGGGCTCGAGGTCGTGCGCCAGCTCGACGGCGAGAGCGTCGACATGCTCGTGCTGCCGGTCGGCGGCGGCGGTCTGGCCTCCGGCATGGCGCGCTACTTCGAGGGCCCGAACGCGCCGGAGTTCCGCCTCGTCGAGCCGCTGGGCGCGCCGAGCCTGCAGACGAGCCTGCGCGAACGCACGCGAGTGAAGCTGCCGCAGATGGAAGGCTTCGTCGATGGCGCGGCCGTTGCGGAAATCGGCGCGCTGCCCTTCGAGGTGCTGAGCCGCTTCGCACCCGAACAGGTCATCCTCGCGCCCGAAGGCCGCCTCTGCCAGACGATGCTCGAAATGCTCAACGTCGAGGGCATCGTGCTGGAACCGGCGGGCGCGCTGGCGATCGACGCGCTGCGCACGCTCGGCGAAGAGGTTCGCGGCAAGACGGCGGTGCTCGTCGTCTCTGGCGGCAATTTCGACTTCGAGCGCCTCCCGGACGTCAAGGAGCGCGCGCTGCGCTTCGAGGGCCGGAAGAAGTACTTCATCCTGCGTCTCGCCCAGCGCCCGGGCGCCCTGAAGGACTTCCTCGCCCTGCTCGGTCCCGACGACGACATCGCGCGCTTCGAGTACCTCAAGAAATCCGCCCGCGACTTCGGCTCGATCCTCCTCGGCATCGAGACGAAGAAGCCGGGCAGCTTCGATACGCTTCTGGCGCGCTTTGCCGAAGAGGGCATCCGCTATCAGGACATCACCGACAATCAGGTGATCTCCGATCTCCTGATCTGATCGGCGGGCGTCAGCGGGCGGGCAGGGCGCGGATCCAGTCGGTGACGGCGGCGGCGACCCGGCCCGTGGTCGCCGGCGAAATGAGGTCTCCCGCCACGATGTGCCGGGCGACGCCCGGCGCCTCCGGCACCTCGATCGTCTGGTGCGGCGCGCCCCATTGGCCGGCGACCTGCACGGTGCGGGCGGCGTCCACCACCGCGTCGCCGGGCGAGTAGACGAAGAGTGCGGGCACGCGCATGGACGCGAAATCGAGGCCGCGGACGATCTCGACGAGGCGGGCCATCGGCAGCAGCGCCGCCGTTGGGTAGGTCACCGTCCAGTTCGCGTTGACCGCCGCGCTCTCGGACGCCTCGCCGAAGGTCGCCGGCCCGAGATAGGGAATGACCTCGCGCGCGAACGGGATCGTCAGCAGGAACGAGCGCCAGTTCTGCAGCGCGTAGTTCGGCGAGAGCGCCACGAGGCCCGCGAGATCCGCTGAGAGGTCCGGACGGCTGGCGATCAGGGTGCCCAGCGTCGCGCCGGTCGAGCTACCCATGATCACCACGCGCTCGCCGAGGCGGCGCCCGATGGCCATGGCTTCGGCGGCATCGTCCACCCAGTCGCCGATCGTCGCCTCGGTCATCGCGGCGCTGTCGCGGCCGTGGCCGGTAAGCCGCGTGAAGAAGAGATTGGCGCCGAGATTGCGGGCCACCTCGTCGGCCAGCGGGCGCGTCTCGCCCTTCGCGGCCGAGAAGCCGTGGAGATAGACGATGGCGAGCGGCGTCTTCGACTTCGAGGCCGGATAGGCCCAGACGATCTCCTTCTCGGCATTCTCCCGCAGGTTCGGAATATCGGCTTCGGTGCGCGCGAGATAGGCCGCCGGATCGTCGCCGATCCGCGAAGCGTCGAACTCCGCGGTCAGACGCGCGGGCTCGCGCGGCCCGAACAGCCAGACGCCGGCCCCCGCGACGAGGATGAGAACGAGAAGGGCGAGGAGGAGGCGAAGGCGCAAGCGAAGGTCCGGGTCTGGTGATGGAAGGGAGACGGCGAGGCCGCTGGCTCAGAGGGCGAGGCGGTAGCGCGCATAGCCGTCGTCGCTCCGCCCGAGCGGTTCCAGCGCCAGCGAGGCGACGTCACCGAGATGTGCTGCCGAGGCCGGCCCGGTGCTGAAGACGACCGACGTACCCGGTGCCGGCGCAAGGCGCCAGTTGCCGTCCGCAGCCGGATCGATCCGCTTCTGCTCGATGATGTAGCGGATGAGCACGTCGCGATTGGCATCCGGCGCGACGAAGACGATCTTATCGGGGCCGAGGCCCGGGAACTTGCCGCCGCCGCCGGCCCGATAATTGTTCGTGGCGACCACGAACTCGGCCGCCGGGTCGATCGGATGGCCCTCGAAGCTGAGGTCGAGAATGCGCGAGGCATCCGCGTTCACGAGTTTGCCGTCCTGATCGAAGCGCGCCGGCACGGTCACGTCGATCCGATAGGTGACGCCGTCGATCACGTCGAAATTGTAGGAGGGGAAGCCGTCCGCGATCAGCGGCTGGTCTGCCTTGCCGGGTTCGGCCTGCCGGAAGATACCAGCCGACATTTCCAGCCAGTCCTTCACCTCGGCGCCTGTAATCTTCACCGCTTGAACGGTGTTCGGGTAGAGATAGAGGTCGGCGACGTTGCGGATGGCGATCGGGCCGGCGGGAATGTCGGTGTAATAGTCCGGTCCTGAGCGCCCGCCCGATTTGAAGGGCGCGGCCGCCGAGAGCAACGGCAGCGCCGCAAACCCGGTGCCGGCGAGGATCGTCTTCATGTACCAGAGCTGCGCCTGGTTCACGATCTGCACGGACGGATCGTCGGCGACGAGGGCGAAGTAGGAGTAGAGCGGTGCCGTCGTTTCGCCCACGGGCGTGCGAACGTAGGTCAGCGTCGCGTCGTGGTCGGCCTTCGCGGCGGCGAGCACCTCCGGCTTGCTCGCCACCAGCGCCTTCGGCGTCCGGTCGACGCGCTCGAAGATCGGGCGAAGCTCCGACTGCGCCGAGACGATCGCCCAGCCCTCGCCGCGCCGCTCCAGTAGAAGATCGACGAGGCCGAGATCGGAGCCCCAGAAGCCGGCCATCACGGCGGGCTTGCCATGCAGGGTTCCGACGACGGCGTCGACACCGGCCAGTCCCTCAAAATCCTTGCCAGGAAACCGCAGATGCTGATGTCCGGTCAGGACGACGTCGATGCCCTCGATCGCAGCGAGCTGCAGCGACGCGTTCTCGAGGCCTGCCTCCGTGGCATCGCCCTCCGCGATACCGGAATGCGAGAGCGCGACGACGATCTGGGCACCCGCGGCACGGATCTTCGGAACGAGCGCGCGCGCGGTCTCGACGATGCCACGCGTCGCCGCCTTGCCGGCAAGCTGCTGCGCGTCCCACAGCGTGATCTGCGGCGGCAGGAAGCCGACGACGCCGATGCGGATCGGATGGCGCGACCCGTCGCCGAGCGTGATCTCCCGGTCGAGAATAACGTAGGGCGGCACGAAGCGCTCGTCGGCGAGAGGATCGGCGGCGAGGGCGCCCTTGGCCAGGTTGGCGCTGACGAGGGGGAAGTTCGCCCCGGCGAGTACGCGGCTCATGAAGTCGAGCCCGTAGTTGAACTCGTGATTGCCGAGCGTGCCCGCGTCGTAGCGCAGCGTGTTCATCGCGGCGATCACGGGATGAATATCGCCGTCCTTCATGCCGCGTTGGAAGGCGATGTAGTCGCCCATCGGATTGCCCTGCAGAAAGTCGCCATTGTCGAAGAGGAGGGCGTTTGTCGCTTCCTTGCGGATGGCGTCGATGAGCGTCGCGGTGCGCGCCAGCCCGACCGTCGGCGTCTCCTTGTCGGCATAATAGTCGTAGGGAAAGACGTTCACATGGAGATCCGTCGTCTCCATGATCCGCAGGTGCGCCTGACCATCGGCGGCACGAGTGCTGAACGGATGCAGAGCGACACCGGCGGTCGCCGCGCCCGCAACGAGGAAGTCGCGGCGATTGAGCTTCGATCCGAGCATCGCACTCTCCTGTCTCTGGCCGCTCGCCGTTCCGGCGCCGGCCTTCAGTCGTCGTAGGCCGGCGTCGACACGTCGCGCGTCGAGACCGGGCGAAAGCCCATCTTGCGATAAAGTGGCAAGGCGGCGGGGTGGTCGAGCGTGTTCGTCTCCACGGTCAGGGCGGCCGGCTGCTCCTCGAACCCTGCAACGATCGCCTCCGACAGGAGATGGCGCGCCAGCCCGATGCCGCGAAAGCCCGGCATGACCGCGAAATGCACCAGCCGCGTCTCGCGCGGGGCGCGGCCGGCGTCGAGCTCGAACCAGCCGGCGGGAGAGCCGTCGCAATAGAGGACGCGCAGCCGCACGCTCGGCGCATGGATCTCGCGCGCCAGCGCTGCGTCGGGCAGGAGCCGCGACGTCCAGTGATGCTCGCGCCCGACCGCGTGGTAGAGATAACGGTAGTAGCTCAGCGGCATCCGCGTCGCCTTGAGCACCGTATAGGCGCGGCCGTTCGCGGGCGGCGGCACCGGTGCGCCCGGCGGCTGGTGCATCGCGAGGTAGGTTACCGTCGTTTTCAGAATGCGCATCGGTCGAATGTCTGTCCTCAACGGGCAGGACCTGTCTCGACCGGCGTCGTCTCGCTCGATCCCCACTCGGTCCACGAGCCGTCATAGAGCGTCGCGTCGCTCTTGCCGAGGGCGACGAGGGCGAAGTTGATCGCCGCCGCCGTCACGCCCGAGCCACAGGAGGTCACCACCGGCCGGTCCAGATCGATGCCGGCCTCGGCGAAGACGGCGCGCAGGTCGTCCGGCGACTTCAGGCGGCCCCCGTCCGAGAGCGATCCGATCGGCACCGAGCGCGCCCCCGGCATATGCCCGGAGCGAACGCCAGCGCGCGGCTCCGCCGCTTCGCCGCGAAAGCGCTCGGCCGCGCGCGCGTCCGCGATCTGCCGTTCGTCCCCGGCGACGATGCGCTGCATCTCCTCGAAGCTCGTCACCGCGACACTGTCGAACTCGGCCCGGAAGCTCGCGGGCTTCGGGCTGGCCGGGCCGGTCTCGACCGGCAGCCCGGCTTCCATCCAGGCGGGATACCCGCCGTCGAGGATGCGAACGTCCTTGGCTCCGAAGGTGCGCAGCATCCACCAGACGCGCGGCGCCGTGAACAGGCCGGTTCCATCGTAAACGACGATCGTGTCGGTCTCGCTGAGGCCCAGCGCGCCCATCGCGGCTCCGAAGCTCACGGCGTCCGGCAGCGTGTGCGGCAGGGAGGAGGCGGCATCGACCACCGCGTCCTGATCGAAGAACACGGCGCCGGGAATGTGGCTGGCCTCGAACTCGGCGCGTGCGAAGCGCTTCTGCGCCGGCAGATACCAGGAGGCGTCGACCACCGAGAGGCCGGGGCGGCCGAGAGGCCCGGCGAGGTCGGCGGGCGTGATCAGGAAGGACTGGGCGGTCAAGGCGGCCTCGGCGGTTCGGGTCTGGTCGGCCGCACCATAATGGCGCAGGCCGGAGGGCGGAAGTGCGGCGCTCAAGCCGCCGGCAGCGGACCGAAGCGGATGCGGAAGCGGCGGTTCTCCTTGCCCTTCTTTTCGATCTTGCCGATGTGGACCTCGCCGACCTCGGCGGTTTCGAGCACGTGGGTGCCACCGCATGGTTGCGTGTCCACTGCGCCGTCCTCGCCGATGCAGACGAGCCGGATGCGGCCGCTGCCGCGCGGCGGCTTCACGTTCTTCGACTTCACCAGATCCGGGTTCGCGTCGAGATCGGCGTCGGTGATCCATCGCGTGAAGACCGGATGATTGGCCGCCACCAGTTCCATCAGCCGCCGCGTCAGTTCGCCCTTGTCGGCCGCTGCCTCGGGGATGTCGAAGTCGACGCGGCTCTCGTCCTCGCCGACCGCCGCGCCCGTCACTGGAAACGGGCAGGCGACCGTCAAGAGATGGCAGGCCGTGTGCATCCGCATCAGCTTGTAGCGTCGCGCCCAGTCGACATGCAGCACCAGCGTGTCGCCCGGCGACGGCAGGTCCGCGCCCTCGATGGCCGTCAGCACGATCGCGGAGCGGTCGTCGGATGCGCGGGTGTCGACGATCGCGATCTGCCGGCCGTCGGCAGTCTCGATGAAGCCGGTGTCGCCGGGCTGGCCGCCACCGCTGGCGAAGAAGTTCGAGCGATCGAAAACGAGGCCGCGCTCGCCGTCGATTCGAAGGAGCCTGGCTTCAAGGGTCGAGAGATAGGCGTCGTCCTGATAAGCGGCCTCGGTCTCGCCGGCCATCAGGAGACGGCCTCGAACGGAATGTCGAAACTCGGCTCGCGGCCGAGCCAGGTGGGAACGGGCAGGTCCTTCGAGCGCAGGAATTCGGGGTTGAAGAGCTTCGACTGGTAGCGGTTGCCGTAATCGCAGAGGATCGTCACGATCGTATGGCCCGGACCCATCTCCCGCGCCATGCGGATGGCGCCGGCGATGTTGATGCCCGACGACCCGCCGAGGCACAGCCCTTCCTGGCCGATGAGGTCGAAGACGATCGGCAGCGCCTCGGCATCGGGAATGCGGTAGGCGAAATCTGGCGTGAATCCCTCGAGATTGGCGGTGATGCGGCCTTGGCCGATCCCTTCCGTGATCGAGGATCCCTCGGCCTTCAACTCGCCTTCCGTGTAGTAGCTGAAGAGTGACGCGCCCTCGGGATCGGCGATGCCGATCTTGATATGGCCGGAATGGCGCTTGAGGCCCATGGCGGTGCCCGCCAGCGTGCCGCCGGTGCCGACCGAGCAGATGAATCCGTCGACCTCGCCGCCGGTCTGCTGCCAGATCTCCTCGGCCGTGGTGACGACATGGCCGTCGCGATTGGCGGTGTTGTCGAACTGGTTGGCCCAGATGGCGCCCTGCGGATGCGTCGCCGCCAGTTGCTGCGCCAGCCGGCCGGACAACTTCACGTAGTTGTTGGGATTCTTGTAGGGAACCGCGGGCACCTCGATGAGCTCGGCGCCCATCAGGCGCAGCGCATCCTTCTTCTCCTGGCTCTGCGTGTCGGGAATGACGATGACCGCGCGATAGCCGAGCGCATCGGCGACGAGCGACAGACCGATGCCGGTGTTTCCAGCCGTGCCCTCGACGATGATGCCGCCGGGCTGAAGCAGGCCTTTCTCCTCGGCATCGCGGATGATGAAGAGCCCGGCGCGATCCTTGACGGACTGGCCGGGGTTCATAAATTCGGCCTTGCCGTAGATCTCGCAGCCGGTCAGTTCGGAAGCCTTGGCGAGACGGATCAGCGGTGTGTTGCCGATGGCATCGATGACGGAATGGAATCGGGACATGGGGCCTGCAGGGGGTCGTTGCGCTTGACCCGAACGGTAGGGGCCCACCCGGCGCGCGGCAAGGACCGGCGTTCCACAAGTGCCGGCGCCCGAGCAAACGCCATCTCGCCGGAACGCGGGCAGCGCTGCGAAGCCGATCGACGAACGAGTGCGGCGGTGCTGCGATCCCATGAGGACGCGGCCCAGAGCCGACAGTCCCTTGTGCGTCATCGGGGGGATGCGGATGGTCGGAGATCCGCCCATCCGCTTCGCCCGAAGATCACGTTCCGGCCATCGGGACGTCCTTACGACAGGGCCGATCGTCGTTGGCGTTTATCGCCCGCCATCGCTGCCGGACCGGCCGCCGCCATCGCCGCCGCCGGGCGAGCCACCGCCGTCACCGCCGCCGGGCGAACCGCCGCCGTCACCGCCGCCGGGCGAA
>NZ_BBWH01000002.1 GCF_001463705.1 Aureimonas sp. AU12 | reverse complement strand
CCGCCGGGCGAGCCACCGCCATCGCCGCCGCCGGGCGAACCGCCGCCGTCACCGCCGCCGGGCGAACCGCCGCCGTCACCGCCGCCGGGCGAACCGCCGCCGTCACCGCCGCCGGGCGAGGCACCGCCATCGCCGCCGCCGGGCGAGCCGCCGCCATCGCCGCCGCCGGGCGAACCGCCCCCCGGCGAACCGCCGCCAGGTGAGCCCCCGCCGGGCGAACCCCCACCCGGTGAGCCACCGCCATTCCCGCCGCCAGGCGTGCCGCTGCCGCTCCCGCTGGGTGTGCCGCCGCTGCCGGCGGACGGCCCGGTGCCTCCCGCGCCTGTGTTTCCCGTCCCCGTTTCGGAGTTCCGCCGTTCGCCGGTCGAGGCCTGGCGCCTGGTTCCGTCTCGCTCTGACCCGGGAACGAGCCCATCGCCCGAATCGCGAAGGGCCCGCGAAACGGTCGAGGTCGTCAGCGGCGGGCATTGCGCGAGGTCGCGAGCCGACAGGATCTGACGGCGGTTGGCTGCGATGCAGCAGATCTCGAAATTGGACTGGGAAAGCGGTCGGCACTGGCCGGCGCTGAGCGTCGGGCGGACCGATTGAGCCTGCGCCGGCGACCCGACGAGATGGAACGTCACGACGGCCGAGAGACAGGTCGCGTGGAGCAGGCGTGTCGCGCGCGTTGCGGAACCTCGCGAAGACCAGTGCATGTAAACCTCCTGAAAACCTTTTTATTACAGAGTTTTAAGGTGAATGGCCGGCGCCGCCCATGGGGTCGTGCTTACTCAATTGAGCCAGTCGAGGGGCATGCAGCATGACCGATACCCCTGTTCCATCCGGTCCGGTTCGCGTCCGGGCCACGAAAAAGGCAGAGTTTTGGGGTCGGGCATGGCCTCAGGGCGCATCCGATCGATCGAATGTGCGAGGGGGTCGCCGATTGAAGCTCTTGTCCATCGCCTTGGGCGCGCTGACGATTCTGGTGTCGGCATCCGGTCCGGGACATGCGGGTAGCACGATGATGCTGACGGGAGACGCGTTCGCACCCCCTGCCTTCAGCGCCTTCTGCAAGCGCGAGCGGCGCCTTTGCGATTCCCAGAGCGGCAAGAAGGTGGTGGACCTCTCGCCCGACCGCCTGCAGGAGCTTCGCGCCGTTAACGCGGACGTTCGCAAACGGGTTCGCGAGCGCGACGACCTTCCGGCGACGGGCAAGACCGACGACTGGCGACTCGCAACGCGCGAGGGCGACTGCGAAGACATTGCGATCGCCAAGAAGGCCGAGTTGATGAAGAAGGGATGGCCCGCCTCGGCGCTCCTGCTGACGGTCGCGCGCCAGCGGTTCAGCGAAGAGGGTCACACCGTCCTGACCGTTCGCACCAGCGACGGCGACCTGATTCTCGACAATCTCACCCCGTCCGTGAAGGATTGGTCGCGGACCCCGTATCGCTACTTCGCGCGCCAGTCCCAGACCCAGACCGGCAAGTGGGAGCGGATCGGCTCGGGCGACTGATCGTCGCGTTCGGGCCAACTGCCCGCCCCAAGGTCATCGGGCTCAGCTCAGACCGTCGACTTCAAGTGCCACAAAAACCCAAGTGCAGCCGATGACTGCAACGCATTCTCGACATTGGAAAAGGTGGACTTGGCTCCCCGGGCCGGATTCGAACCAGCGACCGATCGATTAACAGTCGATTGCTCTACCACTGAGCTACCGGGGACCGGTCCGCATCACTTGCGGACGAGGCCCCTATAGCAAACGGGATTTCGGTTTGGGAAGCCGTGAAATGAGAATGGGCGAAATAAATCACCGTCGCCTCCATTCCGGCGGGGTTTGGCCGTAACGGCTCCGCCATCATCGGGCGCTATGGTCGGTAAGATTTATCTCCTGGGGAGTGCGGGACGCATGACGCAGTCGCATCCGGCAAAGCGGGACTTCTTCCGCCTGCGCGGCAATACGATCGAACTGTTCGGCCGGACGCTCCGGTTGCCGGCCAATCGGCTGGCCCGGATGGCGATGGGAATCGCCTTCGTGTTCGGCGGCGTCTTCAGCTTCCTGCCGGTGCTCGGCATCTGGATGCTGCCCCTCGGGCTTCTCATCCTCTCGGTCGACCTGCGCTTCGTGCGCCGCTGGCGCCGCCGCGCGGACGTCAAATGGGGACGGCGCCGCAAGGCCAAGGCCGTGCTGCTTCCATCGGCCGATCCCCTGACCAAGTCGCGCTTCGCTTGGGTCCGGCTCCCGTCCTTCGGCCGCCGCTAGGCTTCGCGCCCCGCCAAAGGCCGCCGGCAGCGTCCCGCGACGAGACGAGCACGTCATCGACATTTCAGGTCTTGCGCGAAGCCCGAGGCCGCAGTACCAACCGCCCCGTTGGGGCCTCGTGGCGGAGTGGTTACGCAGAGGACTGCAAATCCTTGCACGGGGGTTCGATTCCCTCCGAGGCCTCCAAGCCCTTCATGCAGAGATTATAAGGACTTAGGTCGGGCTAAGTCAGGTCGGTCTTCCGGTCGCATGTCGGGCGCGCATTGCAGCGAGTTCCCTCGAACTGCAGGGGTTTCACGTTCGCGTCCGCTCGTCCAAGCAACACGAAATGCGACATGAGCGAATCGGACCGCCGGAGTTTGTCGTCCGTCCATCCGAACTCGCGCCGCTGCATATGCGTGCCGAAGTTCGGCTCGACGCGGTCGGCGGCGACCGGGACAGTGTTGGCCGAATGATTGCAGAAATGCCGGGTCCCATTCTCGCGGCTTGGGTCGAGATGATACCGCTCGGGCTGGTGACATCCGGGTAGGGGTGGCGCGATCCGGCCTGGTCTTAGGCGACGCTGGAGGGGCGGCGGCTGCGAGAGGTGGGCGCTTGGTGAGCACGGAGGCTCTGCTCAGCCTGCTGTCGGCGGTGGTAGCGGTCATGACACTGGTTGTCGGACTGGGTAGCATCTTTGCGTTTTTCAACCTTAGAAGTGTCGCTCGCGAAGTGGCCCACGAGGAGGCGACGACGGTTGCACTCGACATTTCCGAAACGGCGGCAGTGGCATATCTTGACCAAGCGATGCCAAGCCCCATCGTGTCCTTGACGTGACCCCCGTTTTTCATCCAGCGGGAACGAGAGTCCTGTCGTGATCTGAGCCATCGTCGATGGCGGTTGCAAGAGGCCGAAGCGCGGAGCCGTCAATGAGCGCAGCGTTTCGGCCGGTTGTTTCGGTGATGGTGCGAGCAAAGTCCCGAGGCGTCATCCAGCACAGCTTGGAGTGTGGCCGTTCCTCGTTGTAGTCCCGCCGCCAGGCTTCCAGCACGGCACGCGCATGCGGCAGAGATCGGAACAGCGTCTCGTTCAGAAGCTCGTCGCGCAGACGGCCGTTGAAGCTCTCGATGAAGCCGTTCTGCTGCGGCTTGCCGGGCGCGATGTAATGCCAGCCGATGCAGGTCTCGTCCGCCCAAGCGAGGATCGCGTTCGAGGTGAACTCCGTGCCGTTGTCGCTGACGATGGTCGTCGGGCGTCCGCGATGACGAATGATGGCGTCGAGTTCACGAGCAACCCGCAGACCCTACAGTGACGTGTCGGCGGACAGCACCAGACATTCGCGGGTGCAGTCGTCCACCACGGCCAGGATCCGGAAGCGGCGACCGTCCGTGAGCTGGTCGGACAGGACGTCCAGGCTCCAGCGCTGGTTGGCGGCCACCGGTGCTTCGATCGGGCGACGGGTTCCCATGGCTCGCTTGCGCCCGCTGCGACGGCGAACGGTCAGCTTCTCCTCGCGGTAAAGCCGCTGGATGCGCTTGCGGTTGACCGCATGGCCCTCTCGTTTCAGTAGGACATGCAGCCGCCGGTAGCCAAAGCGCCGGCGTTCGCCCGCCAACTCCCTCAACCGTCGCCGAAGCAGGCTGTCGTCGGGCCGCGTTCCCTCGTAGCGCACGCTCGCCCGGTCCGCCCCGATCACCCGGCACGCCCGCCGCTCGCTCATCTGGAAGGTCGCGGCGAGATACGCCACGGCCTCCCGTCTGGCGACGGGCTTCACCACTTTTTTCCCACGAGGTCCTTCAGCGCGGCGTTGTCGAGCATGGCATCCGCCAGCATCCGCTTCAGGCGACCGTTCTCGTCCTCCAGCCCCTTCAGGCGTCGCGCCTCAGACACTTCGAGCCCGCCGAACTTGGCCTTCCATTTGTAGAACGTCGCCGAGCTGACGCCGTGTCTCCGGCAGACCTCGGCCGTCGCAACCCCCGCCTCCCGCTCGCGCAGGATCGCAATGATCTGCTCTTCCGTAAACCGTGACTTCTTCATTCGTCCGTCCCTCGTCGTTGGGCGGACTCTAGCCATCCGTGGCTGAAATTCAGGGGGTCACGTCACGTCCCGAAATATCTGGACCGGTGCGTTGGTAGAGTTGTCGACGTAGAAGAATCCCAAGGTGGGTGTCGTGTCGGACGTGAAGCCATCGAGGGGCCCAGTGTCCGAAGTGTTCGTTAAACCTACGGCGACGCCACTCGGGCCGGACGAAATAGGAGCCATCTGAAAGTCCAGGGAGGTATCCACAACCACGTAGCGCAACCACCCCCTCCAGTTGCGATCCACGTCCGGTAGCGCCTACCATACCGCGTTGCATGAGGTCTTAAGAAATCGCCTCGGTTGTGAACGACCCGCGATCCGGGCCGTTTTGACAAAGGTTTTTTAAAGGTAGAGGGCAGGTTTCGAAGGTAGAGGATTGTGGCCGGACCTCACAACCCGGACGTCTGTTTCACATGATGCGGTCCGTTCGGGCCTACCGTGGGGAAAGCGAAGTGCTCGGGACACGAGGCGGGAGACTCGGTTGCGATCGAGCGGAGGCGTCAGATCCTCGATCTGCCGCGTCGCCCGGTCGCGCTGGTCACCAATGTCGATCAGGGGGTTCGACGTGACGTGCCTCCACGAAGTCGGACCGTTCTAAGCTGGAATTTTCGACTTGTGATCCCGAGAGCGGGATGGAAAGAATTCCACAAGGAGTTCAAAGTTCACCAACGCGCAGATCGCGTTTGTCCTAAAGCAGGCCCACGAGGGCACGGCCGTTGCCGAGGTCTGCCAACAGGCGGGGATCTCGGAGGCGACCTTCACCAATTGGCGCAAGCGTTATGGCGGGGATGATACCGTCCAGGGTGAGGAAGCTGCGCTAGATCGAGGAGGAGAACGCCGAGTTGAGGCGGCTCGTCGCGGATCTCCCATCGTACGAGGCCATGCTGCAGGACGGCCACTTCGGCCACAAGCGACCAGTTGCCACCGTGCAGGTCAGCTCGCACCGCCTTCGGCCGCGCTTCGAGGCCAAGACCGGTGACGCCCTGACGCTCGGTGGATACCCGCATGTGGCTGACGAACCGACGGCGTGCCATTGCCTGGACCCCGTCTCGTTTCCGTCTACCCTCGTCGTCCCGTCGGTGTTTGCGAATGCGCCCGCCAGCGTGACACGCCGATGGCGCATTGGACGCATCCGCATCGCCTCACATGCCATCAATGAATGGCGGCGGTGGAGAGCTTAGCGACCATGTCGCTGTCGAGTTCGGCGATCTGCTCGTTCGAGAGCTTCGAAAAGGCTTCGGAAATCTGCTGCGTCATCTCCTCGATTTCGGCTTTCACGAGATGGTAGGGTGGCTCGATCGAGCGGAGGATGTATTCGGCCTCGGCGTCGTCATTCGCGTCGGACGCCTGCGCGACGTTGGCGACCCGGGCTTTGAAGGCGGCGACGAAGCGGCCTTCGAGATCCTCGATGGACAGGGATGCGAGGCCACGTCCGCTGTCGAGATAGTCCTGGATCCGCTCGAAGGCGCCGCTGGCCATCGGATGCTCGGCTTCCGGATTTGGATCGGTCTCGTCGTGGTCGGTCATGGGTCCTGTCTTTCATGGGTGTCTGCGGCTCGTGACGGGCGCATTCGCTGCCGTCAGTTTCCGATAATCGGCGACGTCAAACGGCGTTGGCCCACAGGTAGATCCCGACGAAGACGTTGCTGACGATCGCGATCGAGACGACGATCCAGACGGCAATCCAGAGCGCCTTGTGCCTTCGGGGTGCGTTCGACGGTTCGGCCTCGCGGGGTGTGGTCATGCGCTGTTCCTTTTGCGTGCGACGGAGGCGGGCTGCGCCGTTCAGGGCCCAATCCGTCTAACGATCGGATATGGGGGGATCGATCCACTCAGCATCGAGAGGCGATGGTCTCAACGAGGATGCGACACAGTCGCGGCTGCCGAGAGAAGCGCCGGACCATGTCGTCCCGTCTATCACGGCCTGAGCCGGCCGGAAGCGTCCGGATGGCTTCGACGGTGCCGCAGCCCCGATGGCCGATCATTCGAGACCTTCGACGACGGTTCGTCGGAACATGTGGATGCCATGGCGGGTTGGGACCGCAGCAAGGGAGAGACGGCATGACCGATGGACTGATGAATACCTGGGAAGTCGAAGCCAGCCAGATGCGTGGCCGGCCGCTGACGAAGGAAGAGAAGGCGGCCATCGGCGAGGAGATGCTGAAGGGCTCGCTGCGTCCCGACATGGACAAGCGGAAGCGCAAGAATGCTGTCCGCAATGCCATCGACGCAGTCCGGCCCGGCAAAAGTGCTCGCGCGGGCTGAAAGCTTAGTTGAGGTCGACGTGCTATCATCTTGATACGCCATCGGTCGGCCGCCGATCTCAATCCATGCTCCGGCGGTCGATCCAGCGGATCTTTGTAACACGCGCCAATTTGAAAATCGCGTGTTCGAAGTAGTTGGCGCTGGCCTGTCAGCTTCCGGCGCCGTCCAGCGACTTTGTCTTCGCGATCCTCATTCATTCCCCGACGGAGCGCCTGGATCCGGTCCACGCCTTCGACGCGTCCACGCACCAGCGTTCCCTTGAGCCCCAAGTGAGCCAAGGCTGCTGCTGACTGTCTTCGATGATGTTGGGTTCGACACCCGCCGACTTTCGCTGCAGCTTGCTCATGGCATCCGCAGACCTGGTGCGGCTTGCCAGCCATCGCGACGGCGCATAAGGGAAGTCGCGCCATCAATCATCCGGGACATGTCATGGATTTCGCTGCTGCTCGCACGAAAATGGTCGACAATCAGATCCGGACGACGGACGTCACGTCGCACGAATTGCTGCGAGCGTTCCTTGCGGTTCCGCGCGAGCGCTTCGTGCCGGACGCGCGCAAGCCGCTCGCCTATATCGACGAAGACATTCCGCTGGGCGGTGCCCGCTACCTGATGGAACCATCGCCCTTCGCCAAGCTCTTGCAGCTTGCGCAGATCGGGTCGCAGGACGTGGTCCTCGATGTCGGTTGCGGCACCGGATACTCGGCGGCCGTCCTGTCGCATCTGGCTGGCTCGGTCGTCGCTCTCGAAGAGGACGAAACCCTTGCCGCAGAGGCGTCGCGCCAGCTCGACGAACTCGGTATCGTCAGCTGCGCGGTGGTGACCGGGCCGCTGGCCGCAGGCTTTCCGTCCGAGGCTCCGTTCGACGTCATCGTCTTCGAAGGCTCGGTCGGCGAGATCCCGGCAACCTATTTCGACCAGCTCAAGGATCGCGGCCGGATGGTCGTTGTCGAAGGTCAGGGCCTGTCGGCCATGGCCAAGCTGTACACCAAGGAAGACGGCATCCTGGCCGATCGCTTCGGGTTCAACTGCAGCATTAAGCCGCTGCCGGGCTTCACCAAGCGTCAGGCTTTCGTCTTCTAGTCCTTTCGGATGAAGGAGGCCTGTGACGGGCCGGTCTTACATACGGGAAGTGTTTTCAGCCGGCCACACCAACGATGAAAACCTTCCCGAGTTCCGAGCCAGCTCTGGTATTGTTCCGACGTTAGGTTCATTCGGGTTACGGGTCATACCCAAGGTTCGGGTGAGGTGTGCCCGTGTACCGCTATGGATCCGGTGTTCTTTGGATCGATCGCCCGAGTCTGGAGTGAGCTCTTTGCGCAACAAGTCCTGGATCCTGGCCTCGGTGTCGGCTCTGCTTCTCGTCGGTAGTGCGGGGGCTTCGAACGCCGAGACCCTGCGCGGCGCGATGGCCAAGGCCTATGCGAACAATCAAGATTTGAACGTGGCGCGGGCGCAGTTGCGTGCGACCGACGAGAACGTTCCGCAGGCCCGGGCAGGCCTTCGCCCGACGGTCACCGGTGTCGGTCAGGCGTCGACCACCCGGTCGCGGACGACCTTCGGCGACAATATCGAGCGCGAAAAGCAGCGCACGGGCGTCCTGACCGGCGGCATCCAGATCAATCAGGTTCTCTTTGACGGCTTCCGGACGCCGAATAACGTGAATGCGGCGCAAGCCCAGGTCCGAGCCTCGCAGAAGAACCTCGACAACACCGTCCAGAACACGCTGCTCAACACGGTCACGGTCTACATGAACGTGCGCCGCGATCGCGAGATCGCCGCGTTCCGTCGTCAGAGCCTTGCGTTCCTCAACGAGCAGGTCCGGGCCGCCGACGCCCGCTTCGAGGTCGGCGAAGGCACGCGGACCGACGTTGCGCAGGCGCAGGCCGAACAGGCTCTGGCGACTGCACTCCTCAACACCGCCCTCGCGCAGGTCGCGAGCAGCGAGGCGCAGTATCTCGAGGTGATCGGCGATCCGCCGAGCCAGCTCGAGGCGGGAACCCTGCCGGGCAAGTCGGCTTTCCCCGGATCCGTCGCGCAGGCGATCGCCGTCTCGCAGTCCGAGCATCCGGCCATTCTGGCGACCCAGTTCGCTGTGGATGCCGCCGCGTTTCAGGTGAAGTCCGCCGAAGGCGCCCGCCTGCCGACTGTGTCCCTGAACGGCCAGATCGACAACAGCTATTCGCTCGCGGACTCGACGCCCGATCAAGCGCTGCCAGGCGTCGGGACGATTGACGTCATCACGCAGAATCAGGTCTCCGGCACGGTGCAGGCGCAGCTTTCGGTGCCGATCTACCAGGGCGGTCTCGTCGCATCGCAGGTTCGCCAGGCCAAGGAAGTGCTCGGCCAGCGGCGGATCGAAGTCGACGGCACACGCGACGAGGTCCGCTCGGCGGTCGCGACGGCCTGGGCCCAGCGGCAGGCGGCCGAGGCCAACGTCACCGGCTATCGCGCACAGGTGGCCGCGGCACAGCTTGCGCTGAATGGCGTCGTCGAAGAGCGCAATGTCGGTCAGCGCACCACGCTGGACGTCCTGAACGCGCAGTCGGATGTCATCACCGCGCAGATCCTTCTGGCAGGCGCGCAGCGCGATGCGGTGGTCGCCGCTTACACGCTGACGTCGGCCGTCGGCCATCTGTCGCCTGAACGGCTGGCTCTGGCGGTCGATAGCTACGATCCCGACGAGCACTATCAGCAGGTTCAGGACAAGTGGTACGGCCTGCGCACGCCTGACGGGCGCTGAGCTCTCGCCGGCTGCTGACGACCCGTTAAAAAATCGTTGTAAAGGTTGGATTCTGCAGGATGCGGGATTCAACCAATCGCCGATTGCCGCTAGCATCCCCGCAAGATCCGCCGCGCTCTTCGCCGCGGATCAGAATCGGGTGCGAAGATCATGAGCAAGGCGAATGTCGCGCAGGAGCCGTCCATGGACGAGATCCTGGCATCGATCCGGCGAATCATCGAGACGGGCGAGGAGCGGGGCGGGACCGCCGGCGCAGCGGTCGGCCGGGCGATGCCCCTGCGCCTGCCGCGCCTGGAACCTTCCGTCGACCCGTCGTCCGTCGATACGAGCCCGGAGAGCCCCCCGATTGCGGCGCCGGCCGCCGCTGCTCCCGAAAGCGATGCGGCCGCCTATGCCACGAACACCGTGGCTTTCGAAGCCTGGGGCAGCGCCGCGTCCCCTCCGGCCTATGCGATGACGCGGGCCGCCGATGACCGTCGATCCAACACCGCGATCGCCGAGGCGCCAGGAATCCCGCAGCGGCCAGCCGAAGAGCCATTGACCGACGACGACCATCTGACGGCTGCGCTCGAGAGCGAGCTCGCCGCGAGCTGGGGACAGTTCGACGAACGGACGGAGCCTTTCGAAGCCGCGACGAACGAGCCGCTTCCCTCTGCGTTCCCGGCGACGACGGACGCCATGACCGACGACGCGGCCTTCGCCGAGGTCGCCGCTCCCAACGAAGAAGGTCCTGATGCCATGACCGAACCCTCTCCCTCCCATGCCCAGCGCGCCCGCGAACTCGCCTTCGACGATGCGACGCGCCAGGAGCCCCCCATGCAGGACCGCGGTTCCTTCGAGCCCGCCAACACCGACCAGCGCTCCTTCGGCGGCGAGCCGGATGCGGCTGCGGGTCGATACGCGCCCTTCGCCGATGTGGCGTCGCCGCTGTCCTCGCAGATGACGGGAACTCTGGTCGCCGCTTCCTTCGAGGAACTGGCGCAGGCGATTCGTAATGGCGAGCTGAAGTCGCTGGAGACGATGGCACAAGAGATGCTGCGTCCCATGCTGCAGGAATGGCTCGACGACAACCTGCCGCGCATGGTCGAACGCCTCGTGCGCGAGGAAATCGAGCGCATGTCGCGTGGCGGTCGGCGCTGAGCGCACCGTCCTTTTCACGATCGACGAAGGGCGGCGCGAGCCGCCCTTTTTTCTTGACCGGACCTGCGATGGTCGCGGGGCGAACGGGGATTGCGGCGAGTTCGTTGACACCGCCGAAATCTTCCCTGTAACCGATGCGACACGAGTTCCGATGACGGCTGGAAGATCCATGATCGAAAAGACTTACGACGCAGCGGCGATCGAGCCCCGCATTGCGGACCGCTGGCAGGCCGCCGATGCGTTCGCCGCTGGCGCCGGAGCGCGAACCGGCGCCGATCCGTTCTCGATCGTCATTCCGCCGCCGAACGTCACGGGTTCGCTGCATATCGGGCACGCGCTGAACAATACGCTGCAGGACGTTCTCGTCCGCGTTCATCGCATGCGCGGCGAAAACGTCCTCTGGCAGCCCGGCCTCGATCACGCGGGCATTGCCACGCAGATGGTGGTGGAGCGTCAGCTGGCCGCGCGCCAGCTGCCGGGCCGCCGGGCGATGGGGCGCGAGGCCTTCATCGAGAAGGTCTGGGACTGGAAGGAAGAGTCCGGGGGCGGGATCCTCGGGCAGCTCCGCCGGCTCGGTGCCTCCTGCGACTGGTCGCGCGAGCGCTTCACGATGGACGAGGGGCTGTCGCGCGCGGTGCGCAAGGTCTTCGTCCAGCTGTATCGCGATGGGTTGATCTACCGCGACAAGCGGCTGGTCAACTGGGACCCGAAGCTACTGACGGCAATCTCGGACCTCGAGGTCGAGCAGCAGGAGGTCAAGGGTTCGCTCTGGCACTTCCGCTATCCCGTGGAAGGGCGCGACTACGATCCGGCCAATCCCGAAACGTTCATCACGGTCGCCACGACGCGGCCCGAGACCGTGCTCGGCGATACCGGCGTTGCGGTCAATCCTTCGGACGAGCGCTACGCCGCACTGATCGGCAAGCGCGTCCGGCTGCCGCTGATCGGGCGTCTCATTCCGGTGGTCGCCGACGACTATGCCGATCCGGAATCGGGCTCGGGCGCGGTCAAGATCACCCCGGCGCATGACTTCAACGACTTCGAGGTCGGCTCGCGTCACGATCTGCGCCGCATCAACATCCTGGCGGTCGATGGCTCGATCTCGATTCGCGACAATGCCGACTTCCTCGAGGACCTCTATCCTGCGGACGGCGAACGGGCCGTCGGCATGTTCGAGGGCCTCGACCGCTTCGCTGCGCGGGCGCTTCTCGTCGACTGGATGGAAAGCGAGGGCTATCTCGCCAAGATCGACGAGCACGTTCACATGGTCCCGCACGGCGACCGCAGCGGCGTTCCCATCGAGCCCTTCCTGACCGACCAGTGGTATGTCGATGCCAAGACGCTGGCCGAGCCGGCGATCGCCAGCGTGCGCGAGGGCCGTACCAACTTCGTCCCGAAGAACTGGGAGAAGACCTATTTCGACTGGATGGAGAACATCCAGCCCTGGTGCATCTCGCGCCAGCTCTGGTGGGGTCACCAGATCCCCGCCTGGTACGGTCCGGACGGGACGATCTTCGTCGACGAGGACGAGGACGTCGCGGTGTCGGCGGCGCTTGCCCATTACGTGACGAACGGGACGATCACCGATGCGCAGGCCCGCGCGCTCGCCGAGGATCCGACGCAGCGCGATGGCTTCCTGACGCGCGACGAGGACGTGCTCGACACGTGGTTTTCTTCGGCGCTCTGGCCCTTCTCGACGCTCGGCTGGCCGGACCAGACGCCGGAGCTCTCGACCTACTATCCGACGAGCGCACTCGTCACCGGCTTCGACATCATCTTCTTCTGGGTCGCCCGGATGATGATGATGAGCCTCCATTTCATGGAGAAGGAGCCCTTCGAGACGGTCTATGTCCATGCGCTCGTGCGCGACAAGACCGGCGCGAAGATGTCGAAGTCGAAGGGCAACGTCATCGACCCCATCGATCTCATCGAGGAGTTCGGCGCCGACGCGCTGCGCTTCACGATGGCGATCATGGCGGCGCAGGGGCGCGACGTGAAGCTCGACCCGCAGCGGATCGCGGGCTATCGCAACTTCGGCACGAAGGTCTGGAACGCAACGCGCTTCGCCGAGATGAACGGCGCCGTCCACGGGGTCGACATCGACCCCGGCGCGCTGACGCTGGCGCTCAACCGCTGGGTCGTCACCGAACTCTCGGCTACGATTGCGGATGTGGATGCGGCGCTGGCGGCCTACCGCTTCAACGACGCGGCGGGCGCGCTCTACCGCTTCGCCTGGAACACGGTCTGCGACTGGTATCTGGAACTCGCCAAGCCCGTCTTCCTCGGCGAGGACGAGGCGGCGAAGACCGAGACGCGTCAGGTCACCGGCTTCGTGCTCGACCGCATCTACGCCCTCCTGCATCCGTTCATGCCGTTCATGACGGAAGAGCTCTGGGCCGTGACGGCTGGCGACGCCGCGCCGCGCGCGACGCTTCTGTGCCACGCCGAGTGGCCGACCATCGACTTCCGTGACGAAGCGGCAGCGGCGGACCTCAACTGGCTGGTCGAACTCGTCGGCGAGATCCGCTCGGTTCGCGCCGAGATGAACGTGCCGGCCGCGGCCGAGGCGGCCTTCGTCGCCGTGGCGCCGGACGAGATCACCCGCGAGCGGATGGTCCGCCACGACGCGGCGCTTCGGCGCCTGGCACGGCTGTCTTCGATCGAGACGGCGGAGGCGGCTCCTGCCCAGTCCGCGCAGTTCGTCGTCAGGGGCGGATCCTACGCGCTGCCACTGGCCGGGATGATCGATATCGCCGCAGAGCGGATCCGGCTGGAAAAGGCCGAGACGAAGGCGATGGCCGAGGTCGGGCGCATCGACAAGAAGCTCTCGAACGAGAAGTTCGTCGCCAACGCGCCGGACGAGGTGGTCGAGCAGGAGCGGGAGAAGCGCGCCGGTTATGTCGCGGAAGCCGAGAAGCTCCGGACCGCGATTTCGATGCTGGGCTGATGGCGCGGGAGCCGCTTCGTGGAAGCGGCTCTTCCATCTGTCGCCTTCCAGCAACGCTTGATAGATTCTTCCGATTACGGAAGGCCCAGCGTGCACCGCACCCCCGCTGAACGTGTATCGAGCCATTTCAGCCGGTGTTTATTAGCGTCACGATTTCAGGCATTTGTACGTTTGGGCTCATGCGCCGGTTTAGTTGGCGAATATGTCGCACTGCGCTGATTTCAAGTTGCGGTGACGTTTCCAGACCCCACTCGATTGTGACAGGCTGAAGGCAAGGCGGGGCGAACCTGCGGCCTGGCGACTGTTCTGGGGGGAACGCGAATGACATCTTGGAAGCGATTGGGTGCGGGAACGGCGTTGGCCACCCTGGCGGCGGTCTCGATGGCGCAGGCCGGCGGCTTCCAGCGCGGGACGGCCGATACCGACATCCTGTTCGACAAGGGCACGATGACGACCCGCATGGGCTTCACCTATGTCGATCCGCAGCGCGGCTTCGATTCGGTGAACGGCGTCGCAGGCAGCTACGGGACCTATACCGGCACTTACCAGATCCCGACCGCAGCCGTGAAGTTCGGCGGCGACGCGGCGGCCTGCGTCGGCAACTACGTTGAGGCCTTCGCCGCGGAGGGCGATTACACGGCGCTGCCCGGCGGGGCACAGCCGGCAGCGTTTCCCGGCGGGTCGCGCGTGCGGGACCTCGAATTCCAGTCGAACGAGTGGAGCGCGACCTGCCGCGTCAGCTATTCCGCGAACGCCATGCGCTTCAGCCTGCTGGGCGGCCTGTTCGTCGAGGACTTCAACTTCGAAGGCAGCAGCCTCGCGAATCGCAACATCGGCGCGACGCTTCCCGCCTCCCTGCAGGGAGCGCTCGGAGCGCTCGGCGCGCAGCTCCTCGTGCCGGTCAGTCTCGCGGCGGAAATTGAGGGCAGCTACCAGACCGGCTACCGGATCGGCGCCGCCTTCGAGATGCCGGAAATCGCGCTACGGGCGCAGATCCTCTACCGATCGCAGGTGGAGCACGACGACAACACTGGTACCGGGACGCTCGCGGCGACGGGCGATGCCTTCGTGCGGCTTGCCAACGGGGCGCAGGTTTCGGTGCCGACGGCCGCCGCGCTCCTGGCACGCTCCGGCGTCACCGTGCCCTCCGCGCTGCTGAACGCTCTGCCGACAGCCGGAACGATCCTCGCCAGCGGCTTGCCGGCGTTCCAGAACACGGCGACCAGCCCGCAGAGCCTCTACATCAACGCCCAGACTGGCATCGCCGAGGGCACCTTGCTGCTCGCTTCCTTCCGCTGGACGGACTGGAGCACCAATCGCGCGGTGGTCACCACCGTTGCCGGCAACTCCAACACCAGCCCGTACTACTGGGATGACGGCTATTCGGCATCGATCGGCATTGGGCGCGCCTTCAACGAGCAGGTCTCCGGGTCGCTGTCGCTCGGCTACGACAGCGGCGTCTCGACGGGCGCCGAGACTACCTACACCGATCTCTACACGGTGTCGGGCGGCCTCTCGCTGAAGAACACCGACTGGGCGGAGATCCGGTTCGGTGGCCTGATCGGCTACTGGACGGATGGCGAGCAGTCGATCGCGCGCGGCGGCATCTACAATGCCACGGTCGGCAACGACTGGGTCTACGCAGCGAATGCCTCGTTGAAGCTTAATTTCTGACGGCGGCTGACAGCGCGTTTTTTGGAACGTGCACGCAGGTGACGAGATGGCGTCCGATCGTGGATTGGGCGCTCTTCGGTGCGCAGTCGTGTCTGCACCCGCGCAACATGTGGGAACGCTGCAACACTATGGCGTTGCAGCATCATTCACGACCCCTCCGCCATCGTTTGCGCCGCGTTGCCGCCATAAAACGGGGCCACCCAACGTCAGGCGCCGAGATGGCAACCCGGTGGGAAGCCGACAGATTCGGCGCTCGGCTCGAAAGCGATGCGAAGGCGTATGGACGGGATCACCCTTTCAGACATGGTGCGGTCGAGCGGACCTTCCTGCCGCGCGCAAACCGGTTTGCGTCGACGCCTGTCGAGCGGGGCGACCGTGTGCGAATCGTTCACGAAGCTTGCCTATCGTTCTGGCGAGATGGCGCTCGAACAAACCACTGAACGCGGGGCCCATCGAGGCGAAGGTTTGCGGATGTCGCCACAAATTTCCATCCGTCTCCCTGTCGTCCGGCCCCGTCCGTCCCATGCATCCGAAAAGCTGGTTCATGCGCATATCTAGGATGCTTCTTGCGATGGTCGCGGCCGGCAGCTGGATGATGTCCGGTTCTGCCGCGATGGCGCTCGACCCTGCGACGGCCATCGCGAGGGGGACATCGTCTCGCGATATCTTCTCGCTCGGCTTTGCCGCCTACAAGCGAGGCGAAAAGGCCGAGGCGATCGAGGCGTTGCAGCAGGCCGCCCATCTCGGCCATGCCGGCGCTCGCTGGAAGCTCGGCCAGATGTTCGCGGATGGCGACGGGGTCGTCGAGAACGACTACGAAGCCTTCCAGATGTTCGAGCAGATCGTGCGCGATCAGGAGGATGATACGTCCTCGTCGCCGAACGCGGCCTATGTGGCGAGCGCCGTCGTTGCCTTGGCCGAGTACACGCGCAACGGTATTCCAGGCACGCCCGTGGCCGCCGACCCCGTGCAGGCGCGGCAGCTCTATTCGCATGCCGCCTCCTATTTCGGCGATGCGCGCGCGCAGTTCGAACTGGGGCGTATGCTGCTGGCGGGCGAGGGCGGCAAGGCCAACCCGCGCCAAGCGGCCCGTTGGCTGAAGCTGGCCGCGCACAAGGGCTATGCGAAGGCCGAGGCGCTTCTCGGCTACCTGCTCTTCGACGGCGAGACGATTTCGCTGCAGGCCGAGCCGATTCGCGGGCTGGCCATGCTGACGCGCGCGCTCAAGATCGCGCCGGCCAAGGACAAGGAGTGGATTCGCCCGCTGCAGGAGGAGGCGTTCTCGCTGTCCACCGAAGACGACCGGCGAACCGCCTTGGCCTATGCCGAGACGGACGATGACGGCGACCTGCCGCGCTGAGGCGCCGGCTGCCTAGTCGGCGGTGATCTCGACCACCACGGGCACGTGGTCCGAGGGCTTTTCCCAGTCGCGGACGTGCCGGTCGATCACCACCGACTTCAGCCAGCGAGCCGCTTCCGGCGACAGCAGCACGTGATCGATGCGGATACCGTTGTCACGCTGCCAGGCGCCGGCCTGATAATCCCAGAACGTGTAGGTGCCCGGCCGATCCGTGGTCGCGCGCACCGCGTCGGTTAGTCCGAGATTGAGCAGCCGGCGATAGGCTTCACGGCTTTCCGACTGGAACAGGGCATCGTCCACCCAGGCTGCGGCGTTCCGGGCATCCTCGGGCTGCGGGATGACGTTGTAGTCGCCGGCGAGCACGAAGGGCATCTCTTCCGATAGCCGCAATTTCGCGTGCTGTTCGAGCCGCCGCATCCAGCCGAGCTTGTAGGAAAATTTTTCCGTGCCGAGCGGATTGCCGTTCGGCAGGTAGAGCGAGGCGATGCGGATACGGTGGTCGCCCAAGGCCCAGACGCCCTCGATGAAGCGCGACTGTTCGTCCGCATCGTCGCCGGGAAGACGACGCTCGATCGATAGCGGCTTCTCCTTCGAGAGAAGCGCAACGCCGTTGAAGCCCTTCTGGCCGTGCGTCTCGACATGCCAGCCACGCGATTCAAACTCACCGCGCGGGAACGTCTCATCGACGGACTTGATCTCCTGCAGGCCGACGACGTCGGGCTGGCGCTCATCGAGCCAGGCGAGGAGCGTCTCCAGGCGCGCCTTGACGCCGTTGATGTTCCAGGTCGCGATCAGCATGGGGCATGGGCTCGGCAGGAGGACAGGGCTGAGCCGTCCTGCCGCTTCGCCATCCGCCTTGTCAAACGGAGAAGGAGGTCCCGCAGCCGCAAGATGCCACGGCGTTCGGATTGCGGATCTGGAACGACTGACCCATCAGGTCGTCGACGAAATCCACCACGGCGCCGTCCATGTAGGCGAGCGACATCTGGTCGATGAGGACGCGGGCGCCGTCCTTCTCGATCACGACGTCGTCGGCATCGTGATCGTGGGTGAGGTCGAACTTGTAGGAGAAGCCCGAGCAGCCCCCGCCTTCGACGGAGATGCGCAGGGCATTCTCGGTTTGCGCCTTGGCCAGGATCGCAAGGATGCGGCGCGCGGCGGCGTCGGAAACGGTGACGGGGTTGGCGGCGGCGAACGTGTCGCTCATGGCTCGATCCGGGCGAACGCCGTGGCGTGGTCCGGCCTCTTCTTGTTGGAATTGCTGCTCTAAAGTATGGACGCATACCGGGCCGGTCAATCGCCGCCCGGTGGACATCGTCGATGGACGGGTCCGATGCCCCGGGCGACAGCCCCACCAGACGGATCCCGATACCATGCCGGACGAGACATTCGATGGGATCGGTCTCGGGCGCGGCATTCTCGCGCCCTATGCTGCCGATGCCGCGCGCTCGCGTGGTCGCCTCGTGGAAGAGCCGGGCAGTCGCACCCGCACGCCCTTCCAACGTGACCGCGACCGCATCGTCCATTCGAACGCCTTTCGCCGCCTGAAGCACAAGACACAGGTCTTCGTCGCCTACGAGGGCGACCATTTCCGCACCCGCCTGACCCACACGATCGAGGTGTCGCAGATCGCGCGAGCCTTCGCCCGCGCGCTGCGGCTCGACGAGGACCTGACGGAGGCGATCGCGCTCGTCCATGATTTCGGCCACACGCCGTTCGGCCATGCCGGCGAGCGGGCGCTGAACCGGCGCATGGCGGGCTTCGGCGGCTTCGATCACAACGCCCAATCGCTTCGGATCGTCACGGCACTGGAGCGGCGCTACGCCGAGTTCGACGGGCTGAACCTGTCGTTCGAGTCGCTCGAAGGTCTTGTGAAGCACAACGGGCCGCTGACCGGCCCGTTGTCGACCTGGGAGGGCGAGGTGCCCCGACCGATCCTCGACTTCGATGCGGCCTATCCGCTCGATCTCGACAGGTTCGCCACGCTGGAGGCGCAGGCGGCGGCGATCTCCGACGATATCGCCTACAACACGCACGACCTCGACGATGGCTTGCGTGCCGGGCTGATCGCGCTCGAAGACCTCGAGGAGATGGAGTTGGCCGGTGACATCCTGCGCGAGGTGCGGGCGCAATACCCGACGCTCGACAGCTCGCGGATGGTTCACGAGATCATGCGTCGCCACATCACCCGCATGGTCGAGGACGTCATCGCGTGCTCGCTCCGTCGCCTTGCAAGCGACGGGATCGACAGCGTCGAGGCGGTCCGCTCGGCCTCCCGCACGCTCATCGACTTCTCACCCGAGATGCGGGCGCTGGCCCGGCAGACGAAGTCGTTTCTCTTCACCCGCGTCTACCGCAATCCCAGCGTCATGGGCGTCATGGACAAGGCGGAGACGATCGTCGAGGATCTCTTCGAGCGCTACCTGGCGGACCCGCAAGAAATGGGCGGCGGGTGGAGCGCGCAGGCGAATGCGTTGGACGAGGGACGGCTGGCCCGGCGCGTGAGCGACTATCTCTCCGGGATGACGGATACCTACGCCCTGTCCGAGCACCGGCGGCTGTTTGACGCTACCCCCGATTTGCGTTAGGCGCGCCGTTTGGCTTGCCGACCGCCGGCGGGCGGGCGGACTGTGCCGCCGGTACCAAGCCGACCCCGAACCGCTTCTGTCTGGATTGCCCCGATGAACATCTTCGCCGACTTCGAGCACCGCATCCGCAAGAGTGTCGAAGCCCTTCTGCGAGCGATGGAAGCGGGCGAGCACGACCTTTCGCGGATCACCGTCGAGCCGCCGCGCGACCCGACGCACGGTGACCTCGCGACGAATGCCGCGATGGTGCTTGCCAAGCCGCTTGGGCAGAAGCCGCGCGACCTCGCCGATCGGATCGCGGAAAGTCTGCGGGCCGATCCCGACGTCGCCTCGGTCGAGATCGCCGGACCCGGCTTCATCAACCTACGGCTCCAGCCGCAGTTCTGGACCGAGCATCTGCATGCTCTCCTCGGCCAGGGTCTCGACTATGGGCGGGGGGCTTCGACGGGCCGCAAGGTCAACGTCGAATACGTATCGGCCAACCCCACCGGGCCGCTGCATGTCGGCCATTGCCGTGGCGCCGTGGTGGGCGATGCCATCGCTAACCTTCTCGCCTTCGCCGGTCATGCCGTTACGAAGGAATATTACATCAACGATGCCGGCGAGCAGGTGAACGTCCTCGCCCGCTCGGTCTACCTGCGCTACCGCGAAGCGCTCGGCGAGAGCATCGGCGACATCCCCGCCGGGCTTTATCCCGGCGACTACCTGAAGACCGTCGGATCGGCACTCGCCATCCGCTACGGCCGCGACCTGCTGGCGCAGGACGAGACCGAGTGGATGCCGCTCGTGAAGAGCTATGCGATCTCGGCGATGATGATGTCGATCCGAGACGACCTGCGGGCGCTCGCCATCCAGCAGGACGTGTTCTTCTCCGAGAAGACGCTGCACGAGGGCAATGGCGGCCGGATCACGGCGGCCATCGAAGAGTTGCGCGAGAAGGGCTTCGTCTACCAGGGAACGCTGCCGCCGCCGAAGGGCCAGCTGCCCGACGACTGGGAGGATCGCGAGCAGACGCTGCTGCGCTCGACCGATGTCGGCGACGATGTCGATCGCCCGCTCGTGAAATCCGACGGCAGCTACACCTATTTCGCCGCCGACGTCGCCTACTTCGCGGACAAGTTTGCCCGCGGCTTCGACGAGATGGTCTACGTGCTTGGCGCTGACCACGGCGGCTACGTGAAACGGCTCGAAGCGGTCGCAAAGGCTGTCGCCGGCGAGCGCGCCGAGGTCGACGTCGTGCTGTGCCAGCTCGTGAAGCTGTTCCGCAACGGCGAGCCGGTGAAGATGTCGAAGCGGGCCGGGGAGTTCGTCACCCTTGCCGACGTGGTGAACGAGGTGGGCCGCGACGCCGTGCGGTTCATGATGTTGTTCCGCAAGAGCGACGCGCCGCTCGACTTCGACTTCCAGAAGGTCACCGAGCAGTCGAAGGACAACCCGGTCTTCTACGTCCAGTACGCCCATGCCCGCTCGCGCTCGATCGTGCGGCAGGCTGCCGGAGAGGGGCTGGACGTGTCGGCGCTCGATAAGGTGGATGCGCAGACTCTGGCGCTTCTGACCGACGAGGGCGAAGTCGGCCTGATGCGCAAGCTCGCCGAGTATCCGCGTCTGGTGCAGAGCGCGGCGCAGGCAAAGGAGCCGCATCGCCTGGCCTTCTTCCTCTACGACGTCGCCTCCGCGTTTCACGCCCAGTACAATCGCGGCAAGGACCATCCGGAGTTACGGTTCGTTAAGCCTGATGATGCGAAAACGACGGCGGCCCGGTTGGGCCTCGTTCAGGCGGTGGCTTTCGTGATCGCATCCGGTTTGGACCTCGTCGGCGTCTCCGCCCCCGAGGAAATGCGCTGACGGACCACGCTTTGAACAAGTTCGCGATTTAGGCGCAAGCTTCGCGGTGCATTGTCAAATTTCGACTGCTGCGGGTCGAAATCCGGGGTGGGATCGTTGCGATGAAGGACTTCAAGGGCTCCAATCCCGGCACCGTCGGCGGTCGCGATCCTTTCGCCGATCTCATCCGTGCGGTGGAAGGACCAGGGCCCCGTTCGCCCGGTGTCGCCCAGCCCGTCTATGCGGGCTTCGAGCCGATCGAGATCCCGCAGGCCGCCGGTTGGGACGAGTTCACCTACCGTCCCGAGCAGCGCGTTGAGGCTCTCGATGCTCCGAAGGTGTCGCGCAGCGGTTCCCCGGCCGGAGAGCGTGCCGCACCGGTGCGTCAGGTCAAGTCTCCGGCGATGGCCGATCAGCAGATGGAGGATGCGTTGCGTGGACTGAGCCAGCCCCAGCGGCCGCGCGACATGAACCCGGCCGAAACGCAATCCTTCGCTCCGGCACGCGAGCCCGAATACGATGCGGTTCATCCGCAGACGCTGACCCTCGACGACTTCGACGAGCTGATCGCCAGCGAGATGGCGGCGCTCCAGACCTCGAAGCCGGTCTATGACGAGGACGACGATTACGCGCTCGGCTACGACGATGCCGACGTCGATCTCGACTCCGCGCAGTACGACGACGACTATCCGGTGAAGACCCATTCGCGCTTCCGGGCGCCCGCGCTGATCCTTGGCGGCATCGCCGCGCTGGCGCTCGTGGGCGTCGCCAGTGCGGCGCTTTACGCCGGAATGGGCGGCAGCGTAGGCGGCGGCGATGGCTCGATGCTGATCAAGGCCGACGTCGAACCCTACAAGATCGTGCCCGTCGATCCCGGCGGCAAGTCGATCCCCAACCAGAACAAGGCCGTCTATCAGCGCGTCGCGGGTGTCGATGCCGATCGTGCGCCGACGCAGCAGTCGCTGAAGACGGCGATGGAAGAGCCGCTCGATCTCACAGAGGACGCCGAGCCGCCGGTCGATGCCCTGCCGGGCGTCAGCGTCGGCGACGACGTTTCATTGCCGGCGGACGAGCCGACGCAGGTCGCGGATGCCAGCCCGACGGCATCGGACGCAACGCTCCAGCCGCGCAAGGTCCGCACGCTCACGGTTCGCCCGGACGGCACGCTTGTCGCAACGGAAACCTCGGCGGTCGAGAGCGAGCTGATGACCAATGCCTCCAGCACGGTGGCGCAGGCTGCCGTGATGGACCCGGTGGCAGGCATCGCGCCGGCCATGCCGTTCGATGATGGCGACGCTGCCGAGGACGATCAACCGGAGATGACGACCGCTTCGGTTTCGGCGCCGGTCGCTCCTGTCGCGGCACCCGTCGCCAAGGCCGCACCCGTCGCCAAGCCGGCACCGGCGGCAGCACCTCAGCAGGTCGCCGCGCTGACGCCTGCGGCGGCACCCGCGGCGGCGGATGGCGGGTTCTACGTGCAGATCTCCTCACAGCCGAGCGAAGCACTGGCAAAGGAATCGATGTCCAATCTCGGCAAGCGGTTCTCGAGCGTCATCGGTGGTCGCGGCGTCGGCATCAAAGCGGCCGAGATCGCGGGCAAGGGGACCTTCTACCGGGTCCGCGTGGCCGCCGCGTCCAAGACCGAAGCGAATTCCCTGTGCGACAGCCTGAAATCGGCCGGCGGCAGCTGCTTCGTGACGCGCTGACGGGTCTCGTCGGCACGGCTCTGGTCGCGACCCGTCCGGGCGGCGACCGCCCTCCCATTTCCGGTTCGAGTCGGGCGGCCGACGAACCTGTACGCCCGGATCTCGACATGACCCCATCGAAAGCCTGGATCGCCGGTTGCAGCGGGCTCAGCCTGACCGCCGACGAGCGCGCCTTCTTTGCCGCCGAACGGCCATGGGGTTTCATCCTCTTCGGCCGCAACATCTCGGAAGCCGCGCAGCTTCGCGATCTCGTCGCCGAACTGATGGAAGTCGGCGGCCGCGAGACCGTTCCCGTTCTCGTCGACCAGGAGGGAGGCCGCGTCCAGCGCCTCCGTCCGCCGCTCGCTCCCCGCTATCCGCCGGCCGCCGCCATCGGCGTGGTCTATGACGGCGATCGCGAAGCGGGCGCGCGGGCGGCCTGGCTGCAGGGGCGGCTTCTCGGCCACGATCTCGTCGAAGGTTACGGCATCAACGTCGATTGCCTTCCCTGTCTCGACGTCTCCTTTCCCGGCACCCATTCGGTAATCGGCGACCGCGCCTATTCCCGCGATCCATCGACGGTGGCGGTCCTCGGCCGTGCCGCTGCGGACGGGCTGATGGCTAGCGGCGTGCTGCCGGTGATGAAGCATCTGCCGGGGCACGGGCGCACGAATGCCGATAGCCATCTCGAACTGCCGCGAGTGAGCGCGACCCGGGCCGAACTGGAAGCTCACGATTTCCCGCCGTTCGAGGCGCTGGCCGATCTTCCCGCAGGCATGACCGCGCATCTCTTGTTCGAGGCGATCGACCCCGATCGGCCGACGACGCTGTCGCCCGTCATGATCGGTGACATCATTCGCGATCGGCTCGGTTTCGACGGTCTCCTGATGAGCGACGACATGTCGATGAAGGCGCTCGATGGCGACATGGGCGACCTTGCGGCCGCAGCGATCGCCGCTGGATGTGACCTGGCCCTTCACTGCAACGGTGACATGACGGAAATGCGCCGGGTCGCCGCACATGTGCCCGAGCTTGCCGGGCGGAGCGCCGAGCGGGCCGAGCGGGCCCTCGACGTCATCAGGCGGGGCGGCGAGGGCGGCTCGGTTGAGGTTCTGCGCGCCGAGTTCGATTCGCTGCTGGCCATGGTGGCTTGAGCCCGGCGCTGCGCATCGGTATCTGATCGATCCTCTCATGTTTTGTCCGTTCGGGCTTCAGTGCTTCGAACGGCGACGGATCGGTGCCGATGACCCAGCAGTTGAGCGAGCGACGCGAAGCCGGCTCTCGTACGCGTGCAACGACCGCACCCGTGAGCTTCGCGGCCGAACTCGAGTTTCGAAACATCGGCTTCCGCGCCGGCAGCCGGCGGATCCTCGACGACGTCTCGATCCGCGCGCAGGCCGGCAAGGTGCTCTGCCTGCTCGGTCCCTCGGGCTCCGGTAAGACTTCGCTGCTGCGCATCGCCGCCGGAATCGAGCGTCAGACGGAAGGGTCGCTCTGGCTCGGCGGATCGGAGGTCGCCGGCGGCGATCGATTCGTGCCTCCGGAACGGCGAGGCATCGGCCTCATGTTTCAGGACTTCGCTCTATTTCCGCACATGACGCTGCTCGACAACGTCCGGTTCGGTCTGCGCGATCTCGGCGCAAGTGAGTCGCGCGCGGCCGCGATGGCGGCCCTCGATCGGGTCGGCCTCGTCCACGCCGCTGCCGATTACCCGCACACGCTTTCGGGAGGTGAGCAGCAGCGCGTGGCGTTGGCGCGCGCGCTGACGCCGCGCCCGCAGGTCCTTCTCATGGACGAACCGTTCTCTGGCCTCGACAGCCGATTGAAGGATATGGTCCGCACCGATACGCTGCAGATCCTTCGCGAAACGAAATCCACCGCGGTCGTCGTCACGCATGACGCCGAGGAGGCGATGCGGATGGGCGACCGCATCGCGCTTCTGCGCGACGGCAAGCTGGTTCAGGTGGGTACTGCGCATGAGCTCTACCGCCACCCGGCCAGTCTCTTCGCCGCAGCTTTCTTCTCGGAAATCAACGTCTTGCAGGGCGTCGTTCGCGGCGGTCGGGTCGAGTCGCCGCTCGGCGCGGTCGCAGCTTCGCCACGATCGGATGGTACTTCGATGACCATCGGGCTTCGGCTCAACGGGCTGCGCGTGACCACGAAGCGCGATGGCATCGAAGCACGTATCCTCTCACGGCGCTTCCTCGGCAGTGTCGATCTTCTGACGCTGGCGGTGGCGGGTGCCGACAGCCCCCTGCGCGCCAGGATCCGTCCCGGCGATCTGGAGGCAGATGTGCACGAGGTCTTCGTGTCCGTTGATCCGCAAGAGATTTTCGTGTTTGAAGACACGAGTGGTTTGGTATGAACGCAAACGCGGTCCGTCCGCGGCGCATGGAGGCGTATCATGGGTAGCTTCAGCATCTGGCATTGGCTGATCGTTCTGGCGGTCGTGCTGCTCCTCTTCGGCCGCGGCAAGATTCCCGAGCTGATGGGCGATGTCGCCAAGGGCATCAAGAATTTCAAGAAGGGCATGTCGGACGACGAGGTCCAGACGGTCCAAGAGCGCCGGACGCTCGAAGCGCGCGAAGGCGATGCGATGACCCACGAGTCTACCGTGGAGAAGTCTCGGATCTGATCGCTCGGCGCCGCTGCAAGGCGGCGCCCCGCGTAACCGGGCATAGCCATGTTTGACATCGGTGGTCTTGAGCTTCTCGTCATTGCCGTCGTTCTGATCGTCGTGGTCGGACCGAAGGACCTTCCCAAGATGCTTCGTACATTCGGTCGCGTCAGCGGCCAGATGCGGCGCATGGCGGGCGACTTCCGCAAGCAGTTCGACGAGGCCTTGAAGGAGGCCGAACTCGACGAGCTTCGCGACGTCGCGCGCGACGTGAAGAACCTCGACCCACGCACCGATATTCGCAAGGTGATGAATCCGGTCCGTGCCGTGGGCGACGAGATCCGATCGTCGCTGAAGGCCGCTACCGCAGCACCGGCGCCGGTGATCCCGTCGGCCGACGCACCGGCGACGCCGGTTGCGGCGCCTCAGGTCATGTCGTCGAACCCCACCGGCGCTGCCGTGTCGGCGGCAGCCGCGGAGCCGTCGCCTGCATCGGAGCCCGTCGTGGTGTCCCCTGCGCCCCATCTCAATGGTTCGACGCCGGTCTCCGCACCGCCGCGCGATACAGCGGGAGTCGCACCGTGAGCCGGTCCGAAGCCGACATCGAAGCCTCGTCCGCCCCCCTCATCGAGCACCTCATCGAGCTGCGCCGCCGGCTGATCTGGTCGATCCTCGGCTTCATGGCGATGTTCCTGCTCTGCTTCTTCTTCGCCAAGCAGATCTTTAACCTACTCGTGGTGCCCTACCAGATCGCGACGGGCTGGGCCGGCCTCGACCCGTCGAGCGTCGAGCTGATTTACACTGCGCCGCAGGAATTCTTCTTCACGCAGGTGAAGGTCGCGGCCTTCGGGGGCTTCTTTCTCGCCTTTCCGGTGATCGCGATCCAGGTCTACAAGTTCGTGGCGCCAGGCCTCTATCGGGACGAGCGGTCGGCCTTCATCCCGTTCCTCGTCGCGACGCCGCTGCTGTTTCTGCTCGGTGCGCTGCTCGTCTACTTCTTCTTCACGCCCATGGTGATGTGGTTCTTCCTGTCCATGCAGCAGCAGGGCGAGGGGACCGACGCGGCGATCCTGCTCCTGCCGCGCGTGTCCGAGTACCTGTCGCTGATCATGACGCTGATCGTGGCGTTCGGTCTGGTGTTCCAGCTACCGGTGGTCTGCTCGCTGCTGGTGCGAGCCGGAATGATCACGTCGCAAACGCTGAAGGACAAGCGCAAGTACGCGATTGTCATCGCCTTCATCGCGGCAGCCATCCTCACTCCGCCCGACCCGATGTCGCAGATCGGTCTTGCGATACCGACGATCATTCTCTACGAGATTTCGATCATCGTAGCCCGTCTGATCGAGAAGAAGCGCGCTCAGCGCGTTGTCGAGGACGAGGCGCGGGCGGACTGATCCGGTCGGCTCCGGTCCGCCTCGCGCGGACTGGAGAATCATGCTCGACATCAAGTGGATCCGGGAAAACTCGGAGAAGTTGGACGAAGTCCTGCACGGGCGTGGTTCGAAACTCAGTGCGGCCGAGGCCGTGCGGCTCGACGAAGCGCGCCGGACCCATCTGAAAATGTTGCAGGACTGGCAGGGCCAGCGCAACGAAGCCTCCAAACAGATCGGCAAGGCCAAGGCGTCGGGTGATGCCGCCAGGGTCGACGAGGTCATGCAGACCGTCGCCGATCTCAAAGCCAGGATCCAGGACGGCGAGCGTCTCGAGCGCGAACTCGATGCGGCCTTGGCGGATTATCTGGCCACCATGCCGAATGTTCCGCTCAACGGCGTCCCCATCGGTCTGGACGAGGCCGCCAATGTCGAGCTGCGCCGGGTCGGCGAGAAGCCCGGCTTCGCGTTCAAGCCGCTCGAACATTTCGAGCTCGGCGAGACGCTCGGCATGATGGATTTCGACCGGGCCGCTCGCATGTCCGGCTCGCGCTTCACCATCCTGCGCGGCGAGCTTGCCCGGCTGGAGCGCGCGCTTGGCCAGTTCATGATCGACGTCCACACCACGGAGTTCGGCTACGAGGAGGTGTCGCCGCCGCTGCTGGTGCGCGACGAGGCGCTGTTCGGCACCGGGCAGCTTCCGAAGTTCGCCGATGACCTGTTCCACACCACCGAAGGCCGCTGGTTGATTCCCACGGCCGAGGTGTCGCTGACCAATCTGGTGCGCGAGGAGATCATCGACGAAAGCCAGCTGCCGCTGCGGTTCACGGCGCTGACGCCGTCCTTCCGCTCCGAGGCGGGGTCCGCCGGTCGCGACACGCGCGGGATGCTACGCCAGCACCAGTTTTACAAGACCGAACTCGTGTCGATCACGACGCCCGAGACCTCCGAAGCCGAGCACGAACGGATGACCGCAGCGGCCGAATCGGTGCTGTCGAAGCTCGGGCTGCATTTCCGCACGATGGTCCTCTGCACCGGTGATATGGGTTTCTCGGCACAGAAGACCTACGACATCGAGGTCTGGCTGCCGGGACAGGACATGTTCCGCGAGATCTCGTCCTGCTCTGTCTGCGGCGACTTCCAGGCACGGCGGATGAACGCGCGCTTTCGCCCCGCGGGCGAAAAGCAGGCGCCGCGCTTCGTTCATACGTTGAACGGCTCGGGCACCGCTGTCGGCCGCGCTCTGATCGCAGTGATGGAAAATTATCAGAACGAAGATGGCAGCATCACCGTCCCCGAGGCGCTGCGACCCTATATGCGCGGCACCGACCGGATCGCGAAGGGCTGACGCATGCGCATTCTCCTGACCAATGACGACGGGATCCACGCAGAGGGTCTCAAGGTGCTCGAGCGCATCGCGCGCCAGCTGTCCGACGACGTCTGGGTCGTCGCGCCCGAGACTGACCAGAGCGGGCTGTCGCATTCGCTGACGCTATCCTCGCCGCTGCGTCTTCGGCAGGACGGTGAGAAGCGCTTCGCCCTGTCGGGAACGCCAACGGACTGTATGATCATGGCGGCACGCCGGGTCATGCCGGACGCACCGGATCTCGTGCTCTCCGGCGTCAATGCCGGGCAGAACATCAGCGACGACGTGACCTATTCCGGCACGGTGGCGGGTGCCATCGAGGGCACGATGCTCGGCTTCCGCTCGATCGCGCTCAGTCAGGCCTTTCGCCCCGACCGTGATCGCGACGCGACCTGGGCAACGGCGGAGCGCCACGGCGCCGAGGTCATCCGCAAGTTGATGGATGTCGAGACGCCCGCAGGCACGCTGTTCAACGTCAACTTTCCTGCGGTCGACCCGGACGCCGTTCTGGGCACGTCGCTGACGCGCCAGGGCAAGCTCGACTACTCGCTGGATGTCGAGGAGCGCCGCGACGGACGCGGTTTCCCCTACTTCTGGCTGAAGTTCGGGCGGCAGGCCGGCCCCGAAATGGAAGACTCTGACATCGGCGCCCTTCAGGCGGGGCGGATCTCCGTGACGCCGTTGCATCTCGATCTGACCAACCACGCGCTGCGCGAGACGCTGCGCGAGCGGTTCCGCTGACGGGATCGGGATCATGCCCGCAACCCTGGCCGACCGGGAGCATCTCGCGTCGTTTCTGATGACGCTGCGCTCCGACGAGGGCGTGGCGGGCCGTGTCATGGCGGCGGTCGAGGCCGTGCCGCGTCGGCTGTTCGTGCCGGCCGACATGGCGGACCCTTTCGCAGACAAGGCCTCGCCGATCGAATGCGGGCAGACGATGCCGAGCGCCCGCACCGCCGTTCGGCTGGTCGCCGCGATGAAGATCCAGGCCGAGAACCGGGTTCTGGAGATCGGCACCGGAAGCGGCTACGTGACCGCGCTGCTGGCCAAGCTCGGGCTGCAGGTAACGACGATCGATCGCTACCGGACGCTTCTGACCAAGGCGACGGAGCGGCTGAAGGCCTGCGGGCTGCACAACGTCACCTACGTGCAGGACGACGGCCGCAAGGGCTATCCCGATCTGGCGCCGTTCGACCGCATCGTCGTTCACGGCTCGTTCGAGACCCTGCCGAAGGCCTTCGTCGACCAGATGGCCTCGCAAGGCATCCTCGTCGTCGCCCTCGGCGCTCCCGGCGAGCGTCAGCGCGTCGTACGGCATCAGAAGCTCGGAAGCCGGTTCGAGGAGGAGGCGCTTTTCTCCGTGCGTCTGCAACCGCTCGAAGCGGGTCTGGCGACATTCCTGTAAAGGAATTGCGGCAAATTGTGGAGCCGCTTAACCGGCGGGTAACATTAACAGGCTCTAATGCAGTCCAAGGTTGGGCGAATGCATGGGGACTGCGATGCGTGTGGACGTGTTGAATCGATTTCGGCTTCCGCTGGTGCGCTCGGCGGCGCTCGTGTCGGTTGCCGCCCTGACGGCGGGTTGCAGTGCTGATGCGACGCGCCTGCAGGACGGCTTCTATACGGGCGCCATTCCGAAGGCTTCGGTGCAGCAGACGCAGGTCGCGCAAGTGCCGACCTACGGCGCGGGGCAGCCGAACGCCTCCTATGGCGCAGGCACCACCGGTTCGTCGCAGACCTATGCGGCTGCGACCCCGCCGGTGACGCGTTCGAACCTGCCGCCGCCGCCCGCGGCCTCCTATGGCGATGGCGGTTACTCGCAGCCGTCCAGCCAGGTGTCGCAGGCCCCCGCATCGCGGGCTCCGATCGGCAGTTCGGAGATCGGCCAGACCGGCGCATCTCGCGGCATGGCAAGCGCCGCACCGGTGCAGAGCGCGAGCCGCACCTCCGCCGGCCGCTCGATCACCGTGACTTCCGGCGATTCGGTTCTGGGCCTCGCTCGCCGCAACGGCGTCAGCGCTGCGGAACTCCGCCGTGCGAACGGGCTGTCGGACGATAACATTCGCATCGGACAGACGCTGGTCGTTCCCAGCGGCGGCACCGGCTCTGGCGAGCCGACCCGCGTCGCTACGCTCGGCGCGCCGCCGACCACGCTGCAGGCGCAGGCCAAGGCCATTCCGGCGCCTCGCTCGGCACCGCCCGCGCCGGCGGCTGCCGCCGCTGCCAAGCCAGCTCCGGTGTTGGCGACGGTGACGGCTGCCAAGCCCACCGCCACGGCTGCGGCGCCCGCTCATACGACGCCGGCCGTTGCCGCCGCGCCCGCTCCCGTCGAGGCAGCGCCGAAGGCTCCAGACGCGTCGTCGTCGGCTGTCGCCGCCGCTGCGCCGGCCCCGGCGACCACGGTCGCAGAGGAGGAGAAGCAGGAGCAGGCTTCCATCGCGCCGAAGTCCACCGGCATCGACGAGTTCCGCTGGCCGGTGCAGGGCCGCGTCGTGAAGAACTTCGGCGACAAGGTCGGCTCGCGCCGCAACGACGGCCTGAACATCTCGGTGCCGCGCGGAACGCCGGTGAAGGCCGCCGAGAACGGCGTCGTCATCTACGCCGGCGAGGGCCTCAAGGAGTTCGGCAAGACCGTTCTCATCAAGCACGACAACGGGCTGGTGACCGTCTACGGCCATGCCGACGACATCATGGTCCAGCGCGGCGCTACGGTGAAGCGCGGTCAGGAGATCGCCAAGGCCGGTATGACCGGCGATACCGACACGCCGATGCTGCACTTCGAGGTCCGCAAGGACTCTTCGCCCGTCAATCCGATGACGTACCTGCGCTAGGCTCGTCGCCTCGACACAATCGACTCTGGAAGGGCCGGCATCTCGGGATGCCGGCCCTTTTTCGCATGACCTCAGATCGCCAGTTGGTGACCATGCCGACCGGCGAAGTCCTGAACGAACTGGAAGGCGACCCGCCCCGAGCGCGCGCCGCGTGTCGTCGCCCATTCCAGTGCTTCGTGGCGGACGAGATCGGCCTCGGCCGTGATGCCGGCGGCGGCGAGATAGCCGTCCACCATCGCGAGGTAGTCGTCCTGCGAGCATTTGTGAAAGCCGAGCCAGAGGCCGAAGCGGTCCGACAGCGACACCTTTTCTTCCACCGCCTCGCTTGGATTGATGGCGGTGGACTGCTCGTTTTCCATCATCGTCCGAGGCAGGAGATGGCGGCGGTTGGAGGTGGCGTAGAACAGCACGTTGTCCGGTCGGCCCTCCACGCCTCCGTCGAGCGCCGCCTTCAGCGACTTGTAGGACGTGTCGTCGTGGTCGAACGACAGGTCGTCGCAGAAAAGCAGGGTGGGGAAGGGCGCCCTGCGCAGAATCGCCATCAGCCCCGGCAGCTCGTCGATGTCCTCGCGATGAACTTCGATCAGTTTGAGCGGTGGCCTGGCGGCCGGTCCCTCAGAATTGACGGTCGCGTGAACAGCCTTGACGAGCGACGACTTGCCCATGCCCCGCGCGCCCCAGAGCAGCGCGTTGTTGGCAGGCAGACCGGACGCGAAGCGCCTGGTATTGTCGAGGAGGATGTCGCGCGAGCGATCGATGCCGCGCAGAAGACCGACCGCCACGCGGTTGACCCGCGGCACCGGCTGCAGGCCGGCGGGCGGGGCGAAGACGAAGCAGTCCTCGACCGACAGGTCGGGGTCGCCCGCCGCGGTCGGCGCCAGTCGGTCCAGTGCGTCGGCAATACGACGCAGAGTCGCGATGAGATCGGGGTCGGTCGGCTGGTTCACGAAGGGGCCTCGCTCGGTGCCGCCGCGGCTTTGTCCGCCGGCACCTGCTGCGTGTTGCATTCGGGTCGACCGTTCGTATATTGCGCGCAGCTTGTGAAGGCCGCCTCCGGCCTTTTGTCATCTGCGAGGAAATCTTGATGTTCGTCACCCCGGCCTTTGCTCAGACCGCCACCGCCGCTGGGGGACCGGAAAGCATCCTCATCAGCATCCTGCCGTTCGTCGCGGTCTTCGCGATCATGTACTTCCTCATCATCCGTCCGCAGCGTTCGGCCGCCAAGAAGCGTGACGAGATGCTGCGCAACATCCGGCGCGGCGACACGATCGTTACCGGCGGTGGCATCATCGCCAAGGTGACGAAGGTCATGGAGAATGGTGAGCTCGAGGTTCAGATCTCCGAGCAGACGAAGGTTCGCGTGTTGCAGGCGATGGTCACCGAAGTCCGCGTCAAGGGCGAGCCGACGGCTGCCAACACGAAATAGCCGCGATCCGCGGCTCATTCAGCAGGGCCGGCCGCTTCTAGGCCGGGCCTGACCGCCCAAATCTGCCGAAAGGCATCACGGAGCGCCGCCTTCCCGCCAGCCGGGAGCGGGGCTCCGACCCTCGTTCGGAAACGCCATGCTGTATTTCTCACGCTGGAAGACCACCCTCATCTGGTTGGCGGTCTTGGCCGGCGTTCTCTTCGCGCTCCCGAACTTTCTGACGGAGAGCCAGCGCGCTTCGCTGCCGGGCTTCCTTCCCGATCGTCCGATGACGCTGGGCCTCGACCTTCAGGGCGGCTCCTACGTTCTGCTCGAGGTGGACCGGGCCTCCCTGATCAACGACCGTCTGCAGGGTCTGCGCGAGGACGTTCAACTCAGCCTTCGCAACGCCAATGTCGGCTTCGCCAATCTGGCGGAGGTGGATGGCGGCATCCAGTTCATCCTGCGTGACCCATCACAGGCAGCCGCAGCCCGAACGGCTCTCGAAGGACTGACGGCGCCGATCTCGAGCGGGCTTCTCGCTGGCGGCTCGGTGGTCGAAAGCAATTTGGCCGAGACGCAGCCCGGCTCGTTCCGTCTGACGCTGACCGATGCCGGCGTGAACTACCGCCTGTCCACGGCCGTCTCGCAGTCAATCGAGGTCGTGCGACGCCGCGTCGACGAACTCGGCACGACCGAGCCCGTCATCCAGCGGCAGGGTCTCGATCGCATCATGGTGCAGGTGCCGGGTCTTCAAGACCCCGCGCGCCTCAAGAATCTCCTGAACCAGACGGCGCGGCTGACCTTCCGTCTTGTCGACGTCAACAATTCGGCGGAAGCCGTGAAGGCCGGCGCGCAGCCGTTGCCGGCGGGTGACGAGCTGCTGGAAACCACGGACAACCCTCCGACGCCGATCCTTGTGCAGCGGCAGGTGATGATCTCGGGCGAAAGCCTGACGGACGCGCAGGCTGGCTTCGACCAACGCGACAATCAGCCTGTCGTCAACATCCGCTTCGATTCGCGGGGCGCGCAGCGCTTCGGCGCGGTGACGCAGGAGAATGTCGGGCGGCCGTTCGCGATCGTTCTCGATGACAAGGTGCTGTCAGCGCCGAACATCCGCGAGCCGATCCTCGGCGGTCAGGCACAGATCTCCGGCAACTTCACCGTCCAGACCGCCAATGACCTATCCGTGCTGCTGCGCGCCGGCGCCCTGCCGGCGACGCTCGATATCATCGAGGAGCGGACGGTCGGTCCGGGGCTCGGCGCCGATTCGGTCGCCGCAGGCCAGAACGCCGGCATTCTCGGCGGCATCTTCGTCATCATCTTCATGTTCGTGGCCTATGGCTTCCTCGGACTGATCGCCAACGTCGCCCTGCTCGTCAACGTCATCCTTCTCGTCGCCCTGCTTTCGGTGCTGGGTTCGACCCTGACGCTTCCCGGCATCGCCGGCATCGTTCTCACGATGGGCATGGCCGTCGATTCGAACGTGCTGATCTACGAGCGCATCCTCGAAGAGCGGCGGAACGGGCGATCGGTGGTCCAGTCGATCGACGCCGGCTTCCACAAGGCGCTCGGCACGATCATGGATGCGAACGTGACGACGCTGATCGCGGCCGTCATCCTGTTCTTCCTCGGCTCCGGCCCGGTGCGCGGATTCGCCGTGACCCTGGCGCTCGGCATCTTCACGACGATCTTCACGGCGCTGACGCTGACGCGCTGGCTCGTATCGTTCTGGGTGCGCCGGCAGCGTCCGAAGGAAGTGCCGAAAGGCTGGATCTCCTTCGTCCCGCACGGAACACGCATTCCCTTCATGGCGGTTCGCCGCTGGGCCTTCACGATCACCATCGCGCTGTCCTTGGCCTCGGTCGCCAGCCTCTTCGTCGGCGGACTGAACTTCGGCATCGATTTCACCGGCGGAACGGTGATGGAGCTGCGCTCGAAGGCCGAAACAGCCGACGTGGGTAAGATCCGCGAAGACCTGTCCGGCATCGTCGCCGGCGATATCCAGGTGCAGGAATTCGGCTCCTCGCGTGACGTTCTCGTGCGCTTCGGTTCGCAGCCGGAGGACGTGCAGACGCCTCAGGCCAGCGTCAACGCGGTTCGCGGCGACCTGCAGGCGGATTACGACTTCCAGCGCGTCGAGGTCGTGGGACCCACGGTTTCAAGCGAACTCGCCTGGGCGGCCGTCTTCGGCGTTGGTGCCTCGCTGCTGGCGATCGCCGTGTATGTCTGGTTGCGATTCGAATGGCAGTTCGCGGTCGGTGCCTTGCTGGCGACGGCTCACGACGTCGCGATGACGATCGGCTTCCTCGTCGTGTCGCAGCTCGAGTTCAATCTGTCCTCGATCGCGGCCCTCCTGACCATCGTCGGCTATTCGCTCAACGATACGGTCGTGGTGTTCGACCGCATCCGAGAAAACCTGCGCAAGTACAAGAAGATGCCGATCGGCGAGATCATCAACCTCTCCTTGAACGAGACGCTGTCGCGGACGCTTCTGACCGCCGTGACCCTGGTGTTGGCACTCGTGGCGCTCTACGGGTTCGGCGGCGACGTCATCCGCGTCTTCGTGGCACCGATGCTCGCGGGCGTCCTGGTCGGCGTCTACTCGTCGATCTTCATCGCGGCTCCGGTGCTCATCTACTTCAAGCTGCGGCCGGACAGCATCCGGGGGGGCGACAAAGACGATCTCAAGGTGACGCTGCCGACGCTGGGATCCTCGGCGGGCGGTGCGACGCCATCCTCCGGCCAGGTCTGAGCATGGCGGACGACCTGGCTGAAGGCGCGATCCGCGAGGCGCATTATCCACGCCGCGCTCCGGTCGATGCCTACGGCAACGGCGGGTTTCGCTTTGCCGACATGTCGCATCGGGGGTCGATCCTCTGCCTGCCGTCCGGTATCTACGGCTGGACCGGCACGGTCGAGGCGCCGTTCTCGGGCGAGCGCCTGTTGAAGGTCCTGGACGAGGCCGAGGGCATCCGCTTCCTCCTGTTCGGCACGGGTGCCGACATTCGCAGGATCCCGCCTGCGTTGGCGGACCGGCTCAAGAAGGCCGGCATTTCGTGCGACCCGATGTCGACCGGCGCTGCCGTGCGCACCTACAACATCATGCTCTCCGAAGGTCGACCGGTGGCGGCAGCCCTCGTCGCGGTCGACTGAGCCGATATGACGACTGGGGAGACGGCGCTGCGCGCCGCCTATGCGGAATGCGAGCGGATCGTTCGCGAGGGCGATCCCGACCGTGCGGTGTCGGTCGGCTTCGCCCCCGTCGACCGGCAGGATGCTCTGTTCGCGCTCTATGCCTTCAACATCGAGACGGGGCGCATTCGCGATCTCGTCAGCCAGCCGCTGCCCGGCGAGATCCGCCTGCAATGGTGGCGTGATCTGCTGGAGGCCGCGGAGGGTGCCGGCGACGGTGGCGGTTCCCCGGTGGCTGCGGCTCTTCTCGACACGGTGCGCCGGTTCGAACTGCCAATCGCCGCGTTTGATCGCTGGCTCGAAGCGCGCATCTTCGATCTCTACGACGATCCGATGCCGAGCCGCACCGAGTTCGAGGCCTATGCCGGGGAGACGGCGTCGGCGCTGATCATGCTCGCCTGCATGGTACTCGACCGGTCTGCCGCCGCGAGCGCCTCGGACGCGGCGGGCCACGCAGGCGTCGCGCAGGTCGCGACGGGCGTCCTGCGATCTGCCTCCCTGCACCGCGCCCGCAACCAGATCTTCCTGCCAGCCGACCTTCTCGAAGCGACGGGCGTCGAGGCGGGCGATTGGTTGCGGGGGGGGGAGGTGGCCGAACCTGCGCGGGCGGCGATGATCGCGTTCGCGGCGGATCACATGGCGAAGGCGGAGGCCGCTTGGCCGAAGGTTGCGCCATCGCTGCGGCCCGCGTGTCTTCCCGCCTTCCTGTCGCGGCGCTATCTGACAGCGCTGGAGACCGGCAGCGAAACGTCTGCTTCGTCGCCGTTCAAGCGCCTTTGGACGTATTGGCGCCTGATGCGACGGTGACGCTCGGAAGCCGGGAGTTCGCATGACGCCCACCGTACGCCTGACACGGTACCTTCGCTCCCTCGGAGCGGGCGCCTCTCTTGCGGCCCTGCGTTTCCCTGTCACGGTGCTGCTTGTCCTCGGTCTCTGCGGGATCTCGCTCGCCGAGCAGGCCGGGCGACTCGACGGTTATGACGAGATCCTACGGCTCGTCGCCTCGCTTTCGGCTGGCGCCGCGATCTCCGTGGCCGTCGCGCTTTGTTTCGAATCATATGGTGCCGGGCGCGGGTTGTCGTTGGCGGCCAGTGCCGGATCGGCCGCCCTGATCGGGGGTGCGATCTGGTGGTCTCAGCCGCTCCCGGTCTACGCGCCGGCGCTCATCATCGCATCGCTGTTCGCCGTGCCGCTCGCGCCATTTGCCGGACGTGGGTCGGGACGCGACTTCTGGAGCTTCACGCTCTGGACGGCGGTCGGAGTTGCGCTCGCCTTCTTGTCCGTGCTCGTCTTCCTGTTCGGCGTCGTGACACTTCTGGAGATGATCCGATACCTCTTCCGCGCCGATCTCCTGGCCGATCTCGACGCCTATCTGCTGACGATCGCCCTGACGCTGGTGGGTCCGCTCTTCGCCTTGGGCCGCATCCCGCCGGCGGATCACGCGCCGATCGGCTTCGACGGGGACGATCGCCTCGTGCGAGCGGTTCGCCCGCTGTTCGAATGGGTGATGGCGCCGCTCGTGCTGGCGACGGCCCTCGTTCTTCACATCTATATCGGCCGGATCGTGCTCAGTGGCGATCTTCCACGAGGTGAGATCGGATGGATCGTTGCGACCTATGCGCTTCTGGTCCTCTGCCTGCGGATAGCCGTCGATCCGTTTCGCGGCGAGACGGCGCCGCTTCGCCTGTTCGCCCGGCTGTGGGTGCCGATCCTGTTCGCACCGGTGGCGCTTCTCGCCTACGCACTGTGGCTGCGGATTTCGGCCGAGGGGCTGACAGTCGAGCGCTACTACCTCGGCCTCTGGGGCTTGGCGGTGATGCTGGGGATGGCCGCGCAACTCGTCCCGCAATGGCGCGGAGATATCCGGTTTCTCGGCTGTGTCCCGGTGCTGTTGCTGGCGCTCTCGACGTTCGGCCCCTGGGGTGTCGCCGAAAGTGTCGGGCGAAGCCAGACGGACCTGATCCGTTCGGAGTTCTCGGGCCGTCTCGGCAAGCTGCCGGATGGTATCTCTTCACTGCCGGAAGCAGACCGGCGCCGGCTGGAGTCACGGCTGTTCGCGCTCGAAAGCGTCGCGGAACTGTCGCGCATCCGTCCGTTGCTGGCGCCAGGGGTGGCTGACGCACCGGAGTGGTCTGCGTCGCCCGTGAGCGTAGCGAGCGTCAGGACCGTGCTTGGCCTCGATCGTGGTTCCGCGCCTGATCTCACCGACACCGTGCTCCGGCGGGTGCTGCCGCAGCCGTTGGACCTCGCCAGCTACGATCGCGGGTTCATCAGTCGCCAAGTGGAAGAGGGCGGACCTCCAGATTCATCGACGCTCGGTCTTCGCCTCGAAGCGAACCGCCTCGCCATGACGTGGAACGGGACCTTGGACGGGCTCGACCTTGCTGCCGTGGTCGCCGAACTGCTCGCGGAGCCGAACCCCGCAAGCGTGGACCGCCCAGCCGGACTGAGCGATTTGGTCTCCCACAACGGACGCCACGTTCGCGTCATCATCGAGCATCTTGTCGTAGACGGCGTATCGCGCTTGGCGCAGGCCGCGACCTTGACGCTGCTCCTGCGGTCCGCCGAGTGGTCCGACGCTACTCCGCCGCCATCGCAGCCGGACGATCGCCCGCCAGCCAATCGCTGAAGTCTGCCAAAGCCCGGCGCGCCATCGCCTGCTTTTTGGCGTTGGTCTTTTCCTTGCCGCGAAGCCGCTTGCCCTCTTCGCGCGGCGTCTCGATCGGTGGGAAGAGCCCGAAATTGACGTTCATCGGCTGGAACGACCGCTTGCCAGGCTCTTCGTCGGTCACGAGGTGTCCGCCGGTGATGTGGCCGAGAAGCGAGCCCATGGCGGTCGTGAGCGGCGGCGGAGCCAAGGCTTCGCCCAGCGCTTCGGCCGCAGCGAACCGCCCAGCCAGCAGTCCGATCGACGCCGATTCGACATAGCCCTCGCAGCCGGTGATCTGGCCGGCGAAGCGCAGCTGCGGGCGCGAGCGAAGGCGCAACGAGGCATCGAGCAGCGTCGGCGAGTTCAGATAGGTGTTGCGATGGAGGCCGCCCAGCCGCGCGAACTCGGCGTTTTCGAGCCCCGGGATCGTGCGGAAGATCCGCACCTGCTCGGCATATTTCAGCTTCGTCTGGAAGCCGACCATGTTGTAGAGCGTGCCCAGCGCATTGTCCTGGCGCAGCTGGACGACCGCGTAGGCCTTGATGTCCGGCTGGTGGGCGTTGGTCAGGCCCATCGGCTTCATCGGGCCGTGACGAAGCGTCTCGGGACCACGCTCGGCCATGACCTCGATCGGCAGGCAGCCGTCGAAATAGGGCGTGCCCTCCCACTCGTGGAACTCGGTCTTGTCGCCCGCGACGAGTGCCGCGACGAAAGCCTCGTATTGCTCGCGGTCGAGCGGGCAATTCACATAGTCCTTGCCGGTGCCGCCGGGCCCGACCTTATCGTAGCGCGACTGGAACCAAGCCTTGTCGAGGTCGATCGTCTCGAAATGGACGATCGGGGCGATGGCGTCGAAGAAGGCGAGGGCGTCGGCGCCCGTCTCCGCCCGGATCGCGTCGGCGAGAGCGGGAGCCGTGAGCGGCCCGGTTGCGACGATGGTCGAACCCCACTCGGTGGGCGGCAGGCCTTCCACCTCCTCACGGCGAACCTCGATGAGCGGATGGCGGGCGATTTCCGCGGTAACAGCTTCGGCGAAACCGTCGCGGTCCACCGCGAGCGCACCACCCGCCGGCACTTGATGGCGGTCCGCGCAGCGCATGATGAGCGAACCGCCGAGCCGCATTTCGGCGTGGAGAACGCCGACGGCATTGCTCGTCGCGTCGTCGGAGCGGAATGAGTTGGAGCAGACGAGTTCGGCGAGCGAATCCGTCTTGTGCGCGTCGGTCGGGCGAACGCCCCGCATCTCGTGCAGGATCACGGGAATGCCGGCCTCGGCAACCTGCCAGGCAGCTTCAGAACCGGCGAGCCCGCCGCCGACGATATGGATGGGTGTCTGGGTCATCGCGCTTTTTATCACCCGATTCACAGGGATGAAAGCGCGGGGCTTCGAGTGCGAACACCCTGAAACGACGACACCCGCCGGGGGAGGACCGGCGGGTGTCGTGTGGAGGCCTGCGGCGGGAGGAGAATCCGCAGGCGCTGTTCCGCTCGGGTCCCTTGGGAGGAGAAACGACCCGATGCGAAGGGAGGAAAGTTTAGCGGACGGCCTGACGGGCGACGACGCGGATGTCGGAGCGGGCGATGCCGAGGTCTGACAGTTCGCGCTGCGACAGGCGGTTCAGCTCGCTGCACGTGTCGCGGTAGCGGCGCCAGTTGTTGTAGGAGCGAACGATGTTCATGGTCGGAAACCTTGAAGGTCGGAGGAAGATCTAATCGTTTGAAGTTCGGGGCCGAGTTGAAGCCCCGCTTCGATGACCAGAACCTAAGTGCATACCGATGGATGCGCCAGAACCGAAACCGCATGGCAGCCCTGCGGATGATGCATCGCAGCAAACGTTCTCGGGCCCTTCATTTGCGGGCCTTCCGCACACACGCCGTATCGCAATGCAACATTTTGTGCGCGAACGTTGACGAAACCTTCACCTTCGCTGAGTGCATGGCACTCGGTTGCCGTTCCGTGGTCAGGGGAATTCGGATGTCCACGTCGCCTCCGTGTGCGCGCAGCAGTGCAGGCTTTTAAACTTTGACGACGTTTGCACCGGTGATATAGAGGCCCGCGCCGCGTGACGGGATCGTTCACGGCGTGCCGAGCGGGTGTGGCGGAATTGGTAGACGCACTAGATTTAGGTTCTAGCGCCTAAAAGCGTGGGGGTTCGAGTCCCTCCACCCGCACCAGTCCCGTCCAAAACGAATTCAAAGAGCGACGACGGGCCTCAGCCGCCTGCCGTCGCAGACCATAAAGGGTTGACGATGCAGGTTAAGGAAACCAAGGCCGAGGGCCTCCAGCGCGAGATCGAGGTCGTCGTGCCGGCTTCGGACCTTGAGGCACGGCTGCAGACTCGCCTCTTCGAGGTCAAGGATCAGGTCAAGCTCAAGGGTTTCCGGCCCGGCAAGATCCCGATGAGCCATATGCGCAAGACGTATGGCCGCTCGATCATGGCGGAGATCGTCAACCAGATCGTGAACGAGACCCCGCGCAACGTGATCGCGGAGCGCAACGAGCGCTCGGCCATGCAGCCGGAAATCCAGATGACCGAGGACGAGTCGGAGGCCGAGAAGGTCCTGCGCGGCGAGAGCGACTTCCGCTTCACCGTGTCCTACGAGACGCTGCCGACCTTTGAGCTCAAGGGCACCGACGCGATCAAGATCGAGCGTCCGGTGGTCGAGATCGCCGAGACGGAGGTCGAGGATCAGGTCAAGCGGATCGCCGAGAACGCGCGCACCTTTGAGCCGAAGGACGGCGCAGCCGAAACCGGCGACCGGATTACCATGGACTTCGTCGGCAAGATCGATGGCGATGCCTTCCAGGGCGGCACCGCCGAGGACTCGAACCTCGTAATCGGCTCTGGCCAGTTCATCCCTGGCTTCGAAGACCAGCTGGTCGGCGTGAAAGCCGGCGAGGACAAGAAGGTCGAGGTCAGCTTCCCCGAGGATTACGGTGCGGCGCACCTGGCCGGAAAGCAGGCGGTGTTCGACGTCACCGTGAAGGCCGTCGCCAAGCCGGACGAGTTGAACCTCGACGACGAGCTGGCCAAGAAGATGGGTCTGGAATCCATCGACCGCCTGCGCGAGATCGTCCGGGGCCAGATCGAAAGCCAGTTCGGTCAGGCGACACGCCAGAAGGTGAAGCGTCAGCTGCTCGACGCGCTCGACGGCGACTATGACTTCGAGCTGCCGAAGAAGCTGGTCGAGGCCGAGTTCAACAACATCTGGACGCAGGTCACGCGGGAGCTTCAGCAGAGCGGCAAGTCCTTCGAGGATGAAGAGACGACGGAGGAGAAGGCGCGCGAGGAGTACCGCAAGCTTGCCGAGCGCCGGGTGCGCCTCGGGCTCGTGCTCTCCGAGATCGGCGAGAAGGCCGGCGTGACCGTCTCCGACGACGAACTGCAGAAGGCCGTGATCGAGCAGGTTCGCCAGTATCCGGGCCAGGAGCAGCAGGTCTACGACTACTTCCGCAACACGCCGGAAGCCGTTCAGAGCCTGCGCGCGCCGATCTACGAAGAGAAGGTCGTCGATCACCTGCTCGCCACTGTCGACGTCACCGACAAGACGGTGACGAAGGAAGAGCTGATGAAGGAAGACGAGGACGAGATCGCGGCCGCCTGATCGGCCGCATCTCGATTATCGTTGGAAGGGCCGGTCGAGAGATCGGCCCTTTTTCGTTGCGCGCCTGCCGGTCTGACGGCTTGCGATCTGCCGAGACGTGCGGCGCGACGGAATGTGTCCGCGTCCGAGACGCAACCCTCCCACAAGCCCGCTCCTTGCACAGACCGCTATCGGAGTCCTATCTACGGGATCACGCCATACCGCCCCGATTCGGCACTTCGGGACGTCATTCGACTTCCACCTTCCACGAGAGACGACGATGAAGCACCCTCTTGAGACCGCGATGAACCTTGTGCCGATGGTCGTGGAGCAGACGAACCGGGGCGAGCGCGCCTACGACATCTTCTCCCGTCTGCTGAAGGAGCGGGTGATCTTCATCACCGGCCCGATCGAGGACGGCATGTCGACGCTGGTTTGCGCCCAGCTCCTCTTCCTCGAGGCCGAGAACCCGAAAAAGGAAATTTCGCTCTACATCAACTCGCCGGGCGGCGTCGTCACGTCGGGCATGGCGATCTACGACACGATGCAGTTCATCAAGCCGGCGGTCTCGACCGTCTGCATGGGGCAGGCGGCCTCGATGGGCTCGCTGCTGCTGTGCGCCGGTCACAAGGACATGCGCTTCGCAACGCCGAACGCCCGCATCATGGTCCACCAGCCATCCGGCGGCTTCTCGGGTCAGGCCTCGGATATCGAGCGTCACGCGCAGGACATCATTAAGCTCAAGCGCCGCCTGAACGAGGTCTATGTCGAGCACACCGGTCAGGACTACGAGACCATTGAACGCACGCTTGATCGTGACCACTTCATGACGTCGGACGAGGCGAAGGATTTCGGACTGATCGACAAGGTCTATTCGTCGCGCGAGGCGATGGAGGCCAAGGCGGCCGGTTGACGGTTCTCCATGATCTCGCCATTTGCGGCAGCTAGCGTATCAGGCTGTTCGCTGGTGTTAAGCGTCGATCAAGGATGAAAGCGCTACCCTACGGCTGCAAATCCGTCATGATTCCCGGATTTGCGCCGTGGGATCCAGCGGTTGCTTTGTGCGCGTTGCAGCATAGGATTATGAAAGGGTCTCGCGACCTGGCTCCGGACCTCCAAGTCCGAGGTGCGGAACGGAAGGAAGAACGATGAGCAAAGTGAGCGGCGGCGATTCCAAGAATACGCTCTACTGCTCTTTCTGCGGGAAGAGCCAACACGAAGTCCGCAAGCTGATCGCTGGCCCGACGGTCTTCATCTGCGACGAGTGCGTCGAACTCTGCATGGACATCATTCGCGAGGAAAACAAATCCTCGATGGTGAAGTCGCGCGAGGGCGTTCCCACCCCGCAGGAGATCATCGCGGTTCTCGACGATTACGTCATCGGCCAGTCCTTCGCAAAGAAGGTCCTGTCGGTCGCGGTGCACAACCACTACAAGCGGCTGGCGCACGCGTCGAAGAACAACGACGTCGAACTGGCGAAGTCCAACATCCTGCTGATGGGCCCGACCGGTTGCGGCAAGACGCTGCTGGCACAGACGCTGGCGCGCATCCTCGACGTTCCCTTCACAATGTCGGACGCGACGACGCTGACCGAGGCGGGCTACGTCGGCGAGGATGTTGAGAACATCATCCTCAAGCTGCTGCAGTCGGCCGACTACAACGTCGAGCGAGCGCAGCGTGGCATCGTCTACATCGACGAGATCGACAAGATCAGCCGCAAGTCGGACAATCCCTCGATCACCCGCGACGTTTCGGGCGAGGGCGTCCAGCAGGCGCTGCTGAAGATCATGGAAGGCACCGTCGCCTCCGTGCCGCCGCAGGGTGGCCGGAAGCATCCGCAGCAGGAATTCCTGCAGGTGGATACGGCAAACATCCTTTTCATCTGCGGTGGCGCCTTTGCCGGTCTCGACAAGATCATCTCGGACCGCGGTCGCAAGACCTCGATCGGCTTCGCGGCGACCGTCGAGAGCCCCGAGGATCGTCGCACCGGCGAGCTGTTCCGCAAGGTCGAGCCCGAGGATCTCCTGAAGTTCGGTCTGATCCCCGAGTTCGTCGGTCGTCTGCCCGTGCTGGCGACGCTCGAGGACCTCGACGAGCCGGCGCTCGTGCAGATCCTCGTCGAGCCGAAGAACGCACTGGTTAAGCAGTATCAGCGTCTGTTCGAGATGGAGAATGTCGAGCTGTCCTTCCACGAGGACGCCTTGAAGGCGATCGCCCGCAAGGCGATCGACCGCAAGACCGGTGCTCGTGGTCTGCGCTCCATCATGGAGTCTATGCTGCTCGATACGATGTTCGACCTCCCGACACTCGAAGGCGTGCAGGAAGTCGTCATCTCGGAAGAGGTGATCGATGGGAACGCCCGTCCGCTCTACATCTACGCCGAGCGCAAGGACGAGAAGGAGACCGTCAGTGCCTGAGGCATTTGCCGGCCTTCGAGACTGAGTTGCCATCAAGCCCGTCCCGGACTGCCGGGGCGGGTTTCTTCGTTTTGCCGCGGCTCCCGAAGCTGACCGGACTGTTCATCGCAGGCGCCACTCCCTTGGCTACCGCGGCTTGAACCGACCAGCCCGAGGATCCACATTGCAGGTGCGAAAAGGTCTTCGCGTCGATGCCTTCGGGGTTGGCGCGACAGGGCCTCTGGCGGCCAAGGCCGCAGAAAGGACTTCCATGTCGAACCCGACATCCGCAGGCGGTTCCGAGACTTCCGCCGCTCCCTATCCGGTGTTGCCGCTGCGCGACATCGTTGTGTTCCCGCACATGATCGTGCCGCTTTTCGTCGGCCGCGAGAAGTCGATCAAGGCGCTCGAAGAGGTCATGGGCGCCGACAAGCAGATTCTGCTGGCGACGCAGAAGAACGCCGGCGACGAGGATCCCGCACCCGACGCGATCTACGACCTCGGGACGCTCGCCAACGTCCTGCAGCTTCTCAAGCTTCCCGACGGAACCGTGAAGGTTCTCGTCGAGGGCGTGTCACGCGCCCGGATCTCGGCTTTCACCGAGCGCACCGAATGGCACGAAGCCTCGGCCGTCGTCGTTCCCGATGCGGAAGACGACCCCGTCGAGGTCGAGGCGCTGGCGCGTTCGGTGATCTCGGAGTTTGAGAACTACGTTAAGCTCAACAAGAAGATCTCGCCGGAAGTCGTGGGCGCCGCAGGGCAGATCGACGACTATTCGAAGCTGGCCGACACCGTCGCCTCGCATCTCGCGATCAAGATCGTCGAGAAGCAGGAGATGCTGGGCATCGTCAGCGTCCGCGAGCGTCTCGAGCGTGCGCTGGGCTTCATGGAGGCCGAGATCTCGGTGCTCCAGGTGGAGAAGCGCATTCGCTCGCGCGTCAAGCGGCAGATGGAGAAGACGCAGCGCGAGTACTATCTCAACGAACAGATGAAGGCGATCCAGAAGGAACTCGGCGACGGCGAGGAAGGCCGCGACGAAATCGCCGAGATCGAGGAACGCATCGGCAAGACGAAGCTGTCGAAGGAGGCCAAGGAAAAGGCCGCCGGCGAGCTGAAGAAGCTGAAGCAGATGAGCCCGATGTCGGCCGAGGCCACCGTCGTGCGCAACTACCTCGACTGGCTGCTCGGCCTGCCCTGGGGCAAGCCGTCGAAGATCAAGATCGACCTGAAGAAGGCTGAAGCGATCCTCGACGAGGAGCATTACGGCCTCGATAAGGTGAAGGAGCGGATCATCGAGTATCTCGCCGTCCAGAGCCGCCAGTCGAAGCTGAAGGGTCCGATCCTCTGCCTCGTCGGTCCTCCCGGCGTCGGCAAGACCTCGCTCGCCAAGTCGATCGCGCGTGCCACCGGACGTGAGTACGTTCGTATGGCGCTCGGCGGTGTGCGCGACGAGGCGGAGATCCGCGGGCATCGCCGCACCTACATCGGCTCTATGCCGGGCAAGGTGATCCAGTCGTTGAAGAAGGCGAAGCGGTCCAACCCGCTCTTCCTGCTCGACGAGATCGACAAGATGGGCCAGGACTTCCGCGGCGATCCCTCGTCGGCCCTGCTCGAGGTTCTCGATCCCGAGCAGAACGCAACGTTCATGGATCACTATCTTGAGGTCGAGTACGATCTCTCGGCGACCATGTTCGTGACCACCGCGAACACGCTGAACATCCCAGGGCCGCTCATGGACCGGATGGAGATCATACGGATCGCGGGCTACACCGAGGACGAGAAGATCGAGATCGCGAAGCGGCATCTGCTGCCGAAGACGATCCGCGATCACGCCCTTCGTCCCGAGGAGTTCTCGGTCTCCGAAGATGCGCTGCGCGAGATCGCGCGTCGCTACACCCGCGAGGCGGGCGTGCGGTCCTACGAACGCGAGTTGATGAAGCTCGGGCGCAAGGCCGTCACGCAGATCCTCAAGGGCGAAGTGACGTCCGTGGCGGTGACCGCCGCCAATCTGGCCGACTATCTCGGTGTAACGAAGTATCGTTACGGTGAGGCCGAGGCCGAGGATCAGGTCGGCGTGGTGACGGGTCTGGCTTGGACCGAGGTCGGCGGCGAGTTGCTCACGATCGAAGGCGTGATGATGCCCGGCAAGGGCAAGATGACGGTGACGGGCAACCTCAAGGACGTGATGAAGGAGTCGATCTCCGCCGCCGCGTCCTACGTGCGGAGCCGCGCTATCGAGTACGGCATCAAGCCGCCGCTGTTCGACAAGCGCGACATCCACGTTCACGTCCCCGAAGGCGCGACGCCGAAGGATGGTCCGTCTGCGGGTGTCGCGATGGCCACGGCGATCATCTCGGTGATGACGGGCATACCCGTGCGGCGTGATATCGCCATGACCGGCGAGATCACGTTGCGGGGAAGGGTGCTGCCGATCGGCGGTCTGAAGGAGAAGTTGCTGGCCGCTCTGCGCGGTGGGATGACGAAGGTTCTGATTCCTGAGGAGAACGCCAAGGATCTGGTGGACATCCCGGACAACGTGAAGAACGCTCTGGAGATCGTGCCGGTCTCGCGGATGGGCGAGGTGCTCCAGCATGCATTCGTGCGCATGCCGGAAGCGATCGAGTGGACCGAATCGGACGAGGTCGTTCCGATTCGCGACTCGGGCGACGATCAGGCTTCGGCCGTCGCACACTGATCCCGACCTCGAAAAATCTGGGAATGCCGCCCTTCGGGGCGGCATTTTTGGTTTGGAAGGCTTGTTTTCTCGGCTTTTCGCGCATCTCATCCTTGAACGTCGGCGGTCTTTTGATCATCGTGACGCCCCGGGTCGCAAGACGCCCTCAGGTTTGGAGAGAACGCATGAACAAGAACGAGCTGGTCTCGGCGGTCGCCGAAAAGTCGAGCCTGTCGAAGCAGGACGCCACCAGCGCCGTCGATGCGGTGTTCGAGGCGCTGCAGGACGCGATGGCGAAGGGCGACGACGTTCGCCTCGTCGGCTTCGGCACCTTCTCGGTTTCGCACCGCGCCGCCTCGAAGGGCCGTAACCCGTCCACTGGTGCGGAAGTTGATATTCCGGCCCGCAACGTGCCGAAGTTCGCGCCCGGCAAGGGCCTCAAGGACGCCGTGAACACAAAGGGCTGAGACGGCCCGACAGAACTTGGCGGTCGGGTCCTCGGGGCCCGACCGCCCTTGATGACGGATAGAAGGTCGAAGCTGATGCCACGTCAGCCTTGGCACCTCCGAGGTCCAGCGCGGAGTTCAACCCGTCGTCGTCGATGCCTACGAGTTGGGCGGCAGCCTGAGCGCTGCGGCGCCGTGCATGAGCGATGATCAACTCTGGAACGATAGGAGATGGATCCCGCTCGCTCGATGGTCGCCGCTCCGGACCAACAATCGGCATGGGCTCGCCATCGCCTTGAAGACCTTCTGACAGACGACACTCGCGGTCTATGATGAAGGGATCGTTCGAAGACGTGGTGAACGCTTCCTAAAGGATTGCATGGCAGGAATGGAGACGGCAGATCGTTGCCGGTTCCGGGGCCGCCCATGCTTGCTCAACACTTCGTCAAATGGTGCGAGACGGCCAATACGGCCGAGCGCTGCTCGGGCGTCGCTTTGCTGGCGGATGCCGTCGTGGGCCGCAAGTTTCTTCCTACCGAGATCCGCCAGGCCGAGGCCGCACTGATCTTCGCTCTCGACGATCCGTCGCCCCGCGTTCGCCGGACGATCGCCGACTACGTAGAAGCGTCCGACCTCGTGTCTCGCCAACTCGTTCGAACCCTGGCAAACGATGTCGACGAGGTGGCTGTCGGTGTCGCCGAGAAGTCGCCGCTCCTGTCGCCGGACGATCTCGTTGCGCTCGTGCGCCAAGGGAGCACGGCGCTCCGCGTGGCGATCGCCCGTCGCCCAAACCTCGACGAACGAACGGCACAGGCTCTCGTCGCCACCAGCGACGCCGAGGTCTGTCTCGAGCTCGCAGGGAACGCGGACGGGGATCTCCCGTCAGAGACGCTTCGAACGCTCGCCGCTGAGTTCGCGGACCACCCCCGCATCCGCAACGCTCTCCTGCAGCGGGACGACCTGCCGGCGGCCATGCGCCATGCGCTGCTGCTCCGGCTCGGCGATGCCCTGTGCGGATCGGACTTTGTCCGCAATGCCACCGGCGCGGTGCGTCTCGCGCATCTGCGCGAGGATGTCGCGGAGCAGGCGACAGCGTCGCTGATCGATCTTCTGACGCCGGAGGATCTCGCGCCCTTCGTCGAGCATCTGCGCGCCAGCGGCCAGCTGAACACCGCGGTCCTCGTCAGAGCCGTGTGCAGCGGACGCATCGATCTCTTCGCGTCCTCGCTGGCGCGCCTGTCGGCCGTGCCCGCAATGCGCGTTCGGGCCATCGTGGCCGAGGCACGCGAACCCGCCTTTGCGGCCCTGACCTCGGCGGCCGGGCTACCGCTCGCCGTCGTGCCACTTTTGCTCAGTGCCGTGCGTGTCTGGCGGGACATGGCATGGAGCGACGACCTCGACCGTGCCGACGTCGCGGCCACCGTGATGGAGCGAGTGGTGCTCAGCTATCGCCGTGCGGACAACGGACCGCAGTTCGAGGAACTCGGCGTGCTCCTGCATCGTCTCGCCAGCGAGACGCAGCGGATGACGACACGCCACCGCACCGCGCACTATCTCGCGGCCTGATCAGTAGCGGAACTGCTCGGCCAGAATCCGCTCGTCCCAGGAATGTTCGGGGTCGAAGAGGACGAGACTGCGCAGGTCCTTCGATTCGCAGATTCGGATATGGCGGACCGACTTCACCTCGCGGTGATCGGCGACTGCGTTCACCGGTCGCTTGTCGGCCTCCAACACTTCGATATCCACCGTCTGGCGGTTCGACAGGAGGGCACCGCGCCAGCGCCGCGGACGGAACGCGCTGACGGGGGTCAAGGCCAGGAGCGGCGCGTCGATCGGAATGATCGGTCCTTGAGCGGACAGGTTGTAGGCCGTCGAGCCCGTCGGAGTCGCGACGAGAACGCCGTCGCAGACCAGCTCTTCGAGACGCACCTTCCCGTCGATCGAGATTTTGAGGCGTGCGGCCTGATAGGACTGGCGGAACAGCGCGACCTCGTTGATCGCGAGCGCCGAGTGGCTGAGCCCGTCCTCGTCCACCGCCGTCATCGTGAGGGGCCGGATCTCGTTCTCGACGGCGCGGTTCACGCGCTCGATCAGGTCGCCCTCGCGGTAATCGTTCATCAGGAACCCGATCGTTCCCTTGTTCATCCCGTAGATCGGCTTGCCCGTGTCCATGAAGCGGTGAAGCACCTGCAGCATGAAGCCGTCACCACCGAGCGCGACCACAACGTCGGCGGTCTCAGCATCGCTCGTCGGGTAGAGTGACTGCAGCCGGTGAAACGCTTCCTGCGCCTCGAAGGTCTCGCTGGCGAGGAAGGCGATCGAGCGCATCGGTCGTGGCATCGTCATCCATGGGCTTGGGCATGTCGAATGCCATGTGCTGATTGGTCGAGCCTTGCAGCGACCGTACCTGACGCGCCCACTGAGGCAAGTCAACGCATGGGATCGGTCGCCCCGTCGGTGCAGGATGTTGGGAGCGCTGGCGTCACGTATCGCCTGATGACGTGCATGTTGGATCGGACGGATATGATCGCGTACTGGCCAGACCCTCTCAAGGGCTGACCCGTGATTCATCTTCAGAGATGGTATGCGACGTCTTGGATTATCAGAAAATGGTGGGCGCGACAGGGATCGAACCTGTGACCCCCTCGGTGTGAACGAGGTGCTCTCCCGCTGAGCTACGCGCCCGCTGGCCGTCTGGAATGATCAGCGGCGGATGACGGTGCTATAGGGCCGAATCCCTCTCGGCGTCAATCGCGTGGCCGTGCTTGCCTTCGAAAAATGCATGGCAGCCGGCGTTCAGATCGCACGAAATTCGTGGCGATCGTCGAAAAGACGGGAGAGAAGGTCGACGTCGAGGTCGTCGTAGCGCTCGATCGCGGCGTCGGCGATCTGGCGGACGGACGGTCCCGTGTCGTAGCCGAAGGTGACGAGAACCGCTGGAATGCCGACCCGGCGTGCGGCGTCCATGTCGGTTGCGCTGTCGCCGATCATGACGGTCGAGCGCAGGTCGCTGCCCGCTCGGGCGATCGTGCCGAGCAGGTGGACCGGATCAGGCTTGCGACCGGAGAACGTGTCGGCGCCGCAGATGGCGGCGAACCGATCGGACAGTTGCAACGCGTCGAGCAGGCGGACGGCCAGCGCCTCCGTCTTGTTCGTGCAGACGGCGAGCCGGGCGCCCGATCGGGCCAGACGGTCGAGAGCTTCGAGGGCGCCGGGATAGAGCTGCGAATGGACGGCGATGTTGGCTCGGTAATAGCCGAGGAAACGCTCCGTCTGATCGGCCAACTCGACAGCCGAAAGTTCGCGGCCCGCTCGTGCATAAGCGGCCCGGAGCATGGCCTGCGCGCCGCGGCCCGCGTCGACACGCACCGCGTTGAGCGTGCTGACGGGAAGGTCCGCCGTATCACAGCAGTGGTTGAGGCTGGCTGCGAGATCAGGGGCCGTGTCGACCAGCGTGCCGTCGAGGTCGAAGACCACGAGAGGCGAGCGGGACGCGAACGTCTCGATCTCCGGCAGAGCGCGGTTCGCCCTGACGGTTGCGGACGAGGCGACATTGCGAAGGGGGCGGACAGCGCTCATGGCTTCGGACTTTGTCTGGGGCAGGGAAGAGGTCAAGGCAAAGGCGTGCGAACCCGCTCGCGCGAAGGCCGTGCCCTTCGCTTCTGTCCGGCCGTGGCGCATTCGAGTCACAGTCTGCGGGGTCAATCGCCAAGAAATCCTTATCGACGAGACGGGCCGGCGATGTGGAGCGTCTCGATAGGCGGTTGCGTTCATCTGCCGATGCGGTAGACGCGTCGGGAGGTCACCGAAGGGGGAACGGCTATGGACGCTCAGGCTTTGAAGCAGCGGGTGGCCAAGGAGGCCGTCGGACGGGTCGAGAGCGGCATGCGCCTCGGCATCGGATCCGGCTCGACCGCCGAGGCGTTCGTGCGGGTGCTGGGCGAGCGCATCACCGGGGGGCTCCGCATCGTGGGCGTGCCGACCTCGGAGCGCACGGCCGCGCTCTGCCGCGATTGCGGCGTGCCGCTGGCGACGCTCGAGGATCTGCCGGAACTGGACCTGACGATCGACGGCACCGACGAGGTCGATCCCGCCTTCCGATTGATCAAGGGCGGCGGCGGTGCACTGCTGCGCGAGAAGATCGTCGCGGCTGCCTCGGCCCGCATGCTGGTGATCGCCGATGCTTCGAAGAAGGTGGCGACGCTCGGAGCCTTCCCGTTGCCGATCGAGGTCAACGGCTTCGGCATCGTGTCGACCTTGCTGGCGGTCGAGCGGGCCGCCGCACTTGTCGGCCTGTCCGGCGAGCTGCGGCTGCGCAAGACCGGGGACGACCCTTTCATCACCGACGGCGGGCACCTTATCATCGACGCATCATTTGGCCGCATTCCCGATCCAGAAGCGCTGTCGGCAGCCCTGCATGCGATTCCGGGCGTGGTCGAGCACGGCCTGTTCCTCGGTCTGGCGAGCACCGTGATCCTGGCCGGCACGGACGGCATCGAAGTGCTGGACGCCGGATGACAGACGCCGGAGGGGCTTGCGGGCCGGGGCGGAGTTTGGCACGGGAAGCACCGACCTCCCGTCGATCGAAATGGATGGAGAAAGACCCTTGATGGCTCTCAGCGAAATGCTGCGTCGTGCAATGTTGGCTACCGTGGCCGTCGCCGGCCTGTCGGCCGCGCCTGCCCTGGCCCAGGACGCCAGCCCGTCGCATCTGGCGGCGGCGCGTGAGGCCGTCGATTCGATCGATACGACCGAGCAGTTCGACCAGATCCTTCTCAACGCCGCGACGCAGATCAAGGCCGAGCTGATCGTCAACAACCCGGATCTCCAGAGCCAGATCTCCGACATGGTCGACGAGAGCGCGATCGCGCTCGCGCCGCGCCGCGGTGCGCTCGAGAACGAGATCGCCCGCATCTACGCCAAGCTCTTTACCGAGCAGGAGCTTCGCGAGATTGCCGAGTTCTACAAGTCCGAGGCCGGTCGCAAGCTGATCCAGCAGGGACCGACCGCGTCGCGCGAGATGATGGCCGCGGCCGACGTCTGGTCGAACGGCATCGTGCGCGATCTGCGCGCCTCCGCGATCAACGCCATGGCCAAGATGGCGCCGAACGCCGCAGCCGCCGCGGCACCGACCACGACCCAGTGACGCGTTTCGTTTTCGCGCTATAAGATGGAAAAGGGCGGCCTACGGGTCGCCCTTTCGCTTGATGGAGATGCGACCTTGGCCACGCGTGCGTTCGACTACGATCTCTTCGTCATCGGCGGCGGCTCCGGCGGCGTGCGGGCGGCGCGGCGCACCGCAGCGCTCGGGCGCAGGGTCGGCATCGCCGAAGAGTATCGCTACGGGGGCACCTGCGTCATTCGGGGTTGCGTGCCGAAGAAGCTCCTCGTCTACGCGTCGCAATTCTCCGAGACCTTCGAGGATGCCGCCGGCTACGGTTGGACGGTCGGCGAACGCTCGTTCGACTGGGCCAAGTTGATTGCTGCGAAGGATCGCGAGATCGATCGGCTCGAAGGCGTCTATCGCCGCAACCTCGACCGGTCGGGAGCCGAGATCTTCGAGTCGCGGGCCGTGATCGAGGGGCCGCACGCGGTCCGACTGCTGAAGACCGACACGGTGGTGACGGCCGAGCGCATCCTGATTGCCGCCGGCGGGCGGGCCAATCCCTTTGCGGACCTGCCGGGGGCCGAGCTCTGCATCACGTCGAACGAGGCGTTCCATCTGGAGCAGCTACCCGGTGAAATCGTCATTCTCGGCGGGGGCTATATCGCGGTCGAGTTCGCGAACATCTTCGCCGGCCTCGGCTCGCGGGTCACGCTCGTCTATCGCGGCACGGAGATCCTCGGCGGCTTCGACGACGACCTGCGGCAGACCCTGCACACCTCGATGGAAAAGCGCGGCATCCGCATTCTCTGCAACGATACGCTGACCGGCGTCGAGCGGACGCCTGACGGGCGGCTCACCGCGAAGCTCAAAAGCGGTGGGTCGCTGGACGCCGATCAGGTGATGCTGGCGGTCGGCCGCCTGCCCAACACGCTGAACCTCGGATGCGAGGCGGCGGGCGTCGAACTCGACGAGAAGGGCGCGGTGCGGATCGACGACCATTCGAAGACCACCGCGGACGGCATCTGGGCCATCGGCGACATCACCAACCGGCTGCAGCTGACCCCCGTCGCGATCCACGAAGCGATGTGCTTCGTCGACACTGTGTTCCTTGACCGCCCGACGAAGCCGGACATCGAGACGGTGCCGACCGCGGTCTTTTCGCATCCCGAGATCGGCACGGTCGGTCTCACCGAGACCGAGGCGGCCAAGCGCTTCGAGGAGTTGGAGGTTTACCGGACGAGCTTCAAGCCGATGCGCCATACGCTGACCGGGCGCGACGAGACGATGCTGATGAAGCTCGTGGTCGATGCGGCAACGCGCGTCGTCGTCGGCGCCCATGTGCTGGGGCCGGATGCCGGCGAGCTGGCGCAGGTCCTCGGCATCTGCGTCAAGGCCCGTCTGACGAAAGACGACTTCGACCGCACCATGGCGGTGCATCCGACCGCTGCCGAAGAACTCGTCACGATGTATGAGCCGACCTATCGCGTGCGCGGCGGGAAGACCATCGATGACTGAGGCTTGCCCGGCCCCAGCCCCGGCTGCGATCCACGAGGACGATCCCGATCTCGCGCGGCTGGCCGCCGAAGGACGGGTCGTCGCCTATTTCGGCTACGGCTCGCTCGTCAATCGGCTGACGCTGCGCACGCGGTTCCTCGGCATCCGCCGTGCGTCCGTCACGGGCTGGCGGCGGGCCTGGATGCGGCGCGCCAGCCCGAACATGGCGCTGCTGTCGGTGCGTCCGGACGAGGGGTTCGAGACGCAGGGCGTGGTCGTCTACGACCATGCGGACCACCTGCCGTCGGTGGACGAGCGCGAAGCTGCCTACGTGCGCCGCGTGGTGATGCCGGGTCATGCCATCGTGGAGAACGCGCCGGTGCCGGACGTGCCGATCTTCATCTACGAAGCGTCGCCCGAGGAGCCCGACGCAGCTGAACTCGGCGCCACGATCATGCAGTCCTATCTCGACGCAGTGCTGCAGGGGTTCCTCTCACTGTACGGCGAGGCGGGCGTTCGCCGCTTCGTCGAGGAGACCGAAGGCTTCGAGACGGCGATCCTGCGCGATCGCGAGGCGCCGCTCTATCCGCGGTCGGTAATCCTGCGGGGCGGAGACGCCGAGCTGTTCGACGCGCTCGTGGCGGCCCGCGGCGGTTGGTTTTGCGATCCGGCCTGATCGGGCGGACGCCGCGCCCTCACGGGTGACAAACCGGCCGCGTCGTGCCATCAAGCGCCGACCGAGCGCCCGTCCCATATGAGGGAACGCCGCGAAGCCGTCCCGGATCATGAAAACCCGCGAGGAGACGGCCGGCAGACGTTCGGTGAAGGAGATTGTCATGGCGAAGGATTGGAACCCGTCGAGCTGGCGTGCGAAGGCGATCGAGCAGGTGCCGGCTTATCCCGACGCGAATGCGCTTGCCGATACCGAGAAGCGTCTGGCGACCTTTCCGCCCCTCGTTTTTGCAGGTGAGGCACGCAAGCTGAAGCGCGCGCTGGCGGAAGTGGCCGAGGGCCGCTCCTTCCTGCTGCAGGGCGGCGATTGCGCCGAGAGCTTCGCCGAGCACGGCGCCGACAACATCCGCGATTTCTTCCGCGCCTTCCTGCAGATGGCCGTGGTGCTGACCTTCGGCGCCTCCTCGCCGGTGGTGAAGGTCGGTCGCATCGCCGGCCAGTTCGCCAAGCCGCGCTCCTCGGCCTTCGAGACGAAGGGCGACGTGACGCTGCCGTCCTATCGCGGCGACATCGTCAACGGCATCGAGTTCGATGAGGCCGCGCGCATTCCGAACCCGGAACGCCAGGAGATGGCGTACCGCCAGTCGGCGGCGACGCTGAACCTCCTGCGCGCCTTTGCACAGGGCGGCTACGCCAATCTCGACAACGTCCACCAGTGGATGCTTGGTTTCGTGTCGGGTTCGCCGCAGGCGGAGCGATACGGCCAGCTGGCCGATCGCATCTCCGAGACGATGAACTTCATGCGCGCCATCGGCATCACTTCCGAGACACATCCGGCGCTGCGCGAGACCGATTTCTTCACCAGCCACGAGGCTCTGCTTCTCGGCTACGAGGAGGCGATGACGCGCGTCGATTCGACGAGCGGCGAATGGTACGCGACGTCCGGGCACATGATCTGGATCGGCGACCGCACGCGCCAGCTCGAAAACGCGCATGTCGAGTACTGCCGTGGCATCAAGAACCCGCTCGGCCTCAAGTGCGGCCCGACGCTGAAGGCCGACGATCTTATCCGCCTCATCGACGTGCTCAACCCGCAGAACGAGGCGGGCCGCCTGACGCTCATCACCCGCTTCGGCCACGACAAGGTGGCCGAGCACCTGCCGCGTCTGATCCGTGCGGTGGAGCGGGAAGGGCGCAAGGTCGTCTGGTCCTGCGATCCGATGCACGGCAACACGATCACGGTGAACGACTACAAGACGCGCCCGTTCGACCGAATCCTCGGCGAGGTCGAGGGATTCTTCGATGTGCATCGCGCGGAAGGGACACATGCCGGCGGCATCCATATCGAGATGACCGGCAAGGACGTGACGGAATGCACAGGCGGCGCACGGCCGGTCCTCGCCGAGGACCTGTCGGATCGCTACCACACGCATTGCGACCCGCGCCTCAACGCCAATCAGGCGCTGGAGCTCTCGTTCCTCGTGGCCGAGCGCATCAAGAAGGAGCATGAGACGCTGCAGCCGCGACAGGTCGCGAGCTTCTGATCTCTCCGATGTTTCGTTGGTGATGCGGGCCGGACCTTTCAGAAGGTCCGGCCTTTTTCGTGGGGCTGGCCGTGAAACCGACATTCGATCTCGACACCCGCCACGGATTGCCGGCGGACCTGCGCGAGCTTCTGCTGCGCTATCCCCGCGATGTATGGACCGGGCACCGCAATCTCGGACCGACGGCGCGCTTCTGGCTCCAGCGCCACGATATGTTCCGTGAACTCGGTGGTGCTCTGGACGAGGCCCTAGGCCAGCAGCGCGAGCAGGTTATCGACCTCGGCCAGTTCCGTGTCTGGTTCGTGCCGCGCTTGAATTTCTTCCTGACGCAGCTCGACGAGCATCACCGGATCGAGGACACCCACTACTTTCCGGTGTTCCAGCTGGCCGACGCACGGCTCGCGCATGGCTTCGATCTGCTCGAAGGCGATCACGAGGTGATCCATCGGGATCTCCAGGCCGTTGCCGAGACGGCCGGTCGCTTCCTGCAGGAAACGAACCTCGCCGGCGGCAAGCCGGGCGACACGGCGCGGCGCGCCTCCGAAGCCTATTCCGATGCCAGCGAGAGGCTGTTGCGAAGGCTGGTGAGGCATCAGGAGGACGAGGAAGACCTCATCATTCCGATGATCCTTGATCGGAGCGAGCCGGGGCTCGGGATCTGACGGGCTGGAGTTCGGCGTCCTTCTCGTCGCGGTTGTCACGACGGGAGAAGAGGCGGTCGCGGATCACCGAGCCGCCCTGCTGCCAGGCGAAGAACACCACAAGCGCCACGGCGATGACGCCGAGGCCGATCATGACATTGTGCTCCATCATTTCCAGCCGCTGGAACACGGACGAGATGGAGTAGCCGAAGACGAAACCAATCGTGGTGAAGATGCTCGCCCAGATGCCCGCGCCGATGAAGTTCAGCACCAGAAAGCGGGGAACGCTGATCGACGACAGGCCGAGCGCGACGAGGCCGGGCATGCGCAGGCCGTAGACGTATCGGTTGACGATGACGAAATAGGCCTGGAACCGATCGACGAGGCGAAGAGCCTTCGCGAATTTCGGTTTCTTCGTCCAGCGGACCACCCATCGGTTGTCCGAGAAGTAGCGGGCGAAAAGGAAGACCGCGAGGTCGCCGCAGAAGGAGCCGACGAAGGCCAAGCCCGTCATCAGCCAGATCGGATAGGCGCCCCGATACGACAGGAAGCCACCGATGATCGCGAACACCTCGCCTTCGAAGAAGGTGCCGATGAACACGATGCCGAGACCGAACCGGTCGATCAGTGCAAGGATTTCGTTCACGCGCGCTCCGAAGGGATCCGTCGGTTGGTCCTTTCCCTTGCGCCCCTATGTCGGGCTGACGGCCGAGATTGCAAACCGAATGACGCTTCATCCGTCGAAAATTGCGTGATCGACGCTGCCGTGTTGCCCTGAGGTCGCGGGTGCATCACGCATCGCGCCCGGGATGCAGGGAAGGCCGACAGGAGCGCACGCAATGCCGCCTTCAACGGCCACGGCGTCATGGAGCATGGCGGGCATGATTCGCACGCGCCAGGCGTCGTGTCGGCCATGATGGCTCGCGACGCCTGGCGACGGATCACGGCGAGCTGTCAACGGAACCCGCCTCTGCCACGAACCGACGGCGGTTTCATGCGGCAACCACCGAGCATCGCACCCCGCTTGCGAAGGGGGTCGCGAACCCGTTCGGGAAAGGGTAGCTGACGCCATGATCGAAATCCCCGCCATCTCCGACATCGCCTCCGCCGCCGTGCTCGTCGGCGCGCTGTTCGTCGTCCGCTACCTCGTCGCCATGCGCCGCATCTGGATGACCGTCGGCCGCCCCCGGGGCTTCGTCATCGCCGACTACTGGCGGGCGACGCAGGTTCTGGCCTTCGGTCCCGAATTCGAGCCCGACCGCCGCCATGCCGCTCGCCAGCTCTATGTCGGCCTGGCCTTCCTGGCGCTCGGGCTCGTTCTCTTCGCCTGGCTGCTGACGCTCGAAGTGCTCGGGCCGTTCTTCGTCAAGGGCAATCTGGCGTGACCTTCGATCCGATTGTCGGCGCGCGATCAGGGGGTTGGGCGTTCTTCCTCGCCAAAAACCTGCGCTGGCTCGGCGCCGGCTTTCTCCTGTGCTTCTTCTCGTCCTTCGGCCAGACGTTCTTCATTTCGCTGTCGGGCGGTGCGATCCGCGGCGAACTCGGCCTGTCGAACGGTACGTTCGGCCTTCTCTACATGCTGGCGACGCTGGCCAGCGCCGCGACGCTGCCGATCGTCGGGCGCGTGCTCGACCGTTTCGCGACGCGCATGGTCGCGGCCGGCACCATCCTCTGCCTTGCGCTCGCGACGGCGCTTCTGGCCCATGCCACGGCCGTCTGGATGCTGGTCCTCGCCTTCTACCTCCTGCGCCTGTTCGGCCAGGGAATGATGTTGCAAACCGCGTTCACGGCGACCGGCCGCTGGTTCTCGGCGCAGCGCGGTCGCGCGGTCTCCGTCGTCTCTCTCGGAAATCAGGCGGGCGAGGCGGTCCTGCCGCTGCTCTTCGTCCTCGGCGTGGGGCTCGTCGGCTGGCGTACCAGCTGGCTCGTGGCGACGGCGCTGCTCGTCGTGCTGGCGCTGCCGGTCATCGCGGCGCTGACGGGCCGCGAGCGTGATCCTCTGTCCGAGCCGCCGAACCCGCGGCACGCCGCCCTGCGCCACTGGACGCTCCACGAAGTGCTGCGCGATCCCGTCTTCTACCCCGTCTGCCTCGCGACACTGGCGGCGCCCTTCATCGTCTCCGCGGTGCTCTTCCATCAATCCTATCTCGGCGAATTGCGCGGCTGGCCGCCGGCGCTCTTCGCCACCGGCTTCACGGTGATGTCGGCCGTCACCGTCGCCTCGACGCTTCTCGGCGGCTGGATCGTCGACCGCTTCACGGCGCGTCGCATCCTGCCGCTCTTCCTCGTTCCGCTGATGATGGGCTGCCTGGTGCTCGCCTGGTTCGAGAGCGAGGCGGCGCTGTTTGGCTTCATGGTGCTGGTCGGCCTGTCGAACGGCCTGTCGTCGACGCTTCTCGGCGCGCTCTGGCCGGAGCTCTACGGCACGCGGCATCTCGGCGCGATCCGATCGCTGGTGTTTCCGGTCTTCGTGCTGGCGAGCGCGGTCGGGCCGGGCATGACGGGGCTGCTCCTGGATCGCGGCGTGTCGTATCCCGCCCAACTCGTCGCCATGGCCGCCTACTGCGCCGCTGCCGTGGCGGTCATGGCGCTGATCGCGCCGGCCATGACCCGCCGTGCGCGCGGCTCCTGAACGGTCGACGACCGGCGCCGCGATTGCGCCGGCCCTTCGCCATGGTCTATCGCGGTGGCCATGACCATCACCGTTCGCTTCGCGCCGTCCCCGACGGGCTACCTTCACATCGGCAATCTGCGGCCGGCGCTCTTCAACTGGCTGTTCGCGACGAGCCGGGGCGGGCGCTTCGTCCTGCGCTACGACGACACCGACCGCGAGCGTTCGAAGCCTGAATACGCGACGGCGATCCTCGAGGATCTCCGCTGGATCGGGATCGAGCCCGCCGAAGTCGTGGCGCAGTCCGATCGCATTGCGCTCTACGACGCGGCTTCCCTGCGGCTGCGCGACGCCGGCCTGCTCTACGCCTGTTTCGAAACCGCCGACGAGCTGGAGCGAGCCCGTGCGCGCCGCAAGATGCGCGGCCTGCCGCCGATCTACGGCCGCGAGGCGCTGCGACTGACGCCCGACGATCTTGCCCGCCTCGAGGCCGAGGGGCGCCGCCCGCACTGGCGCTTCCGCCTGCCGAACTTCGCGGACGATCCGTTTGCCCCGGAGCGTACGGAGATCCATTGGGACGACGTGGTGCGCGGTCGCCAGACCGTGGATCTCGCCTCGCTCTCCGATCCCGTTCTGGTGCGCGAGGACGGCAGCTACCTTTACACGCTGCCCTCCGTCGTCGATGACGGCGAGATGGCGATCAGCCACGTGCTGCGCGGCGACGACCACATCACCAACACAGGCGTTCAGATCGCGATTTTTCAGGCGCTCGGCTATGCGCCGCCGGCCTTCGGCCACTTCAACCTGTTGACCACGATCGACGGCGAGGGCCTGTCGAAACGCAGCGGTGCGCTGTCGTTGCGGATGCTGCGGGAGGACGGCTACGAACCGATGGCGCTCGCCTCGCTGGCGGTGCTGACCGGGTTGGCGGGCGCGATCGAGGCGATGCCGGACCTCGCAGCACTTGGCGAGCGCGTCGATTTCGCCACCGTCTCGGCGTCCAGCTCGAAGTTCGATCCGGCCGAACTCGCTCGCCTGAATGCGGAACTCGTCCACGCCATGCCCTATGCGGCGGCGGCCGAGCGCCTGTCGGCGATGGGCGTGCCCGAGGAGCCGGGCGAGGCGTTCTGGTTGGCGGTGCGCAAGAACTGCGTTCGCGTGAGGGACGCCGCGGACTGGGTGCCCATCGTCTTCGGCGATCTTTCCGAGCGTCCGTCCTTCGATTCCGAGGACCGCGCGTTCCTGGAGACCGCTTTCGATCTCCTGCCACCCGGGCCGTATGACCGCGCGACGTGGAAGGCGTGGACGGACGGCGTGAAGATGGCGACAGGCCGCAAGGGCAAGGCGCTGTTCATGCCCCTGCGCCTCGCGCTGACCGGTCTCGACCATGGGCCGGAACTCGCCGACCTCCTGGCCCTGATCGGCCGAGACCGGGCGCTCGCCCGCCGGCCCTGATCGCTTGTCGGCGAGCGGGGCCGGTCAGCCCCGCTTTTCGGCGCCCTGAACCGCCTCGGCCACGGCGATCGCGGCCATGTTGACGACGCCGCGCGAGGTCGCGGACGGCGTGAGGATATGCGCGGGGATGGCGGAGCCGAGGAGGATCGGCCCGACATGCAGCGCGTCCGTCGTCACCTTCACGACGTTCATCGTGATGTTGGCGGCATCGAGCGTGGGGAAGATCAGGAGATTGGCGTCTCCGGTCAGCGTCGAGTCCGGCATCACGCGCTGGCGCAGTTCCTTCGACAGCGCCGCATCGCCGTGCATCTCGCCGTCGATCTCCAACCCCGGCGTCTGGGCTCGGACCAGCGTCAGCGCCTCGCGCAGCTTGCGCGCGTCCGGCGTGTCGCCGGTGCCGAAGTTCGAATGCGAGAGGAGCGCAGCGCGCGGCTTGATGCCGAAACGCTCGATCTCGACCGATGCGAGATGCGCGATCTCGGCGATGCTCTCGGCACTCGGCGATTCCTGCACGTAGCTGTCGGCGAAGAACAGCGTTCCGTATTGCGAGATGAGGAGGCTCATCGCCGAGAGTTTCTTCACGCCCGGCGCCATGCCGATGATCTGGCGGATGTCGCGGATATGGCGCGAGAAGCGCCCGCCGAGGCCGCAGATCAGAACGTCCGCATCGCCGCGTGAGACCGATACGGCTCCGATCACGGTCGTGTTGGTGCGCACGAGAGCGCGAGCCGTGTCGGGGTTCACGCCGCGCCGGCCGACCTTCGAGAAGTAGTGGTCGACATAGTCACGGTAGCGCGGATCGTCCTCGGGGTTCACCACCTCGAAATCGATGCCGGGCCGGATGCGCAGGCCGAAGCGCTCGAGGCGCGTCTGCAGCACGCTCGGGCGACCGACGAGGATGGGAACGCAGATCTTCTCTTCGAGCATGACCTGCGCAGCGCGCAGCACGCGCTCGTCCTCACCGTCCGAGAAGATGACACGCTTGCCGGAGTTGCGGGCGATGGCGAAGATCGGCTTCATCACGAGGCCGGAGCGGAACACGAAGCGGTTCAGCCGGTCGAGATAGGCGTCCCAGTCGGCGATCGGACGGGCCGCGACGCCCGAAGCTTCTGCCGCGCGGGCGACGGCCGGGGCGATCTTGAGGATCAGCCGCGGGTCGAAGGGCGAGGGGATGAGGTATTCGGGGCCGAAGACCGGCGTCTCGGTGCCGTAAGCCTTCGCCGCGACTTCCGAGACCTCCTCGCGCGCCAGCGCCGCGATGGCGTCGACGGCGGCGATCTTCATCTCCTCGTTGATCGAAGTGGAGCCGCAGTCGAGCGCGCCGCGGAAGATGTAGGGGAAGCAGAGGACGTTGTTGACCTGGTTCGGGAAGTCCGAGCGGCCGGTGCAGATCATCGCGTCGGCACGTACCGCGCGGGCGAGCTCCGGCATGATCTCCGGCGTCGGATTGGCCAGCGCCATGATCAGCGGGCGCGGCGCCATCTTTTCCAGAAGTTCGGGCTTCAGGATACCGCCGGCCGACAGGCCGAGGAAGATGTCGGCGCCGTCGATCACCTCGGCGAGAGTGCGCGCCTCCGTCTTCTTGGCATAGACCGCCATCCAGCGGTCCATCCGCTTTTCGCGGCCCTCGTAGACGACGCCCTCGATGTCGGTACAGGTGATGTTCTCGACCTTCGCGCCGAGCGACACCAGGAGGTTGAGGCAGGCAAGCGCCGCGGCGCCCGCGCCGGACGTGACGATCTTCACGTCCTCGATCGCCTTGCCAGCGAGCAGCAGCGCGTTGCGCACCGCTGCCGCGACGATGATCGCCGTCCCGTGCTGGTCGTCGTGGAAGACGGGAATCGCCATCTTCGCCCGCAGCCGCTCCTCGACCTCGAAGCACTCGGGCGCCTTGATGTCCTCGAGGTTGATGCCGCCGAAGGTCGGCTCCAGCGCCGAGACGACGTCGACGATTCGGTCGATCTCCTGCGCGTCGATCTCGATGTCGAAGACGTCGATGTCGGCGAACTTCTTGAAGAGCACGGCCTTGCCCTCCATCACCGGCTTCGAGGCGAGCGGGCCGATATTGCCGAGGCCGAGTACCGCCGTGCCGTTCGAGATCACGGCGACGAGGTTGGCGCGGCTCGTGTAGTCGGCGGCGAGCGAGGGATCGCCGGCGATGGCGAGGCACGGCGCGGCGACGCCCGGCGAATAGGCGAGGGCGAGGTCGCGCTGGTTGCCGAGCGGCTTCGTCGCCTGGATCGCCAGCTTACCGGGCTTGGGATGGCGGTGGTAGAAGAGCGCCTGCGCATCGAGATCGGCCGCGGCCTGACGTGTCTTGGTCTCTTCGGCGCCCGGCATGGTCTCTCCATCTGGTTCGTCGTGGCTCGCGGGTACGCGGGCGTCGGCCCGCGGCTCGCGCCCGCATTCATCCCTCGGTCTCTAGGCCGAAGGCGAGCGGAGGGCAATTCCCGAGCGGCGGGCGTTGCCGCGACCGTAAGGCGCCCTGTCGTCATCTGCGTGCAATGAGACTCGGGCATTTCCTCCGGTGCCACACGGCAATGGATCGGCGGGGAAGGCGAGCATGTACCAGCTGAACACGACCCGGCATTTCCGCACGCTCTTCCTCTCCGATATCCACTTGGGATCGAAGGCGGCGCAGGCGGAACTCCTCATCGACTTCCTGCGCGTCCACGACGCCGAAAAGATCTATCTCGTCGGCGACATCGTCGACGGCTGGCGCCTCAAGCGCTCGTGGCACTGGCCGCAATCGCACAACGACGTGGTGCAGAAGCTCCTGCGCAAGGCCCGCAGGGGCACCGAGATCATCTACATTCCCGGCAATCACGACGAGTTCCTTCGCGACTTCACCGGCCGCCATTTCGGCGGCATCGAGGTCAAGCTCACCGACATCCACGAGACCGCGGATGGACGGCGCTTCCTCGTGATGCATGGCGACGAGTTCGACGTCGTGGTGCGCAACGCCCGGCTCATCGCCTATCTCGGCGACTGGGCCTACGACGCGGCTATCGCCATCAACCTCGTGTTCAACGCCATCCGTCGCCGCTTCGGCTTCGGCTACTGGTCCTTCTCGTCCTGGGCCAAGCTGAAGGTGAAGAACGCCGTGAGCTTCATCGGCGCCTTCGAGGAGGCGCTCGCCGGCGAGGCCGCGCGGCACGAATGCGACGGCGTCATCTGCGGGCATATCCACCACGCCGAGATCGCCGAACGCGCCGGGCTTCTTTACGTCAACACCGGCGACTGGGTGGAAAGCTGCTCGGCCATCGCCGAGCGTCACGACGGCACGCTCGAGCTGCTGCGCTGGACCCGCGCCACGTCGAGCGAGCCGCTGAACGACGCGGCGCCGAAGCTGGTCGTCGCGTCCGAGCCCGTCGCCGCGGCGGAGGCCGCCTGATGCGCATCCTCATCGCCACCGACGCCTGGATGCCGCAGGTGAACGGGGTCGTGCGCACCCTGTCGAGCCTCGTCGACCAGCTTCGCGAGCGCGGCGCCGAGGTGCTCGTCGTCTCGCCCGACGCCTTCCGAACCGTGCCGTGCCCAAGCTATCCGCAGATCCGTCTGGCGCTGGTCGGCCTGTCCACTGTCGGCGGCATCGTCCGCGACTTCGATCCCGATGCGATCCACATCGCGACGGAAGGGCCGATCGGACTTCAGGTCCGCCGCCTGTGCCTGCGCGAAGGCCGGCCGTTCACGACGAGCTTCCACACGCGCTTTCCCGAGTATCTGCGCCAGCGCGCGCCGGTGCCCGAACGCCTGACCTATGCCTGGCTGCGTCGGTTCCATGCCCCGGCGACCGCCTGCCTCGTGCCGACCGAGACCATGCGCCGCGATCTCGCCGACCGGGGCTTCCGCAATCTCGTCACCTGGACGCGCGGCGTGGATCGGCGGCTGTTCCGACCCACCGAACCGTTGCAGCTCGACCTGCCGCGGCCCGTCTTCCTCACCGTGTCCCGCGTCGCGCCCGAGAAGAACCTCCAGGCCTTTCTCAATCTCGACCTGCCCGGCTCGAAGCTGGTGGTCGGCGACGGGCCGCAACTGGCGGAAATGATCCGGCGCTATCCCGAGGTGCACTTCGCCGGGGCCAAGACCGGCGAGGCGCTGGCGCACTACTATTCCAGCGGCGACGTGTTCGTGTTTCCCTCCAAGACCGACACGTTCGGCATCGTGCTGATCGAGGCGCTGGCCTGCGGTCTTCCGGTTGCCGCCTTTCCGGAGCCGGGACCGCTCGATGTCCTGTCGGGAACGGGGGCGGGCGTCATCTCGGACGATCTGCGTGCAGCCTGCCTCGCGGCCCTGCGTCTCGATCCGCAGGACGCGCTGCGCCGCGCCCGGCACTACACCTGGGAAGCCTGCGCCGACGTCTTCCTCGATGCCTCGAGGCGTCCCGCAAGGCCTGCCGCGAGCTTCGAACTCGTCGCCGCGCAGTAGCCCAGCGGCAATGTTCCGCGCGTTTGCGCCATCGGGACGGCTTTGCTAGGCAGCCGGCGCGACCTCCCGCTGCCGGTGCGAGTCTCCCCCATGGCCTCCTTCTTCCGTCCCTTCGCAGGCGATACACGCGCCTTCGAACGGCGCATGTCATGGGTCTTCGTCGGCACCTTCCTCACGCTCGGCGTCTTCAACCCGTTCTTTCCGGTCTGGTTGGCGGCCGAAGGGCTCGACGGCGACACGATCGGTTTCATCCTCGCCGTGCAGATCGCGCTACGGGTCGTCGCCTGTCCGCTCGTCCTGCAACTGGCCGATCGCTCGCGCGAGCGCGCCGACGTGCTTCTTGCCGTCACCTTTGCCTCGCTCGGCGCGGCGCTCCTGTTCCTCGTGGTGGACGGCTGGTTGGCGATCCTGCTGGCGACGCTGACGCTGGCTGCGGTCTGGTCGCCGGTCATCCCGCTCAGCGATGCCGTGGCGCTCGCGGGCGTGCGGCGCCTTCGCATCGACTACGGCCGTTCGCGTCTCTGGGGATCGCTCGCCTTCATCGCGGCCAACGTTGCCGGCGGTTTCGCGATCGCGCGCCTCGGGCCGCAGGCCTTCCCCGCGATCCTCGTCGCAGCGTTCGCGATCGCCGCCGTCGTGACGCTCGGTGTGCCGCGCCTCGGGCGGCCACGCCAAGCGACACCGGTCCCCCTGGCGCCGACGAACGAGCCGTGGGTGCCGACGGCCTCGTTCCAGCGTCGGTTGCGGAGACTGGCGCCCGCGCCCGACGTGCGCCTCATGCTGCCGATGCTGCTTGCGATCGGCCTCGTTCAGGCCAGCCATGCGCTGCTCAACGGCTTCGGCTCGCTGCAATGGTCGAAGCTCGGCTATTCCTCGGCCGAGATCGGCATCTTCTGGGCGATCGGGGTCGTCGCCGAAGTCGTGCTGTTCCGCTTCGCCGCCAAGCCGATGCAGCGGCTCGGGGTGCGCGGCTTCGTCATCGTAGCGGGTCTCGCCTGCGTTCTGCGCTGGGTGCTCTTCACCATAGATCTTGGTGTCGCGGGCTTCGCTCTGCTGCAGCTGACGCACGCGCTGACCTTCGCCGGCACGCATATCGCGCTGCAGACCCTCATCGGGTCCTCGGTCGCCGAACACCGGCTCGGCGCCGCGCAGGGGACCGCCTTTGCCCTTCAGACGACGCTGATGGCCTCCGCGACCTTCGGCGGCGGGTTTCTCTACACGGCCTTCGGCGCGCAATCCTTCCTCGCCATGGCGGCGATGGCCGCCGTCGGCGTCGCCATCCTGCTGTTGGCGCCTCAGCCCCAGAGACGCGACGTCGGCGGGGCGACGAACGAGCCCTCGTAGACGAGGCCGTCCGGCCGATCCGCCTTCAGCAGCAGCGGTCCGTCGAGATCGACGATCTCGGCGTCCTGGGCCAGCAGCAGTGCCGGCGCCATCGCCAGCGAACTGCCGACCATGCATCCGACCATCACCCCGAAGCCCTGGCTCCGCGCTTCGGTCAGGAAGCGCAGTCCCTCGGTGAGGCCGCCCGTCTTGTCGAGCTTCAGGTTTACGAAGTCGTAGCGGCCGACGAGCGATCCGAGACCGTCGCTGCCATGCACCGACTCGTCGGCGCAGATCGGCACGGGATGCGGTATCTCGGCGAGGATTGCGTCCTCTCCGGCCGGCAGCGGCTGCTCGACCACGAAGGCACCGATTGAGGCGGCCACCAGCATGTTGGCGCGGATGGTCTCGGCCGTCCAACCCTCGTTGGCATCGATCACGAGCTGGGCATCGGGCGCGGCGGCCCGCACCGCGCGCATCCGGGCCTCGTCGTCGGCGCCGCGACCGACCTTGACCTTCAACACCCGCCGACCGACCGCTCGTCGCGTCGCGGCGGCCATCTCGTCGGGCGTGTCGAGCGAGATCGTGTAGGCGGTCTCGACCCTGCGCAGCGGCGGCAGCGCCAAGAGTTCGGCGACGTTGACTCCAGCAAGCTTGGCTTCGAGGTCCCAGAGTGCACAGTCGACGGCATTGCGCGCCGCGCCTGCGGGCATGCGGGCCTGCAGCGCCCCGCGATCGAGCCACTCGGCCAGTTCGCCGGCAATCGTCTCGATCGCAGCCGTCACTGTTTCGATGCTCTCGCCATAACGCGCATAGGGGACGCATTCGCCGCGGCCGATCGCATTGTCCTGCGCGATGGTGCAGACGACGACCGCGGCCTCGGTCTTCGAACCGCGAGCGATCGTGAATTGCGCGGCGAGCGGGAAACGCTCCACTGTGACCGAGATGCGACGCACCATTTTTATCCTTCGTACGATGTTAACTTGTCGTTGCGGCGGCTGCGTCGGCGGCTAATTGATTGGTGCGAGATGGATTCCCACGGGAGTTGTCGCATCGGGCGAGCCTAACATTGTGTCGCTCGGCTTATCTCATACAGGGATCGTGTTCGACAGCATGCTGGATATCGCCAAAACCGACGACCGGTCCGGCAAAGGCGAGCCTGAATCGGCAGCGCCTGCCGTCGAGGCCGAAAAGGCCAAGGGCGGCGTCGTGTTGCGCTTCAGCGGGGACTGGCTGGCGCGCACGATCGGCTCCGTCGAAGACGTGATGGAGGAAACCCGCAAGGCGGACCTCGGCAAGACCGTTACCATCGACTGCAGCGCCATCGGGCGCATGGACACGTCCGGGGCCTACCTGATCGAGCGCCTCGCCCGCAGCCTCGGCGAAAAGGGCGGCGAGGTTTCCTTCGACGGCGCCGAAAACGACCAGACCCTGTTCGAAGCCGTGCGCAAGGCGATCGACGTCAAGCGTTCGCCGCCGGCCAAAAAGACGACGTCGGCCGTGACCGACTTCGTGGCCGCGATCGGCGAGAACGTCGTGGCCGTCGGGCGCGAGATCGTGGTCGGCCTGAACATCGTCGGCTCGGCGCTTTACGGTGCCGGACGGCGGATGACCGGGCAGACCCAGCTTCGCCCCGCCGCCATCGTCAGCCAGATGGACCGGATGGGCGTTCGCGCGGTGCCGATCATCTCGCTCATGAGCTTCCTCATCGGCGCGATCATCGCCCAGCAGGGCGCCTTCCAGCTTCGCAACTTCGGCGCCGAGATCTTCGTCGTCGATCTCGTCGGCATCCTGCAAATCCGTGAGATCGGCGTGCTGCTGACCGCCATCATGATCGCCGGCCGTTCCGGCAGCGCGATCACGGCCGAGATCGGCTCGATGAAGATGCGCGAGGAGGTGGATGCGCTGCAGGTGATCGGTCTCAATCCGATCGGCGTCCTCGTCTTCCCGCGTCTCCTGGCGCTGACGATCGTCCTGCCGCTCTTGGCTTTCATCGCCGACATCACCGGCCTCCTCGGCGCCATAACGGTCACGTGGATGTATTCCGGCATCACGCCGGAGGCCTTCCTGACCCGGCTTCGCGGCGCCATCGACGTCGGCACGGTGTTCGCCGGCCTCATCAAGGCCCCGTTCATGGCGATCATCATCGGCGTCGTCGCGGCGTCCGAAGGCATGAAGGTCGGCGGCAGCGCCGAGAGCCTCGGCCAGCACGTGACCGCTTCGGTGGTCAAATCCATTTTCCTCGTCATCCTCGTGGATGGCATTTTTGCGATTTTTTATGCCGCCATCGGATACTGATACCCGCGCCGCCGCGCCGCCGGCCAAGAAGCCGGGTGACGTGATCATCCGCGCGACCGACGTCACCGTCCGCTTCGGATCGAAGACGATTCTCGAAGGCCTGTCGATGGACGTGCGCCGAGGCGAGATCCTGGGCTTCGTCGGCGCATCGGGCACCGGCAAGTCGGTGCTTCTGCGCACCATTCTCGGGCTGAACCAGAAGCAGGGTGGCACGATCGAGGTCTTCGGGACCGACTACGAGAAGGCCGACGACGCGGAGCGTTTGAAGGTGGAGCAGCGCTGGGGCGTTCTCTTCCAGCAGGGCGCGCTGTTCTCCTCGCTGACCGTGCTCGAGAACATCCAGGTTCCCATGCGCGAGTATCTCGACATCTCGCCGGGGCTGATGGAAGAGCTGGCGCGCCTGAAGATCGACCTCGTGGGTCTGGCTCCCGACGCCGCCGAGAAGTTCCCGTCCGAGCTGTCGGGCGGCATGATCAAGCGTGCCGCGCTCGCCCGCGCCCTGTCGCTCGATCCCGACATCGTCTTTCTCGACGAGCCGACCTCCGGGCTCGACCCGATCGGCGCCGCCGACTTCGACGAACTGATCATGACGCTCCGCGACACGCTCGGACTCACCGTCTACATGGTGACGCACGATCTCGACTCGCTGTTCATGGCCTGCGACCGCATCGCGGTGCTCGGCCAGAAGAAGGTCCTCGTGGAAGGACCGCTCGAGACGATGCTCGAAAGCGACGACCCATGGGTCCGCTCGTACTTCCACGGTAAACGCGCCCGTACGGTCGTGCCGAGGGAAGAGAATTCATACTACGACGAGGAAAAGTGATGGAAACCAGAGCCAACTACGTCCTCGTCGGCGTATTCACGCTCGTCGTTCTCGCGATGAGCTTCGGCTTCGTCTACTGGTCGGCCAATGTCTCCGACAAGGACGCGCGCACGGCGCTGATCGTGCGCATCGAGGGCTCGGTCTCCGGCCTCAGCCAGGGCAGTCAGGTGCTGTTCAACGGCCTGAACGTCGGCACCGTGACGAATCTCAGGATCGACCCGAACAATCCGCGCGTCGTGATCGCGACGACGCAGATCGACCGCACGACGCCGGTCACCACCTCGACCACCGCGACGATCGGCTTCCAGGGCCTGACCGGCATCGGCTTCATCGGGCTGACCGGCGGCAACATGAACGATCGCAACATCATCCAGTCGGCCCTGGAGCAGGGCGCGACGCCGGTGATCCGCGCCAACCCGTCCGACGTGACAGACATTCTCGCGACCGCCCGTGACATCGCGGACCGTGCCAACAACATTCTCGGCGAGTTCGAGAGCATCGTACAGGCGATCGGCCCGTCGGTGCGCACCACTGCCGAGAACGTCGCGCAGACGTCGGGCAACGTCCGCACCTTCACCGACAGCTTGGCTGCGAATGCCGACCAGATCGACGACTTCCTCGCCAGCCTCGGTCGTCTCTCCGTGAGCGCCAACAACGTGGCCGAACGCCTGCCGCCGATCCTCGACGAGGCCAGCCGCTTCGTCTCGGCGCTCAACGTCACCGCGATCAACCAGTCGATCGAAAACGTCGCGGCGTTGACGCAGTCGGTGCGTGGCCAGACCGACAACATCGTCGCAGCCATCGAGCAGGTGACGACGACGGCCCGCAGCTTCGCTTCGGTCGGCGACGCCGTGACCGCGAGCACGCCGAGCATCCAGGCCTTCCTCGGCCGTCTCGGTCCGCTGTCGGAGACGGCGACGAGCGTGGCTGCCCGTCTCGACACGACGCTCGGCGACGTCCGGCAGATCACGGCGGCGGTCAACCCGGATCAGGTGCGCACCGTCATCGGCAATGTCACCGGCTTCACCGATGCGCTCAATGCGCAGTCCGGCAAGCTCGACTCGGTCGTCTCGGGGGCCGATACGGTTCTTGCGACCCTCGACACCGCACTTACCGGCCTCAACGGAACGCGTGCTCGCGTCGACGACATTCTCTCCGGCATCCGGGCAGACGACATCTCGCGCGCCGTCAACAACGTCTCGTCGGCCACCACGAACATCGCCAGCGCGGCGGATTCGGTTCGCGGCGTCGCCAACGACATCGGCAATCGCCGCGAAGACATCAACGCGATCATCACCAACGCAGAAGACACGAGCGCCAACCTTCGAACCGCATCGGCGCAGGTGCAGACGCTGATCACCTCGGTCAACGGCCTCGTCAACAGCCCGGACGGTCGTGGCCTGACGGCGCAGGCCCGCGAGACGCTGGCGACGATCCAGCAGACCGCGGAAACGATCCGTGCCGCAGTCGGCCCGATCTCGGCGAACCTGCAAGGGTTCACGGGCCAAGGCCTGCAGGAGGTGCGCAACCTCATTCGTGAGACGACGCGCGCCGTGTCGCGGATCGAGGGTGCGGTCACCGACCTGTCGAGCAATCCGAGCCGCATTCTCTTCGGTGGCGAAAGCGCCGGCGAGGTTCGCCAGTTCGACGGGCGCACCCGGCGCTAGTCGCCGGAGCGCCGGCAAGGGACGAAAGGCCGTTCGGCATCAGCCGGGCGGCCGAACCGACGGCGAACGCGCGTCGGCCTATTGATTTCCCAGCCGCCGACCGGGATCGGTGGCAGGTCCAGTTTCGAGTCGAGGACATCATGGCGATTACCGCTGCAACGAGAATGACCGCGATCGCGGGTCTGGCCATGGCATTGAGCGCGTGCGCTTCGCTGAAGGAGCCGCCGGCGACGTTCGAACTGTCGGCCCCGCCGCCTGCGACGCAGCGCGCGGCGGCGACCCGCGCGCAGATCCTGATCCCCGAGCCGACGGCAACGAAGGCTCTCGACAGCCAGCAGATCGTCATCAAGCCGACGCCGCAGACGATCGAGACGCTGGCCGCCAGCCAGTGGAGCGACCGCCTGCCGCGGCTGATCCAGCTGCGCACGCTGCAGGCCTTCCAGAACACCGGGCGCGTCGGCGCGGTCGGGGTTCCCGGACAGGGTCTGGCGATCGACTACCAGATCGTCATGGAGCTCCGCCGCTTCGAGATCGCGCTGGAGCCGGGCGCGAACGCCGTGGTCGAGATTTCCGTCAAAGCGCTGAACGACAAGACCGGCGTCGTGCGCAGCACGCGCATCTTTCGTGCCGTGGTTCCGGTGGCGTCGGCTGGCAACCCCGCCTATGTCGCGGCGCTCGACACGGCCTATGGTCAGGTCGCCGACGAAATCGTCGCCTGGACACTCCGCCTTCTCTGATTGGGTCTTGACCCGGTCAGTCATGCCGATCGAAGCCCGCTCTCAGGAGCGGGCTTTTTCGTTTGGTGGTCACGCTTGCGTTGGGGCTTCGGTTCCAGCTCGGTCGACCTCGACTTCGCGGCTGATCCAGTCGCTGAACGCGGTGAGCGCGGGGCCGGCCTGCGCGAACGAAGGTGCCACGAGATAGTAGGCGCTGGGGCTGTCGACCTCCCGGGGGTCGGCAAGAACGAGCTGCCCGCTGTCGAGTTCGGCGCGAATGAGGAAGAGCGGCATCAGAGCGACGCCGAGGCCGCCGATACAGGCCTGCGCGACCAGCGCGAACTGCTCGAAGCGCATGCCGCCGTCCGCAGCCGCCGCGAGACCGGCGCCTTCGAACCATTGCCCCCAGGCGCCGGGCCGCGACGCCATGTGGAACAGCGGCAGACCGACGAGGTCAGCGGCCTTCGATATCCGGTGACGCGCGAGGAAATCGGGGCTGCAGACCGGGGCGACCGTCTCGCCCATGAGGAAGCGGCACTCCGCGCCCGGCCATTCCGGCCGTCCGATATGGATCGCGGCATCGAGACCGTCCCTGGCGAAATCGAACTGACCGATGCGTGTCGCGAAGTTGAGCGTGATCGTCGGATGGGCGGCGACGAAACCGGGAATGCGGGGCATCAGCCAGCGCGTGCCGAAGGTCGGTGGGATCGCGAGGTTCAGGACGTTGGCGGGCCGTTGCGTCAGGAGTTGCAGCGTCGCCTGCCGGATTCGACCGAGCGCCGGCTCGACAGCGCCCGCGTAGGCGCGGCCGGCGTCCGTCAACGCGACGGAGCGGCTGGTGCGCTCGAACAATGCCACGCCGAGCTGGTCTTCCAACGCCGCGACCTGCCGGCTGACGGCACTTTGGGTCAGGGAGAGTTCGCCTGCCGCGAGCGAGAAACTCCGGTGGCGCGCCACCGCGTCGAAGGCCGCGAGGGCGCTGGAGGAGGGCAGGAGCTTTCGCGGCGTCAGCGGCATCATCCAGTCCTAAAGGGAATGGATCGCAGCGTAAACGTTGCTTGCCGACATCTGCCGTGAGCGGCACAACGGACGAGACCCGCGACGAGGAGCGACCCATGGCCGAGCGAACCGCCTTCGACTGGAGCGACCCGTTCCTTCTCGAAGACCAGCTGAGCGAAGACGAGCGGATGATCCGCGACTCTGCTGCGGCGTTCGCCGCGACCGAACTGCTGCCGCGCGTCAACGATGCCTATCTCGACGAGCGCACCGATCCCGACCTGTTCCGGCTCATGGGGCAGGCGGGCCTGCTCGGACTGACGCTCCCGGAAGAGTATGGCGCGGCGGGCGCGAGCTATGTCGCCTACGGCCTCGTGGCGCGCGAGATCGAGCGGATCGATTCCGGCTACCGCTCGATGATGTCGGTGCAGTCCTCACTCGTGATCTATCCGATTTTTACCTACGGCTCGGACGCGCAGCGCCAAAAGTATCTGCCGGGCCTCGTCTCGGGCGAACTGGTCGGCTGCTTCGGCCTGACCGAGCCCGATGCCGGATCCGATCCCGGCGGCATGACGACACGCGCCGAGAAGATCGAGGGCGGCTATCGCCTGAACGGCGCCAAGACGTGGATTTCCAACGCGCCGATCGCCGACGTCTTCGTCGTCTGGGCGAAGTCCGCCGCGCATGGCGGCGAGATCCGCGGCTTCGTGCTCGAGAAGGGCATGAAGGGACTTTCGGCGCCGAAGATCGGCGGCAAGCTCTCGTTGCGGGCGTCGATCACCGGCGAGATCGTCATGGAGGATGTCGAGGTCGGCGAGGACGCGCTGCTGCCAAGCGTATCCGGCCTTAAAGGGCCGTTCGGCTGCCTCAATCGCGCACGCTACGGCATTTCCTGGGGCGTGCTGGGGGCTGCCGAGGACTGCTGGCACCGCGCCCGGCAGTACGGGCTCGATCGCAAGCAGTTCGGCCGTCCGCTGGCGCAGACGCAGCTGTTTCAGAAGAAGCTCGCCGACATGCAGACAGAGATCGCACTGGGCCTTCAAGCCAGCCTGCGGGTCGGCCGCCTGATGGACGAGGGACGGATGGCGCCGGAGATGATCTCGATCGTCAAGCGCAACAACTGCGGGAAGGCGCTCGACGTGGCGCGGGCGGCGCGCGACATGCACGGCGGTAACGGCATCCAGATCGAGTATCACGTCATGCGCCACGCGCAGAACCTCGAGACGGTGAACACCTACGAGGGCACGCACGACGTCCACGCCTTGATCCTCGGCCGGGCGCAGACCGGCCTGCAGGCGTTCTTCTGACCATGGACGCGAAGGGCCCGCCGCCGCTGCGCGGTCTCAAGGTCGTCGAACTCGCCCGCATTCTCGCCGGCCCCTGGATGGGCCAGACGCTGGCCGATCTCGGCGCCGACGTGATCAAGGTCGAGAGCCCGGCAGGGGACGACACCCGCACATGGGGACCGCCCTTCGTGGAGCGGGGCGACGAGCGATCGGCGGCGTACTTTCACGCTTGCAACCGTGGTAAGCGATCGATCACCGCGGATTTTGCGAGCCAGGACGGGCGCGACCTCGTGCTGAGGCTCGCCGCGACCGCCGACGTTCTCGTCGAGAACTTCAAGGTCGGCGGCTTGAAGCGCTATGGGCTCGACTACGAGAGCCTGAAGGCGATCAATCCGCGTCTCGTCTACTGCTCCGTCACAGGCTTCGGGCAGGACGGGCCGTCCGCGCATCGGGCGGGCTACGATTTCATGATCCAGGGCATGAGCGGGATCATGGACCTGACCGGCGATCCCGATGGCGAGCCGCAGAAGGTGGGCGTCGCCTTCGCCGACATCTTCACCGGGCTCTACGGTGTCGTGGCGATCCAGGCCGCGCTCTGGCAGCGCGAGACCACCGGCCGCGGCCAGCATGTCGACATGGCACTGTTCGACTGCATGACCGGCGTTCTCGCCAATCAGGCGATGAACTATCTGGTCTCTGGCACGTCGCCGCGGCGGCTCGGCAATGCCCACCCCAACATCGCCCCCTATCAGACGCTGCCCGTGGCCGATGGGCACGTCATCGTCGCCTGCGGCAACGACGGCCAGTTTGCCCGGCTGACGTCGATCCTCGGCCTCGCCGACCTTGCTGCCGCTCCGGCTTTCGCGACGAATGCCGCGCGTGTCGCCAACCGCGAGGCGCTGACCGCACGGCTGCAGGAGAAGACGTCGATCTGGTTTCGCGACGATCTCCTGAGCGCGCTGGAGACGGCGGGCGTGCCGGGCGGGCCGATCAACTCGGTCGCCGATGTCTTCGCCGAGCCCCAGTTCCTGCACCGGGAGATGCGGATCGAAGCGGGCGGAATCCCCGGCGTGCGGACGCCGATCACCCTGTCGGACGCGGCGCTCGATTTCGATGCACCATCGCCGCGTCTGGGCGAGCATGGCGCGGACATCGAAGCTCGGCTGAACTGCTCGCCGGACTGGCCGAGCCGGGCGCAGGCGCAATGAACCCGCTGTCGGAAGTCGGCGGCGAGCGCGAGGGCGACACGGGCATGTGCCGCGTGATCGCCGCGGCGCCGGACTTTGCGACTGAGGAATTGCGGCAAGCCGCTCGGCTTCTCTCCACCGCTCCGCCGGACGTCGATGCCGCCGTCGCCGCCGAACTGATGGCGCAGCACTACGGGATCGAGGCGAGCGTCCACCCCTTGTCCGGCGAGCGCGACCGAAACTTTCTGGTCGAGGACGCCGAGGGAATCAGGACCGTCCTGAAAATCTACAACCGCACGGACGACGCGCCGACGCGGGCCTTCCAGTCCGGTGTGCTCACGCACCTGGAGCGCACCGCGCTGCCCTTCGCGGTACCGTCGCTGATCGCGACGTGCAGCGGGGCACACGAATTCACGTTCGACGGCATCGACGGGCAGCGCGAGCACGGCGTCGTCGTCTCCTTCGTTCCCGGCGAACCGGCTCTTCACCATGTGCCCACAGCGCGACGGCGCTATGCGCTCGGCGCTTCGGTGGCCCGGCTCGGACAGGCGCTCGAAACCTACCGCGACCCGCAAGCCGACAGGGTTCTTCTGTGGGACCTGATGCGGCTCGGCGACCTCGCGCCCTTCGCGGTGGGCATCGTAGATCCCGCGCGGCGCGATTTCGTCGGTGAGTTCACCGAGCGTTTCGCCCGTGAGGTCGCACCGGCGGTGCGTGACCTGCGGCCGCAGATCATCCACAACGACCTCTCGGGGAGCAACGTCTTCGTCGATCCCGCCGACCCCGACGCGATCGCGGCTATCGTGGATTTCGGCGACATGGTGCGCGCCCCAATGGTCTGCGATCTCGCGGTCGCGGCCAGCTACCAGTTGGAAGCCACGGGAGATCCGATTGCCGATCTCTGCGAGGTGATGGCAGGGTTCGAGACGGTGACGCCGCTCGCGGAAGCCGAGGTGTTCCATCTGACCGACCTCGCGATGGCGCGGCTTTGCCTGCGGGTGCTGATTCCGCAGTGGCGGGTGCAGCTGTTTCCCGAGAATGCCGACTACATCCTGCGCAGCCAGAGCGGCGCCTGGGCTTTGATCGACAAGTTCATGACCATGAAGCCGGCAGCCGCGCGCGACGCGGTTCTGGCACGGTGGCGATCCGAGGGTTCACGATGACCATAGCGCCTCTGCCCGATGCCGCCGATCTTCTGGCGCGCCGCGCCCGTCTTCTCGGTCCCGCCTACCGTGTCCTCTACGAGGAGCCGCTGCACCCGGTTCGCGGCGAGGGCGTCTGGCTGGTGGAGGCCAACGGGCGGCGCATTCTCGACGTCTACAACAACGTGCCCTCGGTCGGTCATTGCCATCCGCGCGTGGTGGAAGCGCTGGCCCGGCAGGCGGCGATCCTCAACACCCACACGCGCTATCTGCACGAGACGGTGCTCGACTATGCCGAACGGCTGCTGGCGCTGTTTCCCGCCGAGCTGTCGCAGGTCATGTTCACCTGCACCGGCAGCGAGGCCAACGATCTCGCGGTGCGCGTCGCGCGCACGGTGACGGGCAACGAAGGCTTCATCGTCACCGCCAACGCCTATCATGGCGTCACGGCAGCGCTGGCGGAGATGTCGCCTTCGCTCGGCCTCGGCGTCGGCCGGCATGTGCGCACGGTGCCGGCACCGGACAGCTATCGCGTTCCGGCCGCCGAGATCGGCGCGCGGTTCCAGGCCGATGTCGAGGCGGCGATCGCCAGCCTGGCCGAGGCCGGGATCAAGCCGGCGGCGCTGCTCTTCGACACGGTGTTCGCCAGCGACGGGCTGTTCGTAGACCCGGCGGGTTTCGTGACGGGCGCGGTTCAGGCGGTGCGCGGGGCCGGAGGCCTCTTCATCGCCGACGAGGTTCAGGCGGGGCTGGCCCGTATGGGCTCGCATATGTGGGGCTTCGAGCGCCATGCGCTGGTGCCCGACCTCGTGACGCTCGGCAAGCCGATGGGCGACGGGCATCCGATCGCGGCGATGATCGCGCGGCCCGCACTGCTGGAGGAGTTCGGCCGCCGGTCGCGCTACTTCAACACGTTCGGCGGCAATCCCGTGTCCGCCGCGGTCGGCCTCGCGGTGCTCGATGTCGTACGAGACGAGGAGCTTCTCGGCAATGCGCGGCGGGTGGGCGCGCATCTTCTCGCCGGCCTTGAGGGTCTCAAAAGCCTGCATGAGAGCGTCGGCGACGTTCGCGGCGCCGGGCTCTATGCCGGGATCGAGATGGTATCCGATCGACCATCGCGAACGGCGGCGCCGAAGCTCGCCTCGCTCGTCGTCAACGGCCTGCGCCGCGAGGGCGTTCTCGTCGGCCTCTGCGGAGCGCAAGGGCAGGGGCTGAAGATCCGACCGCCGCTGCCCTTCAGCACCACGGATGCCGACCACTTCCTCGAACGACTCGACGAGGTGCTGGCGAAACTCCCCGCCTGACGCATCAGCTGCCGAAGAGACCCGGCTGTTCCATGCGCAGTGCCGCGGCCCGGCGATGGCCCTCAAGACCTTCGCTGCGGCTCTGGCGCTCGGCCGCGGGGCCGACGGCGGCGACGCCGGCGGCGTCGAGCCACTGATGCGTCGCGATCTTGACGTAGGAGCCGACCCAGAGCCCGCCGGTGTAGCGACCCGCTCCCATCGTCGGCAGCGTGTGGTTGGTGCCGCAGCACTTGTCGGAATAGACGACGCTCGCCATCGGTCCGATGAAGAGGGAGCCGTAATTCGACAGCCGTTCCGCGAAAGCGCGGGGGGCGCGGGTGTGCACCTGCAGGTGCTCGGCGGCGATGAGGTCGGAATAGGCGATCATGTCCGCCTCGCTCCCCACCACCGTGACCTCGCCCTGCCGCTCCCAGGCGATGCCGGCGACCGCTGCCGTCGAGAGCGTTTCGAGCTGGCGCGCGACCTCGGCGATCACCGCTTCCGCCAGCGGGCGGTGCGTCGTGATCAGGCCGACACGCGTGTGGATGTCGTGCTCGGCCTGCGCCAGGAGGTCGGTGGCGATGATCTCGGGATGGCCGGTCTCGTCCGCCACCACGTAGATCTCGCTGGGGCCGGCGAGCTGGTCGATGCCGACGGGGCCGAAGACCTGCCGCTTGGCCTCGTTCACATAGGCATTGCCCGGCCCGACGATCTTGTCGACGGCGGGGATCGTGGCCGTGCCGAAGGCCATGGCGGCGATGGCCTGCGCGCCGCCGACCCGGAAGATCCGATCGGCCCCGGAAAGATGGCAGCCGGCGATCATCGCCGGATGAGCGTTCGGCGGCAGGCACGCGACGACCTCGGCGCAGCCTGCGACCTTGGCCGGCACGATCGTCATCACCGGCGCCGAGAGCAGCGGATAGCGGCCGCCCGGCACATAGGCGCCGACGCGCCGGATCGGGATCACGCGGTGGCCGAGATGCAAGCCGGGCCGCAGCTCGATTTCGAGCGGCAGGATGGTCGCAAGCTGCGCCTTGGCGAAGGCACGCACGTTGGCGATCGCGAACTCGGTGTCCGCACGCGTCTGCGGATCGAGAGCGGCGACCGCTTCCGCCCTTTCGGCCGCGGTGATCTCGAAGGCGTCCGGCTCGATCTTATCGAAGGCCAGCGAATAGCGCCGCACCGCGGCGTCTCCTTCGTCGCGCACGGCCGCGAGGATCTCCTTGACGGTCGCTTCCACGGCCGTGCCCGTTGCCGTGTCGCTCCGCGGCGCCTTCAACTGCTTGATGCGCGAGCGAATGGAATCAGTCTGCTGGGACATGGAAGGGGACTTTCATCGGAGCCGGTCCTCCCAAGGCTGCTGGAGAGGCGGCGCTTGCGCAATGGCAATCGAAGCGCCGCTCACTATACTCAGCGAGGCGAAAATGCAGTGCACGTCGCGTGTGCAGCTTCGCGAAGTTCGTTGAAGATGAGGGAGGGCTGCCCATGCCGGCGATCGGCGCTGAAATCCGCGAGCTGCGCCGACGGCGACAGCTGACCACCCGGCAGCTTGCGGTGCGGTCCGGCATCTCGCATTCCACCATCTCGCTGCTGGAGCGGGACCGCATGAGCCCGTCGATCGATACCCTGAGCGCGATCCTCGAAGCCATGGGTTCGACGCTGACCGGGTTCTTCTCCGAGCTCGGCGACAAGCTCCCGCATTCGCCGTTCTACGCACGCGAAGACCTCGCGGAGATTGGCCGCGCCGACGGCATTTCCTATCGGATGGTCGGCATCAATCATCCGAACCGGCATCTGCTGCTCCTGTGCGAAAGCTACAGTCCCGGTGCCGACACCGGCGAGGCGTTCTCCCACAAGGCGCAGGAGGCGGGCGTGGTGACGAAGGGAGCGGTCGAGGTTACGGTCGGGGCGCAGACGCGTCTCCTGAGCGCCGGGGACGCCTACTATTTCGATAGCGAGACGCCCCATCGATTTCGCAATGCCGGCACCGAACAGGCCGAACTGATCAGCGCGATCACGCCGCCGACCTACTGAAGCTGCCCTCCAGCGAGCAGGCTGCCCGTTGCCAGGCGTTGCCGTTGGAAAGTTTCCTCAGCAAGGCACACGCGGCATTTGGAGGCATCTCACTTTCATGCTTGTCTTTGGAGGCGTTCAAATCCGGAGACGAGATCATGGCTGCAAATGCACTGCGAATGACGATGGGCGGCGCCCTTCTGGCGGCCCTGATGGCCTCGGCTCCGGCCTCGGCCCGCGACCTGACGGTCGTCTCCTGGGGCGGCAACTACCAGGACGCGCAGCGGGAAATCTACTTCAAGCCCTTTGCCGAGAAAGCGGGCAAGCCGCTTCTCGAAGAATCGTGGGACGGCGGCTATGGCGTGCTGGCCGCCAAGATGCAGGCGGGCGCGGCCAATTGGGATGTCGTGCAGGTCGAGGCCGAGGAACTCGCGCTCGGTTGCGCCGATGGCATCTACGAGAAGGTCGACTGGTCGAAGCTCGGCGGCGAGGACAAGTTCATTCCGTCCGCCGTCAGCGATTGCGGCGTCGGCGCGATCGTCTGGACCACGGGCATCGGCTATGACGCCGACAAGCTGAAGGCGGCGCCGACCAGCTGGGCCGACTTCTTCGACACCACGAAGTTTCCAGGCAAGCGCGCCTTGCGCAAGGGGCCGAAATACGCGCTCGAATTCGCCCTCATCGCCGACGGTGTCGATCCGAAGACGGTCTATGAAGTGCTTGCCACGCCCGAGGGCGTCGACCGCGCCTTCAAGAAACTCGACACGATCAAGTCCGATCTCGTCTGGTGGGAAGCCGGCGCCCAGCCGATCCAGCTTCTCGCCTCGGGCGAGGTGGTGATGACGTCGGCCTATAACGGCCGCCTTGCGGGCATCAACAAGTCCGAGGGCAAGAACTTTCAGATCGTCTGGCCCGGGAGCATCTACGCTGTCGATAGCTGGGTGGTGCTGAAGGGCTCGCCCAATAAGGACGCGGCCTTCGACTTCGTGCAGTTCGCCAGCCTACCGGCCAACCAGTCCAAGCTGCCCGACTACATCGCCTACGGCCTGCCGGACAAGGAAGCCGGCGCCATGCTGAAGCCGGAAGTCGCGGCACAGCTGCCGACCGCGCCTGCCAATCTCGATGTGGCGATCCCGCTCGACACCGACTTCTGGGTCGACAACATCGAGGCCCTGACGACCCGCTTCAACGCCTGGGTCGCGCAGTAACGCAGAGCTTCCGAGATCGGCCGGCGTGACTGTCCGGCCGATCCGATCTTCCTTTGCCGACGCCAACCTTCCGGGGGCCGATGAACGCGTTCATCCACTTTCACGACGTCTCGAAATCCTTCGGGCAGACGCTCGTCGTCGAAAATCTCGAACTGGAGGTGAAGAAGGGGGAGTTCGTGTCGCTGCTCGGTCCTTCGGGGTCCGGCAAGACCACGATCCTGATGATGCTGGCGGGCTTCGAGGACGCCTCGTCCGGCGCTATCTGGATGGATGGCGAGCGGATCCAGGACCTGCCGCCGCACAAGCGCGGCATCGGCGTCGTGTTCCAGAATTACGCCCTGTTCCCGCACATGACGATCGCCGAGAACGTCGCGTTTCCCCTGCAGATGCGCGGCATGGCGAAGTCCGAGATCCGCGAGCGGGTTGCAAAGGCGCTCGATCGCGTGCGTCTCGGCCATCTCGGCGAACGACGGCCCGACCAGCTTTCGGGCGGCCAGCAGCAGCGCGTGGCGCTGACGCGCGCACTCGTCTTCGAGCCAAAGGTCGTGCTGATGGACGAGCCGCTCGGCGCGCTCGACAAGCAGCTGCGCGAGGAGATGCAGCTCGAGATCCGCGAGTTGCACCGGCGTCTCGGTCTCACCGTCGTGTTCGTGACGCACGACCAGGGCGAGGCGCTGACCATGTCGGATCGCGTCGCCATCTTCGACAAGGGTCGTATCTCGCAGATCGGCTCGGCCTCCGATGTCTACGACAAGCCTGCCAACGCTTTCGTCGCGCAGTTCATCGGCGAGACCAATCTGCTCAAGGCCGAGGTCGCGTCTCAGGACCACCGCGAACTCGTGGTCGATTTCGGCGAGGGCGCGCGCATCCGCACGCCGCGCCCGGCGTCGGGCGATGTGGCCGGTAACGTCGTTGTCTCGATCCGCCCGGAGCGCCTGATGCTGGCGAGCGAGGCCGGCGACAACAGCTTCGAAGCCGGCGTCGACGATGTCGTCTATCAGGGCGACCATCTTCGCCTGCACCTCTCGCGCGGCGCCTTGCGCTTCGTCGTGCGCTGCGAGCGGCGCAACGCGCCCCCGGCAGTCGGCAGCCGCACGCATTTGCGGTTCGATCCCGCCGACTGCACGGTCTTCGCCGCATGAGCCGCTCCGGGGCCTCGCTGCGCAGTGCGGCGCTCATCGCGCCGCTCTTCCTGTTTCTCGCCGTGTTCTTCTTCTGGCCGCTCTGGACGGTCATCTCCGTGTCGGTGCGCGACGGGGCGATCGTCTCCGCACTGCCGCGCACGGTCGCGGTGATCGGAGACTGGGACGGGACGGGTGTGCCCGACGCCGAGATCCAGGGCGCGCTCGTCGCAGACCTTGCCGATGCCGAATCGACGGCGCTCGGCCCTGCGGTGCGGCGCCTCAACAGCGAGGTGTCGGGGTTCCGCACGCTGATACCGAAGACCGCGACCGCCGCCCGCGAGGCCGCCGGCGGCACACCGCCGGATCTTGCGACCCTCGACCCGCGCTGGGCCGACACGCGCTACTGGACGGCCATCGCCAGCGGCGCATCGGCCTACACCGACCGCAATCTTCTGGCCGCCGTCGATCTAGCGCGCGATGCGGGCGGCGCGGTGACGCGGCTGCCGCCCGAAAGTTCCGCCAACCGGCTGATCATCGGGCGAACCTTCCTGATTTCCGGCATCATCACCGTCTGCTGTCTCGCCATCGGCCTGCCCTATGCGATGCTGCTCGCGGCGACCTCAGGCTGGAAGCGCAACGTGCTCCTGATGTCGGTGCTGCTGCCGCTCTGGACTTCGCTTCTCGTGCGCACCGCCGCCTGGTTCATCCTCCTGCAGGACCAGGGCCTCATCAACCGGACGCTGATCGACCTCGGCCTCACCACCCGGCCGGTGCCGTTGATCTTCAACCGGACGGGCGTCGTGATCGCGATGACGCACGTGCTGCTGCCGTTCATGGTGCTGCCGATCTACAGCGTCATCAACTCGATCCCGAAGACCCTGATGCCCGCCGCCGCCTCGATGGGCGCCAGTCCGATGCGCGCCTTCCTGCGCATCCTCCTCCCGCTGGCGATGCCGGGCATCCTGTCGGGCTCGCTCCTCGTCTTCATGGTGGCCATCGGCTACTACATCACGCCCGCGCTCGTCGGCGGACCGAACGACCAGATGATCTCGTCGATCATCGCCTTCTACTCGCTGCAGACGGCGAACTGGGGCATGGCCGGGGCCCTCGGTCTCATCCTGCTCGTGGTGACGACGGTGCTCTATCTCGTCTACGGCCGTCTATCGCGCTCCGCCGCGCCCTTGGGAGCCTGAGCCATGCTGCGCAGTTTCCAAGTGCTGTTCAGCGGTCTTGCGGTGGTATTCTTGCTGTTGCCGCTCGTCGCGATCCTGCCGCTGGCCTTCACGTCCGGCATCTTCCTCAACTATCCCATCCCCTCGGTCTCGACCCGCTGGTTTGCGGAACTCGTCAACGCCGATGTCTGGCGTCTTTCGATCGTCAACAGTCTGATCATCGGCCTGTCCGCCACCATCCTGTCCGTCGTTCTCGGCACCACGGCGGCGCTCGGGCTGCGCAGCGGTCTTGTGCCCTTCGGCAACGTGGTGCGAACCGTGTTCCTCCTGCCGATGGTGGTGCCGGCCGTCGTGCTCGGCGTCGGCCTGCAGATCGCGCTCGTGCGGCTCGGCCTCGCCAGCAGCTACAGCGGCGTCATTCTCGCCCATAGCGTGCTCTGCGTGCCTTTCGTCGTCGTCAGCGTGTCGACGGCGCTGCAGGGGATCGACCGCCGCGTGGAGCGGGCGGCGGCGAGCCTCGGCGCATCGCCCGCCACGGTGTTTCGCCGCGTCACCTTGCCGCTGGCGTTTCCCGGTGTTCTCACCGGGGCGGTCTTCGCCTTCGCCACTTCGCTTGACGAAGTCGTGCTGACGCTCTTCGTCGCCGGGCCAAATCAGCGGACGCTCGCACGACAGATGTTCTCCTCGATCCGCGAGAACATCTCGCCGGCCATCGCGGCAGCGGCCTTCCTGCTCATCGTTGGCACCATGCTGCTCGCCGGCCTGGTGGCTCTCATGAACCGGCATCGGCGTAGCCCCACGAGCGCTTGATCACCGAACCGCTTGGCGTCGAGTGGCTGCTTGGATCTTAGCCGCGAGAGACATCACCTTCCACGATGCCCCGCAGGATCGTCTCGGCTTGGGACCAGTTCGCGGCCTCGAACGTGGAGGAGGGCAGCAGGGGCAGGTGCGCGCGAAACTGCGGATCCGCCATCAGGTGGACGAGAGACACGTCCGGCGCGCTGCGACGAACCCCTTCGAGGTTCGGCGGCAGGTCGTCGACGAACGCGACCGGTCCCGTCCAGCGTGCTTTCGCGTCGAAGAGGAACGCGCCCTTGGCCCGTTCGGTGGCGATCATCGGCCAGCGCAGCCCGGCTCCATCCAGCAGCCGGCGTCGTTCCGGATAGAAGGTCGGGGTCATCGCCGTCAGGAACAGGATGTCGGCGATCTCGCCGAGACGCTCGAGCGCTTCGATGACGCCGTCGACGGCCGTCTGCCGCTGCTCCTGCTCGGCATAGAGCTGCGCCGTGATGCCATCGAGCGCGTGGCCGGTCAGGGCCGCGCCGGTCGAGAGGGACCGCACGTTGCCGGTCAGCCGGAAACTGTCGAAGTGCAGCCGGGCGCCATGCTCGGCCAACAATTCGCAGAAGGGTGCGATGAAGTGCAGCACCACCTCATCGATGTCGAACACGAGAAGCGCGTCGTGGCGCCGGTCGAGGTCTGCGATGGCGGGGCCGACCGTGGTGCGCGACGTCATCAGGAGAACGATTCCGAATAGGTGGTTCCAAGGACATGGCGCGCTGCCGCGACGCGTTGCGGCGGCAGGCCGGCATGGGCTGCGAACTCTTCGAGGGTGCGTTCGTCGCCAAGGATGAAATCGAGCACGCCAGCAAGGAACGAGGGGTCGTCCGCCGCCTGCCGCAGGTTCTCGAGCTCGAGGCCCGTCAGGCGCAGGAAACGGTTGAAGAGCAGCGAGTCGCCCGCGATGAAGCTCAGCGCTTCGATGGCCAACGCCGCAGCGTTGTCATCGGGTGTGGACCGGTCGTTCGGCCCGTCGTTCGATATCATCCCCGCCTCCTAACCATAACTGGATGGATTCCTCATTTCTTAAATCAAATTGCGGTAAGTCTCGGTCATGGACGCCGGGAAACCGGCCGACGTGGCGTCTGGCAATGGGATATCGCGTATGACCAAGACCGTCATGATCGTTGAAGACAACGAACTGAACATGAAGCTTTTCCGCGACCTGATCGAGGCTCACGGATACCGCACGGTTCAGACGCGCAGCGGCTTGACCGCGATGGACCTGGCGCGGGAAACGCGGCCGGATCTGATTCTCATGGATATCCAGCTTCCCGAGATTTCCGGCCTGGAAGTCACCCAGATGCTGAAGGCGGATCGCGAGTTGAAGGCGATTCCCGTCATCGCCGTCACCGCGTTTGCCATGAAGGGCGACGAAGAACGGATTCGGCAGGGCGGCTGCGAGGCCTATATATCGAAGCCGATCTCGGTGGTTCGTTTCATCGAGACGATCAAGTCGTTTCTCGGGGACGCGTGACCCAACCATGACTGCCAAGATTCTCGTCGTCGACGATCAGCCGATCAATCTGCGCCTCATGCAGGCGCGCCTGAACGAGGAATATTTCGAGGTCCTCCTCGCCACCAGCGGCGCAGAAGCGCTGCAGCTCTGCCACCGCGAGCCGATCGATCTCGTCCTGCTCGACGTGATGATGCCGGACATGGACGGCTACGAGACGTGCCGGCGCCTGAAGGCGGACGGTGCGACACGGCACATCCCCGTCGTGCTGATCACGGCGCTGGACGATCCGCGCGACCGGGTGACCGGGCTGGAGGCGGGCGCCGACGACTTTTTGACCAAGCCTGTCCGCGACCTGCCGCTGTTCTCGCGCATCCGCAGCCTGACGCGGCTGAAGATCCTGACCGACGAACTACGCGTGCGCGCCGAGACGACGCTGCGCATCATGTCGGGCGACGATCTCTTGGTGGCCGGGCGCAACGGCGTCACGCCGGGCTCTGTTCTCGTGGTGGTCGATCAACTGGCGGACGGCGAGCGCATCGCGCGGCATCTGCGCAGCGAACATCAGGTCCGCATCTCGCTGGGCGGCGGAATGGACCTCGTGTCCGATCCCGCGCTCGACCTCGTGGTGGTCGATCTCGATGCCAAGTCGTTCGACGCCCTGCGCCTCTGCTCACAGATCCGGTCGAACGAGACGACGCGGCAGCTGCCGGTGCTTCTCGTTGCCTCCGAGCAGGAGGAAAAGCGGATCGCGCGGGCGCTTGAAATCGGCGCCAACGACTACATCCTGCGCCCGGTGGACCGGAACGAGCTGCTGGCACGCACGCGGACGCAGGTCAAGCGCCGCCGCTACGACGACAGTCTCCGGCGCAGCCTCCAGGAGACGATCGAGCTGGCCACGGTCGATCCGCTGACTGGGCTCTACAACCGGCGCTTCCTCGACAGCCATCTGGCCCACGCGATCGAGCGTTTGCGGACTGAGGGCAAGACGCTTTCGCTGATGATCGCCGACATCGACCACTTCAAGCAGATCAACGACGGCTGGGGCCACGATGCCGGCGACGACGTCCTGCGCCAGTTTGCGGCCCGCGCGCAGCACAGCATCCGCGCCGGCGATCTCGCATGCCGCATCGGCGGCGAGGAATTCGTGGTCCTGATGCCGGACGTGGACTGCGCGGCCGCCGAGGCGATCGCCGAACGGCTGCGGGTGACGGTGGCCGAAGAGACGTTCCAGATTGGCGATGAGCGGATCAGCGTCACGGTCAGCGTCGGGTTCGCGACGTTGACGCCGGGCGACACCGACGCGACGCTTCTGAAGCGGGCAGACCTCGCCCTCTACGAGGCCAAGCGGGGCGGGCGAAACCGGGTGGTGGCTCTGGCGGCGTGAGCCGCGCCACGCTTAACCATTTCTGAAAAGATCCCAGACGATTTTCACCTTCGGCGTTGCGCCGACGGTGATTCTCGGCAAATCTGGTATCACGGAGACTTCGAGACACAGGCAACAGTCTCGTTTCGGTTTCCCCATGGAATGCTCAGGTCCGCCGCATCTCCTGGGTCCCGTGGGGCGGTCGGTCGGCAGACGGTCATATGCGGTGTCCTCGCGCCGCGACCGGATTGCCGGCCGACCACTTAACGACCGTGCCGCATCCTCACAAATCCAGTCGCTCGCTCTGCCAATCCGGGATCGGCTTGGCAGGCGCACAGGCTTGCCCGGACTTCCCGCGGTCTGTGCGCCCGCGTTGAACGCACGATTGATCTCCTGGACCCGTCGGGTCGCAAATCAGCGCCGGACATGAAAACGCCGCCCGGAGGCGGCGCTGAAACTCGGGCGAGGGCCCTTGACCTTACTTGATCTTGGCTTCGCGGAACTCGACGTGCTTGCGCGCGACGGGGTCGTACTTCGTCTTGACCATCTTGTCGGTCATCGTGCGGCTGTTCTTCGTGGTGACATAGAAGAAGCCGGTCTCAGCGGTGCTGAGCAGCTTGATCTTGATCGTTGTTGCCTTAGCCATGTCTTACGTCCATCCGTCTGGCGAAATCATATCCTGCGCAACGCGGGTGGCCTGACGGACGACGCGCGGGGCATACAGGACATCGTTAGGGTCGATCCGGTCCCGAACCGCAACCGGCACGACACCAGACGGGCGCACCAAAGATGACCCGTCTCTTGGCGCGGACACTACGCATGGCTACGCCCAAGTCAAGGGGGCGGCATGGGTCCAGGCCGTTCCGGCGCCGCGAAAGCCTTGGCCGACCGTGCTCCACGGGGCCAGCGAAAGCGGCCTTGGCACTCCTGCGAGCAAGGCCGCTTCTCTGGCCTAGAGGGCGGACAGGTGAAACGTCCCCCTGACGCAACGCAGAAACGGCATCGGCTGCGATGCATCGGCTTCCGTCCCGTCGCGGATCCGGGCCTCAGCATGCGCGAGGACGGCGCTGGTGATCGGTGCCAGTCGAAACCGCTCGGCCGCCTCGATCGGCGAAATCCAGCAGACCTCGTCGAATTCGTCGCTCGGTCTCGCTGCAAAGTCCACATCCCCGGACATGTGCGAGCGCTCGACGAGAAAGAACCGCGTGTCGAATCGTCGGGGAAACCAAGGGGGCGTCACCGCTCGCGCGATCGGGACGAGAACCTCCGGTATCGGTCGCATCGAATTCGCGGCGAATTCGCACCAAGACTCGGAGAGGTCGGAGAAGAAACCGGGCTTGGCGAGAAAGACGCCCGTCTCCTCATAGGTTTCCCGGATCGCCGCCAGCGCGAGGCCGACCGCCCGGACGGGTGTAAAGATCGCCGGCGTCTCAGCCATGAGACGTGTCATGACGTCCGCCCCGAGCGGGAAGCGAGGGGATAAGTTGCGGTCGGACCGTTCGGCCCGGCCACCGGGAAACACGAGATGATCGGGCATGAAGGCATGACGGTGACCCCGCAGGCCCATCAGGAACCTGACCTCAGGACCCGAGCGGTCGAAAACGACGAGCGATGCCGCATCTTGCCTCCAGACGTGCGGGATCCCTACGGTATCTGCGGGGCGTCCATCCGTCGCAACGATCGACGCGAAGGTTGGAAAGCGCGTCATCGCGGCTCCCTCAGTGATCGGCGCCATCCGGCGATCCGCCGAACCCATGCATCCGCAGCGCCCACTGAAGACCGATCGTCCCACCCTTCAGCGGACGAAGCAGCACGAGCGACAGGGCCAGCGTGACCGGGATCCAGATCGTCAGATGCGCCCAGAGCGGCAGCGTCGTCACCTCCTCGACACCCATGAACAGGGCGACGACGAGATGGCCGACGATGAAGACGGTGAGGTAGGGCGGCAGGTCGTCGGCCCGGTGGTGATGGATCAGCTCGTGGCAGACCTCGCAGGCTTCGACGCTGGTCAGGAAGCCGGCAAAGAGCTTTCCCTCGCCGCAATGGGGGCAACGCATCAGCAGCCCGCGGCCGATCGAGCGCCAGAGATCACGGCGCGGCGCCGCCGGCTCGTCGGCCTGGCCGGCGCCATACTCGATCGGGGCCGCGCGGGACTGCGTCATCGTCTTTTCCTGTTCTTCGCGCCAGCCGCCTTCAAGCGTGGTGCCCGGCCGGGTCGCGCTGGCCGGCGGCCTGCCTTGTGGAAGGACGCGTTGGTCGCCGGCAGTTCGCGCGGCTCTGTCAGCATCTCGAAGCGCATCGAGCCAGCAAGCGGGATGGCCTCGACGAGCTTCACCGACACCGTGTCGCCGAGACGGTAGCCGCGCTTGCTGCGATCGCCGACGAGCGAGTGCGCGATTTCGTCATAATGATAATAATCCGAACCGAGCGTCGAGATGGGGATGAAACCATCTGCACCGAAAGCCGGCAACTGGACGAAAAGTCCCGACTTGGTGACGCCGGCAATGCGTCCGTCGAACTCGTCGCCGATGCGTTCGGCCAGATGATGCGCGATCAGCCGATCGACCGTGTCGCGTTCGGCCGCCATGGCGCGGCGTTCGGCGCGGCTGATCTCGTCCGCCGTCTGCTCAAGCTGGTCCTCGTCCTCGCGGCTGAGACCGCCCTGACCGAAGCCGAGGGCGGTGACAAGCGCGCGGTGGACGACGAGATCGGCATAGCGCCGGATCGGCGAGGTGAAATGCGCGTAGCGCACCAAGTTAAGGCCGAAATGACCGATGTTCTCGGGCGAGTAGGCGGCCTGACTCTGCGAGCGCAGCACGACCTCATTGACCAAGCTTTCGTGCTCGGTGTCCTTCACGGCATGCAGGATGCCGTTGAAATGCGAGGGCCGCAGCGCACCGCTTTTGGCCAGCGGCAGTTCGAGCGTGCGCAGGAAGTCGCGCAGCGATTCCATCCGCGCCATCGAGGGCGCATCGTGGGCGCGGTAGATGAGCGCCTGCCGTTTGCTCTCAAGCGTTTCGGCCGCCGCGACATTGGCCTGGATCATGCACTCTTCGATGAGCTTGTGCGCGTCCAGCCGCTGGGGAACGATCACCCGATCGACGCGGCCGCTGGCATCGAGCACGATCTTGCGCTCGGGCAGGTCGAGATCGAGAGGCTGGCGCGTGTCGCGGCCCATCTTCAGCGTCGCGTAGGCGGCCCAAAGTGGGCGCAGCACGCCGTCGACGATCGCCAGATCGACCTCGTTCGGCGTGCCGTCGATGGCGGCCTGCGCGTCCTGATAGGCGAGCTTGGCGTGACTGCGCATCATGATGCGGTGAAACTCGTGCCGGCGCTTCTCACCCTGCGCGTCGAAGACCATGCGCACGGCTAGCGCCGGGCGGTCGACACCTTCGCGCAGCGAGCAGAGATCGTTGGAGATCCGCTCCGGCAGCATGGGAACCACGCGGTCGGGGAAGTAGACCGAGTTGCCGCGAAGCTTCGCCTCGGCGTCGAGCTTCGTGGCGGGGCGCACGTACCAGGACACGTCGGCGATCGCCACGGTGACGATATGGCCGCCGGGATTGGTGGGGTCCTCATCCGGCCGCGCGTGCACGGCGTCATCATGGTCCTTGGCATCGCGCGGATCGATCGTAACGAGCGGTAGATCGCGCCAGTCCTCGCGGTCGTCCATCGTCGCGGCGCCCGCCCGGTCCGCCTCGTCGAGCACGGCCTTGGGAAAGACATGCGGGATCGAATGGGCGTGAAGCGCGATGGTCGAGATTGCGCGCTCGGACTGGAGTGAGCCCACGACCTCGGCGACCGAGCCGATCGGAAGCCCGGCACGCGAGCGCAACGACGGCTCGACCTCCACGAGATCGCCGTCCTTGGCGCCGCGCGTGTCGCCGGGGCCGATCATGTATTCGAGCTGCCGGCGTTCCACCGGTTCGATGCGCCCGCCGCCACCCGGTGCGGAGCGGAACACGCCGAGCGCACGCGAGGTCTTGCGATCGAGGAGCCGGATCACCTTGGCGACCGGACCTTCGAGCGCTTGCATGTCGAGCTGAGCCAACACGCGATCGCCGATGCCGGCGGCCGGACCGTCGCGGGTCTGACGAAGCGCGAAGCGGGGGCGGGGCCCGTGCTCGTCTTCGTTCCAGCCGACGGGATCGCCGAGAAGGCCGCCCTCGTCGTCGCGATCCCGGATCTCGAGCACCGAGACGGTGGGCGCAATGCCGGCCTGCGAAAAGCGCTTGCGGCTGCCCTCGATCACGCCCTCGGCCTGGAGGTCGGCGATGAGGTCCTTGAGGAAGACACGCGCCTCGCCCTTCACGCCGAAGGCCTTGGCGAGATCGCGCTTCGTCGCGAGATCGGGGTTGTCCGAAATGAAGCGGAGGACCGCCTCCCGGCTCAACGAGCGAGTATCCTCAGTCGGTTTCGCTCGTCTCGCCATCGTCGATCCTAGTCTGCCTTGACCTTCGAAGCCTTGATCAGCTCCGTCTTGGGGGCCGCCTTCGGGGCGGGCGCGGTGGGCGCCGCCGCCTTGGCGGGTGCACGCCTTGCGGCGGGCTTCTTCTTTTCCGTCGGAGCCTCGGCGTCGTCGGCCTTCGCCGTCTTGGCCTTGGCGGGCGCCTTCTTCGCCGCCGGCTTCTTCGCCGCGGCCTTCTTCGGCACCTTGCCCGTCTTCTCGGCGCGCTCGTTCAGGAGCTGAATCGCTTCCTCGAGCGTGACGGAGGTCGGATCCTTGCTTTTCGGCAACGTCGCGTTGATCTTGCCGGCGTTGACATAAGGTCCGAAACGGCCCTCGCGAACCGTGATCGGGCCACCGATATCGGGATGCTCGCCCAGCGTCGCAAGCGCCGCGGGCGTGCCGCGTCCACCCCGTCCGCCCTTTTCCTTCTTCTCGGCAATGACGGTGACGGCGCGGTTGAGCCCGACCGTCAGAACGTCCTCGATCGAGTCGAGATTGGCGTACGCGCCATCATGCTGAAGGAAGGGCCCGTAGCGGCCGAGGCCGGCGAGGATCGGCTTGCCCGTCTCGGGATGCAGGCCAACCTCGCGCGGCAGCGACAGGAGCTGAACGGCCTTCTCGAAGTCAATGTCGGCGACGAGCCAGCCCTTCGGCAGCGACGAGCGCTTGGCCTCCTTGCCGTCGCCGCGCTGGACGTAGGGTCCGAACCGGCCCGAGCGCAGCGTCACCGGCTCGCTCGAATCGGGATCGACGCCAAGCACCTTCGGCTCGTTCAGGCCTTCGCCGTCGACGCCCTCCGCCTGCATGTTGGAGCCGAGCTGCCGGGTAAAACCGCAATCGGGATAGTTCGAGCAACCGACGAAAGCGCCGAACTTGCCGAGCTTGAGGCTGAGCTTGCCCTCGCCGCAGCGCGGGCAGGCGCGCGGGTTCGAGCCGTCGCCGCGATCGGGGAAGACGAGCGGCGCCAGTTCCTCGTTCAGCGCATCGAGAACGTCGGTGACCCGCAGTTCCTTCGTGCCGTCGACCTGCGCCGAGAAGTCCGTCCAGAAGTCGCGCAGCACATCCTTCCACGCGAGCTCACCGGCCGAGATGCGGTCGAGCTTGCCTTCGAGATCAGCCGTGAAGTCGTACTCGACATACTTCTCGAAGAAGTTGTGCAGGAAGGCGGTGACGAGCCGGCCCTTCGAATCCGGGAAGAGCTTGCGCTTGTCCTGGACGATGTACTGCCGGTCTTCGAGCGTCTGCAGCGTCGCCGCATAGGTGGAGGGGCGGCCGATGCCGAGTTCTTCCATCCGCTTGATGAGCGAGGCTTCCGAGAAGCGAGGCGGTGGCTCGGTGAAATGCTGCGTCGGGTCGATCGAGCGCTTCTTCAGCGTGTCCCGTCCGCCGATTTCGGGAAGACGGGCCGCCTCGTCTTCTTCCTCCGGCTGCTCGGTCGGAGATTTGGAGTCGTCGCGGTGCTCCTGATAGGCGCTGAGGAACCCCTCGAAGCGGATCACCGAACCGGTGGCGCGCAACGTCGCTTGGCGCCCGCCGTTCTCGGCCAGGATCTCTGCCGTGGTCCGCTCGATCTCGGCCGCCGCCATCTGGCTGGCGATTGCGCGCTTCCAGACGAGGTCGTAGAGCCGCGCCTGATCGCGATCGAGGAACTTCTCCATATCCTTCGGATGACGATCGAAACTGGTCGGGCGGATGGCCTCGTGAGCCTCCTGCGCATTCTTGGCCTTCGCCGTGTAGACGCGCGCCTTCTCCGGCACGTGCCGATCGCCGAAAGTCTTGGCGATCGCGATCCGCGCCTCGTCGATCGCTTCGGGCGCCATCTGCACGCCATCGGTTCGCATGTAGGTGATGAGACCGACGGTCTCGCCGCCGATGTCCATGCCCTCGTACAACCGTTGCGCCACCTGCATCGTGCGCGAGGCGTTGAAGCCGAGCTTGGCGGAGGCCGCCTGCTGCAGAGTGGACGTCGTAAAGGGCGCACCGGGATTGCGGCGCGTGGGCTTGGCCTCGACGCTCGCCGCCTGGAACGAGGCGCCGTTCAGCATGTCGCGGATTTCGAAGGCACGTGTCTCGTTGCCGATCGACAGCCGGTTCAGCTTCTCGCCCTCGAACGAGGTCAGGCGTGCGACGAACTCCTCGTCGCGCGGCGTCGTCAGCTTGGCTGCGATCTGCCAGTATTCGTCGGTCTTGAAGCGTTCGATCTCGGCTTCGCGGTCGCACACGAGCCGCAACGACACGGACTGCACGCGCCCTGCCGAACGAGCGCCCGGCAGCTTGCGCCAAAGGACGGGCGACAGCGTGAAGCCCACGAGGTAGTCGAGGGCCCGGCGAGCAAGATAGGCATCCACCAGCGGCGCGTCGATCTCGCGCGGATTGGCCATCGCGTCGAGCACGGCCTTCTTGGTGATGGCGTTGAAGACGACCCGGCTCACCGGCTTGTCTTTCAACACCTTCTTCTGCTTCAGCACTTCCAGCACGTGCCAGGAAATCGCCTCGCCCTCGCGATCCGGATCGGTCGCCAGGAACAGGCGGTCGGACGTCTTGAGGGCGGTCGCGATGTCGCTGAGTCGCTTCTGGGACGGCTTGTCGACTTCCCAATCCATCGAGAAGTCGTCGTCCGGGCGAACCGAACCGTCCTTCGCCGGCAGATCGCGCACGTGACCGAACGACGCCAGCACCTTGTAGTTGCTGCCGAGATACTTGTTGATCGTCTTCGCTTTTGCGGGCGATTCGACGATGACCAGATCCATGAGGCGTGAGTCCTGGGGAGGGCGCGGGTCGTGCCGTGCCGAAAGTCTTCTTCGCTCACATGGACAGCCTGAGCGCGCCGGTCAACCCCGCTTGATCCCGGCGCTCTGGCGCCGATGCCCGTCAGGACAGAAGGGAAACACGCCCGCCCGCATGCCGTTCGAGGCGCCCGGCAAGGTCGAGTTCGAGCAGGACGAGTTGCAATTCACCCAGCTCGGCACCGCTATGGGCGAGAATGTCGTCGACCGCGGTGGGCGCTGCACCAAGTGCCCGCAGGATCCGGTCGCGGCCTGCATGGCTCGGTTCCTCGAACGCCTCGTCGTCGGCTTCGCGCAGCATGTCGTCCGTCAACCGGGCGGGCATGCGCGGGTCGAGCGGAGAGAGCGCCTGGAGGATATCGGCAGTTTCGGTGACGAGCGTCGCGCCGTCCTTCAGAAGCGCATTCGTTCCGGCAGCGCGGATGTCGAGGGGCGATCCCGGGACGGCGAAGACCAGCCGGCCGAGTTCGCCCGCGAGCCTCGCACTGATCAGCGAGCCCGACCGCATGGCCGCCTCGACCACGAGAACACCGGCCGCCAAAGCAACGACGACGCGGTTGCGGCGAGGAAAGTCGGCCGCGCGTGGCTCCCAGCCGAAGGGCATCTCGGTGACCAGACAGCCGCCACCATCGACGATCCGGCGCATCAGCGGCCGGTTTTCGGCTGGATAGGGCTTGTCCAATCCGCCGGCAAAGACGCCGATCGTGCCGGTCGGGAGGCTGGCCTCGTGGGCTGCGGTGTCGATGCCGCGGGCGAGGCCCGAGACCACCGCATGACCGGCTTCGCCGAGTTCCCTAGCAAACATCTGCGTCAGCCGCGTTCCCGCCGCCGACGCGTTGCGCGCCCCGACGATCGCGACGGCGGGTCGCTTCAGCACCGAGGCGTCCCCCATGATCGCCAGCACCGGCGGCGGCGTCTGCGACAGGCGCAGCGTCTGGGGATAGTCGGCCTCGCCGATGGTGACGAAGCGGGCACCGAGCCGCGTCGCCGTCGCCATTTCGACCTCGGCGACTTTGAGTGTCGCGATCTTCAACGGTCGCCGCGAGCCGCCGCGCGCGGCGAGATCGGGCAGGGCGTCGATCGCAGCTTCCGCGCTGCCGAAGCGGCGGATCAGCGAGGCGAACGTGACCGGCCCGACATTTTCGCTACGGATGAGGCGAAGCCGCGCAAGACGCTCGCTCTCGGAGAACCGAGGCGGTTCCGCAGGGGGCGCGGCGATCAACCCTTGGCCCCGATCTTCCCTTCCGTTCCCGCCCGAAGACGCCGGATGTTGGGGGCATGCTTGATGTAGACGAAGATGGTCAGCAGTGCCGTCAGCGCCGCCGCGAGCGGATTGCCGAGGAGGATATAGGCGATCGGCACGACGAGGGTCGCCGTCAGGGCCGCAAGCGAGGAGTAGCGCGAGAGCTTGGCAATACCGAGCCACACCGCCGCGAAGACGAGCACGCCGATCGGTGCGAAGCCCAAGAGCACGCCGATATAGGTGGCGACGCCCTTGCCGCCCCGGAACCCGAGCCAGACCGGGAAGAGGTGGCCGAGGAAGGCGCCGAAGCCCGCGACCGCAGCCGCCGGCGCGCCCCAGCGCCAGGCGATCAGGATGGGGATGGTCGCCTTGAGGAGATCGCCGAGCAGCGTCAGCGCGGCGACCTTCTTGTTGCCGGTCCGCAGCACGTTGGTAGCGCCGATATTGCCCGAGCCGATGGAGCGCAGGTCACCGAGGCCGAACGCCTTCGTCAGGATCAGGCCGAAGGCGATCGTGCCGCACAGGTAGCCGCCGACGAGTGCGATCAGGAGATGGGTGGGATCGGCAAAGAACCCGTCGAATACGGTCATCGTCCCGCGCTTCCATCCGGCGCTTCGAAGACGGTGCGGCCCGCCACGACCGTCCGCAGCACTTCACCCTGGAAGCGGGCGTTCTCGAAGGCGGTGTTCTTCGAGCGCGAATGAATGCGCGACTTGTCGAAGACATAGGGCGCGTCCAGATCGACGAGCGCGAAGTCGGCGGGACGGCCGACCTGCAGCGTGCCGCGATCGAGCTTCAGGAGCTTCGCCGGTGCCGCCGTCACCGCCTCGATGAGGCGCATCAGCGGTACACGTTCGGTGTGATGCAGGCGCAGCGTCGCGGGCAGGAGGGTCTCGAGGCCGATCGCGCCGACTTCGGCTTCCGCGAAGGGGCGCCGCTTGCCGTCGGCATCCTGCGGGTCGTGCGAGGAAACGATGATGTCGAGCGTTCCGTCCGCCAGACCCTCGATCATCGCCTGACGGTCGTCCTCGGAGCGCAGCGGCGGCGAGAGGCGGAAGAAGGTGCGGTACTCGCCGATGTCGTTCTCGTTCAGCGACAGGTGGTTGATCGAGACGCCGGCGGTGGCCTGCGTGCCCTCGTCCTTGGCGCGGCGCATCGCCGAAAGCGACAGCGCGGTCGAGAGCTTGGCCGCGTGGTAGCGGCAGCGGGTGAGGGCGGCGAGACGCAGGTCGCGCTCCAGCGGGATCGCCTCGGCCTCGCGGGGAATGCCGGGCAGGCCGAGCCAGGAGGCGAGCAGCCCCTCGTTCATGACACCGGCGCCGGTGAGGTCGGCGTCCTGCGTCTCATGCATGAACAGCGCGTCGAAGTCGCGGATGTAGGTCATGATCCGCCGGATCATGCCGCTGTTCGAGAGCGTCTTGCGTCCTTCCGTGAAGGCGGGGACGCCGGCCTGCGCCAGGATGCCGATCTCCGTCATCTCCCGCCCGGCGAGGCCCTTCGTCAGCGCGGCCGACGGAAACACGTTGATCGCGGCGGTCTCGCGGGCGGTGCGCATGACGAACTGCGCCAGCGCCACGTCATCGATCACCGGGTCGGTGTCGGGCATGGTCAGGATCGACGTGACGCCACCGGCGGCGGCCGCGCGCCCGACCGAGCGGATCGTCTCGCGATGTTCGCCGCCGGGCTCGCCGATGAAGACGCGGGCGTCGACCAGACCGGGGATGACGAGGAGGCCGCGCGCGTCGAGCACGTCCGCGCCGTCCGGGCGTCCCTGGTTCAGGGCATCGGACCCGGACGCGACGATGACGCCGTCCACCACAATGAGCGTGCCGCGGGCGTCGAGGTTGCGGGAGGGGTCGAGGATCCGGGCGTTTTCGACGACGAGCGGGCGCGTTGCGATCATCGACCGGCCTCCGCGTGGTCGCCGATCAGCCATTCCATCACGGCCATGCGCACGGCGACGCCCATTTCCACCTGTTCCTCGATGACGCTCTGCGGGCCATCGGCGATTTCCGAGGCGATCTCGACGCCGCGATTCATCGGGCCGGGATGCATCACCAGCGCGTCCGGCTGGGCGCGGGCAAGCTTCTGCGCGTCGAGCCCGAAGAAGCGAAAATATTCGCGCACCGAGGGCACGAAGGAGCCCTCCATCCGCTCGCGCTGCAGCCGCAGCATCATCACGACATCGGCGCCGGCGAGACCCTCTTCCATGTTGCGGAAGACCCGCACGCCCATCTCCTCGATCCCGGCCGGGAGAAGCGTCGAGGGCGCGACGACGCGAACGTCGGCGCCGAGCGCGTTCAGGAGGAGGATATTGGAGCGGGCGACGCGGCTGTGCAGCACGTCACCGCAGATCGCCACGACGAGGCGCGCGACGCGGCCCTTGTGGCGACGGATCGTCAGCGCGTCGAGAAGCGCCTGCGTCGGGTGCTCGTGCGCGCCGTCGCCGGCATTGACCACTGCGCAGCCGACCTTCTGCGCCAGGAGCGCTACGGCGCCGGCGGCATGATGGCGCACCACGAGGATGTCGGGTCGCATGGCGTTGAGGGTCATCGCGGTGTCGATGAGCGTTTCGCCCTTCTTCACCGAGGAATTGGCGACCGACATGTTCATGACGTCGGCGCCCAGACGCTTGCCGGCCAGCTCGAAGGAGGCCTGCGTGCGCGTCGACGCCTCAAAGAACAGGTTGATCTGCGTGCGCCCCTTGAGCGCCGCCTTCTTCTTGTCGCGCCCGAGGCTCACGGCGACCTCGCTCTCGGCAAGGTCCATCAGATGATGGATGTCGGGGAGCGACAGCCCGGCGATGCCGAGGAGGTGTCGACGGGCGGCGGTCGGGTGGGGCGAGGGCGCTGACATGTCGAGGTCGGCCTATAGGAGAAAGCGGCCATCCTCACAAGCACTCGTCGCGTGAGGATGGCCACGAAAGAGCGAGGCAACGGACGTTGGAGCGCGATCCGTCCACAGGCTCGTTAACCTTACCGAAGTCTTTCGTTTGCGGGATACAACCGAAGCGGCGAGGTTGACGTTAACGAGACGTTAAGACATCGCGGAGATCGACCATGCAGCGGCTGCCGACCAGCTTTGCCTTGAGCCTCTGGCTCGGCTTCCATGCCGTCACCGGCGTGTCCGAACTTGCCAATATGGCGGGTGTCAAAGCGATGATGGGTCACGCGCTGGAGGCAC
>NZ_BBWH01000001.1 GCF_001463705.1 Aureimonas sp. AU12 | reverse complement strand
TGTCAAAGCGATGATGGGTCACGCGCTGGAGGCACCCGCCAGCACCGGCATCGGCAGTGCCTTCGTCGCGGCATTGACGATTGGCACGGCCGGCGTCCTCGCCGCCGCGCTGGCGCTCCTGAATTCGGCAAACCCCCGACGGACGCTTCGCGGCGAGTGGCTGGCGTTCGGCGGCGTCGGCGTGTCGTCCGCCATGGTGCTGGCAGCGCTGCTCTTCGGAGCGCCGTTCGCGGCCGTCTTCGATCGCATCGATCTCGCCCTCTGGTCGGTCGCTCTGAGCCTTCTGGCGCTCGGTTTCGATGCCATGCTCCACGCGCCGGACGATGAGGAGGACGAAGAAGACGACCTCGCCTTCCGCAAGGCGCTGCTCCAAATCGAGGCCTCGATCCCGCGCGAGGCTCGGGACCGGGCCGAGCAGGGCTCTCGCGCTGCCGGTGAACGATAATGCGCTGGTTCCTCGGCCTCTGGTTCGTGCCGATCACGTTTCTCGTCTTGTGGTTCGCGCTCGCGGCGAACGACATCAATCTCGGAACGTTCTTCTTCTCTCGGGCGATGTATGATCTCGTCTTCACCATGTATGGCAACGTTCTCGGCATCCCGCCCGCCGATCTCCCGCCGATGGTGGCACGGGCGCTGATGCTCGACAGCGCGATCGTCCTGGCGCTCTACGTCTTCCGTCGCCGCAAGCCGATCACAGCCTGGGTCCGTAGCCGCTATGAGCGGTCCGGGTCGCTGGCGCGCAGGACCGAAAGCCTGTCGAGCGCACCCTGAAGAATGAAGGACGCCGCCGCCGAGTCGATTCGCTCGGCGCGCTTGCGGCGCGAAACGTCCATCTCCAGCATCCCGCGCTCGGCCGCGACGGTCGATAGGCGCTCGTCCCAGAAGGCCAGCGGGCGTTCGTCGAGCTTGATGTAGTTGCGGGCGAAGGCGCGGGTCGACTGCGCACGCGGCCCTTCGCTGCCATCCATGTTCAGCGGCAAGCCAAGCACGATGCCGCCGCAACGCACCTCGTCGAGCAGCTTAAACAACGCCGCCGCGTCGATGCCGAACTTGACGCGCCGGATCACCACGCGCGGCGTCGAGAAGCGCAGTCCAAGATCGGACACCGCGACGCCGATCGTCTTCGTGCCGAGATCGAGACCGACGAGAACGGTTCCCGACGGGAGATGGTCCTTCAGCTCGATGACGTCGACGACAGGCATGCACGGCTCCTTGATCCGAACGCGCCGACCCTAATTGACCCCCTCGAACTCACCGGAGATCGAGGGCGGACCCTCGTCGGTGTCGCGCAGGAGACCACCTAGCATGAAGATGACCTATTTCGGCCACTCGGCCTTCCGGATCGACACGGGGTCGTCCGTGATCCTCATCGATCCCTTCCTGTCGGGCAATCCGCACTTCCACGGCGACGTTAAGGCAGCGACCGAGGGTACCACCCACATCCTCCTCAGCCACGGCCATTCCGATCATGTCGGCGACACCGTCGAGATCGCCCGACGCACGGGCGCCAAGGTGGCGGGCACCTACGAGCTCGTCAGCTGGCTCGCCGGCAAGGGCGTCGCCAACATCGAGCCGGCCAACACCGGCGGCACGATCAAGTTCGGCGACTTCTCGGTGACATTGACGCAGGCGTTCCACTCTTCGTCCGACATCTCCGAGGAGGGTGTGATCACCTATCTCGGCATGCCGAACGGATTGGTGCTGCATTTCGCCGACGGACCGAGCGTCTACCACATGGGCGACACCGACATCTTCGCCGACATGGCGATCATCGAGGAGCTGCACCATCCCAAGATCGGCCTCGTTCCGGTCGGCGACCGCCTGACGATGGGCGCCGCCGTGGCGGCACTGGCCTGCCGTCGCTACTTCAACTTCGAGACGATCATCCCGCTGCATTGGGGCACGATGCCCATCCTCGATCCGAACCCGGACAAGTTCCGGGCTGCGATGGAGGAGGAGGCCTCGCGCGTGATGACGCCGACCGTCGGCGAGGCCTTCGACATCTGACACCTTGGGCTCGGTCCCGGCGGCGCCGTTGCGTCGCCGGGACGCCGCCGATATAGCGGGGCCATCAGCGTCACCGCGAAGGATCCGCATGTCTGTCGATACCGCCACCGTGCGCCGCGTCGCGCGTCTCGCACGCATCGCCGTCAGCGACGAGGAAGTCGTGACGATGCAGGGCGAGCTCAATTCGATTCTCGGCTTCGTCGAGCAGCTTCGTGAGGTCGACGTGTCCGGCGTCGAACCGATGACCTCCGTCATTCCCATGGCGATGAAGAAGCGCAGCGATATCGTTACGGACGGGCACAAGGCAGACGACATCGTCGCCAACGCGCCCGAAACCGACGACCACTTCTTCCTCGTGCCCAAGGTCGTCGAGTAGCCGTGGGCGAGGACGTTTCGATCCGGGCTGAGACGCCGTTGCAGGACGACGTTCGCGCCATGGTAAGCGAACTCAACGCCGTCATGATGCCCTTGACGCCCCCGGAGTTCCAGTTCCAGCTGACCGTCGAGGAGATGGCGGAGCCATCCGTCACCGTGCTCGTGGCGCGCAGTGATTCCGGCGAAGCGATCGGCATGGCCTCGCTGAAGGTGCACGACGAAGCGCTCGGCGAGGTCAAGCGCATGTTCACGACGCCGGCGGCTCGCGGCCGGCGTGTGGGCTCCCGACTGTTGCGCAGTGTCGAGGATCTGGCGCTCGAGAAGGGTCTGACGCGGCTCGTGCTCGAAACCGGCGAGGCGCCCGGCTTCGAAGCGGCCTGGCGTGTCTATGAGCGGGGCGGCTACGCCGTCTGCAGCGCGGTGCTCGACTATCCCGATTCCGGCTACTCGCGATTTTACGAAAAGATGCTTGTCCGATGACCGAACTGACCGCCCTGACGATCGCCGAAGCCCGCGACGGCCTGAAGGCGAAGACCTTCACCGCGAGCGAACTGACCGGTGCCTATCTCTCCGCGATCGAGGCCGCAAACGGCGCGCTGAACGCCTATGTTGCGGTCACGCCTGACAAGGCGATCGAGATGGCGGCGGCGTCCGACCGGCGCATCGCCGGAGGCGAAGCCGGCGCGCTCGAGGGCATTCCGATCGGCGTGAAGGATCTCTTCGCCACCGAAGGCGTCCACATGCAGGCGGCCTCGCACATCCTCGACGGGTTCAAGCCGCGCTACGAATCGACCGTGACGGCCAATCTCTGGGCCGACGGCGCCGTGATGCTCGGCAAGCTCAACATGGACGAGTTCGCGATGGGGTCGTCGAACGAGTCGAGCCACTACGGGCCGGTGGTCAATCCGTGGCGCCGCGACGGCTCCGATGTCGCGCTCGTGCCGGGCGGCTCGTCGGGTGGCTCCGCCGCGGCCGTAGCCGCGCACCTTTGCGCCGGGGCCACGGCGACCGACACCGGCGGCTCCATCCGCCAGCCCGCCGCCTTCACCGGCACGGTCGGCATCAAGCCGACCTATGGCCGCTGCTCGCGCTGGGGCATCGCCGCTTATGCGTCATCGCTCGATCAGGCGGGTCCGATCGCGCGCGACGTGCGCGACGCCGCCATCCTGCTGCGCTCGATGGCGTCGGTCGACGCCAAGGATACGACCTCCGTCGACCGCGCGGTGCCGGACTACGAGGCCGCGATCGGGCGCTCGGTCAAGGGCCTGCGCATCGGCATCCCGCGCGAGTACCGCGTCGACGGCATGCCGGCGGAGATCGAGGAACTCTGGCAGAAGGGCATCGCCATGCTGCGCGATGCCGGCGCCGAGATCGTCGACGTGTCGCTCCCGCACACGAAATATGCGCTGCCGGCCTATTACATCGTCGCGCCTGCCGAAGCGTCGTCGAACCTCGCGCGTTACGACGGCGTTCGCTACGGCCTTCGCGAAACCGGCCGCGACATTGCCGAAATGTACGAGAACACCCGCGCCGCCGGCTTCGGCCGCGAGGTGAAGCGCCGCATCATGATCGGCACCTACGTGCTGTCGGCCGGCTATTACGACGCCTATTACCTCCAGGCGCAGAAGGTTCGCACCCTGATCAAGCGCGACTTCGAGACCGTCTTCGACGAGGGGGTCGACGCCCTGCTGACCCCGGCGACGCCGTCGGCGGCCTTCGCGATCGGCGACGAGGCGCTCGCCCGGGATCCGGTGGCGATGTATCTGAACGACGTCTTCACCATCACCGTGAACATGGCGGGCCTGCCCGGCATTTCGGTTCCTGCCGGGCTCTCCGTGGAGGGAACGCCGCTCGGCCTGCAACTGATCGGTCGCCCGTTCGACGAAGAGACGCTGTTTGCCGCCGCCGCCGTCATCGAGAAGGCCGCGGGCCGCTTCACGCCGGCACAATGGTGGTAGGTTTCCGCCGAGCCGTCCGCCGCTTCGTCCGTCCGTCCTGCCCGCACTGATCCGAGTTCGCCCATGACCATCCTCGTCGACACCCGCACGCCCGACCCCAAGAAGTTCATCGCCGGCATGACCGGCGATTGGGAAATCGTCATCGGCATGGAGGTCCACGCGCAGGTCCTGTCCGAGGCCAAGCTGTTTTCCGGCGCCTCGACGAAGTTCGGCTCGGAGCCGAACGACAACGTCTCGCTCGTCGACGCCGCGATGCCCGGCATGCTGCCGGTGATCAACGAGCATTGCGTGCGGCAGGCCGTGCGCACCGGGCTCGGCCTCAAGGCGCAGATCAACAAGCGCTCGGTGTTCGACCGCAAGAACTACTTCTACCCGGACCTGCCGCAGGGCTACCAGATCTCGCAGTTCCAGCAGCCGATCGTCGGCGAGGGACAGGTGATCGTCTCGGTCGGGCCGGATCAGAAGGGCCAGTTCGAAGACATCGACGTCGGCGTCGAGCGGCTGCATCTCGAACAGGACGCCGGCAAGTCGATCCACGACCAGCACGCCACCATGTCCTATGTCGACCTCAACCGCTCCGGCGTCGCCCTGATGGAGATCGTCTCCAAGCCGGACATGCGTTCGGCCGACGAGGCGCGCGCCTACCTCACCAAGCTGCGCACGATCCTGCGCTATCTCGGCACCTGCGATGGCAACATGGACGAAGGCTCGATGCGCGCCGACGTCAATGTCTCGGTGCGCCGCCCGGGTGGCGCGTTCGGCACCCGCTGCGAGATCAAGAACGTCAACTCGATCCGCTTTGTCGGACAGGCCATCGAATCGGAGGCGCGGCGCCAGATCGCCATCCTGGAGGATGGCGGCTCAATCGACCAGGAGACCCGCCTCTTCGATCCGGTGAAGGGCGAGACGCGGGCCATGCGCTCGAAGGAAGACGCGCATGACTATCGTTATTTCCCCGATCCGGATCTCCTGCCGCTGGAGTTCGACGACGCCTTCGTCGAGAGTCTGAAGGCCGACCTTCCGGAGCTACCGGACGACAAGCGCCAGCGCCTGATCGATGTCGCCGGCCTTTCGGCCTATGACGCCTCGATTCTCGTTTCGGAAAAGGCGATCGCCGACTTCTTCGAAGGCGTGTCGGCGGGCCGCGATGCCAAGCAGGCGGCGAACTGGGTGATCAACGATCTCCTCGGCGCGTTGAACAAGAGCGGCAAGGGCATCGAGGACACCCCGGTGACGGCTGCGCAGCTCGGCGCGATTCTCGATCTCATCCGCGACGGTACGATCTCGGGCAAGATCGCCAAGGATCTCTTCGAGATCGTCTGGAACGAGGGCGGCGACCCCGCCGCGCTGGTGGAAAGCCGGGGCCTTCGTCAGGTCACGGACACCGGGGCGATCGAGAAGGCGGTGGACGACATCGTCGCCGCCAACCCCGACAAGGTGGCGCAAGCGCAGGCCAAGCCGACCCTGGCCGGCTGGTTCGTCGGTCAGGTGATGCGCGCGATGGGCGGTAAGGCCAATCCGCAGGCGGTCAACGACATCGTCAAGGCCAAGCTCGGACTGGAATAGGGCGCATTCGTGCGCCATGGACTTCTGCCGCCGCTGATATCATAACCCTTGCCGACGCGAGGAAAGAGCCGATGAGCAAGACCAAAGACTGGCTTCTGCAGACCTTCACCTGGTGGAATGGCCAGACGATCGGCACGCGGTTCTACACGTGGCGTTTCGGCAAGCCGGTGGGCGAGGACGAGCGCGGCAACCTGTTCTACCAGACCGCCGACGGCAAGCGCCGCTGGGTGATCTACAACGGCCCCGCCGAGGCTTCGGCGATCGCGCCGGGCTGGCATGGCTGGATGCATCATCGCGTCGACGTGCCGCCCTCGCAGGAGGACTACCGGCCCCGCGAGTGGGAGAAGCCGCACGTCGCCAACATGACGGGTACCGGCAAAGCGTATCGTCCGAAGGGTTCGCTTCTCAACACCGCCGAGCGTCCGCGCGTCACCGGCGACTACGACGCGTGGCAGCCCTGATCGCCACCGCCTTGCGCCTTGCATCTCTCTCGAGGGCTGCCGTCCTCGCCGTTGCCTGTGTCGTGGCTGGCCTCCAGCCGGCGGCGGCCGAGCGGATCGCCAACAAGGTCGCAGTCTTCTCCGGCCTCGACAAGATCACGGGCCGCATCACGACGTTCGACGTCTATGTGGACGAGACCGTGCAGTTCGGCGCGCTGCAGGTGACACCGCGCGCATGCTTCACGCGCTCGCAAGACGAGGCGCCCAAGACCGACAGCTTCGTCGAGGTTGACGAGATCACGCTGAACCGCGAGATCCGGCGCATCTTCAGCGGCTGGATGTTCGCGGATTCGCCCGGTCTCAATGCCGTCGAGCATCCGGTCTACGACGTGTGGCTGAAGGACTGCAAAAGCGATTCGACCGTCGCGCCGCCGGCAGGATGAAAGTTGGCGTCGCGTTCCAGCGCGACGTCCAGAAGGTTGCGATAATCGGTCCGTTCGATCTCGATCGCGCCGAACCGCTGCAGATGCGTCGTCAGGAATTGCGTATCGAGCAGGGTAAAACCGCCACGGCGCAGCCGCTCGCAGAGATAGACGAGCGAAACCTTCGAGGCGTCGGTACGGCGTGAGAACATGCTCTCGCCAAAGAACGCCGCGCCGAGACTGACCCCGTAAAGACCGCCGACCAGTTCACCATCGGCCCAGGCTTCCACGGAATGGGCGTGGCCCATCGCGAACAGCCCGAGATAAAGCTCCCGGATTTCGGCGTTGATCCAGGTCAGTGGCCGGTCGGGCGTCGCCGCCGCGCAGGCGTCCACCACGTCGGCGAAGGCAGAGTCGAACCGCATCTCGAAGGGCTGACGCCGGATCGTCTTCGCGAGGCTGCGCGGCACGTGCAGCCCGTCGAGCGGCAGAATGCCGCGATGGGTTGGGTCGACCCAGTGCACGGATGGGTCGTCGGCATCCTCCGCCATCGGAAAAATACCCGCCGCGTAGGCGCGCAGGAGAAGCTCCGGGGTGATCCGCAGTTCGTCCCGCCGCGCCATGCTCCGTCCTCGCGTCAGGCCGCCTTGGCCGAGGACGCCAGATACTGCTCCAGCCAGTGGATGTCGTAGTTCCCGGCCTGAATGTCGGGATTGTCGACGAGATCCTGGAAGAGCGGCAGTGTCGTCTTCACACCGTCGACGATGATCTCGTCGAGCGCCCGGCGCAGGCGCATCAGGCACTCGTTGCGGGTGCGGCCGTGGACGATCAGCTTGCCGATGAGCGAATCGTAGAAGGGCGGGATCGTGTAACCCTGATAGACCCCTGAATCGACGCGGATGCCAAGGCCGCCCGGTGCGTGGTAGTAGGTGATCTGGCCGGGCGACGGCGCGAAGGTGCGAGGGTCCTCGGCGTTGATGCGACACTCGATGGCATGACCGAGGAAGTTGATCTCGGACTGCTTCACCGAAAGGCCTTGGCCGGCGGCGACACGGATCTGCTCGTGCACGAGATCGAGGCCGGTGATGGCCTCCGTCACCGGATGCTCGACCTGCAGGCGCGTGTTCATCTCGATGAAATAGAACTCGCCGTTCTCGTAGAGAAACTCGATCGTCCCGGCGCCGCGATATTTTAGCTCGGCCATGGCATTGGCGCAGATCTCGCCGATCCGCGTGCGCTGGGCATCGTCGAGGGCCGGCGAGCGGGCCTCTTCCCAAACCTTCTGGTGGCGGCGCTGGAGCGAGCAATCGCGTTCGCCGAGATGGATGGCGTTGCCCATCCCGTCGCCGAAGACCTGCACCTCGATATGGCGGGGCTTGCCGAGATACTTCTCGAGGTAGACGGCGTCGTCGCCAAAGGCGGCCGCCGCCTCCTGGCGGGCGTTGGCAAGCGCCATCGGCAGATCGGCCGCCGTGTGCGCCACCTTCATGCCGCGACCGCCGCCGCCGGCGGATGCCTTCACCAACACCGGAAAGCCGATGTCGGCCGCGATCTTCAGCGCCTCGTCATCGTCGGTGATCCCGCCTGGGGAGCCGGGAACCACCGGAATGCCGAGACGCCTGGCGGTGCGCTTGGCCTCGATCTTGTCGCCCATGATGCGGATGTGATCGGCCGTCGGGCCGATGAAGGTGACGTTGTGCGCGTCGAGAATGTCGGCAAACCGGGCGTTCTCTGACAGAAAACCGTAGCCGGGATGCACGGCGTCCGCGCCCGAGATCTCGCAGGCGGCAAGGATCTGCGGAATGTTCAGATAGCTGTCGCGCGCCGGCGGCGGGCCGATACAGACGCTCTCGTCGGCAAGGCGTACGTGCATGGCCGCGTTGTCGGCGGTGGAGTGGACCGCGACGGTCGCGATGCCGAGTTCCTTGCAGGCACGCAGCACGCGCAGGGCGATCTCGCCCCGGTTGGCGATCAGGACCTTGTTGAACATGACTGCCCTTTCATCGATCGACGGATCGACCGTTTTTCGCTTCTGGCGGACGACGGCGGACCGGATCAGCCGATGACGACGAGCGCTTCGCCGTATTCGACCGGCTGGCCGTTGTCGACGCAGATGCGCTTGATCACGCCCGAGCGCGGCGCGGGGATCTGGTTCATCGTCTTCATCGCCTCGATGATGAGGAGCGTCTCGCCTTCGCTCACCGACTGGCCGATCTCGATGAACTGCTTGGCGCCCGGCGCCGAGGCCAGATAGACGGTGCCCACCATCGGCGAGGGCACCGAGCCGACCTCAGGCCCCGCTACGACGGGTGCGACCGGCGACATCGGCACGCCCTGCGGCTGCGGCGCATAGGCCATCTGCGGACCGGGAACGCTGGCGGCATAGCCGGCGGCGGCCACATATTCCTTCTGGCGCGAGACGCGGATGCGCAGGTCGCCCTGCTCGATCTCGATCTCGGTCAGGTCCGTGTCGTTCAGAATGTCGGCGAGTTCGCGGACAAGCGAGCGGTCGACGGCGGAATCCTTGAGCGGCATGTCGTTCCCTTGAGGTCTCGGATCCGGCGATGGGTCCATCCGCGGATCGGCGATGCGGTCCACCGCCTGTCCGGTCTCGTGGGCTGGACGGAGAGACGCCCGGGCGTTTCCCTCATACGGCCCCGGATCGAACCGGCGGTGCGTTCATTCGAGTGTGGCGTATAAACCGGCCCGGCGGCGGGGGAAAGCGTCGAATTGCCGAAGCCTGACCCGCGCGTCCGCTCAGCAGGTCGCGCTTCCGCAGGTGCGCAGGTTGGCGATCTTGCCGGCGAGCACATCGGCGCCGACCGCGCCCGCTACCAGTTCGTCGCCCACGATGTAGGTTGGGGTGCCGGTGATGCCGAGCGCCGTCAGCAGGCTTTCGGATTCGGCCAGCGCGTTGCGGACCTCGGGCCCGTCGAGGAGCGGGGTGAGAGCCTCCTCCGTCACTCCGAACTCGCCGGCCACCTCGACGGCGCGGTCGTGGTCGACCTTCGCGCGGGTCGCAAGAAGCTTCTTCTGGAAAGCGCCGTACTTCTCCGGTGCAAGGGTGCGGAAGGCGAGGCTGACACGGCTGGCAGCCTGCGAGTCCGGCCCGAGGATCGGCACTTCCTTCATGACGACCCGCAGCTTCGGGTCGCTCGTCACGAGCGCGTCGATGTCGCTGGCGGCGCGCTTGCAGTAGCCGCAATTGTAGTCGAAAAATTCGGTCACGGTGACGTCGCCCTCGGCATTGCCGACGCTGGTTCCCGCCGGTGTCGTGGTCAGGTCGGCCGCGACGGTGGCGATGGTCGCCTTCTGCGTCGCCTTTTCCTCGCCGTCCCGCTTGGTCTCCAGCGCCTTCATCGCCTCGAGCAGCACCTCCGGGTTGGCGACGAGATAGTTGCGGACGATCGTCTCGATCTCGCGGGTCTGCGGCGCGTCGAAGGCGGCGGCGGGAAGGGCGAAGGCGGTGAGGCCGCCCGCAAGAGCGACGAGGGGGAGGATACGGAACAAGGGCAGTCCTTTCGGCGACGTCGACGTGCTCATTTGCGTTGGACGCGAGTTGTGATGATGTCCTGCGCCTTGCGCCATTGCGGCGTGCCCGGACGAAACTTCTGCTGGGCCCGCGCCGCGAAGATCTTGGCCTGTCGCACGTTCCCCGCTTCCCAATAGCCCTCCGCCGTCGCCAGTTCCGCCGAGCCGACCTCGCCGATGGCGCCATAGGCGCGAGCCAGATACTGGTAGGCGGTAGAGTTGCCGGGATCGGCTTCGAGGCCGCGTTCGATCTGGCCGATGGCATCACGCATGCGATCCGACTTGCCGCCCGTAACGATCGCCTGTCCGATCGAGGACTGGATCAGGCCGGACCGGGTGGGATCGAGCTTCGACGCCTTCGTGAAGGCAGCCGCCGCCTCTTCCGAACGCCCTGCGACCAGCAGGACCTCTCCGCGAAACTCGAGGAACCACGGATTGTTCGGATCCTGCTTGATCAGCGCATCGACCTTGGACAGCGCCATTGCGGGGGAACCCGCGAGATGCGTGGCGATGGCGTCGCCATAGAGCGCCGGCAGGCTGTGCAGGTCGCGGCCGAAGGTACGCCGGACCTGCTGGGCGCCGCCGTTGTAGGCGGCGATCTTGGCGCGTGCGAGATCGTGGCGGAGTTGCAGCGCCGGGGAGTCCACCTTGTCGAAGAACGGACTTTCGTGGGCCGCCGTCTGCAGGAAGCCGATGCGGTCCTGCGGCGCCGGGTGGGAGGACAGATATTGGTTGGGCGAGACGCCCGACAGCATGTTCTTGCGCTGCAGGCCCTCGAAACTCTGCAGCAGTCCGTTCGGCGATTGGCCGGTCTTCTGCAGGTAGGTGAGGGCAGAGCGGTCGGCGGTCGTTTCTTCGGTGCGCTGATAGGCGAAGAGCCCGCGCTGCGCGATGCCGCCGCCGCTGGAGAGAAGACCGCCGCCGAGCCCCGCGACCGCGCCCGACCCCGCCGCTGCGCCTGCCGCCGCGACGCCGGCGCCGAGCAGGCTCGCCACCACGGCGATCGTCTGCGCCCGCGCAATCTGGTCGCGCAGACGCTCCTGATGGCCGCCGGCGAGATGCCCGACCTCGTGGGCGATCACGCCGATCGTCTCGTTCGGCGTCTCCGATTCGAGGATCGTGCCGGTGTTGATGAAGATGCGTCGACCCGCCACGAAGGCGTTGAAGTTGAGATCGTTGACGAGGACGATCTCGACGCGGTTCGGCGAGAGGCCCGCCGCTTTCAAGATCGGCGTCGCGTAGTCCTTCACCAGTGCTTCGATCTCGGCGTCGCGCACCACGGGCAGACGGCTCTGCGGCGCCCGTTGCGCAGCAGCGGGCGTGACGAGGACGGGGGCCGCGATCGCGGAGGCCAGGAAGACCGTCAGCGCCCGCGCCGCCCAGTGCCTGCTCCGAACTTTCATCGCCGCCCTTCCCATCGCCTCATGCCCGACCGTAAGAACCGCCCGAACGGATCGCTTCGCCGCTCGACGGCGCCCCGATCCACTCCGACGCCCAATCCGGCAATTGTGAGACAGTCATGTACGATATCCGGCCGATCAAAGCATCCCGGCGCTCCGCGATCGATCCGTTCCGCGCGATGGACGTGCTGGCCGAGGCGAACCGGATGATCGCGGCTGGTCAGCCCGTCATCTCGCTGGCCGTCGGCCAGCCGTCCGCGCCGGTGCCGAAGCCCGCCGCCGACGCCACGCGCCGCTTCCTCGACGTCGGCCATGTCGGCTACACCGATGCGCTGGGACGGGTCGATCTGCGCAGCCGTATCGCCCATCACTACGCGGACACGTATGCGTGTCACGTCGGCATCGACCGCATCATGGTGACGACGGGATCGTCCGCCGGCTTCAACCTAGCCTTCCTCGCCGCCTTCGACGTCGGCGACCGGGTGGCGATCGCGACGCCCGGATATCCCGCCTACCGCAACATTCTGAAGGCGCTCGGCATCATCCCCGTCGAGATCCCCGTCGACAGCAGCGATGGCTATATCCTGACGGCGGACCGGCTGGCCGCGTGCCACCGCGAGGCGCCCATCCAAGGCGTCCTCGTCGCGAGCCCCGCGAACCCGACGGGCACGGTGACGCCGCGCGAGGAACTACGCCGCCTCGTGGAGTTCGCGGACCGCGAGACGATCACCTTCATCTCCGACGAGATCTACCACGGTCTCGTCTATGGCGAGCCGGCGGCGTCGGCGCTGGAGTTTTCCTCGCGCCCGATCGTCGTCAACTCCTTCTCCAAATACTATTGCATGACCGGCTGGCGGGTCGGGTGGCTCGTGCTGCCGCCGAGCCTCGTGCGTGCCGCCGAGCGTATCGGGCAGAGCCTCTACATCTCTGCGCCCGAACTCAGCCAAGTCGCGGCCGCAGCCGTCTTCGACGCCGGCGACGAACTTGAGGCGGTGAAGGCCGACTATGTCCGGAACCGCGCCATGGTCACCGACGCCCTGCCGAAGCTCGGCTTTGCAGACGTCGCGCCGATCGACGGCGCCTTCTACGCCTATGCCGGCATTCCGGAAGGATATGGCGATGCCAGTGAACTCGCGCGCACGATCCTCGCGCAGTGCCACGTCGCCATGACGCCGGGGATCGACTTCGATCCCGAACGGGGCGAGCGCACGATGCGCCTGTCCTATGCCGGCCACCCCGACGCCATTCGCGAAGCGCTCGACCGGCTCGCGGCATTCTTCGGCTGACAACGGCGGTGGACTGTTGAAATGAAAAGGGGCGGCTCGAAAGCCGCCCCTTTTTTTCGATGATGAAACGTCGACGCTTAGAAGAAGCTGCGACGCGCCCACCAACCCGTCCGCTTGGGCTTGTTCTCGTCCCCCGCATCGCTGGCTTCGCCGCCGTTGGCGCTGATCCGCGGACCGCGCGTGGCCGAATCAGGCTGATCGTTCACGGCAGCGATCTCGCTGTCGATCACATCGTTGGAAACGCTGGTCGCGTCGTCTTCGTCGGGGAAGACCTCGTCGAGCGGCGGGTTGCCGTCGACGAGAGCTCCGGCTTCCGCACTGGCCGACATGACCTCGTTTTCGTCCGGCGCATCGGCATTGCGATCGGCTTCGAGATCCTCGAGCCGGCCGCCGTCGAGATCGACGCCCTCGAGCGCATCGACCGCGTCGGTCGTCTCGGGGTCGGACGCACGGTCCGCGACATCGCCGATCTCGACCGGTGCCTCGTCCTCGTCGTACCGGTCTTCGGCAACCGCGTCGTCGATCACGTCGGGCAGGTCTTCACCGGATCCGGCACCACCGGCGACGTCCATCACCGCCACGTCGTGCGCGCCATCCTCGCGAGTGCGGCGACCACCACGACGACCCCGCCGACGACGCTTGCGCTCGCGGCTGGCCTCGCTCTCGGCCTCGTCGCCATCGCTCTCGGACGAAATCGCATCCGCCTCTGCCGGCTCGCTGGCCTCGGGCTCGTCGCCACCTTCCGCGTCCTCGCCCTCGGCACCATCCGCGCGAGTTTCGCCGGCCTCGTCACGACGTCCGCCCCGCCGCCGACGGCGACGACGGCGGCCGCCGTCGCGGCGCTCTTCCTCGCTCGGCGATGCAGGTTCTTCGGCCTCGGCTTCGACGACCACAGGGGCTTCTGTCGTCTCCTCGACCTCGGTCTCGTCGATCTCGTCCTCGACTTCGAAGTCGTCCTCGTCTTCGATCTCGATGTTGGCCGGTTGCACCGGCTCGGGACGCGGCCGCGCCACCGCTTCGGCGCCATGCTCGATGGCGATATGCTGATGGCCGTGGCCGTCCACGGCTTCCAGAACGATGCGAAGGCCGTGATGGCGCTCGAGTTCGTCGATCGTGCTGCGCTTCTCGTTGAGCACGTAGAGCGCGGTCGCGGTCGGCACCTTGACGATGAGGTCATGGGTGCCGTGCTTCTGCAGGTGCTCCTCGATGGTGCGCAGGAGATGCAGCGCGAGCGAGGAGGCCGAGCGGATGTAGCCGTTGCCCGAGCAGACCGGGCACACCTGCATCGTCGATTCGAGGACGCTGGCGCGGATGCGCTGGCGGCTCATTTCCATCAGGCCGAAATGTGAGATGCGGCCGATCTGGATACGGGCGCGGTCGTCCTTCAGGCAATCCTTCAGGCGCTTCTCGACGTTGCGGTTGTTCCGCTTCTCGTCCATGTCGATGAAGTCGATGACGATGAGGCCCGCGAGATCGCGAAGGCGCAGCTGGCGCGCCACTTCCTCGGCGGCTTCCAGATTGGTCTGGTAGGCGGTGTCCTCGACGGAATGCTCGCGGGTCGATCGACCCGAGTTCACGTCGATCGCCACCAGCGCTTCGGTCTGGTTGATGATGATGTAGCCGCCGGACTTCAGCGTAACGCTCGGCTGCAGCATCTTGTCGAGCTGCGCCTCGATGCCCTGGCGCGCGAAGATCGGAACCGGATCGCGATACGGCTGCACCACCTTCGACTGGCTGGGCATCAGCATGCGCATGAAGTCCTTGGCCTCGCGGTAGCCGTTTTCGCCGGCCACGAGAACCTGATCGATGTCCTTGTTGTAGAGATCGCGGATCGATCGCTTGATCAGGCTGCCTTCCTCGTAGACGAGGGCCGGCGCCGTCGACTGAAGCGTGAGGGAACGAACCGTTTCCCACATCCGCATCAGGTATTCGTAGTCGCGCTTGACCTCGGCCTTCGTGCGCATCGCGCCGGCCGTGCGCAGGATGATGCCCATGCCGCGCGGCACTTCGAGGTCGCGCGCGACCTCTTTCAGGCGCTTGCGATCGGCGGCGTTGGTGATCTTGCGCGAAATGCCGCCGCCGCGGGCGGTGTTCGGCATCAGCACGGAGTAGCGGCCCGCGAGCGAAAGGTAGGTGGTGAGCGCAGCGCCCTTGTTGCCGCGCTCTTCCTTCACGACCTGCACGAGCAGGATCTGGCGACGCTTGATGACTTCCTGGATCTTGTACTGCTTGCGCGGCTGCCGGTTGCGCACCGGCACCTCTTCCATCGCGTCTTCGCTGCCGATCTCGTCGACCTGATCGGCCTCCTCGTCGCCCACGTCCGCGGAGCTGACGCGTTCGCGGCGGCGCGAGCGGCGACGGCCACCGTGCCGACCCGACGATTCGCCGTTGGTCTCGGTCGAGGCCTCTTCACCGGATGCGGAGTCCTGACCCTCGGCGATACCATCCTCGACGGCGGGGTCCTCGTAGCGTCCCGGCTGCGCGGAGCCGACGTCGAAGACCTCGTGATCGCTCTCGACCTCGTGGTCGCCGTCCTCGTCGTGCTCTTGCTCGTGTTCGGCGTCTTCGGCCGAGACCTCTTCCGAGATGCTGTCGCCGTCCTCGGCGTCGGCAGGCTTCGCCTCGCCGTTGCGGTCGCGGCGCGTGCGGGCCGGGCGGGCGGGCTTGGCGGCCTTGCGGTCCTCGGCGTCCTCATCCTCGCGGACGCGGGCGAGTTCGTCCTCGATCAGCGCCTGACGGTCGGCGACGGGGATCTGGTAGTAGTCGGGATGGATCTCGCTGAAGGCGAGGAAGCCGTGGCGGTTGCCGCCATATTCAACAAAGGCGGCCTGGAGCGAGGGTTCGACCCGCGTCACCTTCGCCAGATAGATGTTTCCCTTGATCTGCTTCTTGTGCTCGGACTCGAAGTCGAACTCCTCGATCCGGCTACCCTTGACGACGACGACCCGGGTTTCTTCCGGGTGCGACGCATCGATCAGCATCTTGTTGGCCATGGATTCTCAACTCCCGGACCACAGCACTTGCCAACGCTCCGGCGCGCGGCGCCGGTCGAAATGTCGGGAAAGGCTGGTCCGCAAAGGACGTCTCGCGTCGGTGGGCGACCGTCCCCGACAGCAACGGCATGAGGTTCGATGAACCTGTCCGTGGAGCCGATGGGAGGGAATATGCCGATGACACGCGCGAGCGACCTGCAACAACTGGTGGCCGTTTCTGACGACCGATGAATTTGCACGCAGACCGGCGGAGAGACCCGCGGTCGAAGCATGCAGCGGTTCCGCCGAGACGATGGCTCGGTCGAATGGGAATTTGTCGGAAGCCGCCGCACCGGGCTTGAACGTGGAGCCGCCTCGCGCCCTGTGTTCGGCGACACGCATCATGGTGTCCGCCGGCGGGCTGCGAAGCCGAACCGCGATCGACGCGAAAGCCTCACTTCCGCTTTTATGCCGTGCGAGGCCGCTAAACAAGTGGACGCCTTCATTCGAGGCAATCCGCGGATCTGTTATGGACGTAATCGCCGCCCGCGCATCGCCGCCCTGTGTCCCGCATCCGCTTTCAGCCAGCCGACCTGCCTCATGACCGACGTCCTCCGCTTTTCGACCGCTCTACGCGCGCTCCTGATTCTCTTCGCCGTCGCGTCCGGCCTCGCATGGGGACACGCATCCGCCGCCGATCCGACCATCGTCACGGCGATTCGGCATACGGAGGAAAAGAAGGCGTTCCGGCTGGAGCTCGATCTCGCGGGAACGGCGGCTCCGCAGCTCGTGCTCCTGCGCAAGCCCTACCGGGTCGCGCTCGATCTCGACGACACGGTCTCGGCCGTGAAGCTCGCCGCGATCTCGGGCAGCGAGGTGGTCAGGGACATGCGGCACGGCCTCGTCGCCGACAATCGCTACCGCATCATCCTGACCCTGACGGACGCGATGCGTCCCGATCTCGAGGTCGCCCGCGACGAGACGGGCTCGAAGGTCGTGCTGACGCTCGTGCCCGGCCGCGACGCCGATTTCAGCGCCCCGGTCGCACTCGCATCGAAGGTTGCCGAGCCGGCCGCGCAGCCGTCGGCCAAGCCGGGCAAGCGCTTCACCGTCGTTGTCGATCCCGGCCATGGCGGGGTCGATCGCGGCGCGACCGGCGACGGAGGCACGGACGAGAAGAGCGTCAATCTCGCGTTCGGTCTCGCCTTGCGGGAGGCGCTCAAATCGGCGCCCGGCGTCGATGTCGTCCTCACCCGCGACGACGATACCTTCATTCCGCTGAACGAGCGCTCCGCCATCGCACGGCGTGCGGGCGCCAATCTGTTCGTCTCGCTCCATGCCGATTCGATCCGTTTCAAGGATCTGCGCGGCGCGACGGTCTACACTCTGTCCGAAAAGGCGTCGGACAGCCTGTCGCGCGAGATTGCCGAGAGCGAGAATGCGTCCGACCGCTTTGCCGGATCGGAATGGGATCAGGACGCGCCGGAGATCCACGACATCCTCGTCGATCTCGTGCGCCGCGAGACCGAGAGTTTCTCGGAGCATTTCGCGGTCAGTCTCGTGGCTCACCTGAAGGACGGTGGTATCCAGCTGATTAACAACCCCAAGCGCTCCGCCGGATTTCGCGTGCTGCGTGCACCCGACGTGCCCTCCATCCTCGTCGAGATCGGCTATCTCTCGAACGCCGAAGAGGAAAAGCTGCTGACCTCGGGCGACTGGCAGCGCAAGGTCGCCAAGGTGCTGGCGGCCTCGATCGTCGAATTCGCACGCCACCGAACGGGCCAGCCGGCGACGCTGCCGCGCTGAGCGTCGGTTGCGGGCCGACGTTGCGAAACCGCCACAGCCGCAGCGCCAAACCGCCTCGCAACATGCGTCCGCCTCATTTATGGATCATTCGCAAAGCGAACCGGTTGCGGCGACGAGAGCGGTCGCGCCGGCGCTTCTGGGCTCCATCAGCGGGGCGCATCTGCGGCGCGGCGACAGGGTTGCCGGTGTGCGGGCGACGGGGACACGATGATCAGACTGCTGGGATACTTCTTCGGAATCGGGACGGTGTTCGCGCTGCTCGTCGCGGGAGGCGTCGCCTTCTACGTCAACAGCATGAGCCAGGACCTTCCGGACTATCAGGTCCTCGCCAAGTACGAACCGCCGGTGATGACACGCATCCATGCGTCGGACGGTGGCCTCATGGCCGAATATGCCAAGCAGCGGCGCCTCTATCTGCCGATCCAGGCCATTCCCCAGCGCCTGAAGGACGCCTTCCTTTCGGCCGAGGACAAGAATTTCTACGAGCACCACGGCGTCGATCTCGAGGGCATCGCGCGCGCGGCCCTCGTCTACGTCAAGGGCGGTCCTATGCAGGGCGGCTCGACGATCACCCAGCAGGTGGCGAAGAACTTTCTTCTGACGAACGAGCGTTCGATGGAGCGCAAGGTGAAGGAGGCGATCCTCTCGCTGCGCATCGAGCAGGCCTATTCGAAGGATCGCATCCTCGAACTCTACCTTAACGAGATCTACCTCGGCATGGGCTCCTACGGCGTCGCGGCGGCCTCGCTGTCCTATTTCAACAAGTCGGTGAGCGAACTGGAGATCCAGGAAGTCGCGTATCTCGCGGCCCTGCCGAAAGCGCCCGAAAACTACAATCCGTTCCGCAACCCCGACGAGGCGATCGGTCGCCGCAACTGGGTGATCGACCGGATGGCCGAGAACGGCGCGATCACGCAGGAGGCGGCCGATGAGGCCAAGGCCACGCCGCTGGGCATCAACATCCGGCCAAGCGGCGCCTATGTGAGCTCCGCCGAATACTTCACCGAAGAGGTCCGCCGCGAGATCATCGGCCGCTACGGCACCACCGCGCTCTACGAGGGTGGACTTTCGATCCGCACGACGCTCGATCCGGTGATGCAGGTCGAGGCGCGCAAGTCGCTTCAGCGCGCGCTCCTGCAGTTCGATCAGGCCCGCGGCTATCGCGGCCCCATCTCCACTGCCGAGATCGGCGGCGACTGGGGCGAGCCGCTCGCCAAGGTCGAAGCGCTGTCGGACGTGCCGGAATGGCGGCTGGCGATCGTTCTCGCGTCGACCGACGATTCGGTCAGCGTCGGCCTGCAGCCGGGTCGCGAGGCGTCCGGCAAGTTCGGCCCCGAGCGCGACATGGCCACGATTGCGCTGGCCGACATGCGCTGGGCGCTGCGTCAGAACCGCGAGGGTCGAAGCGGTTCGGTTCGCACCGCCGATCAGGTCCTGTCGCGCGGCGACATCGTCTATGTCGAGAAGAAGGACGACGGCGACGGCTATCGTCTTCGCCAGCCTCCGAAGGTTCAAGGCGCGCTCGTCGCGATGGATCCGCATACGGGGCGCGTCATGGCGCTGGCCGGCGGCTTTTCCTACGCACAGTCCGAGTTCAACCGCGCGACGCAGGCCTATCGCCAGCCGGGTTCCTCGTTCAAGCCGATCGTCTACGCCGCCGCGCTCGACAACGGCTACACCCCGGCGTCGGTCATCATGGATGCGCCGATCTCGATCCCCGACGGCAACGGCGGATATTGGGAACCGAAGAACTACGGCGGCGAGTCCGCCGGTCCGTCGACGCTGCGCCTCGGCATCGAGAAGAGCCGCAACCTGATGACGGTGCGTCTGGCCCGCGACATGGGCATGGATCTCGTGGCCGGCTATGCCGAGCGCTTCGGGATCTACAACAAGATGCTGCCCTACCTGCCGATGGCGCTCGGATCGGGCGAAACCACGGTCATGCGCATGGTCTCGGCCTACTCGGTGATGGCCAATGGCGGCCGCTCGATCGAGCCCTCGCTGATCGACCGGATCCAGGACCGCTACGGTCGCACCGTCTACAAGCACGACAACCGCAAGTGCGACGCCTGCAACGACACGGCTTGGGCGGACCAGGCCGAACCGGAACTGGTCGACGACCGCCAGCAGGTGCTCGATCCGATGACGGCCTACCAGATCACGTCGATGATGGAGGGCGTCGTGCAGCGCGGCACGGCAACCGTCGTCAAGGAGCTCGGTGTTCCCGTCGCCGGCAAGACCGGCACCACGAACGACGAAAAGGACAGCTGGTTCGTGGGCTACACGCCCGACCTCGTGACCGGCATCTATCTCGGCTACGACAACCCGACGCCCATGGGCCACGGCGCCAGCGGCGGCGGCTTCGCGGCACCGGTCTTCGTCGACTTCATGAAGCAGGCGCTGGCCGGCAAGCCGGCGGTGGACTTCCGCATTCCCGACGGAATGACGCAGATCGCGGTGAACCGGAAGACCGGCATGGCGACGAGCTCGGAAGGCTCGGATGCGGTGATCGAGGCCTTCAAGCCCGGCACCGGACCGTCCGACAGCTACGAGGTGATCGGCGATGACGGGTTCGGCGGTGCGCCGACTGCGCAGGCGATCTCTCCGCAGGCCGAACAGGCCATCGTCTCGGGGGCCGGCGGCTTGTTCTGAGCCCGACCGGGCATGATTTCATGGTGGCGGCGGGCGGTCTTCGGGCCGCCCGTTCGCTTTACAGAGGTGGCGGGCCTCCCTATGGTCCGCGCCACTTCCCCAACCCTCTCATGAGAAGCGAGGTCGCGGCATGCGTGCCGAAATCGAATCGATCGTCGACGACATCAAGCAGGCCGTAAGCCTGCTGAGGAGGCATCTTTGACTGGGATCAGTCCCTGCGCGAACTGGATCGCCTGAACGCGGCCGCTGAAGATCCCTCCATTTGGAACGACCCTCAGGAAGCCCAGCGGCTGATGAAGGAACGCCAGCGCCTCGATTCCGCGATCAGCGGCATCCAGGCGCTCGAGCGAAGCCTTGAGGACAACATCGAACTCGTCGCCATGGGCGAGGAGGAGGGTGACCCCGGCATCGTCGAGGAGGCCGAGACGGCGATCCGCGCGATGAAGAAGCAGGTGGCGGAGCGTCAGATCGAGACCCTCCTATCTGGCGAGGTGGATGGCAACGACACCTATCTCGAAGTGCATTCGGGCGCTGGCGGTACCGAGAGCCAGGACTGGGCTTCGATGCTTCTGCGCATGTACATGCGCTGGGGCGAGCGCGCGAAGATGAAGGTCGAGCTGCTCGAACAGCATTCGGGCGAAGAGGCTGGCATCAAGTCCGCGACGATCCTGCTGAAAGGCCACAACGCCTACGGCAAGATGAAGGTCGAGTCGGGCGTGCATCGTCTGGTGCGCATCTCGCCCTACGACAGCCAGGCGCGTCGGCACACCTCGTTCGCGTCCGTCTGGGTCTATCCGGTCGTCGACGACTCGATCGAGATCGACGTCAACGAGGGCGATGTCCGCATCGACACCTACCGGGCGTCGGGCGCGGGCGGACAGCACGTCAACACGACGGACTCGGCCGTGCGCATCACGCATCTGGCAACCGGCATCGTCGTGCAGTGTCAGGGCGAGCGCTCGCAGCACAAGAACCGAGCGACCGCCTGGAACATGCTGCGCGCCCGGCTCTACGAGGAGGAACTGCGCAAGCAGGAGGAGAAGGCCAACGCCGCCGCCTCGTCGAAGACCGACATCGGCTGGGGCCACCAGATCCGCTCCTACGTGCTGCAGCCCTATCAGCTGGTGAAAGACCTGCGCACCGGCATCGAGAGCACCTCGCCGCAGCAGATCCTCGACGGCGGCATCGACGAGTTCATCGAGGGCGCGCTGGCCCAGCGCGTTTTCGGCGGAGACGCGGAGGTTGCCGACATCGACTGACGCCGTCGCGTCACCGACAGACAAGAACCCCGGGGCGCGAGAGCGCGACCGGGGTTTTTCATCGGTGGTCTCAGAGGGCGGCGAGCTTGCGACCAGCGCGGATGTAGCGCTCGGGATCGACGGCCTGATCGGCCAACCGAACCTCGTAATGGAGATGCGGGCCGGTGCTGCGTCCGGTGGAGCCGACCGCGCCGATCGTGTTGCCAGTCTCAACGGCATCACCCACCGCGACGTCGACCCGCGACAGATGCCCGTAGCGCGTGCTGACGCCGGCACCGTGGTCGACCTCGACCATCAGTCCGTAACCGCCGGCCTCGCCCGCCGAGGTGACGCGACCCGGTGCGGTCGGATGGACCGGTGTTCCCGAGCGGATGGCGAAATCGACGCCGGTGTGCATCGCCTCGCGCCCGAAGAACGGGTCGAGCCGCACGCCGAAGACCGAAGACTGCGTGCCGCCGGGCATCGGCTCTGCCAACGGCAGCCGGTCGGATCGCGTCTTCAGCTTTTCCAGAAGGCTCAGCGACGCGTCGAGCTGCGCCAGGCTGTCGGCGAAGCCATCGCCGGCGGAGACGGGCACGAACGGTCCGCCGACGCCATCGGTCGCCTCGCCGCGCAGATCGACGCCGATGGACGAGAGAAGCGTCGCCACACGATCGGCCTTCGTCTCCGCCCGCTTCGCGAGGGCGGCGACCTGCGCCGACTGTTCGGCATCGGCCAGTTCGGCGGAGCGCCGGATCGTCGGCAGCACGTGGCCTGCGAGTTCGGCGAGTTCCACCCGTTCGCCGGGTAGGGCGCGGACGTCGTCGAACGAGCGGCGCAGATCCGTGCTCTTCCAGGCTGGCAGAGGGCCGTCGGAAGAGGGCGCTGCGATCTCTGGCGAGGGCAGGGCCGACGATGGCAACAGGCCCTGCGCTCGGGCCTTGGCCAGCAGCGGCTCCAGCTGTTCGAAACGGTCCGCGAGTTCGACCTGCTGGTCGATCAGCTTCTCGACCTCGGCGCCGACGGTTTCCCGCACGACGTGCTGGCGCGTGGTGATCTTGTCGAGTTGGTTGCGCAGGTCCGCGATGCGCTGCTCGTAGGCGGCGGTGGCGCGAGCCTCGCGGGTCTGCAGGGCCTCGACGACATGGCCGCCCAGGAAGAACACGCCGGTCGCGCCGATCCCGGCGACGACGAGCAGTCCGGCCAGCGCCGTCCCGGTGGCTAGGAGCCAGGGGCGAACAGTCCAGTGCCGAACCTTGTCGCCGCGCGCGATGACGATCGTATGGGGAGCGGACCGCTTGCCGAACACGTCGCGTTGCGTGACCAAACTCATCGTCGAACAGACCCAAACTTGCGGCGCGGACGGCTGCGTCTCGGGCATTCAACATCGTTAAGGTTAACGCCGGGTTGAAACTCCGGTGGATGAAGGTTCGATCGTCAGGACGAAAGCGGCGAGAGAGACCGGTAGAAGGTCGGCGTCAGCCCAGCTTCGGCCCGCGCCCGGTCGTTGAACGGCGGCTTCACGTCGCCGCGGAAGCACTCGCGCACGAGTTCCTGAAACCGCCGCGCCGGGTCGATCCGCTGGCGCGCGCAGAGGAATCGGAACCACTTGGCGCCGATGGCGACGTGCTTCTTCTCGTCGTTATAGATGATCTCGAGGATGGCGCCGGTCTCGGGATCGCGAGCCTCCTCTAGCTTCTGCAGGAGCGAGGGCGTCACGTCGAGGCCACGCGCTTCGAGGATCAGCGGCACGATGGCGAGTCGCGCGGTGAGATCGTGCGCGGTGGCCTCCACCGCCTGCCATAGCCCGTCATGGGCCGGCATCGCGCCGTAATGCGAGCCGAGATCGCGGAGCCGGCCGGATAGGAGGCCGAAATGCTTGGCCTCCTCCATCGCGACCGTCATCCAGCCGTCGAAGAACGACCGGGGAACCGGCTGGCCGCAGAAGCGCGCCACGATGTCGAGCGCGAGGTCGATGGCGTTCAGCTCGATATGGGCGAGGGCGTGGATCATCGCGATCCGCCCCTCCAGCGAATGGACCGAGCGACGCGGCACGTGCCGGGGCGAGACGAGATCGGGCTTCTCCGGTCGTCCCGGCCGCGACGGAAGCGCGGGATCACCGGGCGCAGAGAGGCCGAGCTGGCGCGCGAACCAACGTTCGCCCGCCTCGGTCGTCAGCCGCCGCTTGGCATCGAGATCGGCCGATGTCAGGGCCTCGATCGCCAGCCCGCGCAGCGTCGTCGGTCGCTCAGCCGCCATCAGGCGCCCTTCGCGAGCGCCTGCGCAGCCGCCAGCACCTCCTGCGCATGGCCGGGCACCTTGACCTTAGGCCAGACCTGCGCGATCCGGCCGTCAGCACCGACCAGCACGGTGGTCCGCTCGACGCCCATGTAGGTCTTTCCGTACATGCTCTTCTGCGCCCAGACCCCAAAGGCTTGGATGAGGGATTTTTCCTCGTCCGACAGGAGCTTGACCTTCAGCGCATGCTTGTCGCGGAACTTGCAGTGCTGCTTCACCGGGTCCGGGGACACACCGAGAACGGGCGTGCCGGCGGCGTCGAACTGGTCGATCAGCGCGGTGAACTCGATCGCTTCGAGCGTGCAGCCCGACGTGTCGTCCTTCGGGTAGAAGTAGAGGACGAAGGGATGGCCGGACAGCGACGGCTTCGTGACGCGACTGCCGTCGGCCTCGGGCAAGTCGAACGCGGGACAATCGTCACCGACAACGGGTGTGCTCATGAAAGCCTTCCTTTCGGCCAAATGCGACGCCATGACGGGCCCACCGGTGGCGGCGAGGCTGCCGCGATGGACGCGCTCGCTGATATAACGCGGCATATCCTATGCGGCAGCCCGGCGGGTTCATGATTCTGACAGTTTATACGATCGATACGGGGACCCCCATGGCGCCACTCTCTCGAGCCGACCGCTGTCGGCAGGCGCTCTCTCATCCCGGCCGAGGGCCGGCGGGCGGATCTCGCCGATGAGGCGACTGTTCCGCTTCTGCGGTGCGCTCGTCAGTCTCGTCCTCTTTCTTTCCCTCGCAGCAGCCGGTGCCATCGGCTTTCTCTTCGGGACGGAAACAGGCGAAACCTTCGTGCGCGACCAAACGACGGCCGCCCTCGGGCGTCTGCTCGGCCCCGCCTATCAGGCGTCGCTCGGCGAGCAGAGCTTCGAGGTGCGCCGCGACGGCACGCTCGCCCTGAACTGGAACGGCGTGACCCTGCAGCGCAAGGATCGCCCGGATCTGCGCTCCGATGTCGACCGGGTTTCGGTGGCGCTTCGCCTGCTGCCGCTCGTCGGCGGGTCTCTGGAGTTCGGTCGGCTGGAGATCGAGGGCGCACGAATCGATCTCGCAGCCTTCAGCGAGACCGCCTCGGAACGCTACCGCCGCGTGGTGGCGCAGCGGGCCAACGAAACCGCGCCGACGCCGTCGCCTGCGGTCGTAGCGGCGGACGAACCTGTCCGCTCGCGCATCTCGCGCACCGCCGACAGCGCCATCCGCACGATCGAGCGCCAACTCCAGGCCCTGCAGGCCTATCATTTCGACACGGTGTCCTTCACGGACATCACCGTCGAGGGCCTTCCCGCCCAGTTCGGCGCCTCGTCGGAACTGCAGCTCGACCGCGCCGAGTTGCATCGCAGCTTCGACGGCTCGCTCCAGCTCTCGTCCCGCTTCGATATCGGCCTCGTCCCAGTCGCGCTTGCGGGGGCGGCCCAGTTCGATTCCGAAACCTCGCGACTTCTGGGCTTCTCCCTGCGATCGGGGCAGATCCAGCTCGAAGACGTGCTGCCGCCCGCACCGGTGACGCAGGTTCTCGACGAGCGTCCGTTCGGCAGCGATTCGGATGTCTCGTTCGAAGCCAGCATGAGCCGGGAGGAGATGACGGGAACGCCGGTCCTGCGAGCCGGCCTGCATGTCGGCGAAGGCCAGCTGCAACTGGGCCTCAACCACACGCGCATCGAGAGCATCGCTCTTGGTCTCGAATATCGGGAGGGCGAAGATCGGCTCCTGCTTCTGAAGAGCCCGATGCGGTTCGCGGACGTCGCCTTCGATGCCGAGGGCTCGATCGAGCCCGTCGTGGTTGACGGTGCGGTGGACTCCGAGCGCCTGCAGTTTCGCGTCGGCGCCGGCAACGCAATCTCGAAGGTCGGACGTAGGGCGGCAGACGAGCCACGGACCGCCAGCTTCTGGATCGACGGGCAGGTGAACCCCCTGGCACGGACGGCGGATCTGACGCGTCTCGAACTCCTGCCGGCGTCCGGGCGGCTCGAAGGGCAGGCGGCCTATCGAGCCGGCGCGCCGGACGATGTGACCTCGCTCCACATTGCCGCCTCGGAACTGGCCGCCGAGGACATCAAGGCCTTCTGGCCCTTCGTGATCTCGGGCAAGGCGCGCGCATGGGTTCTCGCCCATGTGGGCGACGAAGCCCGCATCCCCGCTGGGACGATCGACATCGAGGTGACGCGCGACCGGCTGGGGACCGCGTTCAGGCCGGACAACGCGCCGACCGACCGTGAACTCAGGCTGGACCTCGCATTGGCACAGGCCGATGTGCTCACCATCGGCACGGTGCCGCGCCTGCGCGAAGCCAACGGACGGCTGGAAACGCGAGGCAGCACGACCACCGTCTTCGTCGATTCGGCGAAGGTCGAGGCCCATGACGACGTCGCTATCGGCGCATCGACCGTGGTGCTGGGCAAGCCCGCCGAGGGGCATCGGCGCGATCTGATGATCGACCTGACCCTCAAGGCGAGCGGCGGGCTGGCGGGCGTTCTCGACGTGGCCAACGCCGATCCGATCCGCGCATTGCGCTCCCTCGACGCCGATCCGGCGCTCGCGTCGGGCTCGGTTGATGCGGACGTGACGGCGTCGCTGCGGCTCGGCGAAGGCATCGCACCGGCGGATCAACTTCTCGGCTGGGGCGTCGAGGCGCGGCTGACCGATGGCGATCTCGGACAACCGATCCAGGGTCGCCGCTTCACCGGGCTCGACGGCGTCGTTCGGGTGATACCCGGACAGGCGAGCGGCGACCTCAAGGGGGCGATGGACGGTCTGCCAGCCGACCTCATGTTCGCCATCCCCTTCGGCGCGAAGCCAATCGGAGATCGTCAGATCGACATTGCGCTGAAAGTGCCCTCGAAGAAGGTCGCCGAACTCGTACCGGCTCTCGCCGAGGTCGTGGACGGGCCGATCGCCGCCGAGGTGACGGACGGCAAGGACGGGCTGCGCGCCAAGCTGCAGTTGACCGATACCACCCTCGACCTTCCGGTCATCGCCTGGAAGAAGGGCGCGGGCGTTCCCGCGACGCTGTCCTTCGCCCTCAAGCAGGGCGACGACGGCACGATGCTCGACGATATCGAACTGCGCGGCGACGGTTTCCGCGCGGATGGATCGGTCTCGATCGACAAGACGGGGTTACGGCGTGCGGCCCTGCGCAACGTCGCCTTCAACCCCGGCGACGACGTGAATGTCGACGTGACCCGCCATGGCAACGGCTACGGGATCGACCTGTCGGGAGCCAAGTTCGATGCCCGCCCGATCCTCGCCGAACTGAAATCGACCATCGGGCAGGACAAGACCGGGCGGGTGGGCGGTGGGACGTTCGACGTGACCGCCGATATCGACCAGCTCGGCGGCTTCAATGGTCGCGCCATCCGCGACTTTTCGCTGAACTACGCCAGCGCCAAGGGGCAGATGGCCGCGCTGAGCCTTGCGGGCACGGCCGGCGGCGGCACGCTCAGCGGGGACCTGTCGCCGCGCGGCGACAGTCGCGCCATCCGCATCGCCTCGAATGACGCCGGTGCGCTGCTCGCCTTCACCGGCTTCTACGACCACATGGAAGGCGGGCAGGCAACGCTCGAACTCGTCGGCTCCGCCGATGCCGGCTACGGCGGGCGCTTGCGGATGGCGAACGTCACGCTCGTCGACGAACCGCGTCTGTCGCGCATCGTCGGCTCGGCGCCCGATCCGAAGTCCGCCAGCCTCAGCCAAGCGCTCGGGCAGGACCTGCGGACGGAGCGCGCCTTCTTCGATCAGGCCTCGGCCAACCTCAATTATCGCGGCGGTACGCTGCGTGTCGCCGACGGGATCGTAAGAGGTCCGGTCTTCGGCTCGAGCTTCGCGGGAACGCTGTACGACCCCAAAAGCCGGATCGATATCGCGGGGTCGTTCATGCCGGCTTACGGCATCAACCGGGTGTTCGGCGCCATCCCGATTCTCGGCCAGATCCTCGGCAACGGCAACGAGGGCGGCCTAATCGGGATCACCTACCACCTCAGCGGTCCCTTCGCCGCGCCGAGCCTCGTAGTGAACCCGATCTCGGCGATCGCGCCCGGCATCTTCCGGCAGATCTTCTCCTACGAACCGGCCCGCTAGGCCGGCCCGCGGACGCGTCCGGCCCAGAGCGACGCGATCGGCTCGCCCGCAAGGTCCGGCTTGGCGTCTCCGATGAAGATCACGACGCCATCGTAGTGCGATCGGGCCGGATCGTAGAATTCGAGGAGCCCGGGCGAGGCCGACTGGAAGAAGGCGGGCCGTCGGTCGGCTTTGCGGAGCAGATGGTCGATGACCACCTGATCGCCGTGAACCGCGTTCGGCACCTGCCCGCAGGCGCCCGGGGTCATCCAGCGTTCGGGCTCGGCGGCAAAGGCGTCGTAGAGGAATGCGAGCTCGTCGCCGTCCCATCGCAGCAGCGCGCTGGACAGACGGTGCTTGTGGAAATGATCTTCCATCGCGGCGAGCCCAGGTTGGGCGAGGGCGGAGGCATCGCCGGCGATCACCGTGTCGAGGTCGCAGAGCAGCACGGTGCCGGTGAAGAGGCCCGGACGAAAAGCTTCCATCTTCGACCACCAGGCCGGCCAGTCGTGTCGGAGCGCGATACATTCGACACCCGGAAGATCGAGCGCGAGATCGGTGAGGCAGACGAAGCGATCGAAGGCGGGGGCATGGCGGCGGAAGCCCTCGACCAGGCGCTCGACCCAGATGCCGTCGTAGCGGCCGCCGCTGCGCAGGACGGTGACGAGCGTCGCCATCAGCACGACACTCGCAAGGGCTCGGTTTGGCGCTGCGTATGTGAGACGGCGGTCTGTTCGATGGCGGGCACGAGGCATCCTCTGGCTGATCCGCAAGCGAACCTAAGCCGGGCTCCCCGGAGGACCAGACGGCAGAAGCAAAGGGGCGACGCGATGTCCCGCGCCGCCCCTTTCCAAGCCTCGCGTGTCGGAGAGATCAGCCGGCGGCGCGCACCAGCACGTGGCGCTTCTTGCCAAGAGAAAGCTTCACCGCGCCGTCGCGAAACGCATCCGTCCCGACCGTCATCCGCTCGTCCGACACCGCCTCGTCATTGACGCGGACGGCACCGCCCGCGACGTGCCGGCGGGCTTCGCCGTTCGACGTGGCGAGACCCGCCTTGACCACGAGCGCGAGGATCCCGATCCCATCCTCGATCTCCGCGGCAGGCAACTCGATCGTCGGCAGCGTCGCGGCGACCGAACCTTCCTCGAAGGTCTTGCGCGCGGTCTCCGCGGCCTCGTCGGCGGCGGCGCGCCCGTGCAGCATGGCGGTGATCTCGGTCGCCAGCTGCTTCTTGGCCTCGTTGATCTCGGCGCCGCCGAGCACGGCCAGCCGCGCTATCTCGTTCATCGGCAGGGTCGTGTAGAGCTTGAGGAAGCGGCCGACATCGGCGTCCTCGGTGTTGCGCCAATACTGCCAGAAATCGTAGGGACTCATCATGTCGGCGTTGAGCCAGACCGCGCCGTTCGCGGTCTTGCCCATCTTAGCACCGGACGACGAGGTCAGGAGCGGCGAGGTGAGGGCGTAGAGCTCCGCTCCGTCCATGCGCCGACCGAGCTCGATGCCGTTGATGATGTTGCCCCACTGGTCGGAGCCGCCCATCTGCAGCCGCACGCCATGGCGCCGGTTCAGCTCGACGAAGTCGTAGGCTTGCAGGATCATGTAGTTGAATTCGAGGAAGGACAGCGACTGCTCGCGGTCCAGCCGCAGCTTCACGGAATCGAACGAGAGCATCCGGTTGACCGAGAAATGGCGGCCGACGTCGCGCAGGAACGAGACGTAGTTGATGTCCAGCAGCCAATCGGCATTGTTGACCATCGACGCGCCGGCACCGAAATCGAGGTAGCGGCCGAACTGTCGGCCGATGCCCTCGATATTCACGGCGATGTCGTCCACCGACAGCATGCGCCGGGCCTCGTCCTTGAAGGACGGATCACCGATCATCGACGTGCCGCCGCCCATCAGAGCGATCGGCTTGTGGCCGGTCTTCTGCATCCAGTGCAGCATCATGATCTGGATGAGCGAACCCGCATGCAGGCTCGTGGCCGTGGCGTCGAAGCCGATATAGCCAGAGACGCTCTCGCTCGCGAAGAGCTTGTCCAAGCCGGTGTCGTCCGACGTCTGGTGAATGAAGCCACGCTCGGACAGCGTGTGCATGAACTCGGATTTGAACCCGGTCATCGGGAGTCCTCGGTCGGAATCGCGAAGCCGACGCGCGCCGGGATCGGGCGGCACGTCGGCGGCGATCGGGAGATGGTGTCCGCCGGGAGGCGGAGCGGTTACTTCAGGCGCTTGGGGCGCACGTCCGACAGTTCGCCGGCGAGGCGCCGGTCGAGATAGTCGGAGCACTCCGCCATCAGCTCGTCGGAATGGTCGGTGAAGAAGTGGTTCGCACCAAGAAGGGTCTTCTGCGTGATGAGAATGCCCTTCTGCGTCTTCAACTTGTCGACGAGACCTTGAACGTCCTTCGGGGGCGCCACGCGGTCCTTCTCGCCATGGATGATCAGCCCGGACGACGGGCAGGGCGCGAGGAACGAGAAGTCGTAGGAGTTGGGCTGCGGCGCGATCGACATGAAGCCCTCGATCTCGGGGCGGCGCATGAGAAGCTGCATGCCGATCCACGAGCCGAACGAATAGCCCGCCACCCAGCAATGCTTGGAATCGGGGTGCAGGCCCTGGATCCAGTCGAGCGCCGACGCGGCATCCGAGAGCTCGCCCGATCCGTGATCGAACTCGCCCTGGCTGCGACCGATGCCGCGGAAATTGAAGCGCAGCGTCGTGAAGCCGCGTTCGACGAACATGTAGAAGAGGCGATAAACGATCTGGTTGTTCATCGTCCCGCCGAAACGGGGGTGCGGATGGAGAACGATCGCGATCGGCGCGTTCTTCTCCTTCGACGCCTGGTAGCGGCCTTCCAGGCGTCCGGCCGGGCCGTTGAAGATGACTTCGGGCATTTCTGGTACCTCAGGGGAACGACGGCGGGACAGACCCGGCGCCTTGACGGAGGATAGGCAGCCTCGTAAGTTCCAGTTTAGAACGGTTCAAAACTACGCGTTTCCCTCAGGGGCGCTATGTAGTCCAGCAGGTCGTCGGAATACAATATTTTTCGCTCCTGCCCTCCGCTCAAGGATTGACGAAGTCTCGCGATGACGGTTTCCTCCCGGCGCATCTACCTCGACCACAATGCCTCCGCGCCGCTCCTGCCTGAGGCGCGTGCGGCGTTGATCGATGCGCTCGAGGTGACCGGCAATCCATCCTCCGTACATCGCGAGGGGCGCTCCGCGCGCGCCTTGATGGCGCAAGCGCGGTCGAAGATCGCCCGTCTGGTCGGCGCCGATGCCGAAGAGGTCGTCTTCACCAGCGGCGCCACCGAAGCCGCGGTAACATGCCTGACGCCGGACTGGGTGCTCGATGGCCAGCACGTTCGCCTGCCGCGCCTCGCCGTGCTCGACACCGATCATCCCTGCCTGCGCGAGGGCGGCCGCTTCGATCCGGAGGCAGTGACTCGCTTGCCTGTCGATCGGCACGGCATCGTCGATATGCGTGCCCTCACGGCTTGGTTGGCGATGGGCGAGCCCGGTATTCTGGCCTTCACGGCTGCCAACAGCGAGACCGGTGTTCTGCAGCCGCTGTCTGAGATCGTTTCCGCGGCTCATGCGGCAGGATGCGTCGTCGTGGTCGATGCCGTGCAGATGGCAACCCGCATTCCCCTCGATACACGCGCCATCGGGGCGGATGCGCTGATCCTTTCCGGACATAAGATCGGGGCGCCGAAGGGAATCGGCGCTTTTGTGCTCGGCTCGACGGAGAGGCGTCCTGCGCCCCTTCTGACCGGAGGCGCACAGGAGACCCGCCAGCGCGCCGGCACGGAAGCGCTGGCCTTGATCGCTGCCTTCGGGGCGGCGGCCGAAGCCGGTGAGCGATCTCTCGATCGGGGAGGTCACGATGCTCTGACGGCTCTCCGAGATCACTGCGAAACCGCCCTGGCTCTCGTGAGCCGTGAGGTACAGATCGTTGGAGATGATGCCGATCGCCTGCCGCAAACGGTCTCGGTGCATCATCCGCGTCTCACCGCGGAGACCGTCCAGATCGCGCTGGACCTCGATGGTATCGCGGTCTCGGCGGGATCGGCCTGCTCGTCGGGCAAGGTCGGGCCGAGCCATGTCCTCGAAGCGCTTCACCGCGCCGGCGCCCCCATCGATCCACAGGCCGGCGCCATTCGCGTCAGCTTCGGCCTTACGACGACTCGCGCCGAGATCGACGCGTTCCTGAAGGCCTATGCCCGTCTCGCATCGCGCGTCGATGCGGACAATCCAAGGGAGAACGCGGCATGAACGCGCAAGCGAACTGATTCTGGTGGGTTGCCTTCAAGATTCGGGCCAGAACCCCATTTGAACGATTACGAACTGCCGCTATAGGCGGTGTGGAAGGCCGACCACCGGACCTTGAATCCGGCGAGGATGGAGAGAACACGATGCCAGCAGTCCAGGAGACCATCGATCAGGTCCGCCGTATCGACGTCGATCAGTACAAATACGGCTTCGAGACGCTGATCGAGATGGACGTGGCTCCCAAGGGCCTCAACGAAGATACGATCCGCCTGATCTCCGCCAAGAAGGACGAGCCCGAATGGATGCTCGACTGGCGGCTGAAGGCGTTCGAGCGCTGGAAGACGATGGAGAGCCCGTCCTGGGCGCGCCTCGATTATCCGCCGATCGACTTCCAGGACATCCACTATTACGCGGCGCCGAAGTCGATGACCGGTCCGGCTTCGCTCGCCGAGGTCGATCCCGAGATCCTGCGCACCTACGAGAAGCTTGGTATCCCGCTCAAGGAGCAGGAAATTCTTGCCGGCGTGATCAAGCCGGTCGCAGCACCGCAGTATGACGAGGATGGCAACGCCATCGAAGTGGTGGAGCGTCGTGTCGCCGTCGACGCGGTCTTCGACTCGGTGTCGGTCGCGACGACCTTCAAGAAGGAGCTTCAGAAGGCTGGCGTGATCTTCATGCCGATTTCCGAGGCCATCCGCGAGCATCCGGATCTGGTGAAGAAGTATCTGGGATCGGTGGTCCCGGTCTCCGACAATTTCTTCGCGACGATGAACTCGGCTGTCTTCACCGACGGATCGTTCGTTTACGTGCCGCCGGGCGTTCGCTGCCCGATGGAGCTCTCGACCTACTTCCGCATCAACGAGCGCAACACCGGCCAGTTCGAGCGCACGCTGATCATCGCCGACGCCGGCTCGTACGTCTCCTATCTCGAAGGCTGCACGGCGCCTCAGCGCGACGAGAACCAGCTTCATGCCGCGGTGGTCGAACTCGTCGCGCTCGACGATGCCGAGATCAAGTACTCGACGGTTCAGAACTGGTATCCCGGGGACAAGGACGGCAAGGGCGGCATCTACAATTTCGTGACGAAGCGCGGCGACTGCCGCGGCGCCAACTCGCGGATTTCGTGGACGCAGGTCGAGACCGGCTCGGCGATCACCTGGAAGTACCCGTCCTGCATCCTGCGCGGCGACAATTCGCGTGGCGAGTTCTACTCGATCGCCGTTTCGAACGGCCGTCAGCAGATCGACAGCGGAACGAAGATGATCCACATCGGCAAGAACACGTCGAGCCGCATCATCTCGAAGGGCATCTCGGCAGGCAATTCGAACAACACCTATCGCGGTCAGGTGACCGCGATGCGTAAGGCCTCGAACGCCCGCAACTTCACGCAGTGCGACTCGCTGCTGATCGGCGAAGGCTGCGGCGCGCACACGGTGCCGTATATCGAGGCCAAGAACGCAACCGCCCAGTTCGAGCACGAGGCGACGACGTCGAAGATCTCCGAGGACCAGCTGTTCTACTGCATGCAGCGCGGCATTCCGGAGGAGGAGGCCGTGGCGCTGATCGTCAACGGCTTCGTCAAGGACGTCATCCAGCAGCTGCCGATGGAGTTCGCGGTCGAAGCGCAGAAGCTCATCGGCATCAGCCTCGAAGGCAGCGTCGGCTAAACGCCGGCAATCCGAACCCTGTTTTTGGATGCGGCGGGCGAGACCTCCGTCGCGTCCTGTCGAACCGTTAGAAGAACCAAGATGCTCGAAATCAAGAACCTTCATGCCCGCGTAGCGGATACCGAGACCGAGATCCTGCGCGGGCTCGATCTGACCGTTCAGGACGGCGAGATCGCTGCGATCATGGGCCCCAACGGATCTGGCAAGTCGACGCTGTCCTACATCATAGCCGGTCGGCAGGACTACGAAGTGACCGCTGGCGACATCCTCTACAACGGCGAGTCGATCCTCGAAATGGACGCCGCCGAGCGGGCGGCCTCGGGCGTCTTCCTGGCCTTCCAGTATCCGCTGGAAATCCCCGGCGTCGCCACGATGACCTTCCTCAAGACGGCTCTGAACTCGCAGCGCAAGGCCCGCGGCGAAGCCGAACTCACGACGCCGGATTTCTTGCGCCGTGTGAAGTCGTCCGCCGCCGATCTCAAGATCGAGATGGAGATGCTGAAGCGTCCTCTCAACGTCGGCTTCTCAGGCGGCGAGAAGAAGCGTGCCGAGATCCTGCAGATGGCGCTGCTCGAGCCCAAGCTCTGCGTTCTCGACGAGACGGATTCGGGCCTCGACATCGACGCGCTGAAGATCGTGGCCGATGGCGTCAACGCACTCCGTTCGACGGATCGCTCGTTTCTGGTGATCACGCACTACCAGCGCCTGCTCGACTACATCGTGCCGGATACGGTCCACGTTCTTTACAAGGGCCGCATCATCCGCTCGGGCACGAAGGACCTTGCGTTGCAGCTCGAGAACGAAGGCTACGCGCAGATCATCGGCGAGGCGGCCTGATGTCGGTGGTCACGGCCCCCACACGGACGGCAGCCGAGCTCGCCCTTATCGAGCGGGCTGAGATGCAGGCATCCGGCACCGCACGTCAGCAGTCGGCGCTCGAACTCCTGCGGGCGGAAGGTCTTCCCAGCCGACGTGTCGAAGCTTGGCACTACACCGACCTTCGAGCCCTGATGGGACGCAGGGCCGATGTGTCCGCGTCGGCATCGACGGACGCAAGCTATCTGACGCCGTTCCTTCCGCACAGTGCCATCGTCGATCTCGGATCAGAGCCCGCTGGCAATGATCTGGCGCCGGGTGTTTCGATCGCTCTCGCGACCGATGCGGCGGACTGGAACGAGCGGGTCAACCATCTCGATCGTCCGTTCGACACGTTGCGTGTCGTCAATGCGGCGCTCGGGGCGAAGGGCACGTCGATCGCCATCGCCGATGGTGCCGACGTCACGCAGCCGATCGAACTTCGCTCCCAGCCTGACTCGCGCGGTGGCCAAAGCTTTTCGGCCGTCTCGGTGGGCTCGGGCGCCAAGGCTGTGATCGTCGAGCGGCAGCCGATGGCCGGTTCGTCCTCGCTTTCTTCGTCGATCCATACGCTCGACATCGGCGATGGGTCGGATATCCTGTGGATCATCGTCCAAGAGAAGGGCGCCGACGAGACGCATCTCGGCCAGTTGAACGTGACGCTGCGCGCGGACTCGAAGTTTCGCCTCTTTGTCCTCAACGCTGGCGGCGCGATCATCCGTCAGGAAGTTCATGCGGTGACGGTCGGCGAGGGTGCCGATATCCAGATTCGCGGCGTCAACCTGCTGCAGGCCGGCCAGCATGTCGATGTCACGACGACGCTCTACCACAACGTCGCGCACACGACCTCGACCGAGATCTTCCGCAACGTGCTGCTCGGCGGGCACGGCGTATTCCAGGGCATGATCCGCGTCGCCAAGGGGGCGCAGAAGACCGACGCGCGGCTGGCGTGCAATACGCTGCTTCTCTCCGACGAGGGCGAGTTCTCAGCAAAGCCGGAGCTGGAGATCTTCGCGGACGACGTCCAATGCGGGCATGGCGCGACGGCGGGTGAGATCAACGCCGATCATCTTTTCTACCTGATGAGCCGCGGGATCCCGGAAGCTGCGGCGCGAGCCTTGCTGGTGAAGGCGTTCGTTGGCGAGGTCGTCGAGGAACTCGAATACCAACCCGCGATCGAGGCCCTTGAGGCCCGGATCGACGCTTGGCTGGCCTTGCCGCACTGATGATGGGGCGCCCGGAGACGGGCGCCCACTGAGAGCCGAACGGAACGAGGATACGAGCCATGTCCGCACCAAGCCTCGCGGCCGTGTCGCCTGCGATCTACGACGTCGAGGCGATCCGGCGCGACTTCCCGATCCTGTCGAAGGAAGTTTACGGCAAGCCGCTGGTCTACCTCGACAACGGCGCGTCCGCTCAGAAGCCGCTCGCGATGTTGGATGCCATTCGCAAGGCATATTCCGAGGATTATGCCAACGTTCACCGCGGCCTTCACTTCCTATCGAACAAGGCGACGGAGGAATTCGAGGCAGCGCGCGAGAAGGTTCGCGCCTTCCTGAACGCGGGCAGCGTCGATGAGATCGTCTTCACCCGATCAGCAACGGAATCGATTAACCTCGTCTCATACGGCTATGGAATGCCGGAGATCGGCGAGGGTGACGAGATCGTCCTGACGATCATGGAGCACCATTCCAACATCGTGCCTTGGCACTTCCTGCGGGAGCGCAAGGGTGCCAAGCTGGTCTTCGTGCCTGTCGCGGACGACGGCTCCATCGCGATCGAGGATTTCGAACGGGCGATGTCGCCGCGTACGAAGTTGGTGGCGGTGACTCACATGTCGAACGTGCTCGGTACCGTGGTTCCGGTCAAGGAGGTCGTCGCACTGGCGCATGCGCGCGGCGTGCCGGTGCTGATCGATGGCAGCCAGGGCGCCGTGCATCTCGATGTGGATGTCCGGGATCTCGATTGCGATTTCTACGTTTTCACCGGCCACAAGGTTTACGGGCCGACCGGTATCGGTGTGCTCTACGGCAAGCGCGAAATGCTGGAGCGGATGCAGCCGTTCAACGGCGGCGGCGAGATGATCGTCGAGGTGGCGGAGGACTACGTCACATACAACGCGCCGCCACATCGGTTCGAGGCAGGAACGCCGCCGATCGTGCAGGCCATCGGCCTCGGTGCATCGCTCGACTACATGCGCTCGATCGGGCGTGATCGGATCGCCGCGCATGAGGACAGCCTGCGCGATTACGCACACGAGCGCTTGCGCGCGGTCAACTCGTTGCGCATCTATGGAGAAGCGCCGGGTAAGGGGGCGATCGTTTCCTTCGATCTCGAAGGCATTCATTCGCACGACGTGTCTATGGTGATCGATCGCGAGGGTGTCGCCGTCCGAGCGGGTACGCATTGCGCCCAGCCTCTTCTCAAACGGTTCGGCGCGACATCCACATGCCGGGCTTCGTTTGGGTTATACAACACGATGGCCGAGATCGATCGGCTGGCCGAGGCGCTCGAAAAGGCGCGGCGCTTCTTCGCCTGAGGATTGACGACGATGGACAACGAGACCCACCCGATAGCTGCTTCGGACACGCCGGGCGAAGCTGAATCGAACAGCGTCGCAGCCGCGAACATCGCGATGGCCAGCGGCGATGAGCCCGCGTCGGCGATCCCGGCCGAGGAACTGACGCGGTTGACCGACGACATCGTGGCGGCACTCAAGTCGGTCTACGACCCGGAAATCCCGGCCGACATCTACGAGCTTGGCCTCATCTACAAAATCGATATCGACGACGATCGGAATGTCGATATCGAAATGACGTTGACCGCACCAGGTTGCCCGGTCGCCGGCGAAATGCCCGGCTGGGTCGAAAATGCCGTCGGCACTGTCGAGGGCGTGCAGGCCGTAAAGGTCGAACTCGTCTTCACCCCGCCATGGACGCCGGAACGGATGAGTGAAGAGGCCCAGGTCGCCGTCGGCTGGTATTGAAGGCTTCGCTTGCGCTGGCCGCGCAGGCGAACCATCTCTTCGAGAGTATAGAGACCGGAAGCGAGGACCTTATGGGCCGTTTTGCCATCATGAGCATGACAGAGGCAGCTTCGGAGCGCGTGCGGTCCATCGTCTCGTCGCGAGGCGACACGGCGAGCGGCATCCGTGTGGGCGTCAAGAAAGGCGGCTGCGCCGGAATGGAATACACGATCGCGTTGGCTGACGCCGCGGCCCCCGGAGAGGACGTCGTCGAGTACGCGGGCGCCAAGGTCTTCGTTTCACCGGAAGCGGTGCTGTTCCTTCTGGGAACGCAGATGGATTACGAGGAAACGACGCTGCGGTCCGGTTTCGTGTTCAACAATCCGAACCAAACCTCGGCTTGCGGCTGCGGGGAGTCCGTTGAGCTCAAGAAGGCCGACCTTGCGGCACTCGCAGGTGCAGATGCCTGATCGTTTTCGCCTCGGCGTCTTGTAGTAGCCGAGGGTTTCAATACCGGATCTGGACGGCTTCTGACTGGCTGTTGTGGATCGGAAATCGCAACGTCCAGACGACGCACTACAAATCAAAAAGGCCCGAGGTCATTTGACCTCGGGCCTTTTTGTTTCAGCGCGACTGCCGTGATCAGATCGACGTCTGGATCAGCATGAACGCAGGGATCTCGTCGCCGAAGCCTGTCGGGCTGTTGTCGTCGCGACCGCTCGTATTGCGACGATCCTGCTGGACCGGGCGAGGCTGCGGAGCGGGCGCCTCGCGCTCTTCCGCACGCTCGACGGGGCGCCGTGTCTCATGTCGGCGGGCACGAGGCGCCGCGGGCGCTTCTGCGACCGTTGCCGGTGCTTCCGCCTCTTCGATCACCGCGACCTCTGTCAGATCGACACTTGCTGCGTCAACGACCGCGTCGGATGAAGCCTCGGTCTCGCCGGCACGCGACCGCCGCTTCGAGGGACGCTCTCCACGCTCCGCACGTTCGCCACGCTCAGACCGCTCGCCTGGACGGCGGGCGGGCGCACCACGCTTTGCACCACGGCGCTCGACGCCCTCTTCGGTCCGCTCTTCGCCCTGCGGCAAGCTTGCGAGATCTTCACCGTCGAGCCAGGCGATCGGATTGCCGATCAGGGCTTCGATCGAGTCGAGATGTTTCTTGTCGCCCTTCGTGACCATCGTAAAGGCCTTGCCGGATCGCCCGGCACGTCCCGTCCGGCCTATCCGGTGGACATAGTCCTCGGCGTGGATCGGCACATCGAAGTTGAAGACGTGGCTGACCATCGGGATGTCGAGGCCACGCGCGGCGACGTCAGATGCCACCAGTAAGGTGATCTTGTTGTCGCGGAAGCCCTGAAGCGTCATCGTGCGCGCACGCTGATCCATGTCGCCATGCAACGCTCCGACCGAGAAGCCATGCTTCTCGAGAGAGCGGAACAACAGCGACACGTCGCGTTTGCGGTTGCAGAAGATGATGGCGTTCGTCAGCTCGTCGCCCTGTGCGCGCACGACACGGCGCAGCGTCTCGCGCTTCTCGAAGTCTTCCTTGCGCGTCGGCACCAGCCTCTGCTCGACAGTGAGCGCCGTGGACGACGCCTTGGCGACCTCGACGCGAACCGGGTTCTGCAGGAACTGGTCGGCCAGCCGCGTGATCTCCGGCGGCATCGTCGCCGAGAAGAACAGGGTCTGGCGCGTGAACGGGATCATCTTGCAGATGCGCTCGATGTCGGGAATGAACCCCATGTCGAGCATGCGGTCGGCCTCGTCAATGACGAGGATCTCGACGCCGGTCATTAGCAGGCGACCGCGCTCGAAATGGTCAAGCAGGCGGCCCGGCGTCGCGATCAGCACATCGACACCGCGCTCGAGCTTGCGGTTCTGCTCCTCGAACGAGACGCCGCCGATGAGGAGGGCGACGTTGAGGCGCTGGTTGGTGCCGTACTTGGTGAACGACTCCTCGACCTGCGCTGCGAGCTCGCGGGTCGGCTCGATGATCAACGTGCGGGGCATGCGGACGCGTGCGCGTCCCTGCTCCAGCATCGTCAACATCGGAAGCACGAAGGAAGCGGTCTTGCCGGTTCCGGTCTGCGCTATTCCCAGAACGTCCCGACGCTGCAGCGCGTAGGGAATCGCCTGGGCCTGAATCGGGGTCGGCTCGGTGTAACCGGCAGCTTCGACGGCGGCGAGAACCTTGGCGCTGAGGCCGAGTTCGGAAAATAGCATGAAATCGCGAGGTCTCTCGGTGAAGGAACGGGTTGAAGGCCAAAGGCAGCCGATGCGAACCTATCGCGGCGATAGGCTTCGCCATTCAGAATGTCAACCGATCGTCAAGATATGGGTGTTCACGAACTTAATAAAAAGGCTCTCAAACTTGATCGTTCATCGCGTCTACTCTGCAAGGCGCCAGCGTGTAGCTGTTGATGCCCGGTGGTGACCGCCGGCCACCGTTTCAAACCGCCGCCGTTAAAGGCGCATGGACGATAGCGCGAAGCCGTCTCTTCAGTTGGAGGCCGGTCCAAAGCGGTAGGGCTGGTTCGGGGCCACGAAAAGTTCATAGGTCTCCGCAATCTCGCCATCCGTGGGCACGATGTCGAAGAAGAGCGTCAGATTGCTTTCCTCGCCTTCCGCCGGCGGATCGGCGCGGTAGCCCGTGATCGCGCCTTCGATCGCAGCGATCTCCGTCACCTCGACGCTCGAGGACACGACCGAAGCCGAGCCGTCCTTCTCCTCGATCTGCTGGACGAAGAAGCGGCTGCCGGTCGCCTCGCCGGCGGTCTGCGTCATGATCGTGCGCCAGATGCCGTGGCGGGCGCTATCGACCCACGGGCCGACGATCTGCACGTCACCGATCATCGGCGCGAGGTTGGCGATGGCAGCGAGGACCGTGGCATTGCGCTCGGCCTCGTTTCCTGTCGGCGCGGCAGCGACGGACGGCGCTGCCGCTGTCGCTGCCGGTGCGCTTTCGGTGGAGGCGGGCGGTGCAGCCACTTCCGGTGTCTGGGCAAGGGCCGAGGACGCGAAGAGGAGAACAGCGGTGAGAGAGACGGGCAGGGTGACGTGACGCATTGTGATACTTTCTGGCGGGATCGTCGGTGGAGCGTCCAAGTCAGAGATCGAGATCCCCGGCGAAGGCCGCACGGTCCTGGATGAAACGGAAGCGAGCTTCCGGCTTGTTCCCCATCAGCGCGTCCACCGCGCCGGCGGTTCCCGCCTCTGCGGATTCATCGATCGCGACGTTGAGAAGCGTCCGCTTGCGGGGATCCATCGTCGTCTCCTTCAACTGCGACGGCAGCATCTCGCCAAGGCCCTTGAAGCGGCTGACCTCGACCTTCCCCTTGCCCTTGAACTCCTTGGCCGTGATCCGCTCGCGGTCGCGGTCGTCGCGCGCATAGATGGTCTTGCCGCCCTGCGTCAGCTTGTAGAGCGGGGGAACGGCGAGAAAGAGATGGCCCCCGCGGACGAGCTCCGGCATCTCCTGAAAGAAAAAGGTGATCAGCAGCGAGGCAATATGGGCGCCGTCGACGTCGGCGTCCGTCATGATGATCACGCGCTCATAGCGCAGGTCCGTCTCACGATATTTGGTGCGCGTGCCGCAGCCGAGCGCCTGGATCAGATCGGAAAGCTGCTGGTTGGCGCCCAGCTTCTCGCGCCCGGCGGAGGCGACGTTGAGGATCTTGCCACGTAGCGGAAGGATCGCCTGCCGGGCCCGGTCGCGCGCCTGCTTGGCCGAGCCGCCAGCCGAGTCGCCCTCGACGATGAAGAGCTCGGCACCAGCCGCGCCGGTCTGCGAGCAATCCGCCAGCTTGCCGGGAAGGCGGAGTTTGCGGGTTGCGGTCTTGCGGCCGACTTCCTTTTCCTGGCGCCGGCGCAGCCGCTCGTCCGCACGATCGACCACCCATTCGATGAGGCGCGCGGCATCCTGCGGCGAGGAGGCCAGCCAGATGTCGAACGAGTCGCGGAGCGAGCTCTCGACGATGCGCTGCGCCTCGACCGTCGCCAGCCGATCCTTCGTCTGGCCGACAAATTCTGGCTCGCGAATGAAGACCGACAGCATGGCCGACGCGGTGATCATCACGTCGTCGGCGGTGATCGAGGAGGCCTTCTTGTTGCCGGAAATCTCCGCAAAGGCCTTGAGGCCGCGTAGGAGCACCGCCCGAAGTCCGGCCTCATGCGCGCCGCCTTCGGGTGTCGGGATGGTGTTGCAGTAGGAGCGGATCACACCGTCGCCGGCGGTCCAGGACACCGCCCATTCGACCGCGCCGTGTCCGGACGTCTTTTCGGTTCGGCCCGCAAAGATCTGCGAGGTGACGCGCTGCTCGTCGCCGAGTGAGGCCGCGAGGTAATCCTTCAGGCCGCCGGGGAAATGGAAGCTCGCCTTGGCCTGTATCTTGCTGTCCGCGGCCAGCAGCGTCGGGTCGCAGGACCATCGGATCTCGACGCCGCCGAAGAGATAGGCCTTCGACCGCGCCATGCCGAAAAGCCGCGCCGGATCGAACTTGGCAGTCGCGCCGAAGATCTGCGGATCGGGCTTGAATCGGACCTTCGTGCCGCGCCGGTTCTGGATGTCGCCAACCTCGATGAGCTTCGAGGTCGCGACGCCGCGCGAGTAGGTTTGCCGGTAGAGCTTGCGATTGCGGGCGATCTCGACTTCGAGTTCGTCCGACAGGGCGTTGACCACGGAAACGCCGACGCCATGCAAACCGCCGGACGTCTCGTAGACCTTCGAATCGAACTTGCCGCCGGCATGCAGCGTCGTCATGATGACTTCAAGCGCCGACTTGTCGCGATATTTCGGGTGGGCGTCGACGGGGATACCGCGCCCGTTGTCGGCGACCGACAGGAACCCGTCCGCATCAAGCGAAACCTCGATGACGCTGGCGTGGCCCGCGACCGCCTCGTCCATCGAGTTGTCGATGACCTCGGCGAAGAGATGGTGCAACGCCTTCTCGTCGGTGCCGCCGATATACATGCCGGGGCGACGACGGACCGGCTCCAACCCCTCGAGGACCTCGATGTCAGCCGCCGTATAGTCGGCCGCCGGCACTGGTTCGACGGGCTTGGAAACCCGGGCAGGAGCGCGAATGACGGGCGAGCGAACCCTGGCAGCCGATCCGGAGAAAAGATCGTCGCTCATGAGGACAAGGCTCCCCGTTCCACCGTCTCGTTTCGATCCGCGTTGCGCATGGGGTTTGGGTACCGTCTCCGCCGATGTTCTGCAAGCGTTCTCACTGGCAGAGGTCGCTTGGACTGTGCGTTGCGAACGATTAGAGAAGCATTGCGGCACGCGCGCAACGGCGCGCTTTCGCGGATCGGGATCGGGCAGGCAGAAGGCATCATGGCAGGGTATCGCGTCGTCTTGACCCTCCTCGCCGCGATCGGGACCGCGAATGGCGGCGCGTTCGCGGCCTCGCCGACGATCGCTCCCTTCAAGGACGAACTCTTCGCCTATCCCGAACCGGTCGCGTCCCGTGACGGCGGGCGTGTGCTCGACGTCCCGTACTCGGAGGCTCGCGACATCGACCGCCGCGACGAGATTCCCGAGCGCCGCGTCGCGAGGCGCTATGTCGACCTCGCACCCGATCAGACCCGCCGCGATCTTGTGTTCCCGGCGCCAGACGGCCCCTTGCGATGGGCGAGCGTCGGCGATGACGCGAGGGCGTCGCTCATCGTCGTCTTCGTCCACGGCCGCAATGGCGACAGGCGACTCGGCATGAACGACTGGACCTTCGGCGGTAACTTCAACCGGCTGAAAAACCTCGTCACCCAGGCAGGTGGCCTCTACGCGACGGTCGACGGCGGTGCGCTCGGCGCGGCGGACGCGACGAAGGTCGCTGCGCTGCTTCGCGACCTGAAAGCCAGGCACGGGGAGGCGCCGCTCATGCTGGCCTGCGGCTCGATGGGCGGTGAACTCTGCTGGACGGCACTGGCTGGTAGCGACGTATCCCGAGCGGTGGACGGACTGGTGCTGCTCGGCGGCAGCAGCGATATGGCGCGCCTTGATCGGATCGAGCGGGAAGGGCGGCCCTTGCCGATCCTTCTCGCTCACGGGTCGCGCGATAAGGTCTACGCGATGGACGCACAACTTGCCTTTTTCGAAGGCGTGCGCCGACGCGATCCCCGCTATCCGATCCGGTTCGTGGTCTTCGACGACGGCAACCACGGGACGCCGGTCCGTATGATCGACTGGCGCGATACGCTCAACTGGCTGCTGAACCCACACTGACGAAAAAGGCCCTCGCCGGGTGGGGCGAGAGCCTCTGAAGAAACCACTTTCGACGGCCGAAGCCGACTTGCGATCAGGCTGCGGCGGAGATGCCGACTTCCTTGCCCGTCTGAACGGACGCGATGGTCTTCAGCACCTGCGACGCGATCTGGTAGGGGTCACCCTGCGAGTTCGGGCGGCGATCCTCGAGATAGCCCTTGTAGCCGTTGTTGACGAAGCTGTGCGGCACGCGGATCGAGGCGCCACGATCCGCCACGCCGTGGCTGAACTTGTTCCACGGCGCGGTCTCGTGCTTGCCTGTCAGGCGCATGTGATTGTCGGGGCCGTAGACTGCGATGTGATCGTCGAGATTGCTCTCGAAGGCCGCCATCAGTGCGTCGAAATAGGCTTTGCCACCGGTCTCGCGCATGTAGGCGGTCGAGAAGTTGCAATGCATGCCCGAGCCGTTCCAGTCGGTGTCGCCGAGCGGCTTGCAGTGGTACTCGATGTCGATGCCGTAGCTCTCCGTCAGGCGCTGCAGCAGGTAGCGCGCCATCCAGACTTCGTCGGCGGCCTGCTTGGAGCCCTTGCCAAAGACCTGGAACTCCCACTGGCCCTTCGCCACCTCGGCATTGATGCCTTCGTGGTTGATGCCGGCGGCGAGGCAGATGTCCAGATGCTCCTCGACGATCTCACGCGCGACCGCGCCGACATTCGAATAGCCGACACCGGTGTAATACGGGCCCTGCGGTGCAGGGTAGCCGGACTCGGGAAAGCCGAGCGGGCGGCCGTCCTTGTAAAAGAAATACTCCTGCTCGAAACCGAACCAGGCGCCTTCGTCGTCGAGGATCGTCGCGCGCTTGTTCGAGGCGTGCGGGGTGACGCCATCGGGCATCATCACTTCGCACATGACGAGGACGCCGTTCGTGCGGACCGGATCGGGATAGAGAGCGACCGGCTTGAGCACGCAGTCCGAGCTCCGGCCTTCGGCCTGCATCGTCGAGCTGCCATCGAAGCCCCAGAGCGGCAGTTGGTCGAGCGTCGGGAACTCTTCGAACTCCTTGATCTGCGTCTTGCCACGCAGGTTCGGAACCGGGGTGTAGCCATCGAGCCAGATATACTCGAGCTTGAACTTTGTCATCGTGGGTCCTCTGTCGGGCTGATGAACGAGGTGTCTTGGCATCTCGACGCAAGCCGGCGCATCGAGCTGGCCGCCACCAGCTGCCAGGACAGATGCATACGGCGTGCCACATTACTCACGTGACGATCGAAGACGGCAAAGGTCGCCGAAGTTGACGAATTGCAGGTCGGCAATCCCGACTTCCCTTCCAAGTCTTTGCTGTCGAACCCTGAACGCTACCGCCACATGCCTAAATAATAATCGACATTGCCCAATCCATAGGCACACATCCTGCGCTGACGATTTGTGAACGTAAAACGCGCGATCAGCAGTCGATTATGGAAGAATAGGACAAGAACATTGCCCTATTTTGCTTTGCAGCATGCCGTCGATAGCAACCAGATTGCGAAAACAAAACGCAGTCATGATTTTTTAAGTGGCAGGGGCGGTAAAATGGAGCCACGATACTACCTGAACAGGACACGACACAGACGTCACACCTCAGGAGGTCCGCCATGCGACCTGACTTCGAGCAGACCAGCGCCCAGATCATCGCGTTCCCCGTCCGGAACCGGTTTCCCATCGGCTCGGCAAATGCCCCGGTCGATGCGCGACAGGACGACCGATCCCGATCCGTCTGCGCCGCCGCGTTCGACAGTTGGTATCATGCCGCCGCGATCGCCGAGGATCAGGGGCGCCCCAAGTCGTAGCATTGGTCGGTCACAGTGTTGAGCCGCCTCACGATCCGAAGATCGAGAGGTTGAGCCGTTTCGCGAGTGCTTCCAGAGCGATACGGCCCAAATGCGAGTTGCCGGACTCGTCGAGACCCGGAGACCAGACGGCAATCGAAGCCTTTCCCGGCGCAATCGCGATAATACCGCCGCCGACGCCGCTCTTGCCGGGCAAGCCGACGCGGTAGGCGAATTCGCCTGAGCCGTCATAATGACCGCAGGTCAACATCACCGCGTTGATGCGGCGCGCCCGTTCCGGCGTGACCACGGAAAAGCCGGTGGACGGATTGCGACCGAGATGCGCCAGGAAACGCCCGGCCGTCGCAAGCTGACGGCATGACATCGAGATCGCGCAATGGTGAAAGTAGACGCCGAGCGTGAAGTCGACGGGATTGTCGAGGACGCCGTAAGACTTCATGTAGTTGGCGAGAGCGGCATTGCGAAAGCCGGTCCGCTGCTCGGACGCCGCGACCGCCTTGTCGATCTGGATCGTCGTGTCGTCCGCCAGGAACTGCAGGAAGCGCAGGATCTCGCCGAGTGCTTCGCGCGGCTGATGCCCCGACAGGATCAAGTCGGTGACGGCGATCGCGCCGGCATTGATGAAGGGGTTGCGCGGTATGCCGCGCTCGCTCTCGAGTTGCACGATGGAATTGAAGCGGCTGCCCGAGGGCTCGCGCCCGACCCGCTGCCAGAGCCGATCTCCGGCAAGGCCGAGAGCGAGCGTCAGCGTGAAGACCTTCGAGATGCTCTGGATGGAAAACGGAGTATCCGCGTCGCCCCCTGTCGCGACATGGCCTTCGGCATCGATGACGGCAATGCCGAAATGGCCGGGATCGACGCGAGCGAGCTCGGGAATGTAGGTGGCGACATCGCCGCGGTCGACGCGTTGGCGCATCTCGTCGGCAATCTCGGCGACGACGTCCTGAAGATCTGGGATCGCCATGCTCATCAGATGCCGACCCTCGTCGCCCGGACTGCCACCTCAGCGTGCACACTTGCCTGCGCTTCGGCGTCAACCGGTCAGCGCGGGAATTATGCGTGAAGCGCGGGAGGCCCATGAGGGCCTCCCGCTCATCGGTCAGCTTCGTCGATCAGGCCGAGTAGTACATGTCGAACTCGACCGGATGCGGCGTCATCTCGAAGCGCAGCACCTCGACCATCTTCAGCTCGATGAACGCATCGATCTGGTCGTCGTCGAAGACGCCGCCGGCCTTCAGGAAGTCGCGGTCAGCGTCGAGGCTTTCGAGCGCTTCGCGCAGCGACCGGCAGACCGTCGGGATCTGCTTCAGCTCTTCCGGCGGCAGATCGTAGAGATCCTTGTCCATGGCGGCGCCAGGATGGATCTTGTTCTTGATGCCGTCGAGGCCGGCCATCAGCATCGCGGCGAAGGCAAGGTAGGGGTTCGCCATCGCATCGGGGAAGCGCACTTCGACGCGCTTGGCCTTCGGCGACTGTCCGATCGGAATGCGGCAGGAAGCCGAGCGGTTACGCGCCGAATAGGCGAGCAGCACGGGCGCTTCGTAGCCGGGGACCAGGCGCTTGAACGAGTTGGTCGACGGGTTGGTGAAAGCGTTCAGCGCCTTGGCATGCTTGATGATGCCACCGATGTAGAACAGCGCATTCTCCGAGAGACCGGCGTATTCGTTGCCGGCGAAGGTCGGCTTGCCGCCCTTCCAGATCGACTGGTGAACGTGCATGCCCGAGCCGTTGTCGCCGAAGATCGGCTTTGGCATGAAGGTCGCCGTCTTGCCGTAGGCATTGGCGACCTGATGGGTCACGTACTTGTAGATCTGCATGTTGTCGGCGTTCTTCACGAGCGTGTCGAACTTGACGCCGAGCTCGTGCTGCGCGGCCGCCACCTCGTGGTGGTGCTTCTCGACGGCGACGCCCATCTCGGCCATCACGGTCAGCATCTCGGACCGCATGTCCTGACAGCTGTCGATCGGGGGAACCGGGAAATAGCCGCCCTTGACGCGCGGACGGTGTCCCAAGTTGCCGGTCTCGTACTCGGCGTCGTCGTTCGACGGCAGCTCGGTCGAGTCCAGCTTGAAGCCCGTGTTGTAGGGATCCGCCTTGTAGCGCACGTCGTCGAAGATGAAGAACTCGGCTTCGGGGCCGAAATAGGCGGTGTCGCCCACGCCCGACTGGTTCAGGTACGCTTCGGCCTTCTTGGCCGTCCCGCGCGGATCGCGGTTGTAGGCCTCGCCGGAGACGGGATCGAGGATGTCGCAGATGATGACCATCGTCGACTGCGCGAAGAACGGGTCCATGTGCGCGGTGTCGGGATCCGGCATCAGGATCATGTCGGACTCGTTGATCGCCTTCCAGCCGCCGATCGACGACCCGTCGAACATCGTGCCTTCCGAGAACAGGTCCTCATCGACCATCGTCACGTCCATCGTGACGTGCTGGAGCTTGCCCTTGGGGTCGGTGAAGCGCAGGTCGACGAACTTGATGTCGTTGTCCTTGATCTGCTTCAGAATGTCGTTAGCCGAGGTCATGGCGTTCCTTCCTGATGGGACGACTCGAAAATTTGTGTGGGCTTGAGTGCCACAGCGCTCAGATGGCGTCGATACCCGCTTCGCCCGTCCGGATGCGCACGGCTTCCTCGATGTTCGAGACGAAGATCTTGCCGTCGCCGATCCGGCCGGTCTGTGCGGCCTTGCGGATCGCCTCGACGGCCGCTGCCACGGCCTCGTCGGCCAGCACGATCTCGATCTTCACCTTGGGCAGGAAATCGACGACGTATTCGGCCCCGCGATACAGTTCGGTATGGCCCTTCTGGCGACCGAAGCCCTTGGCTTCGATGACCGTGATACCCTGGAGCCCGACGTCCTGGAGGGCTTCCTTGACCTCATCCAGCTTGAAGGGCTTGATGATCGCCTCGACCTTCTTCAACGCACTACGCCTCCCACGGGGGATCCCAGCGGATCCGAAATCCGGCGCCGGCCATCGAACTGCGCCGATCGGGCCGACAAACTTGTTCGTCCTGGCCTGGTGTCCGAACGCGGGTCAGACCAGATGCGCACGTGCAACGGTATCTAGCGAAAGGCCGGGCTTTTTGCCACCGGCAAACCGCGGGCGAACGATCAAGACCTGCGCATCACCTGCGAAATTTTAAGGCACCAAGAGTATCGAATGAGCAACAACGACCCGACGATGGCTGTTACCCGCCTTTTCGACCCGCAGGAGATGAAATCCGCAGATCTGTCTGCGGCGCGGATGGGCATGATGCCGGCGGCTTTGATCGCCAATGCAGGCAACGCCGTCGCTGAATGGGTGCTCGCGCTCGTCCCTCGGCCTGGAATGGTCGCCCTACTAGCCGGCCCCGGCGACAACGGCGCCGACGCAGTTGCCGCAGCAGGACATCTCCGGGAACGGGGCCTGACGACGCACACGTTCGGGCTCAGCCGAAGCGTCGGCGATGCGTTTGATGGTCCGCTCGGTTCGTTCGATCCAGAGTGCTACGATCTTGTGATCGACGGCCTGTTCGGCGCCGGGCTCAGCCGCGTGGTGGAAGGCGATGCACGCGAGGCGATCGAACGGCTGAACCGATCCGCGACGCCCGTTCTGTCCATCGATCTGCCCAGCGGCGTATCAGGCCTATCAGGCGAGGTGCTCGGGGTGGCCGTGCAGGCGGACGACTGCATCACTTTCGAGCGCCGCAAGCCCGGACATCTGCTGGCAACCGGACGGACCTTGTGCGGCCGGGTTCACGTGCGCCAGATCGGCATGCCGGCGCAGGCGCTCGCGGAGGCGGTCGCCGGCCATGCGCCACTTTACGCCAGCGAGCCCGACCTATGGCGTGCCCATCTGTTTCGTCCGTCCGCCGCCGGCCACAAGTTCGACCGCGGCCATGTCGCCGTGCTGTCCGGCGGCGCCTCGCAGACCGGCGCGGCCAGGCTCTCTGCCATGGCGGCCTTGCGCGGTGGGGCAGGGCTCGTCACCGTCCTGTCGCCGCCCTCGGCCGTCCTCGTCAATGCCGCGCATCTTACCGCCATCATGCTCAAAAGCTGTGGCGATGAAGAGGCGCTGGCCGATCAGCTGTCGGATCGACGGCTCAATGCCTTCGTGCTCGGTCCCGGTTTCGGCGTCGGAGACCGTGCCCGTCGCTACACCCTCGCGATCCTGTCGAGCGACCGGCGCCTCGTGCTCGACGCAGATGGGCTCACATCGTTTCAGGACGAACCGAACCTGCTCTCCCTCCCAGCCGACGCCGGCTGGGAGGGAGACACTCGTCTTGTGCTGACGCCGCATGCCGGAGAATTTGCCCGCCTGTTTCCCGATCTGGCCTCAACAGATCTCGCCAAACCGGAGCGGGCCCGCCGTGCGGCCGCGCGTAGTGGGGCCGTCGTCGTCCTGAAAGGTGCTGATACTGTCATCGCCGCACCTGACGGTCGTGCTGCGATCAACACGTCCGGGTCGCTGTGGCTGGCGACCGCAGGCTCTGGCGACGTTCTGGCCGGAATCATAGCCGCACAATTGGCACAAGGTCTCCCGACCTTCGAGGCGGCGTGCGCTGCTGTCTGGATCCACGGGCGAGCCGGCGAGCTGTTCGGGCCCGGCCTCATTGCTGAAGATCTGCCGGGCCTTGTTCCGAAGGTTCTGTCCGAATTGCTGGTTTGAAGGCTAGCCGAGCAACTTGTCGATGCGATCCATCAGCGCCATCGCCGCGTGCGGGGCACGCACTTTTCCCTCACGGATGAAGAAGAGGAAGACGTCTCGGGGCACGGAAGCGCCGCTGGAGTCCGGATCGACGCGCGGAAGATCCAGCGGGTCCCGGCCTTCGGACCATTCCATTGCACGACGAGCCCACGCGTCGAGCTGCTCCGGCGGATAGCCGGTGTCGATCGAGGCGTCGCCGCTCTGCAGGCGCCCGTAGACGAAATCGGCGGTCACGTCCGCGATCTCAGGGTAGTCGGCGCTGTGGGCGTAGACGATCGCGACCCCGGCGCTGCGGCAGAGGGCGACCGCTTCCGGCACGAGGAAACTTTCGTGGCGAAGCTCCACGACATGCCGGAGGGCGATGCCGTCGACCGTCTTCGGCAGATGCGAAAGGAATGCAGCAAAATCTTCGGCCTCGAACCGCTTCGTCGCCGCCAGCTGCCAGAGGATCGGGCCGAGATGGTCGCCGAGTTCGGTAATCCCCGAACGGGTGAAACGCTCGATCGATGCGGCGCCGTCGGCCAGCACCTTGCGGTTGACGCAGTAGCGTGGCGCCTTCAGCGAGAACACGAACCCGTCGGGAACCTCGCCGGCCCATTTCGCATAGGTCGCCGACGTCTGCGACCGGTAGAACGTGCCGTTGACTTCGATCGCCGTCAGCTTGGAGGCGGCATATTCCAACTCACGCGTCTTCGGCAGCTTGTCGGGGTAGAAGCTGCCGCGCCAGTCGTCGTAGTTCCAGCCGCCGATGCCCGTTCGGATCGTACCGCGCTTGGTCATTCCGCGGCCTGCGCTTTCGGCTGCGGGCGACGCTGCAGCAGATCCTTGAGGAAGCGCCCGGTCCAGGACCGTTCGGACTTGGCGATCTGCTCCGGCGTGCCGGTCGCGACGATCTCGCCGCCGCCGTCGCCGCCCTCGGGCCCGATGTCGATCACCCAGTCCGCGGTCTTGATGACCTCGAGATTGTGCTCGATGACCACGACCGTGTTTCCCTGGTCGACGAGCTCATGCAGCACTTCGAGCAGCTTGGCGACGTCATGGAAATGCAGGCCCGTGGTGGGTTCGTCGAGTATGTAGAGGGTGCGGCCGGTCGCGCGTCGCGACAGCTCCTTCGCCAGCTTGACGCGCTGCGCCTCGCCGCCGGACAGCGTGTTGGCCTGCTGACCGACCTTGACGTAGCCGAGGCCCACCTCGTTCAGCGTCACCAGCTTGTCGCGCACCGCAGGCACCGCCGCGAAGAACTCGACGCCTTCCTCGACCGTCATGTCGAGAACGTCGGCGATCGACTTCTCCTTGAAGGTCACATCCAGCGTCTCGCGATTGTACCGCTTGCCGTGGCAGACATCGCAGGTGACGTAGACGTCAGGCAGGAAGTGCATCTCGATCTTGATGACGCCGTCGCCCTGGCAGGCTTCGCAGCGCCCGCCCTTGACGTTGAAGGAGAAGCGGCCGGGCTGGTATCCGCGCGCCTTCGATTCCGGCAGTCCCGCGAACCAGTCGCGGATCGGCGTGAAGGCGCCGGTATAGGTGGCCGGGTTGGAGCGCGGCGTGCGCCCGATCGGCGACTGGTCGATGTCGATGACCTTGTCGAGCAGTTCCAGACCCTCGACCCGGTCGTGGTCGGCAGGCAGTTCGCGCGAGCCTGAGATCTTGCGGGACGCCGCCTTGAACAGGGTCTCGATGAGGAAAGTAGACTTGCCGCCGCCGGAGACACCCGTGACGCAAGTGAAGACGCCCATCGGCACCTCGGCGGCGACGTTCTTCAGGTTGTTGCCGCGGGCGCCGACGACCTTGATCGCCTTGCCTTTCTCGGGCTTGCGTCGCTTGGCCGGCAGCGCGACGCCGAGGTCACCGGAGAGATAGCGCCCGGTCAGCGATTTCGGATTGGCCATGATCTCGGCGGGCGTCCCGAAGGCGATGACCTCGCCGCCGTGGATACCGGCCGCCGGGCCGATGTCCACGACATGGTCGGCCGTCATGATCGCGTCCTCGTCGTGCTCGACGACGATCACGGTGTTGCCGATGTCGCGCAGGTGCTTCAGCGTCACGAGAAGGCGTTCGTTGTCGCGCTGATGCAGGCCGATCGAGGGTTCGTCGAGGACGTAGAGAACGCCGGTGAGGCCCGAGCCGATCTGCGAGGCCAGCCGGATGCGTTGCGATTCGCCGCCCGACAGCGTGCCGGAGGCGCGCGACAGCGTCAGGTATTCGAGACCGACATCGTTGAGGAACCGCAGCCGCTCGCGGATCTCCTTGAGGATGCGGACCGCGATCTCGTTCTGCTTCTGCGTCAGCTGCTCGGGCAGCACCTCGAACCAGTCCCGCGCCTTGCGGATCGACAGTTCGGTGACCTGGCCGATATGGCAGCCGCCGATCTTCACGGCGAGCGCTTCCGGCTTCAGCCGGTAGCCGCCGCAGGCCGGGCAGGGCGTCGCCGACATGTAGCGCTCGATCTCTTCGCGCGACCAAGCGGAATCGGTTTCCTTCCAGCGGCGGTCGAGGTTCGGCACGATGCCCTCGAACGTCTTGGTGGTCGAGTAGGACCGCAGGCCGTCATTGTACTTGAATTCGATCTGCGTCTTGCCGGTGCCGTTGAGGATGGCATCCTGAGCAGTCGCGGAGAGGGCCGACCAGCGGTCGGTCTGCTTGAAACCGTAGGTCCGGCCCAGCGCATCCAGCGTCTGCCCATAATAAGGGGAGGTCGACTTCGCCCAGGGGGCGATGGCGCCGCTCTTCAACGTTCGACTTTCGTCGGGAACGATGAGCTTGGCGTCGATCTGCTGCTGGGCACCGAGGCCGTCGCAGCGGGGGCAGGCGCCGAACGGATTGTTGAACGAAAAAAGACGCGGCTCGATCTCGGGAATGGTGAAACCCGAGACCGGACAAGCGAACTTCTCCGAGAACATCAACTGCTTCGGCTTGCCGTTCTCGTCGAGCCCATCGGCATATTCGGCCACCGCCAACCCGTCGGCGAGCCCAAGCGCGGTCTCGATGGAATCGGCCAGGCGCGCCTTGATGTCGCCGCGCACCACGATGCGATCCACCACCACGTCGATGTCGTGTTTGAACTTCTTGTCGAGCGTCGGCGCGTCGGCGATGTCGTGGAACTCGCCGTCGATGCGGACGCGCTGAAAGCCCTTCTTCTGAAGCTCCGCCAGCTCCTTCTTGTACTCCCCCTTACGCCCGCGGATCATCGGCGCCAGCAGAAAGAGGCGCGTGCCTTCCTCCAGCGCGAGCACCCGGTCCACCATCTGGCTGACCGTCTGGCTCTCGATCGGCAGGCCGGTCGCCGGCGAGTAGGGGATGCCGACGCGGGCAAACAGCAGGCGGAGGTAATCGTAGATTTCGGTGACGGTGCCGACTGTCGAGCGCGGATTCTTCGACGTCGTCTTCTGCTCGATCGAGATCGCAGGCGATAGGCCGTCGATCTGGTCGACATCCGGCTTCTGCATCATCTCGAGGAACTGGCGGGCATAGGCCGACAGGCTCTCGACATAGCGCCGCTGCCCTTCGGCGTAGATCGTGTCGAAGGCGAGCGACGATTTGCCGGACCCCGACAGCCCCGTCATCACGATCAGCTTGTCTCTGGGAAGGTCGAGATCGACGTTCTTGAGGTTGTGCTCGCGCGCGCCGCGAATGGAAATCACGTTTTTCATAGGGCCGCCGGCTCTGTCTGATCTTGCGCCTCCATATCGGCAGGCACGCGAGATAATCAAAGGATTGCTGCGACGACTTGCGTCGTCAATCCGCATGTTCCATGTTTGTTCCGATCGCTGCAAGCCCCGCGACCTCCGCTTCGACGGCTGCGACTGGGGACATCCGCGGTTTGGCGCTTCACGAAGCGAGGGGCGCGGCATAGGGTCCGCGCGAGAAAAGAGTTCGAACGGAGACGACCATGGCAGGCAGCGTGAACAAGGTGATCCTCGTCGGCAATCTCGGAGCCGACCCGGAAATCCGCCGCCTCAACTCGGGCGACTCCGTCGTCAACCTGCGTATCGCGACGTCGGAAAGCTGGCGCGACAAGGCGTCGGGCGAGCGCAAGGAAAAGACCGAGTGGCATAACGTCGTCATCTTCAACGAGAATCTCGTGAAGGTGGCCGAGCAGTATCTAAAAAAGGGCTCGACGGTTTACATCGAGGGCCAGTTGCAGACGCGCTCGTGGGACGACCAGTCGGGTCAGAAGAAGTATGCGACCGAGGTCGTGCTTCAGCGCTTCCGCGGCGAGCTGCAGATGCTCGGCGCACGCGGCGGCGAGGGCGGTGGCAACGGCGGCGGCTTCGAAGGCGGCGGTGGCAGTGGCGGCGGCGGCGGTTACGACCGCGGCGGCGGCGGCGGACGCTCCGGCGGTGGCGGGGGTGGCTCGCGATCCGGTGGTGGTGGCGGCAGCGGCGGCGGCTTCGGTGGCGGCGGTGGCGGCGGTCGTCCCTCAAACGACATGGACGACGAAATCCCGTTCTGATTACGATGGAATCTGCGAAGCGATCGCCGGCCGCGATGTGTCGCGGTCGGCGATCGTCGCTCGTCAGGCGGACTCGCCGGACATCGCGACATCGAGATGTCGCGACGCCGAGCGGTGGCCCGCCTTCGACTGGACCTCGATGTAGATGCGTCGCACGATCGGGAAGCGCGTGCGAATGCGCTCCTCGATCTCACTGACGGCGGCCTCGATATCCTGAGACAGGATGTCGTCTTCGAAATCGACGCTCATCGTCAGGAGGACGTCGTTCGGTCCGCGGTGAAGCGTGCGGATCTCGTTGACGCCGGCAATTTCCGGCCGACGGCCGACACCTTCACGAACGGCTTCGACGATCGCCGGTGAGGCCGCTTCGCCGATCAGCAGGCCCTTGACCTCGACCGCCAGAACCCAGGCGGTTGCGGCCAGCAGAAGGCCGATGACGACCGAGCCGGCGGCGTCGAACAGCGGATTGCCGGTGATCAGGGCCAGTCCGATACCGGCCGCGGCGATGAGGATGCCGACCAAGGCAGCGCTGTCCTCGCAAAGGACGATGAAGATCGACGGATCCTTCAGGTCACGAAAATCCTGGATGATCCCGCGTCCGCCGCGCAGTTTCTGGAACTCGCCGAAGGCGATGCGCCAAGAGTAACCCTCGAAGATGAAGGAGAGCGCTAGCACGCCGAGCGCGACTGCGGGCTTTTCGATGGGTTCGCCCGTCCCTTCGACCAGCTTGCCGATGCCATCGTAGAGAGAGAAGCCGGACCCCAGCGCAAAGATCAGGATCGCGATGATGAAGGCCCAGAAGTAGAGCTCGGTGCCATAGCCGAACGGATGCATCGCATCGGCCGGACGTTTCGAGCGATGGATGCCGAGGAGCAGGAAGCCCTCGTTCGTCGTGTCGACCAGCGAATGGATGCCTTCCGCCAGCATGCTGGCGGAGCCCGTGAAGAAGGCGGCGGCGAACTTCGTCGCGGCAATCGCCAGGTTGGCGCCGATGGCCGCGACAACTGTCTTGCGGCTGCCGTCTTCCGCGGTGCTTTCGCTCATCCCTCGTCTCCTGCCGTGCCTACACGAGTTCGTGAGGTAGGGCGGAACCGGGAAAGCGGAACATCAGGGCTACAGGGCGAGACCCGATTGCTGGACGAGTGCGCTGATGCCGTCCGCCACGAATTGCACGGCCAGTGCCGCGAGAAGCACACCGAGAAGACGGGTCACGACGGCCCGTCCGGTCTGCCCGATGAGGCGATCGAACCGGTTGGCGATCGACAGCATCGCATAGGTCGCGACGATGACGGCTGCGATGACAGCGACGAGGCTCGTTTGACCCGCGACGCCGGGCAGGTCACCGGACAAAAGAATCACGGCGGAGATGGCACCCGGGCCGGCCATCAACGGGATCGCCAGAGGAACGGCGGCGATCTCCGACGCCTCATGCTCGCTCATCGCTGTCTGAGCGTCCTTCTCCTTGCGCGTCTTGCGCTTCTCGAAGACGAGTTCGAAGGCGATCCAGAACAGGAAGAGGCCGCCGGCAACGCGAAAGGCACCGAGCGAGATGCCGAGGCCCTGCAGAACTGCCACCCCGAACAGACCGAACGCCGTCAGGATGCCGAAGGCGATCAGGCAGGCCTTCAACGCGAGCTGCCGACGATCATGCATCGACAGGCCGGGGGTCAAACCAAGGAACAGCGGCGCGAGGCCGAGCGGGTCGATGATGACGAAGAGCGTCACGAACCCGTTGAGCAAAGTTTCGATCATCGCGAGTTCCGGTGCCTCTCCATCCTCCGATCGTCTCGCTGGAGCGACGACCCATGCGGCTCGCCGCGAGCCGATTCTCACGCTCCGTCGCAGAGAAACAGACCGCTGCAAAGTCGATCGGGCGGCATTTCGACACGTGGAAGAGCCGGCGACCTTCCAAGCTTTCGTTGTATTTCTTCCAGTGCGTTGATTTTGCATGCGTTTTATCGTCAGGCAAATTTGCGTTCGTTGCCTTCGACTTGCTATAACGGGAACAGCGAAGACCGGGATTGCCTGATTGTCCGACATGACCCAAGACCCCACGCCGCCCGAGCGTTCGAGCGGTATCGAGCCCGTCTCGATCATCGAAGAGATGCAGCGGTCGTATCTCGACTACGCCATGAGCGTCATCGTCAGCCGTGCGCTGCCCGATGTGCGCGACGGGCTGAAGCCGGTTCACCGGCGCGTCCTGTTCGCCATGCACGAGATGGGTCTTGTGTGGAACAAATCGTTCCGCAAGTCCGCCGGCGTCGTCGGCGAGGTGATGGGTAAGTTCCACCCCCACGGCGATGCGTCGATCTACGACGCCCTCGTGCGCATGGCACAGGACTTCTCGTTGCGCGCGCCGCTCATCGACGGGCAGGGCAATTTCGGCTCGATCGACGGCGATCCGCCTGCGGCCATGCGATACACCGAATGCCGGCTCGAAAAGGTGTCGGACGCCATCCTGGCCGACATCGACAAGGAAACGGTCGACTTCCAGGAGAACTATGACGGGCGCGAGATGGAGCCGGTCGTGCTCCCGGCGCGCGTTCCGAACCTTCTCCTCAACGGCTCGGGCGGCATCGCCGTCGGCATGGCCACGAACATTCCGCCGCACAATCTCGGCGAGTTGATCGACGGATGCGTCGCGCTGATCGACAACCCCGCTCTGCCGCTCGAAGAGCTGATGGAGATCATTCCCGGTCCGGACTTCCCGACCGGCGCGATCGTCATCGGCCGGGCGGGAATCCAGTCGGCCTATGCGACGGGACGCGGTTCGATCCTGATGCGCGGCCGCGCCGCGATCGAACCGATGCGCGGCGACCGCGAGCTGATCGCGATCACGGAAGTGCCGTATCAGGTCAACAAGGCGACCATGATCGAGAAGATGGCCGATCTGGTCCGCGAAAAGCGGATCGAAGGCATCTCGGACATTCGCGACGAGAGCGATCGCGAGGGCTATCGCGTCGTCATCGAGTTGAAGCGTGACGCCTCGGCCGATGTCGTGCTGAACCAGCTCTATCGCTTCACGCCGCTGCAGACGACCTTCGGCGCCAACATGGTGGCCCTGAACGGCGGCAAGCCGGAGCAGATGACGCTGCTCGACATGCTGTCGGCGTTCGTCTCGTTCCGCGAGGAGGTTGTTCAACGTCGCACGAAATACCTGCTGCGCAAGGCGCGCGAGCGGGCGCACGTGCTGGTCGGTCTGGCCATTGCCGTTGCCAATATCGACGAGATCATCAAGCTCATTCGCCACGCGCCCGATCCGTCGACGGCGCGCGAGCAGCTGATGGAGCGCGAGTGGGAGGCCAAGGACGTCGCCCCGCTCATCCGCCTCATCGACGATCCCCGGCATCGGATCAGCGACGCCGGCACCTACCGGCTGTCAGAGGTTCAGGCGCGCGCCATTCTCGACCTGCGTCTCCAGCGCCTGACGGCCCTCGGCCGCGACGAGATCGGCGATGAGCTGAACAAGATCGGCGAGGAAATCCGCGAGTATCTGGAGATCCTCTCGTCACGCGTGCGCGTGCGGGAGATCATCAAGGAAGAGCTCGCCGCGGTCCGCGAGGAGTTCGCGACGCCGCGCCGGACCGAGCTTCTCGAAGGCGCCGCGGATCTCGACGACGAGGACCTGATCCCACGCGAAGAAATGGTCGTGACCGTCAGCCACGGCGGCTACATCAAGCGTGTTCCGCTGACGACCTACCGCTCGCAGCGGCGCGGCGGCAAAGGCCGCTCCGGCATGGCGCTGAAGGGCGAGGAGGACTCGGTCACTCGCCTCTTCGTCGCCAACACGCACACGCCCGTTCTCTTCTTCTCCTCGCGTGGCATCGTCTACAAGGAGAAGGTCTGGCGCCTGCCGTTGGCAACGCCGCAGTCGCGCGGCAAGGCGCTGGTCAACCTGCTGCCGTTGGAGAAGGGCGAGCGGATCACGTCGATCCTGCCGCTCCCCAACGACGAGGCGGCAGCGGCCGAACTGAACGTCATGTTCGCGACGACCAAGGGTACGGTCCGCCGCAACAAGCTGTCGGATTTCACGCAGGTGAACCGAAACGGCAAGATCGCGATGAAGCTGGAAGAGGCGGAGGACGAGATTCTCGCCGTCGCCACCTGCTCCGAAGACGACGACGTCTTGCTCGTGGCCTCGTCCGGCCTTTGCATCCGCTTCCAGACAACCGATGTCCGCGTCTTCGCGGGACGCAACTCGATCGGCGTCCGCGGCATGGCGCTTGGCGAGGGTGACCGGCTGATCTCGATGGCGATTCTGCGCCATGTCGATGCGACGCCGGCGGAACGTGCCGACTATCTCCGCAAGCGTCGCACTGCCGAGGGAGAAACCTCGGAGGACATCGAAGAGGAGACGCAGGAAAGCGTTTCGCTCGACCTCGAGCGTTACGCCTATCTCGGTGCGCGTGAAGAGTTCGTGCTGACGCTGAGCGAGTATGGCTTCGGCAAGCGCTCCTCTTCCTACGACTTCCGCACCAGCGGACGCGGCGGCAAGGGCATTCGCGCGACCGACATTTCGCGAGCCGCCGATATCGGCCAGCTCGTCGCCGGCTTCCCGGTGGAAGAGGGTGACCAGATCCTGCTGATCTCGGATCGCGGACAGATGATTCGCGTTCCCGTCGGTGGGATTCGAATTGCCGGACGTGCGACGAAGGGCGTGACGATTTTCAACACGGCGGACGGAGAACGGGTTGTGTCAGTCGAGCGTATTCCCGATCAAGGAGGCGACGCTCTACCCGAGATGGACGAGGACGCCGATGACGTGAGCGGACCGGATGAACCGTCGACTGGTGAGTAATGGAGAATGGCGAACGCGGTGGTCTGTACCCGTATCGCTGCGTTAGCAACAGCCCGTTACTTTAGGGACTGGAAAATCAGTTTCCGACCGCTCGTTGTGGTCGGGTCAGCGCATGATCCGGTTCGAGCGCGCCATAACCTTGGCTCGCGACTTCTCGGCTTCGCCGTGAATGGCGATGGCAGTCGCCGTGACAAGAGATGCCATCATGGTGAGGGCGAGAGCGAAGACGAGCATGGGAAACTCTCCGGTTTGTGCTGCATCAACGGAACGTTAAGCCATTTCGTTCCAGGCCTCGGTGGAGACGATGTTCAGTGATGCTGATTGTCTCTGTTGCGTCCCGACTTGCAGTCTGCGGCCGAAGGATCGCTGAAGTTTTAACGGGAGGCTTCGGCCCCGCCGTGCCTGATTGCCTCGTCGAATCTTGGTTACTCCGATGACAACGCTCCGCACAGCTCTCTATGCCGGCTCGTTCGACCCGCCGACAAATGGCCATCTCGACGTCCTGACGGGCGCCCTGCGGCTGTTCGACGAGATCGTCGTCGCCATCGGCATCCACCCTGGCAAAACCCCTCTGTTTTCGGCTGAGGAGCGCGCCGATCTGGTGCTGCGATGCGTCGAGGGGAGAGGACGCGTGCGCGTCTCGTTCTTCTCGGATCTGGTGATCGACGAGGCGCGTCGCCAAGGTGTGTCGGCGCTCGTTCGTGGCCTACGCGACGCGACCGACTTCGACTACGAGATGCAGATGAGTGGCATGAACGGCGCGATGGCGCCGGAGATCGCCACGGTGTTCCTGCCGGCATCCCCGGCGGTGAGGCCCATTACCGCCACATTGGTCCGCCAGATCGCGCAGATGGGCGGCGACGTATCGAGCTTCGTGCCGGACGTTGTCGCGCAAGCCCTGAAAACCAGATTGGGGCGGCCCTGAGCCGCCCGGGAGTGACTTGGATGAAGCTGTTCGCGATCTTGGGTCTGTCGGCGATGATGGCGTCGGCCGCGGTTCCGGCGGCGTTCGCGCAGACCGCGAGCCCTGCCAACACGATGGTCATCACCACCGACAAGGGCGAGATCGACGTGGCGCTGCGCCCCGACCTTGCGCCGAAGCATGTCGAACAGATCGAGGCGCTGGCGAAGGAAGGCTTCTACAACGGCGTCGTGTTCCACCGAGTGATCGACGGCTTCATGGCGCAGACCGGCGATCCGACGGGCACCGGCACCGGTGGTTCGGAGCGTCCCGACCTCAAGGCTGAGTTCTCGAAGGAGCCGTTCAAGCGCGGAACCGTCGGCATGGCACGCTCGTCCAGCCCCGATTCCGCCAATTCGCAGTTCTTCATCATGCTGGCCGATGGCGACTTCCTGAACGGCCAGTACACCGTGGTCGGTCAGGTCACGAAGGGCATGGACGTGGTCGACAAGATCAAGAAGGGCAGCGAGTCCGACAACGGTCAGGTCGAGAACCCCGACAAGATGGTCGCCGTGAAGATGGCGTCCGACGCCAAGTAAGCGCTCTGCCGCCCTTGCAACCACAGGGGCGATCGGCCATTGACCACCCATCAGGATGGCCCGGTAGCCCCGGGCCATCCGTCGTTTGCAGACCAGGAGGAAGGCCATGACCTTCGAGAACCCGGAAGACACGCTCGTCCTCGAGACCACCAAGGGCCGTGTCGTCATCAAGCTTCGCCCTGACCTGGCCCCCGGCCACGTCGCCCGCGTCAAGGAGCTGGCGCGCGAGAAGTTCTACGATGGCGTGGTGTTCCACCGCGTGATCGATGGCTTCATGGCCCAGACCGGCGACCCGACGGGGACCGGCACCGGCGGCTCAGACAAGCCGGACCTAAAGGCCGAGTTTTCGTCCGAGTCGCACAAGCGCGGCACGGTTTCGGCCGCACGCACGGCAAACCCGAACTCGGCGAACTCGCAGTTCTTCATCTGCTTCGAGCGGGCTCCCTGGCTCGACAAGCAGTACTCCGTCTGGGGTGAAGTGATCGAGGGCATGGACGTCGTCGATCAGATCAAGAAGGGCGAGCCGGTTCGCGATCCCGACGCGATCACCACCCTGCGCGTCGCCGCTGACATCTAAGGATAGCTGACGCGTGAAGGTCGATCTCTTCGACTTCGAGCTTCCCGAAGACCGGATCGCCTTGCGTCCGGCCGTTCCGCGGGAAGCGGCGCGTCTTCTCCATCTCCCGGCGGACGGATCCGTGTCCGACCGCCGGGTCGACGACCTGCCATCGCTTCTTCGAAAAGGCGACGTGCTCGTCTTCAACGACACGAAGGTCATTCCCGCGCGGCTCGACGGTCTGCGCCGCCGCGAAGGACAACGCGACGGAGAAGGTGTCGCAGCCATCGAGGCGACGCTTCACCTTCGCGAGACCCCTGATTCCTGGCGTAGCTTCGTTCGGCCCGCCAAACGTGTTCGCATGGGCGATCGCATCGAGTTCGGCGTTGGTCAAGCGGACGAGAACCCTCCGCTCTCGGCCGTCGTCGCCGAGAAGGGCGAAGGCGGAGAGGTGGTCCTGCGCTTCGATCGGTCGGGCGCCGATCTCGATGTCGGCATTGCCCTCGTCGGTCACTTGCCGTTGCCCCCTTACATCGCGTCGAAGCGGCCCGAGGACGATCAGGATCGCGCCGACTATCAGACGATCTATGCCCGTCACGATGGCGCCGTCGCTGCGCCGACGGCCGGGCTGCATTTTACGCCGGAACTGAGCGGGCGGCTGGAAGCGGCTGGGATCGCGAGCGAGTATCTGACGCTGCATGTCGGGGCGGGAACCTTCCTCCCGGTGAAGGCCGATGACACCGCGGCCCATCGCATGCATGCCGAGATCGGTCTCCTCGACGAGCGCGTCGCCGCACGACTGAATACGGCCAAGCGCGAGGGCCGACGCATCGTCGCGGTGGGCACGACGTCGCTGCGGCTGCTTGAGAGCGCGGCGGACGAAGACGGGACATTGCGGCCGTTCCAGGCGCCGACGAGCATTTTCATCACCCCTGGCTATCGCTTTCGTGCCGTCGACGCGCTGATGACGAATTTCCATCTGCCGCGTTCGACACTCTTCATGCTTGTTTCCGCCTTTTGCGGGTTGGAGCGGATGAAGGCCGCCTACGATCATGCGATCGCTTCGGGCTATCGTTTCTATTCCTACGGCGACGCGTCGCTGCTGGAACGAATGGACATCGAGACATGACCGCTGCCGAGTTCGGGTTTCGCCTTCTGGCGCAGGATGGCAAGGCGCGTCGCGGCGAGATTTCAATGCCGCGCGGCACCGTCCGCACGCCTGCCTTCATGCCGGTGGGTACGGCCGGCACGGTCAAGGCGATGTATCTCGACCAGGTGCGGGATCTCGGCTCCGACATCATCCTCGGCAACACCTACCACCTGATGCTGCGACCGGGTGCCGAGCGCGTCGGGCGGCTCGGTGGGCTGCATGAGTTCGCGCGCTGGCCCTATCCGATCCTCACCGATTCCGGCGGCTTCCAGATCATGTCGCTCGCCAATCTGCGCAAGATGAGCGAGGCCGGCGTCACCTTCCGCTCGCACATCGACGGCTCGGTCCACGAGCTGACGCCGGAGCGGTCGATCGAGATCCAGGGCCTCCTCGACAGCGACATCCAGATGCAGCTCGACGAGTGCATCCGCCTGCCGGCCGAGTATCCCGAGATCGAGCGGGCCATGGAGCTTTCGTTGCGTTGGGCGGAACGCTCGGCGAAGGCGTTCGGCACGCAGCCGGGCAAGGCGATGTTCGGCATCGTGCAGGGCGGCGACAAGCCGGACCTGCGCATTCGTTCGGCCGAACGGCTGACGGCGATGGACCTGAAAGGCTACGCGGTGGGCGGCTTGGCCGTGGGCGAGCCACAAGCGGTGATGCTCGAAACGCTGAACGAGACCCTGCCGTCCCTTCCGGTCGAGAAACCGCGGTACCTGATGGGCGTCGGTACGCCCGATGACATCCTGCAATCGGTGGCACGCGGCATCGACATGTTCGATTGCGTTATGCCGACCCGAGCGGGGCGCCATGGACTGGCATTCACGGCCGATGGCCGGGTCAACCTGAAGAATGCCCGGCATGGCGAAGACACGCGGCCGCTGGACGAGGCCTCGAATTGTCCGGCAACGCGCGACTATTCACGCGCCTATCTCCACCATCTCGTCCGATCCGATGAGGCCTTGGCGGGCATGCTGCTGACCTGGAACAACCTCGCCTACTATCAGTCGCTCATGGACGGCATGCGACGTGCCATCGAGGCCGGCCGCTTCGCCGACTTCGCAGCTGAGACCACCGACCGATGGGACAGGGGCGAGGCGGCGAGGAAAGCGGCTTAACCTCGGTCGTCAGGCCCCGACGTCGTTGCCCTTGCGGATCTGGCAGCCTGAGATCTTCAACGTGCCGTCCGGCTGACGCTCCAGTGTGTAGCTGGCGATCCAACTCTGTCCCGCCTTGTCCGACAGGAACACCTCCTGCCGCAGCCCCGCACCTTCCGGCTTCATGGCGCCGAAGGTGACGTTGCTCGACTGGTAGACCGGCGGATAGCCTCGCTCCACCATCGTCATGAAAATGTCCGGGTTCGGAAAGATCTGCCGAATGTTCGGCGCGGCGTAGCCATAGGCACCCGCGCCGTCGGCCGCCTTGAACGCGTCGAGCTGGCCGCTGATCGCGCTACGCGCGTCCGATGCATCGTCTGCATATGCGGACTGAAGCGGGGCGAGCGATGCGAGACCGATGACGAAAACGGTGCTGAGGAGAACGCTGCGCATGCGGGGGCTCCTTCGAATGATCGTTTCTCAAGGATCGGGCGCAATCCGCCGTTCGGCAAGTCCGGCGACCGGATGAACCTCTCCGCGTGCCAAAACGTCGCGGGTCCACCAATTTGAGTCTTACGCAGCGTTCGTCACGCAGTCCCGTCAAGGAACTGCGAGGAACCATGGGGAGCCGTTGTGGAAGCCGACGGTGCACCAAGCGTTTGGAAGCTCCTTGACCCTCCCATCATGGGAAGCCCCATATGAGAAGGGTGAGCAACGTCGAAGTTGCAGATCCTGTTAGTCGTGAGCGCCTCATGTCACTCGCCGCCTCGTCGTTTCCCGAGCCACCCATCTCATCCCCGACGGTCAGGCTTCCCATCGCAGGCATGTCCTGTGCCTCTTGTGTCGGGCGCGTCGAGAGTGCGCTGGCTGCGGTGCCGGGCGTGCGCGAGGCCAACGTCAATCTCGCGACGGAACGAGCCGACATCCATCTGACGCGACCGACGGAGTTGGCCGCGCTGATCGCGGCCATCGAGGATGCGGGTTACGACGTTCCCAACGAGACCGTGACCCTTGCGGTGGACGAGATGAGTTGCGCCTCTTGCACTGGGCGGGTCGAGCAGGCGCTGTCGGCCGTGCCCGGCGTCAGGGAGGCGAACGTGAACCTCGCGACGGGCCGCGCTTGGGTGGTGACGGTGCGCGGATCGAGCACGCAGGCGCTTGTCGCTGCGGCGACCGATGCCGGTTACGGAGCTCGGGTCGTGGTGGATGGTGCCGCCACCAGCGACGACGCGGCGATGCGCCGGGCGGCTGAGGAGGCCGACCTCAGGCGCTCGCTTGCGGTCGCGATCGCCTTGGCCCTGCCGGTCTTCGTCCTTGAAATGGGGTCGCATCTTGGGCTGATGCTCGGGTTCGCGCCCGTCCACATCGTCTCGACGCAGACGAGTTGGACCGCGCAATTCGCCCTCGCGACGCTGGCTTTGGTCGGCCCCGGCCGCCGCTTCTTCGCCAAAGGCGTTCCGGCGCTTCTTCGCGGCGCGCCGGATATGAACTCGCTCGTCGCGCTCGGCACCGGCGCAGCCTACCTCTACTCCGTCGTAGCGACATTCGTCCCGAGCGTCCTGCCGGACGGCACGGCGTATGTCTATTACGAGGCTGCGGTGGTCATCATCGCCCTCGTGCTGCTCGGTCGCACGCTCGAGGCTCGGGCGAGAGGTCGCACCTCGCAGGCGATTCAGCGGCTGGTGCGCCTGCGCCCGCACATGGCGACCGTCCTGCGCGACGGAAGAGCCACGTCGGTACCGATCTCGGACGTTGCGCGCGGCGATATCGTCTTGGTGAGACCCGGCGAAAGCGTCGCCGTCGATGGCGAGGTGACGGACGGCGCCAGCTTCGTCGACGAGGCGATGATCACCGGCGAGCCCGTGCCGGTGTCGAAACGCGCCGGCTCCACCGTCGTTGGCGGAACCGTGAACGGTTCGGGGTCGCTGACGGTTCGTGCCGGCGATGTTGGTGACGCCGCGGTTCTGGCCCGCATCATTCGCCTGGTCGAAGATGCTCAGGGCGGCAAGCTGCCGATCCAGGCGCTCGTGGACCGCGTGACGCTCTGGTTCGTGCCGGCGGTGATGGCCGCAGCCGCCCTGACGTTCGTCGTCTGGATGGTGTTCGGCCCGACGCCATCGCTGGGCCTCGCCCTCGTCAATGCCGTCGCCGTCCTCATCATCGCCTGCCCCTGCGCCATGGGACTGGCGACGCCGACTTCGATCATGGTCGGTACGGGCCGCGCGGCGGAAACGGGTATCCTGTTTCGCAAGGGCGAGGCATTGCAGCGCCTTAAAGACGCGCGGGTCGTTGCGCTCGACAAGACGGGCACGCTCACCGTGGGTCGCCCCGTCCTGACCGACTTCGTCACCGCGCCCGGCTTCGAGCGCGACGATGTGCTGGCGTTGATCGCGGCAGTCGAGACGCGATCGGAGCATCCGATCGGCCGCGCGATCGTCGACGCGGCGGAAGCCGAGGGGCTGCTTCTTCCGTCGGTGTCCGGTTTCAAGACGACGGCCGGCCTCGGCATCGAGGCGTTGGCTGGCGAGCGCCGTGTCGCGGTCGGGTCCGATCGCCTGATGCAGCACATGAGGCTCGACGTTTCCACCTTTGCCGAGGCGGCGGCTCGGCTGGCAGGCGACGCCAGGTCACTCCTTTACGCAGCGATCGACGGTCGGCTGGCCGCGCTCATCGCGGTGTCCGATCCCGTGAAGGAGACGACCCCGGCTGCCATCGCAGCACTTCATGCGCTTGGCCTGAAGGTCGCGATGGTTACCGGCGACAACCGTCGCACGGCGGAGGCGATCGCCCGGCGGCTGGGGATCGACGAGGTGGTGGCGGAGGTCATGCCGGACGGCAAGGTCGCCGCGATCGAGCGTCTGCGGGCGACTTACGGCGCGGTGGCCTTCGTGGGCGACGGCATCAACGACGCGCCGGCGCTGGCATCGGCCGATATCGGGCTCGCGATCGGTACGGGAACCGACATCGCCATCGAGGCCGCCGATGTCGTGCTGATGAGCGGTGCCCTGACCGGCGTACCGGACGCGATCGCGCTATCGCGCGCCACGATCCGCAACATCAGCCAGAACCTGTTCTGGGCGTTCGCCTACAATATTGCACTGGTGCCGGTGGCTGCCGGAATCCTGTATCCGCTGAACGGCACGCTGCTATCGCCGGTCTTTGCAGCGGGCGCGATGGCGCTGTCCAGCGTCTTCGTGCTCGCCAACGCCCTGCGGCTTCGCAGCTTTCGCGTGCCCTCTACCGATTGAAGCGGCAGGTCGGGCGTAGAGGCCGCGTCACCGACTGCGGCCTGAAAGACCGATGACGCACCTGATATCACGCAGGAGAACGGCAAGATGAACATCGGCGAAGCCGCGAAGGCCTCGGGCGTCTCGGCCAAGATGATCCGCTATTACGAGGCGACGAAGCTCATCCCGTCCGCCGGCCGCTCACCGGCCGGGTATCGGACCTATACGCAGAGCGACATCCACACGCTCGGCTTCATCCGGCGGGCGCGCAATCTCGGCTTCACGATGGACGGGATTTCGGCGCTGCTGGCCCTCTGGCAGGATCGGGACCGACCGAGCCGCGAGGTCAAGCGGATCGTCCGCTCGCATGTCGAGGATCTGGAGCGGCGCGTCGCGGAGCTTCAAGCCATGCTCGATACCTTGAAGGATCTCGAATCCTGCTGTCATGGCAACGACCGGCCGGACTGCCCCATCCTGCGCGATCTCGCCTCCAGCAAAGGCCAGAGCGCTGACATGAAGGTGCCGATTCCAAGCCGGTTGAATACGCTCTGACAGCGAGACGCCACCCATGAGGCGGCGTCAGGCGTGCGGCGGAAGCGCCATACCGGCCCGGCGCGCGGCGAGATTGTCGAGGGTGCGGTGAGTCCGCAGCGAGAGTTGCGGGCCGAAGCGCATGTAGAAGGGCGCGGCGCGCAAGGGTTCGAGGCGGAGCGACAGGTCGGCGTCTGGCACCCCGAGCGCCCATTCGGCGAGAATGCCACCCAGCATCGAGCCGGTGGGAACGCCCCGACCGGACAGGCCGGTGAGCGCCACTGCGCCCGGCGCCAGCGCATAGAGGCGCGGCACGGTCTTCACCTGCATGTCGAGTTCGCCGAACCAGAAATAGTCCCAGCGGATCTCCTCGCGGATTTGCGGGTGCAGCCATTTCAGGCGGTCGCTCATGACCTGCTTCGTGTAGGCGATGTCGCGCCCACGCCGGCCCATCGGGAACATCGAGGCGACGATGCGCCCGGCGGCGTCGTACTTGTAGACGTAGATGTCGCCGCGCCCGTCGTGGATCGTCGTGTTCTCCGGCAGCACGGTGCGGCGGGTCTCGTCCGACAGCGGCTGCGTCGCCGCCACGAAGACGCGCAGGATGCGGAAGGTCCGGTCGAGCTTCGGCCAGCCTCCGACCGTGTAGGCGCCGCTTGCGAAGATGACCTTCTCGGCCGTGACGCTGCCGGTGGCGGTCTCGATCCGCCAGCGCCCACCCTGCGGCGTCGCCCTGGTGACAGCCGAGGCGGTGTGCAGCGTGACGCCTTCCTGCATCGCGGCGCGCGCGAGGCCACGGGCGTATCCGAGCGGATTGAGATGGCCTGCCTCGGAATGGAACCAGCCGCCGAGGAAGCGCGGCGAGCCGGTCACCGCCTCCACCTCGTCGCGGCCGAGCAGCCGCGTCTTCGCGCCCACCGCATTGTACTGGTCGACCTTGGCTTTCGCGGCGTCCAGCGCCTTGGGGTGCAGCGCCCCCATCACATAGCCGTTCTGCAACCACTCGCACGAGATCTGGTAGTCGCGGATCATCGCGCCGACGCGGTCGTTGGCGCGCGTCTGGCGCTGGATCAGACGCTCGGCCCAAGGCTCACCGAGCATGCGGCGCAGCGCCGGAAGATCGTAATGGGTGAAGGTCGGCGTGCAATGGCCGGCATTGCGGCCCGAGCCGCCGAAGCCCGCCTCCTGCGCTTCCAGCACCGTGACACGGACGCCCGCCCGCGCCAGGTCAAGCGCCGTGGTGAGGCCGGTATATCCGGCGCCGACGATGCAGACATCGGCTTGCACGTCGCCGTCGAGCGGTTCGGTATGCGGTGCGGGCTCGGCGGTGGCGTACCAGAGGGTGGCGTCGAAGGGCGAAAAACGGGGCATGGGCGGGGACCCCTCAGCCGTTGTCGCTGCGGGCGTCGAGCGCGTCGCGCAGGCCGTCGCCGACGAAATTGAAGCCGGTGACGGCGAGCGTGATGGCGACGCCCGGCACGATGGCGAGCCATGGCGCGGAGGCCAGATATTGCTGGGCACCGTTCAGCATGTTGCCCCAGGATGGCAACGGCGGCTGGATGCCGTAGCCGAGGAACGAGACATAGGCTTCGAGAAGGATGGCGCGGGCGATCGTCAGCGTCGCCGCGACGATGATCGGCCCGGCGACGTTCGGCAGGATCTCGCGGAACATGATCCAGCCGTTGGAGAGGCCGAGCATCCGCGCTGCGAGGACGAAATCGCGCTCGCGCAGCGACCGCACCTCGGCCTCGACGATGCGCGCGATCTCCATCCAGCTCGTCACCGCGATGATCAGCGTGATCATGATCGGGCTCGGCTTGATGAAGGAGGCGAGCGCCAGCAGCAGGAAGATCGAGGGAAAGGCGAGGAAGGCGTCGACGACGCGCATCAGCACGGTGCCGAGGCGCCCGCCGCGATAGCCCGCCACGATGCCGATCGTGCCGCCGATGGCGATCGACACGATCATCGCGCAGACGCCGACGAGGAGCGAGATGCGCCCCGCCATGAACAGGCGCGCGGCGATGTCGCGGCCCAGAGGATCTGTGCCGAAGATGTGGGCGCCGGTCAGCGGCGGTGCGAAGCGCGCGCGAAGGTCGATATGCAGCTGGTCGAAGGGCAGGAGCCAAGGCCCTACGACGCAGGCGAGCGTCAGGACGACGATGATGGCGAGCCCCACCACCGCGAGCCGATGGCGCAGGAAGCGCCGAAGCGTGCGGTTGTCGCGAAGGGTGCCGCTCCGCCGGATCGGCACGGTCGGGGTGATCGCGGTCATCGCCGTCTCCTCAGGCCAGTCGGATGCGGGGGTCGACGAAGGCGGTGAGGAGATCGGCCAGCAGATTGCCGATCAGCACCATCACCGCCGAGAACATCAGGAGGCCCATCACAACGGGATAGTCGTTGTAGCCGAGGCTATCGAGGAACAGGCGGCCCATGCCCGGCCAGGTGAACACCGTTTCGGTGACGAGCGCGCCGCCGAGGATGGCGGGCACCTGCAGGCCGGCGAGCGTGATCATCGGCAGGAGGGCGTTGCCGACGACGTGCTTCAGGAGCACCCGGCGCGAGGTCAGCCCCTTGGCGCGCGCCGTGCGCACGAAGTCCTGATTGATGACGTCGAGTGTCGCGGTGCGCATGTAGCGGCTCCAGATCGCGACATCGACCAGGGCGAGCACCAGCGCCGGCAGCACGAGATGCCAGGCGTAGTCGAGGAAGGAGGCGTCGCCGATCGTGTACATGTTGCCGGCCGGAAACCAGCCGAGCTTCAGCGAGAAGACGTAGATGGCGATGAGGCCGAACCAGAAGGTGGGCACCGACAGGGCGACCATAGCGCCGACCGTCGCGGCATAGTCGAAGATCGAGTAGCGCTTCACCGCGCCGCGAATGCCGATGAACGTGCCGAGCCCGATGGCGATCGCCGTCGAGGTGCCCATCAGGAGCAGCGTCGCGGGCAGATGGCCGCCAATGATCGCCAAGACGGGGCGTCCATCGCGGAACGAGGTGCCCCAGTCGCCGCGGACCAGGCGCCAGAGCCAGTCCGCGTACTGGACGAGGATCGGGCGATCGAGGCCCATCTGCGCGGCGATCTTGTCGAGCTCCGCCTTCGAGATGCCCGGCGTCAGCGAGAATTGCGACATCGGGCCGCCCGGCGCGAGCAGGAGAACGCAATAGCCGATGAGCGACACGAGAAAGAGGAGCACGAGGCTCTGGCCGAGGCGGCCGGCGAGATATCGAGCCATGGCAAGCCGATCCCTTCGAACGGGGCCGGGAGCGGAGCGCTCCGGGCGCGAGGCGTGGGTCGAGGCGGGGACGCGCGACGCGGGGCGGCAGGAGCCGCCCCGACGAATGCGTCAGGCCCAGGCCCAGGTGTTCACGTTCCAGGTGTCGATGCGCACGTTGACGTTCGGGACGTAGCCCGCGGCGCCCGTCTTGTAGCCGCCGACCGAGACGTACTGGAACATCGGCAGGAAGGGCAGGTCGTGGCGGACCTGTTCCTGCAGCTTGAGATAGACGGCCTTGCGCTCGTCCGGCACGAAGACCTTGCCGCCGTCCGTCAGCAGCTTGTCGACTTCGGGGCTGGCATATTGCCAGCAGTTCTGACCGGCGCCGCCCTTGGCGCCGATCGAGGTCGACATGAAGTAGTCGGACGTGTCCGGGTCGGGGCCGGTGAGGAAGTCGAGCCCGACGACCACCGTGTCGAACTGCGACATCATCCAGTATTCGCCCCACATCACCGCCGGCGGCAGGTTCGAGATCGTCATCTCGACACCGATTTCGCCGAAGGACTGCTGCATGAACTGCTGAACCTGCTCGCGCAGATGGTTCCCGGAGGTGGTGGAGTTCGAGAAGGAGAGGCGCACCCCGTCCTTGGCGCGAATGCCATCGGCGCCCGGCACCCAGCCGGCCTCGTCGAGCAGGGCCTTCGCCTTGTCGAGATCGTATTCGTGCTTTGGGAGATCGGGATTGAAGTAGAAGGACTGCGCCGGCGTGTAGCTCTCGGTGGGCTTAGGCAGGCCGTAGTAGAGCGCGTCGATGATCGTCTGCTTGTCGAGCGCGTGGTAGAGCGCCTGACGCACCGCCAGATCCTTGAACTGCGGCTTCTCCATGTTGAACGTCACGGACTCGACCGTGCCGCGGGGCAGAAGGAGAATGTCCTTACCGTCGAGGGCCTTGGCTTCCTCGTAGTGATCCGGCGTGATCCACTGCAGGCCGACGACGTCGATGTCGCCGGACTTGAACTGCGTGTAAAGGACGTTGAGGTCCGGAATGTACTTGAAGATGAAGCGCTCGAGATAGGGACCGTCGCCGAAATAGTCGGTGTTGGCCGCCAGCTCGATATGGTCGCCGGCGACCCGGTTGACCCACTTGAACGGGCCGGTGCCGATCGGTGCGTTGTTGAAGGGCGCGGCGTTCTTGTCGGCGACGCCGTCGAAGGCGTGCTTGGGCACGATGAAGGTGGACGCCAGAATGGACGGGTAGGGCGCGTAGGGCTTGTCCATGCGCCAGGTGATCTCGGTCGGCGAGACCACGGTGAGATCGCGCACCAGATCGTGGCCGCCGCGCCGCCAGGAGCGGAAGTCGGGATCGACGAGCAGTTCGATCGTGAACTTGACGTCCTCGGCGGTGAAGGGCTTGCCGTCGTGCCAGGTGACACCCTCGCGCAGCTTCACCTTCCATTGCAGCCCGTCGGCGGAAATGCCGCCGTTCTCGACCGTCGGCACCTCGGCGGCGAGGCCGGGATAGAACTTGCCTGCGGGATCGACGCCGAAGAGGGGATCGAAGACCGCGAAATGGACGCCCTCGTCCACCTCGATATGGAGGAGATGCGGGTTGAAGACGGTCGGCTCCTGGCTGAACCCAATGACGGTCTGGCCCTTCGGCGCGGCCGGCGTCTGCGCGCTGGCGGATCCGAACCGCGGCAGGCCGGAGATCACGAGGCCGGAGGCGCTGAGGCCCATCAGGGTCAGCGCCTGCCGCCGGTTGGGGCGGAAGGGTGTGCGATCGCTGCTGCTCATGGCGTACTCCTGTCGTCGAGGAAGGGGACTGTGCTGCACGCGGGGGCCGGCACCGCCGGGTTGGAGGGACGCTAGAAACCGCTGATCAGCTCGATCTTCGAGCCGTCGGAAAAGCGCGAGAAGCGAAAGTCGTGGGGGTCGACGAGCGGCGGCCGGTCGGTGACGATGTCGGCCATCAGGCGTCCGGCGGCGGGGCCGATGCCGAAGCCGTGGCCGGAAAACCCGGTGGCGATGTGAAAACCGGGAATGGCGTCGACGGGCGAGATCACCGGCACGGCGTCGGGCGTCACGTCGATATAGCCGGCCCAGCCCTGCGCGATCTCGGCCTTCTCGAAGACCGGGAAGTTCTCGCGCAGCGCCTTGAAGGCTCGGTCGGTGATAGCCTTGACGGGCTTCGGGTCGAGCACCCGATTGTATTCGAAGGGCGAGGCCTCATCGAGCGCCCAGTTTCGATCCATGCGCATCTCGTCGGTGAAACGTCCACCCAGGCGGAAGCGTAGCGAACGCCATTCGGAGCGCAGCGAGGGCACGAAATCGCGCGCATGGCGGAACGAGTCGGGCACGATGTCGACGACGTTCTCGTGGCCCGAGGCCACCGTGTAGCCGCCGTCACGGCGCTTGCGGATGGCGAAATCCTGCGCCCAGACCGCCTGGTCGGGGCCGCCCTCGAGCGGCTTGGTGCGCAGCACGCTGTTGAGGACCTTCAGCTGCGGCAGGTCGATGCCGAAACGGTTCGAGAAGAGGCTCGACCACGCTCCGCCGGCCAGAACCACCGAGCCACAGGCGATCGAGCCGCGTTCGGTGACGACGCCGGACACCCTCCCGCCGGTCGTCTCGATGCCGCGCACGGCACATTCGGTAAGGACGTGGGCGCCATGCTCTCGCGCGGCCTCGGCGATGGCGGGCGCCGCCTTCTGCGGCTCGGCCCGGCCATCGGTCGGCGTGTAGAGCGCGCCCTTTGCGGTCATGCGCGACCCCGGCAGGAGCTCGTCGAGCTCGCGCGCCGAAAGCATGCGATGCTCGATCTGGTAGGGCTCGAGGTTGCGGCCCCAGCGCTCGTGCTCGGCCAGCGACTGGTCGTCGGCGCAGGTGAAGACGATACCGGCGCGCGTGTAGCCGGTGGGGCGGCCGATGCGCTCGTCGAGCCCCTGCCAGATCCGCAGGGCCTCAGCCATGAGCGGCACCTCGCGCGGATCGCGGCGTGAGATGCGCACCCAGCCCCAGTTGCGGCTGGACTGCTCGTGGCCGATGCCGCCCTTCTCGCACAGCGCCACGGAGACGCCGCGCTCGGCCAGTTCCAGCGCCGTTGAGGCGCCGATGATGCCACTGCCGATGACGACGACATCCACCTTTTCGGGGAGGTCGGCACCGCCGTGGAACGGATCGACATAGGGACCGGGCATGTCAGAAGCTCTCCTCGAGCTGGCAGTTGACGGCGAACTCGGCGACGCTCGCGGTGTTGGAAAGGCCGATGAGCATCGAGACGATGCCAGCGAGTTCCGCCGCGCTCGTCATCGCCGCTTCGTCGCGATCGGTCAGCGCCCGGGCCATGTCGGTGCCGACGAAGCCGGGGCAGACGGCGGTGGCGCGGATGCCACGGTCGAAGCCGCATTGTCGAATTCCGTGGGCCAGCGCCACGGCGGCGAACTTGGTCATCGAGTAAAGGCCGGATGTCGGCGACTTCACCCGCTTGCCCGACAGCGACGCCAGGACGATCACCCGGCCCCGGCCGGTGGCGGCCAGCGGCTCGAAGGCAGCCTTGGCCAGCCGACGCGGCGCCTTGACGTTGACCGCCAGCATGGCGTCGAGATCCTCGTCTTCGGCCTCGATGACGGTCTTGGGGATCATCAATCCGGCATTGGCGACGATCGCGTCGATGCGGCCGAAGCGCTCTAGGGCCGCCGCGACCCATTCGACCTCGCCGCCGGCCGCGGCATCGTAGCGCTGGAGATGGGTGCGCTCCGGGTCGGCGAAGGTGGGCAGAGCCGGTTCGCGCATGCCCAACGACAGGTGCCAGCCCTCGGCGGCGAGGCGCTCGGCGATGGCGAGGCCGATACCGCGCGAGGCGCCGGAGATCAGGGCGACGCGGCGCGGCGCGGGGGTGTCGGTCGCGCTCAAGCGCTTGCTCCCTTGTTGGCGACTATGCGCCAGTAGATCCGGCGCAGGTGCTCCACGAGCATCGCGTACTCCTCGTCGTCGGTGCCCGCGAAGAAGTCGCGCGACTCCTTGAGGATGGCGCGCACTGTGATGGCGAGGGCCTCGCCCTTCACGGTCAGGAACAGGGCCTGCGCCCTTGAATCGTCGCCGGCCACCTCGCGCCGGATGAGGCCGTGGCCTTCCATGTCATCGAGGACACGGCCCATGGCCGAGCGGTCCTTGAGGATCACCTCGGCGATGACGGAAGGGCGGATGCCCGGATGATTGCCGACGAGAAAGAGGGTGGTGATCTTGCCAGTGCCACGCGCGACGTCGAGCCCTTCGAGCCGCCGATCGAGATCGCGTGTCACCGCGATGTTGATCGTGCGCACGAAGAAGTTGAGCGTCCTGTCGAGGATGTCGAGGTCGATATCCTCGGCCTTCAACGCCCTCGCATTCGCAATCTCGGCCGACCCGTGCGGCATTCCCCGCGCCCTTCGCAAGCCTCCGCTTCCCGGTCCGGCGCATGCCGAACAGGCTCGTCCCGAGGAGCCCGGGACAGCGGAAACGTTCATTCGATGAGGCGACTATCCCTCCGATAGTGGACAAGAACAACTATAATTTCAGCTTTATCGCGAGATTTTTGAGCGGCTGCACATTCTGCCTCGTTTTGCGCCGCACGCATGCCGAACAGGCAGCGTGCGAACGCAATCCGGCCCTTGCTCAGGCCGCGTGATCCCAGTCCGCCCCCGGGATCGCGGCAACGAGGCTCTGCGTGTAGGCATGTTCGGGCCGATGGAAGATCTGCGAGGGCGGCCCGAACTCGACCATCCGCCCGCGATGCATCACGCCCACCACGTCGCAAAGCCGGCTGGCGACGCGCAGGTCATGCGTGATGAAAACCATCGCGACCCCGGTCTCGGCCTGAATTGTCTCCAGAAGGTCGAGAATCTGCGCCTGGATTGAAACGTCGAGCGCCGACACGGCCTCGTCTGCGACAATGACGAGCGGATCGAACATCAGCGCCCGCGCGATGCCGACGCGCTGCCGTTGGCCGCCGGAAAACTCGTGCGGATAGCGGTCGTAGGCGCCTTCGTCGAGCCCAACGAGGGCCAGCAGCCTTGCCGCCTTGGCGCGGGCTTCCGTTGCGGAGACGCCGTGCGCCATCGGCCCGACCGTCAGCAGCCGGCCGACGGTCAGCCGCGGATTGAGCGAGGCGAACGGATCCTGGAAGATCATCTGGATGTAGGGGCGAAGGGCCCGGAACTCGGTTTCCGGCATTGGCGCGATGTCGCGTCCGTCGAAGAGGATCTGCCCGCCGTCGCTGTCGAGCAGCTTCATCACGAGGCGGCCCAGCGTCGACTTGCCGGACCCGGACTCACCGACGATGCCGACCGTCTGGCCCTTGCAGACGGTGAAGGACACGTCGTCCACTGCCTGGATCTCGAGGGCCCGGCCGAAAAAGGAGCCGCTCATGCGATAGGTCTTGGCGAGCGAGCGAACCTCCAGCACGACGGGGGAATCGTCCTTCACGGAGCGGTCGATAGTGCGCATTCGCGGCACTGCCGCGATGAGGCGCTGCGTATAGGGATGGACGGGCGAACCCAGCACGCCTGCCGCCGGGCCACTCTCCACCGCGAAGCCCTTTTCCATCACGATCACCCGGTCGGCGATGTCGGCGACGACGCCGAAATCATGAGTGATGAACATGACGCCCATCGATTTGCGCCGCTGAATGGCGGCGATGAGTTCGAGGATCTGCGCCTGCGTCGTCACGTCGAGGGCGGTGGTCGGTTCGTCGGCGATGAGGATGTCGGGATCGAGGGCCAGCGCCATCGCGATCATCACGCGCTGGCGCTGGCCACCGGAAAGCCGGAACGGGTATTGATGCCGGATCGTCTCGGGATCGGGCAGGCCGACCTCGGTGAGCAGATCCACGACGCGCGCTGCCCGGTCACGCGGGGCCTGTGCGGGATGAGCGTCCATGACTTCCAGGATCTGGTCACCGATCGTCATCAGCGGGTTGAGCGCCGAGAGTGGATCCTGGAACACGATCGAGACGATGCGCCCACGCAGCGAGCGCAGATCCGCCGGCGAGGCCCCAAGAAGATCGGCTCCCTGAAGCCGGATCCGGCCGCTTGCGATCTTCAGCGTGGAGGGCAGCAGTCCCATCACCGCGTTGGCCGTGACCGACTTACCCGACCCGGACTCCCCGATGATGCACAGGATTTCACCGGCCCGCAGTTCGAACGACAGGCCTCGCACCGCATGAGGCCGGTCCATACCGACGGGAAGCGCGACGGTCAGGTCCTCCACCACGAGAAGCGAAGCATCGGTCTGCGGCGCGTTGGCTGTCATGCTGAGATCTCCGGCGAGGCCACGAGATGCGGATCATTTCCGGTTCGAGGCAGCAAATCCAGCCAGCAAGTTTCGTGCCGAATTGCGCGACCTGCCCGGATCAGATGTCTCCACACCGGGTAAAAGGCTCAAACCATCGTCTCAAAGCCGGTCGGTTCATCGGACGACCCCGGAACCCGCGTCGCCGACTCATTCGAGTAGAATAGGGTCACGCAGGCGTGGCTCAATCGTCAGAAGCTAACTCAAGCGATTCCCAAAACGCGATAAATTCTAGATGGAAGCGACCGCGTTCCAACACACTGAGCTGCGAATGTCGTTGAGCCTTCGAGCCTTATGTCAGACTATCCGGAAATATGGTGAGCGCGGTGGGACTCGAACCCACGACCACATGATTAAAAGTCACGTGCTCTACCAACTGAGCTACGCGCTCTCACCTGCAGGGAGCGATGCTGTGCAATGGCGCGGACCATAGAAAGGGAGTATGGGCGGGTCAACCGCAATTGCGCCATGAAAACGGGTTTCCCACGGGTGCGGAATGTCGCGCCGAAGCGGTCGCCGACGGGCCGCGTGAAGCGTCGTTCGAGAAGGGAGTTCGGCTCCGCGTGTTCGAAATTTCCTATCCGACGGCGCTGCTCGCCGGCGCGCTGTCGTTCCTGTCTCCCTGCGTCCTGCCACTCGTGCCGCCCTATCTCTGCTACATGGCCGGCGTGTCGATGGAAGATCTGCGGGCGGGGCAGCGGATGCCGAAGGCCGGCTACGGCCGCTTGGTGCTGACCGCGGTGATCTTCGTGCTTGGCTTCGCCACGGTGTTCGTCGCGCTCGGTGCCGGCGCCTCGTCGGTCGGACAGATCCTGCGCCGCAATCTCGACTGGCTCGGGATCGTCGCGGGCCTCGCCATCATCGCGATGGGGCTCAACTTTCTCGGTGTCTTCCGCATCGCCCTGTTCTCGCGCGAGGCCCGGCTGCAGGCGCCCGATCGGCCGCGCAGTTTCTTCGGCGCCTATGCGATGGGTCTAGCCTTCGCCTTCGGTTGGACCCCCTGCATCGGACCCGTGCTCGGCGCGATCCTCGGCATCGCGGGAACGCGCGCTAGCGTCGGGGAAGGCGCGACCATGCTGGCCTTCTATTCCGCCGGGCTCGGCATTCCCTTCATCCTCGCCGCCGCATTTTCCGGTGCCGCATTGCAGCTGATGACCCGCTTCCGCCGCCATTTCGGCGCGGTCGAGAAGGTGATGGGCGGGCTTCTCGTCGTCACCGGCATCCTCTTCCTCACCGGCGGTATGCAGACCATGTCGTTCTGGCTGCTCGAAACCTTTCCGGCCTTCCAGCGGATCGGATAGGGCGGTTGCCGGAGCGGCCAGTCGTGCTATTCGGCGGTGACGAGGATCACAGCCGGAAGCCGCAGATGTCCAGAACCTGCCTCTCGATCGTGCTCGCCGCCGGCGAGGGCACGCGCATGAAGTCGGCGAAAGCCAAGGTGCTGCATGACGTGGCCGGACGCCCGCTCGTGCTTCATGCGGCGGCGGCGGCCGAAGCGGTGGGAGCGGGGCGTGTCGCCGTCGTGGTCGGGCGCGAGGCCGAGACCGTGTCGGCCGTGGTGCGCGGGGCCATTCCCGGCGCTTCGACGCATGTGCAAGCCGAGCGTCTCGGCACCGCGCATGCGGTCCTGGCCGCGCGCGAAGCGCTGGCGGAAGGGTTCGACGACGTCATCGTCCTCTTCGGCGACACGCCGCTGGTTCGGCCCGAGACGCTGGCGCTCGCGCGCTCGGAACTCGCGGCGGGCGCCGCGGTCTGCGTCGTCGGTTTCCGCTCCACCCGGCCCACCGGCTACGGGCGACTGATCCTTCGGGGTGACGATCTCGTCGCCATTCGCGAGGAGAAGGATGCAAGCGAAGCCGAGCGGCGTCTCGAGTTCTGCAATGGCGGGGTGATGGCGATCGACGGTCGGCAGGCGCTGAGCCTTCTCGACGCCATCGGCAACGCCAACGCGAAGGGCGAATTCTACCTGACCGACATCGTCGAAGTCGCCGCGAGCCGAGGCCTTGCGGTGCGGTGCGTCGAGGCGGAAGAGACCGAGGTGCTGGGCGTCAACACTCGCGTCGAACTCGCGCGCGTCGAGGGCCTCTGGCAGGCCCGCCGGCGCGATCAGATGATGCTGGGCGGCGTGACGCTGGCCGCGCCGGAGACCGTGTTCTTCGCTTACGACACCACGATCGCGGCCGACGTCGTGATCGAGCCTCATGTCGTCTTCGGACCCGGCGTCACGGTGGCGTCCGGGGCGACGATCCATGCGTTCAGCCATCTGGAGGGGGCGAGCGTCGGCGAGGGCGTGTCCGTCGGCCCGTTCGCTCGACTGCGGCCGGGCACGGATCTCGGCGCGGGCGCGAAGGTCGGCAATTTCGTCGAGACGAAGAACGCGCGGATCGGCCCCGGCGCGAAGGTCAGCCACCTGACCTATCTCGGCGATGCCGTGATCGGCGCCGAGACCAATATCGGCGCGGGAACGATCACCTGCAATTACGACGGCTTCAACAAGTTCGTCACCGAGATCGGCGCCGGCGTCTTCATCGGCTCGAACTCCTCGCTCGTCGCGCCCCTGACGATCGGCGACGGCGCCTATGTGGGGTCGGGCAGCGTCGTCACCGACGCCGTGCCGCCCGAGGCGTTGGCGCTCGGCCGGGCGCGGCAGGTGGTGAAGGAAGGCCGGGGGCGCGAGATCAATGCGCGCAACGCCGCCCGCAAGAAGGCGGCGGCCAAACCGATCGGGTGATCTCAGGGCGAGCGGGCTCTACGGCTTCCGTCGCACTTGCTGCCGGTTCTTCCGTCGTGGGAAGCCTTCACTCATGATTTGCCGGTAAGGTCCGGCCCATTTCGCGAAAACGGAGAGCGCCCATGTGCGGCATCATCGGCATCATCAGCCACGAGCCCGTCGCCTCGCGTCTCGTCGATTCATTGAAGCGGCTCGAGTATCGCGGCTATGATTCCGCCGGCATCGCGACGCTGCAGGACGGGCGGCTCGAGCGTCGGCGCGCCGAAGGCAAGCTGCGCAATCTCGAGGCCAGGCTCCTCGAAGAGCCGCTGGTCGGCACTATCGGCATCGGCCACACCCGTTGGGCGACGCATGGCGTGCCGAACGAAGCCAATGCCCACCCGCATGCGACGAAGCGGCTGGCAGTGGTCCATAACGGGATCATCGAGAACTTCCGCGACCTGAAGGCCGACCTGCAGGCGGACGGCTACAGATTCGAAAGCGAGACGGATTCGGAGGCGGTGGCGGTCTATGTCACGCGCCAGATGGATCGGGGCCTTTCGCCGCGCGAGGCCGTTTCTTCCACGCTGAAGCGGCTGGAGGGCGCGTTTTCGCTGGCTTTCGTCTTTTCAGGTGAGGAAAACCTCCTCATCGGCGCGCGCCGAGGCAGCCCATTGGCGGTGGGCGAAGGCGAGGGCGAGATGTTTCTCGGCTCCGACGCCATCGCCCTGTCGCCCTTCACGGATGCCGTCCGCTATCTCGAAGATGGCGACTGGGTTGTGGTGACCCATGGCGGCGTCGAGATCTTCGACGCGCTAGACCGGCCCGTCGAGCGCCCGCTTCGCCGTTCCACCGGCAAAACCTTCTACGTGGACAAGGGCAACCATCGCCACTTCATGCAGAAGGAGATCTACGAGCAGCCCGAGGTTCTCGCGCACACGCTCGGCGCCTTCGTCGACATGACGACGGGGCGGACGCGGCTACCGCAGGGCCAGTCCTTGGACTTCTCGAACGTGCGACGTATCGCGATCTCCGCTTGCGGCACTGGCTACTATGCCGCGCTCGTCGGCCGCTACTTCTTCGAGCGTTATGCGCGAATCGCCTGCGATCTCGATGTCGCCTCCGAGTTCCGTTACCGCGAGAGCCCGCTGTCGGACGTCGATCTGGCGCTCTTCGTCTCGCAATCCGGCGAGACCGCCGACACGCTGGCTTCGCTGCGCTATGCGAAGGGTGAGGGGCTGCGCACGGCCGCGATCGTGAACGTGCAGGAATCGACGATCGCGCGCGAGGCGGACTTCATGTTCCCGACGCTGGCGGGACCCGAGATCGGCGTCGCCTCGACCAAGGCCTTCACCTGCCAGCTGATGGCGCTTGCGGCCCTCGCCATCCGTGCAGGCGTCGATCGCGGCGTGATCGACGGCGACGGCGAACTGGAACTGACGCGGGCGCTGGCCGAAGCGCCGCGTCTGGTGAATGCCGCGCTCCACTGCGAGGATGCGATCGAGCTTCTGGCCCGCGACATGGCCACGCACAACCACGCGCTTTTCCTCGGCCGGGGCTTCTCGTTCCCGCTGGCCATGGAGGGCGCCCTGAAGCTGAAGGAAATCAGTTATATCCACGCGGAAGGCTATGCGGCGGGCGAGCTGAAGCACGGACCGATCGCGCTGATCGACGAGACGATGCCGGTGGTGGTGATCGCGCCGCACGACCGGGTCTTCGAGAAGACGGTCTCGAACATGCAGGAGGTTGCCGCGCGCGGCGGCAAGATCGTGCTCTTCACCGACGAGAGCGGCGCCGCTGCCGGCGCGATCCAGACGACGCACACGATCGTGCTGCCCGACATGCCGGAGATCCTGACGCCGATCGTCTACGCCGTGCCGCTGCAGCTGCTGGCCTATCACACGGCGGTGCAGATGGGCACGGATGTCGACCAGCCCCGCAATCTCGCCAAGTCCGTTACCGTCGAGTAGCGACAGCCTCAACCAGCGCGCAGCAGGCGGATCGCGTCGTCCTTGCCGAACAGGTAGAGGAGGGCGCGCATCGCCTGGCCACGGGGCGAGGCGAGATCGGGATCGGTGGCGAGCAGCAGCCGCGCGTCGTCGCGGGCGATCTCCATGAGGTCGGCGTGCTCCTCGACGCGCGCGATGCGGAAGCTCTGGAGGCCGGACTGGCGGGTGCCGAGAAGATCGCCTTCGCCGCGCAGCTTGAGGTCTTCTTCCGCTATGCGGAAACCGTCCTCGGTCTCGCGCATCACAGCGATGCGCGCCTTGGCGGTTTCGCCGAGCGGTGCGCGGTAGAGGAGCACGCAGGACGACGCCTTGTCACCGCGCCCGACGCGCCCGCGAAGCTGGTGGAGCTGCGAGAGACCGAACCGCTCGGCATGCTCGATGACGATGATCGAGGCATCGGGCACGTCGACGCCGACCTCGATGACGGTGGTGGCGACGACGATGCGGGTGCGACCGGACTTGAAGTCCGCCATCGCCGTGTCCTTTTCCGGCCCCGTCATTCGGCCGTGGACGAGGCCCACCTTGTCCCCGAAGAACTGGCGCAGCACGTCCGCGCGCTCCTCGGCGGCTGTCAGGTCGCTCTTCTCCGATTCCTCGACGAGTGGGCAGACCCAGTAAAGCTTGTCGCCCTCCTCGATGGCGCGGCCGGCGCGGGCGACGACCTCGTCCAGCCGGTCGAATGAAACGGCGACTGTGGTGATCGGCTTGCGGCCTGCCGGCTTGCCGTAGAGCCGGGAGACATCCATGTCGCCGAAGGCGGCGAGCACGAGCGTGCGCGGGATCGGCGTCGCCGTCATCACGAGAAGGTCGGGTGCGCGGCCCTTGCGCGTCAGCGTCAGCCGCTGGTGAACACCGAACCGGTGCTGTTCGTCCACCACGACCAGCCCGAGGTCGTGATAGGCGACGTCGTCCTGGAACAGCGCATGGGTGCCGACGATGATATCGGTGTCGCCATTGACGATCGACTCGAGCTTCGCCTTGCGGACGCGACCGTTGTCGCGGCCCGTCAGCAGCACGATCGACAGGCCGGCGGCGTCGCAGTAGCGGGCGAGACCGGCGAAATGCTGGCGGGCGAGGATCTCGGTCGGTGCCAGGAGCGCCGACTGTGCCCGCGATTCCTTCGCGGCCGCCATCGCGAGAAGCGCCACCACGGTCTTGCCCGCGCCGACATCGCCCTGCAGCAGCCGGAGCATGCGGTCGGGCCGGCCCATGTCGGCATAGATCTCCGCCAGCGCGCCGCGTTGCCCGTCGGTCAGTATGAAGGGCAGCGCGCCTTCAGCGCGGGCGCGCAAGCCACCGTCTGTGCCGAGGATCCGGCCCGGTTGCTTTCTCGCGTTCTGCCGCGCCAAAGCCAGCGCCATCTGACTCGCCATGAATTCGTCATAGGCAAGCCTTCGGTAGCTCGGCTTCGTCAGGCCGAGATCGCTGGGGTCGGCCGGATTATGAAGCGCCTGCAGGGCATCGGCGAAGGCCGGGAAGCCTTCGCGCTTGAGGACACTGGGTTCGATCCACTCCGGCAGCGCAGGCAGCTTGGCGAACGCGCTGTCGACGCCGCGCCGCAGGACGCGCGATGAAAGGCCAGCGGTGAGCGGATAGACCGGCTCCACCAACGGCAGGGACGCGGCGTCCTCGGCGCTGCCGACGAAATCGGGATGGATCATCGAGGGACGACCGTTGAACCAATCGACCTTGCCGGAGACGAGCAGCGTCTCGCCGATCGGCAGCAGCTTCTCCAGCCATTGCGGCTGGGCGCGGAAGTAGGTGAGGGCGATCTCGCCGGTGGCGTCCTGCGCCATCACCCGCGCCGGCTGGCTGCGCGCCTCGCGCGAGGGCATCACGTAGCGGTCGACCCGCACCTCCAGCGTCACGAGAACGCCCTCCGGCGCCGTCGCGATCTCCTCGCGTCGGCGCCGGTCGATGACCCCGCTCGGCAGGTGGAACAGAAGATCGCGCACCCGAGCGCCGTCCTCCGCCCCCGCCGGTGCGACGAGCCCGGCGAGGAGGGCCGACACCTTCGGTCCGACGCCGTTGAGCGTTGAGACGGAGGCGAACAGGGGGTCGAGGATCGAGGGGCGCATCGCCGCACGTTTATCGTCTGTTCTCGCCCGCGCAAAGGCTGACAGCTTGCGCCGGCCTGACTATATACCGACGCAAAGTCGCCGGGTCGCCGCAGGGCTGTCCCGGTGTCCTGCCGTGCGTTCGATCGACGGCGAGCCGCCAGCGGAGATGTCGCGATGACCGGAACCACACGATCCTCGAGCGATCTCGACCCGCGCCGGCGCAAGGCGCTGTTCCGGTCGTGGCATCGCGGCACGCGCGAGATGGATCTCGTTCTCGGACGCTTTGCAGACGCCGAGATCGACAAGCTGGATGACGAGGAGATGGAGGTCTTCGAGCTGCTGATGGAAGCGCCCGACCGCGATCTCTTCACCTGGCTTACCGGATCGGCCGAGACGCCCGCCAACTACGACACGACGGTCTTTCGTCGCATCCGCTCCTTCTACGAACTGCACGGAACCGACATCGCATGAGCAACCCCGCCATCCTCAAGAAGGCGCTGGAGAAGGGCGCGGGGCTGAGGATCGGCAACGTCCTCGACGGCTACGACTCGTTCCTGCTCGCCGAGATCGCGCGTCATCGCGGCAAGACCAAGCCGACCGTGTTCGTGATGCGCGACGGCAACCGGATGGGCGAACTGGAAGACGCCCTGCGCTTCGTCGCGCCCGATCTGCCCGTGCTGACGCTGCCGGCCTGGGACTGCCTGCCCTACGACCGCGTCGGTCCCTCGAACGAGGCGGCGGCGCGAAGGCTATCGGCGATGTCGGCGATCGGGTCGCTGCGCAGCGACCCGCACCGTGCGCTGATCCTGACCAGCGCCAATGCGCTGCTGCAGAAGATGCCGCCACTGCAGGTGCTGCAGGACGAGACGATTTCGGCCAAGGCGAGCGGCCGGATCGCGATGGACCATATCGTGCGGGTCTTGCAGCGCGGCGGCTTCGAGCGGGTGACGACGGTGCGCGAGCGCGGCGAATTCGCGGTGCGAGGCGGCATTCTCGATCTCTTCCCGCCGGGCGACGAGGAGCCGCTGCGCCTCGACTTCTTCGGTGACACGCTCGAATCGATCCGGACGTTCGATCCCGCGACGCAGCGCACCAGCGGCCAACGCAAGAGCTTCGAACTCGCGCCGGTCTCGGAAGTCACGCTGAAGGACGAGACGATCTCGCGCTTCCGCACCAACTACGTGAAGCGCTTCGGCGCACCCTCGCGCGACGATGCGCTCTACACCTCAGTCAGCGACGGACGGCGGTTCTCCGGCATGGAGCACTGGCTGCCGATCTTCTACGAGCGCGTGGAAACGCTGTTCGACTACATCGAAGGCTTCCCGCTCGTACTCGACCATCTCGTGGTGGAGGCGGTCGGCGAGCGCCGCAAGCTCGTGCAGGACTATTACGAGGCGCGGCGGCGCGGCGTGGCCGAGAAGAGCGCGGAATCCGTGCCCTACAATCCGCTGGGGCCGCAGGAACTCTACCTCACGGAGGACGAGCTGAACGGCGGGCTCGCTGCAGCCGATCCGATCCGCCTCTCGTCCTATGCCGTCACCGACGCCGGCTTCCAGACCGACGTCGTCAATCTCGACGTCCATCGCGGGCGAAACTTCGCAGCCGAGCGGCAGGCCGGCGACGTCAACGTCTTCGGTGCGGCAGTGGAGCATATCTCGCGGCTTCGCGCCGACGGCAAGCAGGTCATCCTCGCAGCGTGGTCCGAAGGCTCGCGCGAGCGGTTGAAGCAGGTCGTCGAGGAGCACGGGCTCGGCAACGTCAAGGCCGTCGATACGCTGAAACAGGCCCTGGAGGTCGGCAAGAACATCGTCGCCACCGCCGTGTTCGGCGTCGAGGCCGGTTTCGAGACCGATCGCATCGCCGTGGTCGGCGAGCAGGACATTCTCGGCGACCGGCTGGTGCGGCGGGGCCGGCGCAAGAAGCGCGGCTCGGACTTCATCGCGGAGGTCACCGGCCTCGACGAGGGCGACATCGTTGTTCACGTCGATCACGGCATCGGGCGCTTCGTCGGTCTTCGCACGATCGAGGCGATGGGCGCCCCGCACGACTGCCTCGAGCTGCGCTACGCCAACGAGGACCGGCTTTTCCTGCCGGTTGAGAACATCGAGCTCCTGTCACGCTATGGCGGCGAAGGGTCGGAAGCGATGCTCGACCGCCTCGGCGGCGGCGCCTGGCAGGCGCGTAAAGCGAAGCTGAAGAAACGCCTTCTCGACATGGCCGGCGGGCTTATCCGCATCGCCGCCGAGCGCCAGATGCGCGGCGCCCCCAAGCTCCTGCCGCCGGACGGCCTCTGGGGCGAGTTCCAGGCCCGTTTCCCCTACGAGGAGACGGAAGACCAGATGACGGCGATCGATTCGGTCACCGACGACCTTGCGGCCGGCCGGCCGATGGACCGGCTGGTCTGCGGCGACGTCGGCTTCGGCAAGACGGAGGTGGCGCTGCGCGCCGCCTTCATCGCCGCCATGAATGGGCTGCAGGTGGCCGTCGTGGTGCCGACGACACTGCTGGCGCGCCAGCACTTCAAAACCTTCTCCGAGCGCTTCCGCGGCCTGCCGCTGAACGTGGCGCAGGCCTCGCGCCTCGTCACGGCAAAGGAACTTGCGGAGACGAAGAAGGGCATCACCGCTGGGACGGTCGACATCGTCGTCGGCACCCATGCGCTGCTCGGCAAGGCCGTTACCTTCGGCAATCTCGGCCTGCTGATCATCGACGAGGAGCAGCATTTTGGCGTGAAGCACAAGGAGCGGCTGAAGGAGCTGAAGTCGGACATCCACGTCCTGACCCTTTCGGCGACGCCGATCCCGCGCACGCTGCAGCTGGCGCTGACGGGCGTGCGCGAACTGTCGCTCATCACCACGCCGCCGGTGGACCGCATGGCGGTACGCACCTTCATCGCGCCCTTCGATCCGCTGGTGGTACGTGAGACACTGCTACGCGAGCGCTATCGCGGCGGTCAAAGCTTTTATGTCGCGCCGCGGCTGTCGGATCTCGCCGGGATCAAGGAGTTCCTGGACGATCAGGTGCCGGAGCTGAAGGTCGCTATCGCGCACGGCCAGATGGCCGCTGGCGAGCTCGACGACATCATGAACGCCTTCTACGAGGGCCAGTACGACGTGCTGCTGTCGACGACGATCGTCGAGTCCGGACTCGACATCCCTTCGGCCAACACGATGATCGTGCACCGCGCCGACATGTTCGGTCTGGCGCAGCTCTACCAGCTTCGCGGCCGCGTCGGGCGCTCGAAGCAGCGCGCCTATGCGCTGATGACGATCCCGGCCAACAAGACGCCGACGGCGGGCGCCGACCGCCGCCTCAAGGTGCTGCAGTCGCTGGATACGCTCGGCGCCGGCTTCCAGCTCGCCAGCCACGACCTCGACCAGCGCGGCGCCGGCAACCTGCTCGGCGACGAACAGTCCGGCCATATCAAGGAGGTCGGCTTCGAGCTCTATCAGCAGATGCTGGAGGAGGCCGTGGCGGAGATGAAGGGTGTCGAGATCGAGACCGACGGATCCTGGTCGCCGACGATCGCCTTGGGAACCGCCGTGATGATCCCGGAAAGCTATGTGCCGGACCTGCAACTCCGCATGACGCTGTACCGGCGTCTGGCGGACCTTCAGGACGCGCGCGAGATCGACGCGTTCGGCGCCGAGCTGATCGACCGGTTCGGACCGTTGCCGACCGAGGTTGAGCATCTCCTGAAGGTCGTCTTCATCAAGGCGCTCTGCCGCAAGGCCAACATCGAGAAGCTCGACGCTGGGCCGAAGGGCCTGGTTGTCATGTTCCGCGACAAGAGCTTCGCCAATCCCGGCGCGCTGGTGCGCTACATCTCGGAGCAGGGTCCGGCAGCCAAGATCCGGCCGGATCAGTCGATCGTGCTCATGCGCGACTGGGAAAAGCCCGAGCAGCGGCTCAACGGAGCCGCCGGAATCGCGACGCAGCTCGCACGCTTCGTCGACGAGGCGCAGAAGAAGGCGGCTTGAGGCAGGGGCCAGGTTGCACGACCGGCGGACCGGGCGGTATCAGCCGCTCCGCCCGTTGGCATCGTTCAGCCGGCGCCCGGCTCGCGCCAGAAGGCCGGCAGGTAGAAGCCGGTCAGCGGCGTGACCGCGGGGTGCTGGATGAAGGTCCAGCGCGCCAGCCATTGTTCGCCGATGTAGTAGAGCGGGACGACGTAGTGGCCGCTGATGAGGACGCGGTCGTAGGCGCGCACGGCCGAGACGAAGTCCTCGCGCGAGCGCGACGAGACCATCGCCGCGATCATTGCATCGACCGCCGGGCTGGCGACGCCTGCATAGTTGAACGATCCCGCGCGGTCGCGCGCCGCCGAGCCCCAACGGTTGATCTGCTCGGCGCCGGGCGACAGCGTGCCCGAGAAGGCCGAGATCAGCACGTCGTAGTCGAAGCTCTGCTTGCGCTTCTGATACTGCGCATCATCCACCTGTCGCACGTTCGCCTCGACACCAATGCGGGCGAGGGTTCGGGCATAGGCGAGGGCGATCTTCTGCTGGTCGATCGACTGGACGAGGATCTCGAAGGAGAGCGGCGCCCCATCCGGACCGATCATCCGCGTTCCCTCGAAGCGGTAGCCGGCGGCCTGAAGCTGGTCGACGGCCTCGCGCAGCAACCGACGATCGCTTCCCGTGCCGTCGCTGACCGGCGGCTTCCAAGCGCCCGACAGAACGCTTCGGTCGAGCGACGCCGCGTAGGGCGCCAGAAGCTCGCTCTCGCGGGCATCCACCGGACGACCGAGGCTCGAGAGTTCGGAATTGTCGAAGAAGCTGCCGAGGCGGCTGTAGGCGCCATAGTAGAGATTGTCATTGGCCCATTCGAAGTCGAACAGGAGGGCGAGGGCGGCTCGCACCCTTTCATCCGCAAAGGCGGGACGGCGCGTGTTGAAGAAAAAGGCGTTCAGATTGGCTGGCCGGCCGGTCTGGAACACCTCCTTGACGACGCGCCCGTCGGCGACGGCGGGGAAGTCGTAGGCCGTGCGCCAGTGCCGTGGATTGGGCTGCTGGTAGATGTAGAGGTAGGACAGGCCCTTCTTGAACGCCTCGAACTGGGCGTTCTGGTCGCGGTAGTACTCGACGGTAATCTCGTCGTAATTGTCCATGCCACGCTTGGTCGGCAGATCCTTGCCCCAGTAGTCGGAATTGCGGCGATAGACGATACGCTGTCCCGGCTCGACGCGGTCGATCACGTAGGGGCCGGAGCCCACCGGCGGCTTCGTCGTCGTCTCAGCGATCGTCCTGGCGTCGAAATCGCCGGCCGGCATCACCGGCAGGCTGGCGAGCAGCAGCGGCAGCTCGCGGTCGGCCTTTTCGTTGAAGGTGAAGCGGACGCCGTGCTCGCCGCGCTTCTCGACCACGGCCACCTTTGACAGCCAGTTCGAATATTGCGGACGCACGCTGCCCTGAACCTTCAGGAGCTCGGCGGTGGCGATCACGTCTTCGGGCCGCACCGGACGACCGTCCGAGAACCGGGCGGCGGGGTTGAGTTGGAACTCGACGAAGGTGCGTTCGGGATCGGTCTCGACGCTTTCAGCGATCAGGCCGTAAAACGTGAAGGCCTCGTCGGCCGAGCGCTGCATCAGCGGTTCGAAGACAAAATTGCCGAACTCGGCATCGGCGAAGATGCCGCGTGCAGTGGTGAGTGCTCCGCGCACGCTGACAGGGTTCAGATTGTCGAAATCGCCGAACACACCGTAGACCATCCGGCCGCCCTTCGGTGCGGCGGCGTTGGCATAGGGAAAATGATCGAAGCCGTCGGGGAGTTTCGGCTCGCCCTGCATGGCGATGCCGTGCTGCGGCTCGGCCGAGGCCGGAATGATCGATCCAGCGGCGACCAGAAGGGCAAGGGAGGCCGACCAAGCGGCGGTCCGCAAGGTTCGGGCAGGGTCTGGCGAGGGCATTCTGGGGCGCACTCCGGTGGCTTTCATCCCGGAAACTATCGAATCTTCCGGGGCTTGCCTACCGCCCACCGGCCGGGCGCAAGCTTCGGGCAGGTCTTCAAAAGGGCGTATTTGCAGAAGACCGCGGAGGTCGTTATGCAGTCGGCGACCCGAGATCGAAGCCGACGCCGAAAGAAGGATGTCCGTCCCGTGAGAACCCGTTTCAAGTCCATCGAGCGTACCGCAGCCGTGGTCGGCCTCGCGACCGTCGCCGGTATGCTGGCGCCCGCGACCGGCGCGGTGGCACAGCAGGTTCCGGCCGAATGGTTCAAGGTCTGTTCGCCGCAGGCCGACAACAACATCTGCAACACGCAGTACACGATGATCGCCGACACCCGTCAGCTCATTACCGCAGTGAACCTGATCAACGTCACCGGCAAGGTGACGCAGAAGGTGCTGCAGGCGGTCGTTCCGACCGGCCGCGTGGTGCCCGCCGGCGTCCAGATCCAGATCGACGAGAACAAGCCGCAGACACTGAACTACTCGGTCTGCTTCCCCGATCGCTGCATCGCCGAGGCCGAGCTGTCGGACGCGCTCGTCGCCTCGATGAAGAAGGGCAAGGTGCTCAAGGTCACCTCGGTCAACTTCCAGCGCCAGCCGAACCCGATCAGCGTCAGCCTTTCGGGCTTCACGCAGGCCTATGACGGCCCGGCTCGCGCCCAGCCGGAACTCGCCGAGCGCCAGCAGAAGCTGAACGAAGCGCTCCAGAGCCAGGCTGACGCCCGTCGCCAGCGTTTTGAGGACGCGCAGAACAAGGCGAAGGCCGAGCCCGCCGCGCAGTAAGACGCGGCAGAGGATTACAGATAACGAGACGGCGGCCAATGGCCGCCGTTTCCATGTCCGGGTTTCGCGTTCGAGCCCGGCAGTCGGGATCAGTTCCGACGCGTTTCCTTCAGGCGATAGGACCCGTCAATCGGGCCCTCGAAGAGGTCGGCGATCTGCGGATGGCGCACAGCCGACCCCGACTCGTCCGGAACGAGATTCTGTTCCGAGACATAGGCGATGTACTCGCTGTCAGCATTCTCGGCGAAGAGGTGGTAAAACGGCTGGTCCTTGCGCGGGCGCACGTCCGCCGGGATCGACTGGTACCATTCCTCGGTGTTGTCGAATTCCGGATCCACGTCGAAGATCACGCCGCGGAACGGGAAGAGGCGGTGCCGGACGATCTGGCCGATGAAGAAGCGGGCGTTCTGCGATGTGCTCATGGCGAGCGACATAGCCCCGCCCGAAGCCATCGGGCAAGGCTTTCGCACGTTCGAACGCCTCTAAACGCGGGCTCGCGTCACGGCACGAGCGGGTCGAGCGGCGCGTCATCTGGCGGCGTGCGGCGAGGCGATCGGCGCAGCGACGATCCCGGCGTCACGCCCTCCTTCATCACGAACCGTCGCAGCATCGAACCGCGCGCCAGCAAGCCGAGCCCCAGGCTGCGGATCGCCTGCACCGGCAGGAATTCGGTCAGCAGGGACCGGTTCAGGAGATCCACGGCGGCTGTTCGCGAGACGACGTCGACGCGGCGCTTGGCTTCGTAGTCACGCAGCATCGCCGGGCATCCCGGATCGTCCCGGTGACGACCGGCGACCTCGATGAGGTCGGCGGCGTCGCGCAATCCGAGATTGAGACCCTGCGCCCCGATCGGCGGGAACACGTGCGCGGCCTCGCCGACGAGGGCGATTCGCTCGGCCGTCATCCGTTCGGCGGCGGCGCCGCTGAGCGGGAAGCACTGGACGCCCTCCTCGACCTCGACCGCGCCAAGGATGGAATGCATCCGATCCTCCACCATCCGCGACAGGCGGCTGAGCGACACGTCGGCGAGAAGATCGGCGACCTTCGGCTCCTCGACCCAGACGAGCGATGAGCGCCGACCGGGCAGGGGAACCTGCGTGAACGGCCCCGTCCGCGTGTGGAACTCCGTGGAAATGCTGTCGTGATCGCGGTCATGTGCGAAGTTCAGGACGATCGCGCTCTGGGGATACGACCATTTGCGCACGCCGATGCCGGCATGCGTGCGAACCGGCGAATTGCGCCCGTCCGCCCCGACAGCGAGGCCGGCGCGGATCTCGTGGGTCGCGGTCTCGATCGTCACTCCGTCCGCGTCGGTGGCGATCGAGACCAGGCCTTCCTCGACGACGGTCAGCCGATCGGACAGCGTTTCGCCGATCTCGTTCAGCATTCTCAGGAGATCGGCGTTCATCACGTTCTGCCCGAACGCGTCGAGATCGATTTCGCTGGCGTGGAATTCGACCGTCGGTGCGCGCAGAAGGCGACCGGTATCGTCGATCAGGCGCATGACCACCAGCGGCTGGCCAGCCTCCCGCAACCCCTCGGCGAGCCCCAGACCCGCGAGGAAATCGACGGAGGGTCCGATCAGCGCCGTCGAACGCCGGTCGGAGGTGGAGGCCGGCGCGAGCAGGATCGTGTCGAAACCGGCCTTGGCAAATCCAACTGCCGCGCTCCAGCCGGCGAGGCCGCCGCCGACCACCGCGATCTGACGTTTGATCAGGGGCATATCGTCACTCTCTCGTCATCGAGGTGCCGACGGATCGCCATAGACCCGCCTGTTCACATGATTTGCTGACATACGGCGAACGCCAAGGATGACAATGACATGTCGCCTGCGATACTCACGGCGGATCGGCTCTCGGGACCCAGGCAAACGACGTGACATCCAATTTCCGGCAATGGCGGGCCTTTTCCGTCCATCTGCTGACGGCGAGCGGCGCCTTCTGGGCCTTCATGTCGATCATCGCGGCAGCGGAACAGCATTGGGTCGACATGTTCGCCTGGCTCGGGCTCGCCCTGTTCGTCGACGGTATCGACGGGCCGATCGCCCGCAAGGTCGACATCAAGCGCGTGCTGCCGAACTGGTCCGGCGATATCCTCGACTCGATCATCGACTATTCGACCTACGTCCTGATTCCCGCGTTCGCACTCTACCAGTCCGGGATCATCGGACGACCATGGTCCTTCGTCGCGGCCGGCCTCATCGTCATCACCAGCGCCGTCTACTACGCGGACACGCGGATGAAGACGAAGGACAACTTCTTCCGCGGCTTCCCCGTGACGTGGAACATGGTGGTCTTCACCTTCTTCGCGACGAAACCGAACGAATGGACGGCGCTCCTCTTCGTCGTCTTCTGCTCGGCCGCGACCTTCCTTCCGATCAAGTTCCTGCATCCCGTCCGCGTGGTTCGCTTTCGGGCCTTCAATCTCGCCGTGTTCGCGGTCTGGTCGATCTGCGGCATCCTGGCGATCGTCTCGAATTTCGATCCGGACCCCTGGGTTCGGCACACCATTTTGTTGACGGGCCTTTATCTCTTCTCGATCGGCGGCATCTTGCAGTTGAAAGACCGCATCTTTGGCGGCAGCGGACGCAACGACGAACGGGAAGAGCACGCATGACGAACGCCATCGTAGTCGAACAACTCGGCGGGCCCGAGGTTCTCCAGTGGAAGCCGGTCGAGGTTGGCGCTCCCGCGCCCGGCGAGATCCGCGTCCGCCAATTCGCAGCCGGACTCAACTTCATCGACGTCTATTTCAGAAACGGGACCTACAAGGCGCCGCAGCTGCCCTTCGTGCCGGGCAAGGAAGGGGTGGGCGAGATCGTTGCCCTCGGCGAGGGCGTTTTGGGGCTTCGGATCGGCGACCGTGTCGCCTACAGCAGCGCCGAAGGCACCTATGCCGAGGAGTTGCTGGTCAAGGCTGCGATCGCCGTGCGCGTGCCCGACACGATCGACAACGAGACGGCAGCGGCGATGATGCTGAAGGGCATGACCGCCGAGTACCTGCTGCGACGCACGTTTGCCGTCGGTCCCGGTCACACGATCCTGATCCACGCGGCCGCCGGCGGCGTCGGCCTCATCGCCGGCCAGTGGGCCAAGCACCTCGGCGCCACCGTGATCGGCACGGCGGGATCGGCGGATAAGGTGCAACTGGCACTCGACCACGGGTACGACCACGTCATCAACTACCGGGAGGAGAACTTTCCCGAACGCGTGCTCGAACTGACCGATGGCCGCAAATGCGACGTCGTCTACGATTCGGTCGGGCGTGACACGTTCCCTGCCAGCCTCGACTGCATCCGCAGGCTTGGTCTCTTCGTGAGCTTCGGCCAGTCCTCCGGCACGATCGCCAATTTCGAACTCGCGATGCTCAACCAGAAGGGATCGCTCTTCGCGACGCGTCCGAGCCTGATGGGCTACAACGCGACTCGCGCCGAAACCGAAGCCTCGGCGAGCGCGCTGTTCGAAGTGGTCGCGTCGGGGGCCGTCAAGATCCGGGTCGACCAGCGGTACCGGTTGGCCGACGCGGCGGAGGCCCATCGCGATCTCGAGTCGCGGCGCACGACCGGCACCTCGATTCTTCTCGTATGACGCCATGCCTTCGACCAATCGGCAGGCGATGGGCGACGAGCGTCCGGTGATGTCCTGATGATGGCTGCTCGGTCGGCGGGGCCGCCGCGCCCCGCGAGAAACCGAAACCTGCAATGGCTTCGGGCCTTCGCCGCGATCTGCGTGCTGCTCTACCACGCAAGCGTCTATCTCGACCGGTTCGTCGGCGACGACCGGTTCGTCCGCGTCTTCGACGGACGCTTCGGGCTTCTCGGCGTCGCGATCTTCTTCGCGTTGTCGGGCTATCTGATGGCGGAAATCTTGCCGCGGACGGACCCTTGGCGGTTTCTCGCTCACCGCATCGTCCGCATCTATCCGATCTTCTTCATCGTCCTTGGCTCGCTCATTGTCGCGCGCGGCAAACTGCACGAATACGACTTCTGGGCGATGACGCTCGTGCCGGTGGGCGAGGGGCGGATCTACTATCTCGGCGTGGAATGGACGCTGCTGTTCGAGACGACGTTCTACGTGTTCCTGTTCCTGTGTTCCCTCATCGGTCTCAAACGCCGCGTCGAGGCAATAGCGCTCATCTGGCTCGCCATCATCGCGTTCGGCACCTGGTGGCTGCCAGCTCAACAGATCGTGCTGACGCCGACGATCGATCTCCTTCCGATGATGGCGGTGAACTCCGCGTTCGCGGGCGGCCTGCTGATCCCATGGCTCGCGCGCCGCGGACTGTTCCAGCCGGCCGTCGGCGCTCTCGCCATGGGCGTCATGATGTTGAGCGGGGCGTTCTCGATCGGCGGCGATCGCTGGGTTGCCTCCGTCGCCGCCGTTCTTCTCGTCGGCCTGGCTGTCTCGTGGGATCGAGGAGATCGTCGGCCCGACGAACGATTGGCGAGCCTCGCAGATCGCTACGGCGACTGGAGCTACGCGCTGTATCTCTGCCATGCTCCGCTGATCATCGCCCTGATGATCCTGCATCCGCCCATTCCATCGCCGCTGCTCTGGGTCGTCGGTGTGGTCGGACCTCTCGCGATCGCCATTCCCTACGGGCTGCTCGATCTGAAGCTCTACGCGATCCTGCGTCGAACCATCGACGCCTGGCCCGGCGCCGCCCGTGTCGTGCTCGCCTCGTCCTACGCGATTGCCTTCATGGCGCTGGCCGCGGTCGCCGCGACGGTGGGGACGGGACGAAACCCCCGCGTGCCGGAAGCCCAGCCGGTGCTCGTGCCCGAGGTTCCTCCGACTGAGACGACGGTACCGACGCTGATGCCGGCTGCGCCGACACGGTGACCTCGATGGCTTGCGCTCGGCTTTTCCCTCGCATAGAGCAAATGTCAGGGATGGGTGGCCGAGTGGTTTAAGGCAGCGGTCTTGAAAACCGCCGTGCGGGGAACCGTACCGTGAGTTCGAATCTCACCCCATCCGCCATGTGATCCCGGGCTGTCGCGGTCCTATGCAGTCACGCAGTTCAACCGTGGTCGGCTGCACATCGCCTTCAGTCGCTGGCGTGACGACCGCTGCGAGCAGGCTTCCGACCAGCTTTCGAATGGACCCCCCTTTGAGCCTCGCCGAGAACCTGCATCGCCTTCGGATCACGGACGGACATTCCATAAATGAGGTGGCCGATGCGACGAGGATCCCGGCTTCGGTTCTCCACGCGGTCGAAGACGGACGGACGCAGGTCTCGCCGCGCGTCCTGAAGGCGTTGGCGCGACATTTTCGGGTCAGCGAGGTGGAATTGACGAACTGACGGATCGGCACATCGGCGATGGCGTCGATTGGCGAAGTCTCATCGTCACTGACAGATCGTGTTCGAGCGCAGCGGGGGGACGAGATGCAAACTGCTGGCAGGGCGATCCGGCGGTCCGGACTAGGTAAGGACAGGATATGCGCCTGCTCTATAGGCGTAGCCGCTCACGAATCTTTTCCTTGGCGTCCACGCTCCCGCATCGTGAACCAAGGTCCGGCGGACCGTTCCAAACGTCGAAGATGCCCGTAATCGTAGGCAACACCGCAGTCTGACCCCTTGCCGGCCTCCTGTGCCGAGACGGCAACAGTCAACTCGAACAGTTTTCCACAACCGTCTTCGGCCACAGATTTGGACTGTTGATCTCCATTTTTATCTGCTGGTAATCTTTTCGGGAGAGGTATGGGCGCGATCGTATCGAGCGTGCGCAGGCCAGAGTTGAGGGGAACGACCGAATGAAATCGATCGGGGGATCATTTCGTCGTCAGACTGCGCTCGTGGCTGTCGCGACCTGCGCCGTGCTGACGCTCTCCGCCTGCCAGTCCAGTTCTTCGTCGACGCACGGCGAACACGAGGAGCTCGCCCCCGACGACGACGCGCCGATCTTCAGTTCCAGCATCTTCGGCGTGAAGGCGAGCCCCCGCATGACGCGCTTGAAGCGCGTGCCTAAAGGCGGCGGACGTGATCAGGTCGGCAAGCCCTATGTCGTGCGCGGCAAGTGGTACTATCCGAAGGAAGAGCCCGGCTACGTGAAGTCGGGCACGGCCTCTTGGTACGGCTCCAACTTCCACGGCCGCCTGACCGCCAACGGCGAAATCTACGACATGTACCATCTGTCGGCGGCACATCCGACGTTCCCGTTGCCGTCCTACGCTCGCGTGACCAACCGCAAGAACGGCAGTTCGGTGGTGGTTCGCGTCAACGATCGTGGCCCCTACGTCCACGACCGCGTCCTCGACGTGTCGTCGAAGGCCGCCGAGCTTCTCGGCTTCCAGAATGCCGGCGTCGCCGACGTGAAGGTCGAGTATGTCGGACGGGCCCCGCTGGAAGGGGACGACACCAAGATGCTGATGGCATCCTATCGTCCCGCAGCCGGTCGGCCGGTCGACGACGGGCTGGCGAGCGGTGTGATGATCGCCTCCAATGATCGTCCGTCCCGCCAGCCGCTGATGATCGCATCCGCCTTTGCCGCGCCGAAAGCCATCCCGTCGCTGCCCGGTGTCAAGCCGGCCCCGACGACGCCGTCGATCGAAAGCCTGATCGACAATTACGACATCGGCAGCGCTGGCGATGCGCCTGTTCCCAAGCCCCGCGGCTTCGCGCTCTCCTATGCATCCTCAGGCACGAAGTCGGGTTCGGTTGCGGCGCTCGATGCCCTGACCGCTCAGGTCGCCAACGTCGACCCGCAGGAGCGGATCGAAATCGGCGTCGTCGAGGATCTCGGGCTCCTGATGCGCATCGGCGAGATCGCCCGGGACCATGCGGATCTCGTCGAGGACCGGGATGCCGCCGGGGTTTCGCTCGCCTTGAACGTTCATGCCGGGCAGGACATCGACGGATTGCTCGAAAAGCTCTGGCAGGCGGGCGCCGATGGTGCCTTCGTCCTGCGCGACTGACACGCTTTCCGCTTCATCAAAACGAGCCGTACGCTCGAACTTGTCGTGCGGGTTCGCTGTCGACCTGCTAGTCTTCGACCCGCGAGAAGACGGCAGATTGCGGAAGTTCAGATGACCTCGAAACGGCATGTTGCGTCGACGATGGCCCATGTCGGCTTGTTGTGGCTCGCAGCGTTGATGATCGCGGCGCCGGCGTCGGCTGCGGATGACAAGGCGCCTTTCGCGATCGAAACCGTCGCCGGTCAGGCTCTCATCCTCGACATCGAAACCGGAAGCATCCTTCTGGAGAAGGATGTTGACCAACCGTTCCCGCCGGCATCGCTGGCCAAGCTGATGACCGCCGAGGTCGTGTTCGATGCCCTGAAGCGCGGTGAAATTAGCCCGGCCACGGCCTATCCGGTGACGAACCACGCCTGGCGAACGGGCGGCGCGCCCTCCGGCACATCCACCATGTTCGCCGCCGTCCGATCCGACGTTCCGGTCGAGGCGCTCGTTCGCGGTCTGGTCGTGCAGGCGGCCAATGACGGCGCCATCGTTCTGGCGGAAGGGCTCTCCGGGTCGGAAGAGGCCTTCGCCGGGCGGATGAACGAGCGCGCGAGGGAATTGGGGCTCACAGCCAGCCGCTTCGTCAACCCGACCGGGCTTCCGGCCGATGGTCAGTCGGTCACAGCTCGGGACATGGCTCAGCTTGCGCGGCATATGGCGGCGGATGCGCAATGGTATCCGCTCTACGCCGAGCCGCAGTTCGAATGGAACAAGATCCTCCAGCGCAACCGCAACCCGCTGCTGCGCCTCGACATCGGCGCCACCGGCATGGCCAGCGGCTTTACGCGCGATGTCGGCTATTCGATCGTCGGGGTCACCGATCGGGGCGGACGCCGGACGGTGCTGGTGCTCGCCGGTTTGGAAACCGACGCCATTCGCACGAAGGAGACCGAAAGGCTGGCCAACTGGACGCAGGACAATTTCGAGCGCCGCCGCCTGTTCACGGGCGGCGAGACGGTCGGTTTCGCCGACGTCTTCGGTGGGCTGTCGCAGAGCGTCCCTCTAGTCCTGCAGGACGACCTCGTCGCCTACGTTCCCGCCGACAGGACGCTGACGGCCGCCGCCGTCGTCTATGACGGGCCGTTGCGGGCGCCGATCGGAAAGGGCGCCAAAATCGGAACGCTCGAGATCAAGGTCGATGGCAAGACGAACCTTCGGCGAGACCTCTTTGCGGCCGAAGACGTCGTCGAGGGGACGTTCTCGATGAAGGCTCTCGATGCCGCTCGCGAGTTGGCCTTCGGCTGGATTCGCAGTCTCTGATGCCGCCCACAGTGGAAACGCGCAGCGGTGTCGGCTGCTTCGTCACGTTCGAAGGCGGCGAGGGCAGCGGGAAGACGACGCAGATCGCACGTCTGGCCGCGCGGCTGCGCGGTCGCGGCTTCGACGTCGTGGAAACTCGGGAGCCTGGGGGAACGCCCGGGGCCGACGCGCTGCGTCAGATCATCCTGTCCGGCGCGGCCGAGAGCCTCGGCAACGAGATGGAGGCGATCCTGTTTGCTGCCGCGCGGCTCGATCACCTGACCTCGCTCATCCTGCCGGCGCTGGACCGCGATGCCATCGTGCTCTGCGACAGGTTCCACGATTCGACGCGGGCCTATCAGGGATCGAGCGACGGCGCCGATGCCGAGTTTCTGCAAAGCCTGGAGGATGCGACGCTGGAAATGCGCGGTCCCGACCTGACGCTTCTCCTCGACGTGCCCGCCGAGATCGGCCTGCACCGGGCGGCCGTGCGCCGATCGGGGCGGGCGGTGGACCGGTTCGAGAAGGAAGATCTCGCCATTCACGAACGACGTCGCCAAGCCTTCCTGGAGATCGCGCATCAGGAGCCCGATCGCTGCGTGGTCATCGACGCGACCGGAAATGCCGAGGCCATCGAAGCTGCGGTGGAGGCTGCCTTCCGCTCGCGTCTGCCGCGTTGGGCCGACGCTGGTGGTGCCGTCGAACGGCGACGCGAAGCATGAGCGAAATCGCGCCGCAGGAGGGCCATGACGATCTCGACGAGGTGTCGCCACCATCCGCGACTCTGCGTCTGCGCGGGCGCTCGGCCGAATGGCATGAGTTGCAGCAGGCCTTCGAAGGCGGCCGGATGCATCATGCCTGGCTGATGCAGGGGCCCAACGGTATTGGGAAGGCGACCACGGCCTTCGCCTTTGCGCGCATGGTGCTGGGCGGGCCATCGACGTTGCGAGGCGGGTCGGACACGGAACCCATGTTCGATCCCGAACACCCCGCCGTGCGGCAGATCGCACAGGGCAGCCATCCGAACCTCATCCACCTCAGCCGCCCACGCGTCGATCGCGGTGACGGCTTCAAGACGCAGATCACGGTTGACGAGATCCGCCGGCTGAACCAGTTCTTCCGAGCCACCGCCGGCGGCGGATGGCGCATCGCCATCATCGATCCCGCCGACGACCTCAATCGCAGCGCTGCCAACGCATTGCTGAAGACGCTGGAGGAGCCGCCGGAGCGCTCGCTGTTCCTCATTGCCAACCACACGCCCGGTCGACTGCTGCCGACCATTCGCTCGCGCTGCCGGGTCCTTCGGTTCGAACCGCTTGCGAGCGATGTCATCGCAGAGGCACTCACCGATCTACAGCCGAGCGCGGGCGCTGAAGGCATTCGCACCGCCGTGGCGATGTCGGGGGGCAGCCTGCGGGATGCGCTGCTGATGCTGACGAACGGCGGGCTGGAGGTCGGAGCGCAGGCCGACCGCCTCTATGCCGCGCCAAGGCCGGACTGGAGCGCCATCCAGTCGACGCTCGACGCGCTGCTTCAGAAGGGCCGCGAGGCCGCCTGGGCGCTGCTGCTCGAGGCGCTGCTCGGTAAGGTTTCAGCCGAGGCGCGGGGGCGCGTCGAGCGAGGGGATGTCGCGGGCGCCGAGATCATGGCGCGGCTCTGGCAAACAGAAGCCGCGCGCTGGCGCGAGGCCACCGCTTTCAATCTCGACCGCAAGCAGATGATGCTTACTTTCTTCGCGCGATTGTATGCGGCACGGGCCGAGTTCGGCGGGGAGCGCTGAATCCCGGTGGCCAGCGGCGTTGAGGCAACTGCCGCAATGGTCTATCTCCGTCCCAACCTTCTCAAGCTTGCAAGACTGTCGACATGTCCGAGCGCTTCTACCTGACCACCGCGATTTCCTATCCGAACGGTCGGCCGCATATCGGCCATGCCTACGAACTCATCGCGACTGACACCATCGCGCGGTTCAAGCGGCTGGACGGCTACGAGGTTCTGTTTCTCACCGGCACCGACGAGCACGGCATCAAGATGCTGCAGACGGCCCGCGCGCTGGGCATCGAACCCGCCGACCTCGCGGCCCGCAACTCGGCCGAATTCCAGGAAATGGGACGCCGCGTCGGCAGCTCGAACGACGACTTCATCCGCACCACCGAGGAACGGCACAAGCGCGCCAGCCAGGAGATCTGGCGCCGGATGGCGGATGCCGGCGACATCTACAAGGGGTCCTATGCCGGCTGGTATTCGATCCGCGACGAAGCCTATTACGCCGAGGACGAGACGCGCCTCGGCGAGGGCGGCGTGCGGTTGGGGCCGCAGGGCACGCCGGTCGAATGGGTTGAGGAAGCCAGCTACTTCTTCAAGCTTTCGGCTTTCACCGATCGCCTGATGGCGCATTACGAGGCGCATCCCGAATTCATCGGCCCGGCCGAGCGGCGCAACGAGATCCTGTCCTTCGTGCGTTCGGGCCTTCGCGACCTGTCGATCTCGCGCACCACCTTCGACTGGGGCATCCCGGTGCCCGGCGACGAACGGCACGTGATGTATGTGTGGGTCGACGCGCTGACGAACTACCTGACGGCGACCGGCTATCTCGAGGACGGCGAGCGCAAGGCCTTCTGGCCCGCCGACCTTCATGTCATCGGCAAGGACATCGTGCGGTTCCACGCCGTCTACTGGCCGGCCTTCCTCATGTCGGCGGGTATTGATCTGCCGAAGCGGATCTTCGTCCACGGCTTCCTGTTCAATCGCGGGGAGAAGATGTCGAAGTCGGTCGGCAACGTCATCGATCCGCTGGCGCTGATCGACGCCTATGGCCTGGACCCGTTCCGCTATTTCCTTCTGCGTGAGGTGCCGTTCGGCCAGGACGGCAACTACTCGCACGAGGCGATCGTCGCGCGGATGAACTCCGAACTCGCCAACGACCTCGGTAATCTCGCGCAGCGCTCGCTTTCGATGATCGCCAAGAACTGCGAGGGCAGGGTGCCGCATCCCGGCGCCTTCACCGAAGCGGACCAGGCGATCCTCGAGATGACCGGACTTCTTCTAGAAAAGTGTCGCGCGGCGATCGATCGGCAGGAATTGCACGGCATGCTCTCGGCCGTCATGTCTGCCGTCTCGGAGACGAACCGCTACTTCGCGGGACAGGAGCCCTGGGTGCTGCGCAAGATCGACACCGCCCGCATGGGAACCGTCCTCTACGTGACGGCGGAAGTCGTGCGCCGCTTCGCCATCCTGCTTCAGCCGGTGATGCCGGACTCCTGCGCCAAGCTTCTCGACATCCTGGCGGTCGAGCCGCATGAACGCAGCTTCGTCGAACTGGCGCAGGGACGCGTTCTGGAACCCGGTCGTCCGCTGCCGGCACCGGTCGGCATCTTCCCGCGTTTCGTGGAGCAGGATCCGCAGGCCGCATGACCTCCGAACCGTTCCTCGTCGACAGCCACTGCCACCTGGACTTTGCCGAGTTCGACGAGGAGCGCGACGACCTTGTGGCTCGTGCAGCAGCCAACGGCGTCGGGCTGATGGTGACGATCTCGACCTACGTGTCGAAGCTGCCCAACCTCGTGGCGCTCACCGAACGCTATCCCAATGTCTATGCCTCGGTCGGCACGCATCCTCTGAATGCCGCCGACGAGCCCGACATCGCGACGTCGGAACTCGTTCGCCTGAGCGCCGGCCCACGCATCGTCGCGATCGGCGAGGCCGGTCTCGACTACTTCTACGACCGCGCTCCGCGCGACGTGCAGGCCACCGTCTTCCGCCGGCAGATCGCGGCTGCGCGCGAGACCGGCCTCCCGCTCGTCATCCACGCGCGGGCGGCCGACGACGACATGGAAACGATCCTGCGCGAGGAAACCGTGGAGGGCGCGTTCCCGTTCATCCTCCATTGCTTTTCGTCCGGGCGCCGGCTGGCGGAGGTCGGCGTCGAACTCGGCGGCTATGTGTCGTTCTCGGGCATCCTGACCTTCAACAAGTCTCAGGAGATCCGCGACATCGCAGCGGACGTGCCGATGGAACGGCTTCTCGTGGAGACCGACGCACCGTATCTGGCGCCGCCGCCGTTTCGCGGCAAACGCAATGAGCCGGCCTATGTCCGCCACACCGCCGAGGTGCTGGCCAGCGTGAAAGGTACGGATCTCGCCGGGATTGCTCAGGCGACGAGCGACAACTTCTTCCGGCTGTTCCGAAAGGTCCCGGACCCGCGTCCGGTCTCGTGACGCGATGGGCGACACGCTCCGCCTGACGATCCTCGGCTGCGGCTCGTCACCCGGTACGCCGCGCATCACCGGCGACTGGGGCGCCTGCGACCCCGCCAATCCGCGCAACCGGCGAACGCGTTGCGCTGCTCTGGTCGAGCGGATCGGACCGCGCGGGCGCACCGTCGTCGTGATCGACTGCGGCCCGGATTTTCGTGAGCAGATGCTTGCGGCAAAGGTCGCCCGCATCGACGCCGTTCTAGTGACGCATCCGCATGCCGACCATTTTCACGGCCTCGACGATCTCCGCGGCTACTTTCTCGACAGCCGCCAGCGCGTCGATCTCTATGCCGATGCGCCGACCTACGAGCGCCTGTTCGAGGCGTTCGCCTATTGCTTCCGAACGCCGCCGGGAAGCCAGTATCCGCCCATCGTTCGCCATCGGCTCATCACGCCCGGCGAGCCGTTCACCATCGACGGGCCGGGCGGACCGATCGAGATCCAGCCGTTCGCGCAGGTCCACGGCTCGATCCATTCGCTGGGCTTCCGGATCGGCCCGTTTGCCTACTGTTCCGATGTCAGCGATTTCCCGGCGGCGGCCTGCGAACAGATCGACGGCGCCGAACTGCTGGTGATCGACGCGCTGCAGTATTCGACCCATCCCAGCCATCTCTCGCTGGACGAGGCGCTCGTCTGGATCAAGCGCTTGCGCATGCCCAACGCCTTGTTGACGCACATGCATACGCCGCTGGACTACGCGACGCTCTGCGCGGCGCTACCGGGGCACATCCGTCCGGCCCATGATGGGCTCGAGATCGAGTTCCCAATGGCGAATGAACTCGGCGCGGACTGAACGCCAAAGTTCGGCAACGTCGAAGGCCGGGTTTCCGGGCATTGGAGGCAGTGATGGCGGCTGATTGGCGGTCGGACGCTATCTGGTCTCGATGTCGAAGAAGACGAGGGATAGACGCGTTAACCATATACCCAACGCAATCAATACCTTAGCCTCCGCCGCGTTATGTTCCATAATCCATATTATGCCATCGTTGGATTGTGCCAGATGGGTAGGTCGTCGCGAGTTTGGCACCTGGGTAGTCTCCCCCGATAGTTCTAGCCTCTCTTATCGTCAGTCAGTTGCTCCGACGTCCGAAGTCGGAACCGTCTGGTCCCGACGTCCGAGCCGCGTCATGCATCGATTGACCGATGGCTCGCTTGGCTGGCAAAGAAACGAGAAGCTTCGAACCCCAGCGAGCGCCCCATGGAACCCTCCCGCGACGTCACCCGATTGGTCGAGATCATGCGCGCGCTCCGCGAGCCCGGGTCCGGCTGCCCGTGGGACCTTGAGCAGAGCTTCGATACGATCGTGCCGTATACGATCGAGGAAACCTACGAGGTCGTCGACGCGATCGAGCGCCGCGATCCCGAGGATCTGCGCGAGGAACTCGGCGACCTTTTGCTGCAGGTTGTCTACTTCGCGCAGCTCGCCGCCGAGGCCGAGCTGTTCACCTTCGACGATGTCGTCGAGACCGTGACGCGCAAGATGATCCGACGCCATCCGCATGTCTTCGGCGACGAAACCGCACGAAGCGCACGCTCGGCCAAGGGTCAGTGGGAGCGCATCAAGGCCGAGGAAAAGCGCGAGCGCGCCGAGGCGCGCCGCCTCCGCCACGAGGCGGTGGATGCCGGCAAGGTCGTCACAGGTGACTGGTTGCCCGGCTCTGAGGCCGCGCCGCCGACCGGACTTCTGGCCGGCATTCCCGGCGCGTTCCCGGCGCTGCTTCTGGCCCGCAAGGTGCAGGAAAAGGCCGCGACCGTCGGTTTCGACTGGACCGAGGTGAAGCCGATCATCGCCAAGCTCCGCGAGGAAACCGACGAGTTCGAAACCGTCGTGGCCTCGGCCGATCGCGATGCGCAGGAGGACGAGCTCGGCGATATCCTCTTCACCGCCGTCAATCTCGGGCGCCGCTGCAAGATCGATCCGGATCAGGCCTTACGGCGCACGGTCGCAAAATTCCGCGGGCGGTTTGCGGCGATGGAAGCGAGCGCGGCCCTCGACGCGCGTGACCTGAAATCCATGACGCTGGACGACCAGGAAGCGCTCTGGGTGGCGTCGAAAACCGCCGGCCCCGTCTCCTAGGGCATGTCCAGCGACTATAGGTTCACTGGACATGCCCTGCGATCAGTCGAAGCGGACGTTCGGGTAGCGCGTGCCCATCCGCTGCAGGTCGGTGCGCGCCTGACGCGTCACGTCGAGCACCAGATGAACGCCGCCGTCTTCGAGATCCTCGCGCTCGCGCACGATCGAATTCTCGTAGAGCCACGGCAGAAGCTGCATGCTGTCCGAGGGCACGTCGAGTGCGACCTGATCCGCCCGCCCGGCGATGCGGCGTTCGATATCCGCCAGCAGTGCGTCGACGCCTTCGCCGGTCAAGGCGGAAACGACATGAGCCGTTCGCCCGCCAGGCTGCGAGGCCGCCACCGCTTCGAGATGGGCCCGGGCGCCTTCGTCTAGCCGGTCGACCTTGTTCCAGATCTCGACCACGTGCTCGGGATCGCCGATATCGATTTCCAGATCCGTCAGGATCTTCTCGACATCGGAGGCCTGTGCCCTCGCATCGGGGTCCGACATGTCGCGGACATGTAGGACGATCTCGGCCTCGATCACCTCTTCGAGCGTCGCGCGGAACGCGGCCACCAGATGCGTCGGGAGGTCGGAAATGAAACCGACCGTGTCGGAGAAGATCACTTCGGTGCCGTGCGCGAGCGTGATCCGGCGCAGCGTCGGATCGAGCGTCGCGAAGAGCAGATCCTTCGCCAGAACATCGGCGCCCGTCACCTTGTTGAACAGCGTCGACTTGCCAGCATTGGTGTAGCCGACAAGCGCGATGACGGGATGCGGCGCCTTCTTACGCTTGGCCCGGTGTAGCGTGCGGGTCCGCCGCACCTGCTCCAGTTCCTTTTCGAGCTTCTTGATCTTTTCCTGCAGCTGTCGCCGATCGGACTCGATCTGCGTCTCGCCGGGACCACCGAGAAAGCCGGCACCGCCGCGCTGGCGCTCAAGGTGGGTCCAGCTGCGCACGAGCCGGCCGCGCTGGTAGTTCAGGTGCGCGAGTTCGACTTGAAGACGACCCTCCTTCGTGCGCGCCCGCTTGCCGAAGATCTCGAGGATCAGCCCGGTCCGGTCGAGAACCTTTGCGTTCAGTTCCTTTTCCAGATTGCGCTGCTGCACCGGCGTCAGCGGGTGATCGATGATCACGAGGCCGATCTCCTCGGCCTCCACCAGCGCCTTCAGCTCCTCGACCTTGCCGGAGCCGAGCAGGGTCGCGGGCTGCGCCTTCGACACGGGAATGACGCCGCGCGCGACGATCCGGAGATCGATGGCGGCCGCCAGTCCCTCCGCCTCGATCAGGCGGTCCTCGTCCGTCCGCCGCACGGTCTCCGTGCCCTCGGTGGGGGCCCCGCGCTGCTTGAGCACGGGCACGAAGACCCCTGCCCGCGTTATCGCCTGCTTGTGCTCGATCGGGCCTCGCGGCGCGCTCTCTTTGTCGAGTTCGGTCAATCAGTCTTTCCCGGTTTCGTCTCCACCGTCGTTCATGTTGACGGGCTGCGACGGCATAATCGTGGATATGGCGTGCTTGTAGACAAGTTGCGAGTGCCCGTCGCGACGAAGCAGGACGCAAAAATTGTCGAACGACGTGACCACGCCGGTCAGCTTGACGCCGTTGACGAGAAAGATCGTCAGCGAGATCTTCTGCTTGCGGACGGTGTTGAGGAAGAGATCCTGGAGGTTCTGCGTGCGCTCGGCCATGAGTGGCTTCCGATCTTGTTCTTGGCTTGCTCGCCCGGTAATCGAGAGAGACCTGCTTGTTGGGTCTTGTGCGCCGGCCGACGCGCCGAAGTCGGCGGCAGCCGCGTTCAAGACGACGCGGGCCCGAGGACCCGACGCTGCTCCATTCTCGAACACGTCCGGCCCGTTCTTTCAAGCACCGGTTCTCGTTAGCGGCGATCCGATGACGATTGACGGGGCGAGAACCATCGACCGTATCGAGGCGACATCAGAAGAACTCAAGACTGACCCGAAAGAATTGCTCGACCTGCCGCACAGCACCGGCCTGGACGAAGATGACGACGCGGTCCTTCGCGCGAATCCGTGTCTGTGCGTTCGGTCGCATGAACACGCCGTTGCGCGACACAGCCCCGATTCGCATCCCGTCCGGCAGATCGAGCTCACGCAGCGGCTTTCCGACCAGAGGCGACGTCTCCAGCGCCTCGACCTCAATGACCTCCGCCAGCCCGTTCTGGACCGAGTGCACCGCGCGGATCCGACCTCGCCGGACATGCTGGAGAATGCGCGAGATCGTCACCGACTTCGGGCTGATCACCGCATCGACGCCGATGGATTTCGCCAGCTGCTGGAACGTCCGGCTGTTCAGCAGCGTCATGTTCGAGCGCGCCCCGAGACGCTTCGCCATGGCGCTGGAGAGGAGGTTCACCTGATCGTCGTTCGTCAGCGCGACGAGGAGATCGGCCTCCCGGATTTCCGCCTCCTCGAGGATCAACGGGTCAAGGGCGCTGCCATGCAGCACGATCGTCTTCTTCAGCTCGTCCGCAATCTGAAGCGCGCGCGAGCGGTCCGCCTCGATGATCCGCAGCTTCGAAGCGAGCTTCTGCTTCTCCATGGCGCGCGCCACCGCCACCCCGACATTGCCGCCGCCAGCGATCACGATGCGCCCGACGTCGGGCTCCTCATGGCCGAACAGCGTCAGCGTCCGCCGCACGCGGATCTGCTCGACGACGACGTAGGCGAGATCGGCGGGATAAAGCTGGTCCACCGAGTTCGGAATGAAGATCGCGTCGTCGCGCATGATGCCGACGACCGTGGCGCCGAGATCGGGAAACAATTCGGACAGTTGGCCGAGCGGCGTATTGAGGATCGGACAGTCTTCGCGGCACTCTATGGCCAACAGCGCAATGGCCTCGTCCGAGAAACGGACGGTGTCGAGCGCGCCCGGTAGCGCGATCCGCCGCAAGACCATCTGCGCCACTTCGAGCTCGGGCGAAATCACCACGTCGATCGGCAGGCTGTCGGCCGAGAAGAGCGGGTTGTGGCCGGGCTGGAGATAGGCCTGCGAGCGGATGCGGGCGATCTTCGTCGGCACGTTGAAGAGCGAATGGGCGACCTGGCAGGCCACCATGTTCACCTCGTCGTGCAGCGTCACGGCGATGAGCATGTCGGCCTCGCCCGCACCCGCCTCGGCCAGCACGCTCGGAAAGGCCCCATGGCCGACGATACCGCGGGCGTCGATCGTCTCGCGTATGCCTGCGATCAGCGTTGGCGACGTGTCGATGACCGTCACGTCGTTCTGCTCGGCGGCCAAGCTTTCGGCGATGCCATAGCCGACTTGGCCGGCACCGCAGATGACGATCTTCACGAGGCGTGCTCTCCTGCTAGGGTCAGATGCCCAGCGACTTCAGCTTGCGGTGCAGCGCCGAGCGCTCCATGCCGACGAACTCGGCGGTGCGGGAGATGTTGCCCCCGAAGCGGTTGATCTGCGCGACGAGATACTCCTTTTCGAAGACCTCGCGCGCATCGCGCAGCGGCAGCGCCAGAATGCGCCCGTCGGATTGGCTCGGCGTGCGCGGCAGCATGTCGCCGACCTCGTGCGGCAGCATGTCCGCCGAGATCGCATCCGAGCCGTCGGAGCGCGACAGGATCATCAGCCGCTCGATGTTGTTGCGAAGCTGACGGATGTTGCCCGGCCAGTCGCTCGACTGGAGAACGGCGAGCGCCTCCGGGCTGAGCGCCTTTGGCCGGATGCCGGTCTGCTCGCCGATCTGCTTCATGAACGCGTCGATCAGCATGGGGATGTCGGCGCGCCGATCGGCCAGCGGCGGCACGGCGATCGGCACCACCGCCAGACGATGGAACAGGTCCTCTCGGAACGTACCCTCCGCCATCAGCGATTCAAGGTTCTGCGCCGTCGAGGAGACGATGCGCACATCGACCTTCACCTTCTTGGCGCCGTTGACGCGTTCGAAGGTCTGGTCGGTGAGCACCCGCAGGATCTTGTTCTGCGTCTCTCGCGGCATGTCGCCGACCTCGTCGAGATACAGGACGCCGCCATGCGCCTCCTCGAGCGCGCCGACCTTGCGCTCGACGCCGGGCGGGGTCTCGGTCCCGAACAGTTCGACCTCCATCCGGTCGGGCGTAATCGCCGCTGCGTTCAGCGCCACGAAGGGCCCCTTCGAGCGGGCCGACGCCGCATGGATCGCGCGCGCCACCATCTCCTTGCCGGAACCGGACGGCCCGAGGATCATCACGCGGCTGTTCGTCGGCGCCACGCGTTCGATCGTCTGGCGCAACTGGTTCATCGGGTGCGACTTGCCGAGAAGCTCCGGCGAATCGGAGGACCGGCGCCTAAGCTCCGAGACCTCGCGCTTGAGCTTGGAATTTTCCAGTGCCCGTTCGGCGACCAGAACGAGGCGATCGGCCTTGAACGGCTTCTCGATATAATCATAGGCGCCGCGGCGGATAGCCGACACGGCGGTCTCGATATTGCCGTGACCGGAGATCATGACGACCGGCACGTCCGGGTGCTGCGCCTTGATGGCGTCAAGCATGTCGAGCCCGTCCAGCCGGCTGCCCTGCAGCCAGATGTCGAGGAAGATCAGCCTCGGCACCCTGTCGGCGATGGATTGCAGCGCCGCGTCGGAGTTGCTGGCCGTCCGGGTTTCGTGCCCCTCGTCCTCGAGCAGGCCGGCGACCAGGTCGCGGATATCAGCTTCGTCATCGACGATCAGGATGTCCGATGCCATCAGCGTTCACCATCTTCGTTCGTGTGTGGGCGTGCCGGAGCGATCCGAGCCGGCGCGGGGGCATGCGTGGCGGGAAGCCGGATGCGCACGAGCGCGCCATGTGGCTCGTTCGGCGTGTCGTCGAGTTCGATCGAGCCGCCATGCTCTTCGACGATCTTGCGGACGATGGCGAGGCCGAGCCCCGTCCCCTTCTCCCGCGTCGTCATATAGGGTTCGAGCAGCCGGTCGCGATCCTCGCGAGGAAATCCTCGGCCGTTGTCGGCGATCTCGACGACATGCATGTCGCCTTCGGTACGTGCGCCGATCGAGATTCGGCCCTTGTGGCCCTCCAACGTCTCCATCGCCTCGACCGCGTTCTTCACGAGGTTGCCGAAGGCCTGGGACAGCAGCCGGATGTCGAAGGAGCCGAGTAGCGGCTGGTCGCCGTAGCCGGTGTCGAAGGTGATGCCGTGATCGCCCATCTCGCGCATGAAGACGGCCTCGCGGAGCGCCTCGCGCAGGTCGCGATCCTCCATCTTCGGCTTCGGCATGCGGGCAAAGGTCGAAAATTCGTCGACCATTCGACCGATATCGGAAACCTGCCGGATGATCGTGTCGACGCAGCGGTCGAAGACCTCGCGGTCCCCCTCGATCATCTTGCCGTAGCGGCGGCGGATGCGCTCAGCCGAGAGCTGGATGGGCGTCAGCGGGTTCTTGATCTCGTGGGCAATGCGGCGAGCGACGTCGGCCCAGGCCGAGGAACGCTGCGCATCCACGAGATCGGTGATGTCGTCGATCGTGATGACGCTGGGGTAGGCACCCTCGCCCACCGCTTCGGACGTTACCCGGATCGTCAGCACGCGTTCGCGCTCGCGGGAGCGATGCTTGATCTGCTGCTGGTGCTCGGCATGACGCGAGGCCCGCGCGCTCTCGTAGATCTCGTCGATCAGCGGAAAGCGGACACCGAGCGGCTCGCCGACGGCTTCGCTCGCCGGGGTCGCCAGAATGCGCTCCGCCGAGGGGTTCAACATGCTGATGCGCCCGTCCGCCCCGACGCCGATGACACCGGCCGTGACACCCGACAGCACCGCCTCGGTGAAGCGACGGCGCTCGTCGATCAGGTCCTTGGCGTGAACGAGCTCGTGACGCTGGCTGCGGAGCTGGCGGATCATGTTGTTGAACGTGTTCGACAGCGAGCCGACGTCGCCGTCCGACGCGCGGACCGGCACGGACACGCCGAGATTGCCCTCGCTGACCTCGTCGGCGGCGCCGATCAGGAGACGGATCGGTCGCACCAGCCGGTCGGCGACGCCAATACCGGTCCAGATCGCCGACAGGAGCACGATCAGCGTGATCCCGAGATAAAGCAGCGCGAAGGCGATCTGCAGGTTGAAGCGGTTGCTCTGCAGGCTGGAATATTCGGCGGTTCGCTCTTCCATCAGGCTGAGCGCAGAGATGACCTGCGGATCCACGACGCGCACCGTGTAAAGATAGACGTCGCCGAAGCCGCGCAGCCGCATGACCGCGCCGACCAGATTGGTGACGCCCGGCGGGATGAAAACGAGATTGCCTTCGGCGGCCTGCTGCAGCGCGTCGGTGGGCGGCACCGGAAGCGGACGCTCGACCGGCACGTCGGCCTTCAGGAACGGCGTTCCGTCTTCGGTGAGCAACTGCGCGCCGAGGAGCGAACGCCCCTTCGCCTGCTCGGTCATCAGCTGCTCGAAGCCGGTCCGGTCGAGATCGAAGAGCTGGCGCTGGGCTCCGAGATCGAAGGCCATCGACATCGTCGAGCCCTGCAGGTTGCGGGCGTTCTCGTTGACATAGGCCTTGGCCACGCTGATCGACGAATCGACGATGGCACGCGTGCGGATCTCGAACCAGCGGTCGAGCCCGAGATCGAGCGTGATGCCGGCGACGACGGCGACGAGCAGCGCCGGCAGCGCCGCGACGATCGCAAACAGCACGACGATGCGCACATGCAGGCGCGAGGCCGCCTTGCCGTTCCGCCGCGCGCTCGTCATGCGCAGCACCTCGCGCGCGATGAGCGTGCAGAGCAGAACGACGAAGACGCCGTTGACGAGCGAGGCGATCGTCACGACCCGGTCCGTCGGCGCAATCGGCGTCAGGCCCATCAGCACCACGAAGGAGATCGCGCCCGTCACCAACGCGCCGATGACGGCGAGAATGCCGGGCACCAGCATGAACCGACGGCGCTCGCTCGGCGCCGGCAGATCCCCTTCGGTCGATATCGGCTGTACCGTCATGCCATGCCCACCGTGAATCACGTGGCATGCTTGCAACGTATTGTGTCTAAAATGCAACGAAAAATGAAACGGGTCTTAACGAATTGATCGAACGATCGAGATGTCGAGGTCCCGGATCTTCTTGCGCAGCGTGTTGCGGTTGACCCCGAGAAGGTCCGCTGCCTTCACCTGATTGCCCCGCGTTGCCGCCAGAGCAGCCGCGATCAGCGGATATTCCACCTCGCGCAGGATGCGTCCGTGCAGGCCCGGCGGCGGCAGATCGTTGCCGTAGGATGCGAAATAATCCGACAGGTAGCGTTCCACCGAGGCCGAGAGATCGATCGGCTTGGCGGAGTCGCCGTCACCGCCCGGTGACTTCGCATGATCGTTCGCCAACTCGTGGTCGATCAGTTCGCCGCTGATCTCTTCCTGCGGGTAGAGCGCACAGAGGCGCCGCACCAGATTTTCCAGTTCGCGCACGTTGCCCGGCCAGGAGTAGCGCCGCATTACGTCGAGCGCGCTCGAGGTCAGCGTCTTGCGGGCAAGCCCTTCCTTCTGGACGATGGCGAAGAAATGGTTGGTGAGATCGACGAGATCCTCGATCCGCTCGCGTAGCGGCGGCAGGCGCAGCGGTACGACGTTCAGCCGGTAGAACAGATCCTCGCGGAACAGGCCGCGCTGGATCAGCTGGCGCAGGTCCTTGTTCGTCGCCGAGACGATGCGGACGTCCGTCGCGATCGGCGTCCGGCCGCCGACGACGGTGTATTCGCCCTGCTGGAGCACGCGCAGAAGGCGCGTCTGCGCCTCCATCGGCATGTCGCCGATCTCGTCGAGAAACAGCGTCCCGCCTTCGGCCTGCTCGAACCGACCGCTCGTGCGGCTCTGAGCGCCGGTGAAGGCGCCCTTCTCGTGGCCGAAGAGTTCGGACTCGATGAGATCGCGCGGGATCGCGGCCATGTTGATGGCGACGAAGGGTCCCTTGCGACGGCGCCCGTAGTCGTGGAGCGCGCGTGCCACGAGTTCCTTGCCGGTGCCGGACTCGCCGGTGATCGTCACCGTCAGGTCGGTCTGCATCATGCGCGCCAGAGCGCGATAGATATCCTGCATGGCCGGCGAACGGCCGACAAGGGGGATCGCCTCGCCGCCCTCCTCCGGTCCCGCCAGACGCGTCGAGGCCTTGGGCTCGGCCAGCGCTCGTCGCACGATCGCGACAAGTTCGGTCAAATCGAACGGCTTCGGAATGTAGTCGTAGGCGCCCTTTTCCGAAGCCTTGATGGCCGTCATAAACGTGTTCTGCGCGCTCATGACGATCACCGGCAGGTCAGGCCGGGTGTTCTTGATCTTCGGAAGAATGTCGAAGACGTTGCCATCGGGCATCAGGACGTCGGTGATCGCCAGATCGCCGTCGCCGGAGCTGATCCAGCGCCAGAGCGTCGCGATGTTGGACGTGACGCGCACCTCGAACCCGGCGCGCATCAGCGCCTGCGAAATGACCGTGCGAATGGCGGCGTCGTCGTCCGCCACGAGGATCTGCGACGTCGCCATCAGCGGGTCCGCCTTCCCATGGGTTGGTTGGCTGCCTCGTCGGAGCGCTTGGGGTCCGTCCAGGCCGGCATGAGCACGCGGAACATCGTGTGCCCCGAATGAGACTCGCATTCGATGACGCCGCCGTGGTCGCCGATGATCTTGGCGACGAGCGCGAGGCCGAGGCCCGTACCGCTCGGCTTCGTAGTCACGAACGGATCGAAGATGTGTTCGCGGATGTCGTCGGGCACGCCGACGCCGTTGTCCTCGACGATGAACTCCAGCGGCAGCGTCACGCGTGTCTTGGTTCCCGGCACGGACAGCCGCACACCCGGGCGAAAGGCCGTCGAGAGACGGATCTCGCCATCCTCGCGCCCGGCGACCGCTTCGCTGGCGTTCTTCAGGAGGTTGATGAAGACCTGAACGAGCTGGTCGCGGTTCGCATAGACCGATGGCAACGAGGGATCATAGGTCTCGTGAATGCGGATGCCGCGCGCGAATCCGCTCTTGGCCAGCGTCTTCACATGCTCGAGCACGGAATGGATGTTCACGGCCGAGCGCTCGATCGGGCGCTGGTCGGAGAAGACCTCCATCCGGTCGACGAGCTTGACGATGCGGTCGCTCTCTTCCTGGATGAGGCGCGTCAGCACCCGGTCCTCGTCGGTCGCAGCCGTTTCAAGCAACTGCGCCGCGCCCTTGATGCCGGAGAGCGGGTTGCGGATTTCATGGGCCAGCATCGCCGCCAGCCCCGTAACCGTTCGAGCGGCGGAACGATGGGTCAGTTGCCGGTCCATCTTGTCGGCGATCGAGCGCAACTGGATCATCACCACCAGATGCTCCGGTCGATCCGCCATGCTGGAGACGTAGACATCCACCAGCCGCTCGCCGCCGAGGCGCGGCGACGAGACATCGACCCGATACTCGCTGATCCGCGAATGGTTCTGGCGCACCTGATCGATCAACCCGAAGATGGGGCTGTCATATGGAATGAAGTCGCTGAGCTTGCGTTTGGCGAGGCTGGCGGCACCGGACGAGAAGAACTGCTCGGCGTCGGAGTTCACGAACGCGAACTTGCCGTCGGGCCCGAGCACGAAGACCGGATGCGGAAGCGCGTTCAGAACGCCCGTTTCGGTCGGGGAGAACGAGGCGTCGTCGGAAGGCGTCATCGTGTCAGGCAGCCTTTTGGAATGAAGCGGGGGCGCGATCGACGTCGGCCAGCGAAGCCTCCGCGAACAGAGCGCGGATCTGAGCGACGACCGCAGCGGGATCGACAGCCCGCAACATGGCAGCCTTGTCGAGGGTGAGATCCACGCCGCTCGCGGCCGAGAACGCATCGACATACCAGCCCAAATGCTTGCGGGCATGGCGCATGCCCACGTCGTGGCCATAATGCCGAAGCATCGCCTCATAATGGCCCGACACGAGGTCTCCGAAGCTCTCGCGCCATCGCGCGGCGGGCATCGTTCCCGCGAGCATCGCAGGCAGCCATGGGCGCCCGCAGGCGCCCCGCCCGATCATCACCCCATCCGCCCTGCTCTCGCGACGCATACGAATTTCGCCGGCCCGATCACGAAGATCGCCATTGGCGACCACAGGGATGGACACCGCCGCCTTCACGGCCGCGATGGCCGGCCAATCCGCGTGGCCATCGTAAAACTGATCACGCGTACGGCCATGAACCGTCACGAGGCGGATCCCGGCCGCCTCGGCCCGACGCGCCAGTTCAGGCGCGTTGATCGAGGCGCGATCCCAGCCGAGCCGCATCTTCAGGGTCACGGGCACTGCGCCGGCGCCTTCCACGGTCGCCTCGATCAGACGAAGCGCATGATCGAGGTCTCGCATCAGCGCGGCGCCCGACAGCCCTCCCACGACCTTCTTTGCCGGGCAGCCCATGTTGATGTCGATGAGATCGGCGCCGTCGCTGGCAACCCGCCGCGCAGCTTCGCTCATCGAGCCGGCATCGCGTCCCGCAAGCTGGACGGCATGAAGACCGGAACCATCAGGGCTCGCCCGCAGACGCGTCTCGGTCAGCCCCCGCAACAGTTCGCCGCTGGCGACCATTTCGCTGTAGACGAGTTCCGCCCCGAAGGATCGAACCAGCGCACGGAACGGAACGTCGGTGATCCCGGAGAGCGGAGCCAGAGCAACGCTCGCCGAGAGTTTCAGCGACCCAATCGTCAGCGGAGGCACCACGCGATCCGCGAAAACGCCTACTTCGATATCATCCGTCGAGACTGGCGATAGATTCGTCAACATCGCTGTATCATATCGAGGCATGCTCATTTGACAATCAAAATGGGCGGGACTGCACATAAAATGCTGCAGCGCATTTGCGCAGATCCGGAGGGGAAACCGGGTGCCTCGCGATCCTCCAGCGGCGAACGCTTGCCGCGCTCCCCCTGATATGGTCTTCGCTTCCCATCGAGGAGACGAGGTCGAGATGGCAGAACGAAAGATCGCGGCGGTTCTGGTGGCTGCAGGCCGCGGCGAACGGGCTGGCCGCAGTTCGGAGGGGCCAAAGCAGTATCGCCGCATCGGCGGCAGGCCCGTTCTGTCGTGGACGCTCGCGACCTTTCTCCAGCGCAGCGACATCGACCGGATCGTCGTGGTCATTCATCCCGACGACGAAACGCTTGCCCAAGGTGCGGTCGGTGCGGACACGAACCGGGTTGAACTCGTTCACGGCGCGGCGACGCGGCAGGCTTCGGTTCTCAGGGGGCTTCGGCACCTGCGCAACGACGCGCCCGACATCGTTCTCATCCACGACGCCGTGCGTCCCTTCGCCAGCGACGCCGTCATCGATGCCGTCATCGACGGCACCCGCGCGGGAATGGGCGCGATCCCGGCGATCTCGCTGACCGATACGATCAAACGGTCCAGCGACTGCGCCACGATCATCGAGACGATCGACCGCTCGTCGCTCTTTGCCGCACAGACCCCGCAGGGCTTTCGCTACGACGCCATCCTCACGGCCCACGAAAACGCCGCGGATGCCAGCGACACAACCTTCACGGACGATGCCTCGATCGCCGAATGGGCCGGGCTCGCGGTCGCGCTCGTTCCCGGCGCTGCCGAGAACGTCAAGCTGACGCTGGCGATCGACATCGACGTCGCCGACCGCAAGTTGAAGGGTTCACCGATGATCGACGTTCGCACCGGCAACGGCTACGACGTTCACCAACTCGTACCGGGAGACCATGTGACGCTCTGCGGCGTGCGCATCCCCCATGACCAAACGCTGCTCGGCCATTCCGATGCCGACGTCGGACTTCATGCCCTGACCGACGCTATCCTCGCAACCTGCGGGGCCGGCGACATCGGAACCCACTTTCCGCCGAGCGATCCGCAGTGGCGCGGTGCCGCCTCCGAGATCTTCGTGCGACATGCCGTCGGGATCGTTGGCGATCACGGCGGCCGCATCTGCAACGTCGACATCACCCTGATCAGCGAGGCTCCGAAGGTCTCGCCGCATCGCGAGGCGATGGTGCGGGCCATCGGCGACATGACAGGGCTGACGCCCGACCGGATTTCGGTCAAGGCGACGACGAACGAGACGATAGGCTTTGTCGGTCGGCGCGAAGGCATCGCCGCGATTGCCACCGCCAGCGTCGTCTACGGTGGCTGAGATGACAACCGCCGACGGGATCGAGGCCTTGGCCACCCAGATCGTCGCCCGTGCCACTCAACTCCGGGTACGGATCGTAACGGCGGAGTCCTGCACAGGCGGTCTCGTTGCGGCGGCCCTCACCGGCATTCCCGGTTCCTCGGCGGTTCTCGATCGCGGTTTCGTCACATACTCGAATGCTGCCAAGAGCGAGATGCTCGGGATCCCGGCGTCGACGATCGAGGCCCATGGCGCGGTGTCTCAGGTGGTTGCCAAAGCCATGGCGCGAGGTTCCCTTGCGCATTCGCATGCCGAGATTGCGGTCTCCATCACCGGAATCGCCGGGCCCGGCGGGGCGACCGAGACCAAGCCGGTTGGGCTTGTCCACTTCGGCTGCGCCACAACTTCAGACGCATGGCACCGGGAATGTCGTTTCGGCGACCTTGGACGGTCCGAGGTCCGTAACGCCAGCGTCCTCGTTGCGCTGAACATGCTGTTCTGTGCTTTGGACACAATGGAACCGGTGTCGCGTTAGGTCGCCACCGCCGGCACCCTTGGATAGACCTTATCCGCGCGTTCCTCGAAGGCCGTGGCAAAGCGGCGGAAGGCATAGTCGAACATCGAGCCCATCAGGATGCCGAGCGTGCGGCTCTTGAACTCGTAGTCGATGAAGAAGCGGACTTCGCATCCCGCCGGCACCTCGAGAAAGGTCCAGCGGTTTTCCAGATAACGGAACGGGCCGTCGACATACTTCACGTCGATCTCACGCTCGCCGGGCTTCAGCAGCACCTGAGATGCGAACGTTTCCCGGATCATCTTGTAGGCGACGGTCATGTCGGCAATCAGCAGCGTCTTGCCGTCGCGCTCCTTGCGCGAGCGCACCACAAGCTTCTGGCACAGCGGCAGGAACTCCGGATAACGCTCGACGTCCGCCACCAGTGCGAACATCTCCTCCGGGGTGTGACGGACGGTTCGGGAGTTCTCGAATTTAGGCATCGTCGTCCCGTCGCGTCAGGCCGCGACGGGCTGCTTGGCGAGCCGCGCCACCTTGAGCTTCTCGAAATCCTCGCCAGCGTGATGCGACGAGCGCGTCAGAGGGCTCGAGGCGACCACGAGGAAGCCCTTGGTGTAGCCCACGGTCTCATAGGATTTGAACTCTTCGGGCGTCACGTAGCGAATGACCGCGTGGTGCTTGCGTGTCGGCTGCAGGTACTGCCCGATCGTAATGAAATCGACATCGGCGGTGCGCAGGTCATCCATCAGCTGAAGAATCTCGTTCCGCTCCTCACCCAATCCGACCATGATGCCGGACTTGGTGAAGATCGTCGGATCAAGCTCCTTCACCCGCTGAAGCAGGCGGATGGAATGGAAGTACCGGGCGCCCGGACGGACGGTCAGATAGTTCGAAGGGACGGTCTCGAGATTGTGGTTGAACACGTCGGGCTTCGCCGCGACAACCGTTTCGAGCGCTCCCGGCTTGCGCAGGAAGTCCGGCGTCAGGATCTCGATCGTGGTGCCGGGCGCCGAGGCCCTGATTGCGCGGATCGTTTCGACGAAATGCTGCGCGCCACCATCGGGGAGATCGTCTCGATCGACCGATGTGATGACGACGTGACTGAGGCCCATCTTGGCGACGGCGCGGCCGACGCTGGCCGGCTCTGTCGGATCAAGCGCATGCGGCATGCCGGTGGCAACGTTGCAGAACGCGCAAGCCCGGGTGCAGATCCCACCCATGATCATGAACGTCGCGTGCTTTTTCTCCCAGCATCCCCCGATGTTCGGGCAGCCCGCCTCTTCACAAACCGTGACGAGGTTGTCGGCTTTCACGATGCTGCGGGTCTCTTGGTAACCCGCGGAGACCGGCGCCTTCACGCGGATCCAGTCGGGCTTCGGCAGAACCTCGCTGTCAGGCCGATGCGCCTTTTCGGGATGGCGTGGCCGGGGAGAAACCCCGGCCACGGAACGGCTGTCGAGAACGGTGACCATGAAGCCTACTTAAGACAGGCCACCGCTCGACGCAACGCGACTTACGCGCGGCCGCGAATGGCACGCCAGATGAAGATCAGGATGCAGGCGCCGACAATGGCGACGATGAACTGAACGATCAGCGACGGCGCCGTGTAGACGCCGAGCAGACCGAGAATGAAATTGAGGAACAACGCGCCAACGATGCCGAGAATGATGTTGGTGAGAAGGCCGACATTGGCCTTCATGATCTTCTCGGCGATGAACCCGGCGAGACCGCCGAGAATGATCGACATAATAATTCCGACGCCGTTCATACCCTACTCCTGTTTTACCTGCGGCACTTTCGCTCGCCTAACGGGTAAATGGACCAAAATGTGACGGGTCAAGTCTCCGTGTCGTGAGATTCCGACAAGGCGGCGGCGAAAATCGACGCCGCGGCCGGATTCACATGTGAATGACCTTCCCGTAGGCGTCGAGAACGCTCTCGTGCATCATTTCCGAGAGGGTTGGATGCGGGAAAACCGTGTGCATCAGGTCTTCTTCGGTGGTCTCAAGGCCCATGGCGATCACAAAGCCGTGGATCAACTCGGTGACTTCCGCACCCACCATGTGGGCGCCCAACAGTTCGCCGGTCTTCGCATCGAAAACCGTCTTGACCATTCCGTCCGGCTCCCCGAGGGCGATGGCCTTGCCGTTGCCGATAAAGCGGAACCGGCCGACCTTCACCTCACGTCCGCCCTCCTTCGCTTTCGCCTCGGTAAGGCCCACAGAAGCGATCTGCGGCTGGCAGTAGGTGCATCCCGGGATCTGCGTCTTCTTCATCGGATGCGCGTCGAGGCCTTTGATCTTCTCGACGCAGATCGTGCCCTCATGCTCGGCCTTGTGCGCCAGCATCGGCGCGCCCGCGACGTCCCCGATCGCGTAGACGCCCTCGACGTTGGTGCGCCCGTACGCATCGATCTTAACGAGGCCGCGCTCGATGACGACGCCGACGCCCTCGAGGTTCAGGCCCTCGGTATTGCCCTGCACGCCGACGGCGGAGATCAGCCGTTCGGCGGAGAGAACCTGCGTCTTCCCGCCCTGCTCGATCGTCACCTCGACACCGGACCCGGTCTTGGCGACCTTGGCAACCTTGGCGTCGATGAGGATCTTCATCCCCTGCTTCTCGAACTGCTTGCGCGCCACGGCGGCGATCTCGGCGTCCTCGACGGGAAGGATCTGCGGCAGGAGCTCGACCACCGTCACATCTGCACCCATGGTCCGGTAGAACGAGGCGAACTCTATGCCGATCGCACCCGATCCCATGACGATGAGCGACTTTGGCATCGCCGCCGGCTTCATCGCCTCGAAATAGGTCCAGATGCGGTCGCCGTCCGGCTCGATCCCCGGCAGCACGCGCGGACGCGCACCCGTCGCGACGATGACGTGCTTCGCCTTGTAGGCCCCATGGCCCAGAACGCCTTTCGGCACCGGGTTCTGCGGCAGCACGGCGGGCTTGCTGGGCTCGCCTACGGTCACTTCGACGGGACCGCCCTTCCCGGCCTTCGACAGCTTGGCCTCGCCCCAGATGATATCGATCTTGTTCTTCTTCATCAGCATGGAGACGCCGCCATTGAGCTGCGCCGACACGCCGCGTGAGCGCTTGACCACGGCGTCCATCTGGAAGCTCGGCTTGGCGATCTCCAGCCCGTAATTCTGCGCGTGCTCCGCGTAGTGGTAGATCTCGGCGGAGCGCAGCAAGGCCTTCGTGGGAATGCAGCCCCAGTTGAGGCAGATACCGCCCATGTGCTCGCGCTCGACGACGGCCGTCTTGAAGCCGAGTTGCGCGGCCCGGATCGCCGCGACGTATCCGCCGGGTCCGCCGCCGATGATGAGGATGTCGTAGGTGTCGGTCATGGGCTTCGTGTCCGTTCGGTTCGACCGAGGTCGTTGGGTCCGCGCCATCTGGCGCAACGGGAAATCAGTCCTGCAGCAGCGGCTCCAGCGCGGCCGCAATCGCGAGCCCCAGCTTTCGTGTGTTGGCTGCGTCGAGATGGATGCCGTCGAGCGGCGTCGCCTCGCAGACAGCCGAGGCCGCGACGTGATGGCAGCCTAACTCGGCCGCCAGCCGTCCATAGGCTTGCGAGAACGTGTTCGAGGCTTCGATGGCGAAGCCGAACATCTCGTCGAAGGCTGCGTCCGCGGTCGGAACAAGAGCCGGCGGCGAGACGATCAGGATCTCCGGCGAAGCGTATCCGAACGAGGAGGCAAACGAGCGGGTGATCTCCACCAGACGCTCGACTCCGCGGACGGCTTCGAACACGCGTCCGCCGCCGGTGTGCCGCTTCAGGTCGTTGCTTCCAAGCGCGATGATCAGGATATCGACGGGCTCGTGCGTCGCCAGAATCGTCGGGAGCAGACGCGTGCCGTTCCGATCCGCCGCTGTCAGATGATCGTCATAGGCCGTCGTACGCCCGTTCAATCCCTCGGCAATGACCCGGACGCGTCCAGACAGGGCATCCGCCACGATGCTCGGCCAGCGATCGTCGTAGGCGTGACGTCCGGGGCCGCTCGCATCGTAGCCCCAGGTCAACGAGTCGCCGTAGCAGAGTACGGTCTTCATCCCGCAGCCTCCCCGCCGCCACCGTTCTGTTTCGCTCACACGAGCATGCTCATCGGGTTCTCGATCAACTGCTTAAACGCCGAGATCAGTTCGGCGCCCAGCGCTCCGTCCACCGCGCGGTGATCCGTCGAAAGCGTCACCGTCATCACCGTCGCGACGACGACCGCACCGTTCTTAACGACGGCGCGCTCCTCGCCGGCTCCCACGGCCAGGATCGTGGCATGCGGCGGGTTGATGACCGCCGAGAAGTCCTTGATGCCGAACATACCGAGATTGGACACCGCCGTGGTGCCACCCTGATACTCTTCGGGCTTCAGCTTGCGGGACCGGGCACGCTTGGCGAGGTCCTTCATCTCGTTCGAGATGGCCGACAGCGTCTTCTCGTCGGCGCGTCGGATGATGGGCGTGATGAGTCCACCATCGATCGAGACTGCGACGCCGACATCGGCGTTCTTGTGCTTCAACATGGCCGTCTCGGTCCACGAGACGTTGGCGTTCGGCACCGCCTTGAGCGCGCCCGCCATCGCCTTGATGACCATGTCGTTGACCGAAAGCTTGTAGGCAGGACGCTCTCCTGCCTCCGACTTCACGGTCGGGGCGGCGGCGTTCAGCTGCTTGCGCAGCGCCAGAAGCGCATCGAGTTCGCAGTCCACCGACAGGTAGAAGTGCGGCACGGTCTGCTTCGACTCGACGAGCCGCTTGGCGATCGTCTTGCGCATGCCGTCATGCGGGATCTTCTCGTAAGACCCCTCGGCGAACAGCTTGAGCACCGACTCGTCACTCGCCGGCTTGGCAGCAGCCGCCGGGACGGGCGCTGCCGATGTCTGCGGCGCGTCGCTCGCCTTGGATTTCGCAGCCGGCGGCACCGACACATCGAAACTCTCGACGTCCGTTTTCACGATGCGACCATGCGGACCCGAGCCGGTTACCGACGAAAGATCGACGCCCTTGTCCTTGGCGATGCGGCGCGCGAGCGGCGAGGCGAAGACGCGGTCTCCGCTCGTCGGCGCAGAGGTGGATGCCGGCGCGGACGCGCCTGAACCCGTAGAAGCCGTTTCAGCCGGGCGCTGATCGCCACGCTGATTGACGTTCTTGGCGTCCGCGACGGTGCCGATCACGGCATCGTCAGCCTTGGCGTCGGACGAGCCGGCGCCGCCACCGGACGAGGCGGCCTCGGCGCTCTCACCGTCGATCGCCAGGATCGCGATGACGGCGTTGACCTTCACGCCTTCCGTTCCCGCTGGCACGACGATCTTGGCGACGATGCCTTCGTCGACCGCCTCGACTTCCATCGTCGCCTTGTCGGTCTCGATCTCCGCGATGACGTCGCCGGACGAGACCTTATCGCCCTCCTTTACCAGCCACTTCGCCAGGTTGCCCTCTTCCATCGTAGGCGAAAGGGCCGGCATCGTGATGTTGGTGGGCATTACAAGCTCCCGCGATTCATGGGGCCTCGATCAACTCAAGGCGAAATTTGCCGGACTGGGCGCCACCGGCGTGAATGGGCCGGTGTCGTGAATCTCAAATGGTCGAGCCCGCATCGCAAAGCTCATACGAGCCTCACGCAACGGCGGCTCGGCCTCGTTCAGGGCATCGATCCTGCCAATGACGAGACGGCATGCCAAACCAAATCGGATGGCGACGGCCGGAAGTTCGACCGCCCAGCACATGTCATCGACTGGAATGCGCTGGGTTCGATCTCCGCGGCAGCCGCCATCCGAATGATCCTAGCGGTAGCAGACGGCGTTCACCGCCTCGATCACGTCCTTCACCGTCGGCAGCGCCAGCTTCTCGAGATTGGCCGCGTAAGGCATCGGGACGTCCTTGCCGCAGACCTTCAGCACAGGCGCATCCAGATAATCGAATGCGCGGACCATGAGCTGCGAAGCGATCTCGGAGCCGATCGAGCCCTGCGGCCAACCTTCTTCGACGGTGACGCAACGATTGGTCTTCTTGACCGAACGCACGATCGCATCGACGTCCATCGGACGGATCGTCCGAAGATCGATGATCTCAGCGTCGATCCCGTCCTTGGCGAGCTGCTCGGCGGCCGCTACGGCGTAGGTCATGCCGATGCCGAACGAGACGATCGTCACGTCCTTGCCCTTGCGATGAACACGAGCCTTGCCGATCGGCACGGTCCAGTCGTCGCCCTGCGGCACTTCGAAGGACTGGCCGTAGAGGATCTCATTCTCGAGGAAGACCACCGGATTGGGATCGCGGATGGCCGACTTCAGCAAGCCCTTCGCGTCGGCTGCCGTATAGGGCATCACGACCTTCAGGCCCGGGATCTGGCCGTACCAGGCGGCATAATCCTGGCTGTGCTGCGCCGCGACGCGAGCCGCCGCGCCGTTCGGGCCACGGAACACGATCGGGCAGCCCATCTGGCCGCCCGCCATGTAGAGCGTCTTGGCCGCGGAGTTGATGATCTGGTCGATGGCCTGCATGGCGAAATTGAACGTCATGAACTCGACGATCGGGCGCAGACCGCCGAAGGCCGCGCCGACGCCCAGACCGGCGAACCCGTGCTCGGTGATGGGCGTGTCGACGACGCGGCGGGCACCGAACTCGTCCAGCAGACCCTGGCTGATCTTGTAGGCGCCCTGATATTCGGCGACCTCTTCGCCCATCAGGAAGACGCCCTCGTCCCGGCGCATCTCTTCGGCCATCGCGTCGCGCAACGACTCGCGCACGGTCTGCGTGGCCATCTTCGTTCCAGCCGGGATCTCTTCGGCGTAGTCGCCGTCGGCATCGTCCGGCTCGGGATGCGACATTCCCTGCGCCGGCACGGGCGCGGGCTTGGCCTTCTCCGCAGGCTCGGCGTTCGACGTGTCGTCGGTCGAGGCCGTTGCCTTCGGCTCGGCCTTCGCTGGCGTCGATCCGATATCGCTGGCGCTCTCGCCCTCGGCGAGCAGGATCGCGATCACGGCGTTGACCTTCACGCCTTCGGTTCCCGCCTGCACCACGATCTTCCCGAGGACGCCATCATCGACGGCCTCGACCTCCATGGTCGCCTTGTCGGTCTCGATCTCGGCGATGACGTCGCCTGGGGCGACGGTATCGCCCTCCTGCTTCACCCATTTCGAGAGCGTTCCTTCCTCCATCGTCGGAGAAAGCGCGGGCATCAAAATCTCGGTCGGCATGGCGCCCTCTTACTCTGCAGCCTGCGGGATCTCGTCGGCGTAGATGTCGGTCCACAGCTCCGACGGGTCCGGCTCGGGATCGTTCTGGGCGAATTCGGCGGCATCGGCGACGATGTCGCGGACGTCCTTGTCGAAAGCCTTCAACTCGTCTTCGCTCATACCGTGCAATTCGACGAGACGCTGGCGTACCTGCTCGATCGGATCATGATCGGCGCGCATCTTTTGAACTTCGTCGCGCGTCCGGTACTTCGCAGGATCCGACATCGAGTGACCGCGATAGCGATAGGTCATCATCTCGAGGATCATCGGGCCTTCGCCATCGCGGCAATGCTGGATCGCCAGATCGCCGGCGGCCTTCACGGCCCGCACGTCCATTCCGTCGACCTGGATGCCCGGAATCTTGAAGGAGATGCCGCGGTGGGCGAAGTTCGTCTCGGCCGAGGCGCGGCTGACCGACGTACCCATGGCATAGCGGTTGTTCTCGATGATGTAGATCACCGGAAGCTTCCAGAGCGAGGCCATATTGAAGCTCTCGTAGACCTGCCCCTGGTTCGACGCGCCGTCGCCGAAATAGGTGATGGCGACGGAGTCGTTGCCCTTGTAGCGGTTCGAAAAGGCCAAACCTGTGCCGATCGACACCTGCGCCCCGACGATGCCGTGACCACCGTAGAAATGCTTCTCCTTGGAGAACATGTGCATCGAGCCGCCCTTGCCCTTCGAGTAGCCGGAACGGCGACCCGTGAGCTCGGCCATGACGCCGCGCGATTCCATGCCGGTGGCCAGCATGTGGCCATGGTCACGATAGCCGGTGACGACCTGATCACCGTGCTTCATCGACATCTGCATGCCGACGACGACTGCCTCCTGCCCGATGTAGAGATGGCAGAACCCGCCGATGAAGCCCATGCCGTAGAGCTGGCCCGCCTTCTCCTCGAAGCGGCGGATCAGGAGCATGTCGCGATAGGCACGGACCTCCTCGTCCTTCGAGAATTCGAGCGGCGCGGGCGGATCGAAACTCTTCAGCGTCTTGACGATTTCGGCGGAGGATGCGGCGTCCTGTGCAGCGACGTCGATGCCACCGCTCTTCTGCTTGCCCGAGGCCATGTAGGCTCCCTATCCCTTGACGCCCACCGTGCGTGGGCCAATTTTCGCCAAGTATACCGGGGCCGACTACCGTAGCAAGCGTACCAACTCGCTTTAACCGCCAAGCGGTTCAAATGTCGCAAACGCGATGAATGAACCAGACTGCGGTTATTCTTGGTTCGCCTGTGGGAAGTTGAGGATCGTGATTTCGTCTTCGTTGGACATATTGAGGGCACGTCGTGCCCGTTCGTCAATCATGTCTCGTTCGAACGTGCCGTCGCTCAGCAGCTTGACCCGTTGCTCCAGAGCTTTTCGCTCGGTGAGCAAGTCTTCGTAGACCTGAGCCTTCCGGATCAGTTCGGCCTGCATGACCAGCCCGGCTTCGACGCCGTAACGCCCGCCCTGTGACTGCTGCGCGAAGTAGACGAGGCAGGGAATCGTGATCGCGGGAACGATCAGCGGCTTCAGCCAGGATTTGCGTTTCTGTCGCGTCTGCATGGGTCGATCTCCTCGCCCAACCTTCGCACGCCCGCCGTTGAGATTGCGTTAAGGCTAACATTCGGCAGCTCGCGATGTCGGGTGGCTCCCAGAGGCAAAGGCAGCCGTTGGCGCAATTCTTTGCCTCTGAGCCAGACCCGTCAACGCTGCCCCTCGCACAGGCGCGAGCAGCATGCCGACGGTGCGAGTCGGTGGGCCTCCAAACGAAAGAAGGCGCCCGATCGGGCGCCTTCCAGTCTTGGCCGAGAATTGGGACCCCTAGCGGGCGCGCAGGATCGAACGGCCGGCGTAGACCGCCTGGTCGCCGAGCTCTTCCTCGATGCGCAGGAGCTGGTTGTACTTCGCGAGCCGGTCGGACCGGGCGAGAGAACCGGTCTTGATCTGCCCGCAATTCGTCGCGACCGCGAGGTCGGCGATGGTCGAATCCTCGGTCTCGCCCGAGCGATGCGACATCACGGCCGTGTAGCCGGCGCGGTGGGCGACGCTCACCGCATCGAGCGTCTCGCTGAGTGTCCCGATCTGGTTGACCTTGACGAGGATCGAGTTGGCGACCTTCTTCTCGATGCCTTCGCGCAGGCGAACCGAATTGGTCACGAAGAGATCGTCGCCGACGAGTTGCACCTTCGAACCGATCTTGTCGGTGAGGCTCTTCCAGCCCGCCCAGTCGTCCTCGCCCATGCCGTCCTCGATCGAGATGATCGGGTAGGCGCCCGCGAGTTCGGCGAGATAGGAGGCCATCTCTTCGCCGGAAAGCTTGCGGCCTTCGCCTTCGAGATCGTAGACGCCGTTCTTGAAGAACTCCGTCGATGCGCAGTCGAGCGCCAGGTAGACGTCCTCGCCGGGCTTGTAGCCGGCCTTCTCAATGGAGCCGAGCACAAAGTCGAGCCCGGCCTTCGCCGATGCGAGGTTCGGGGCGAAGCCGCCCTCGTCGCCGACATTGGTGTTGTGGCCGGCGTCCTTCAAAGCCTTCTTCAGCGTGTGGAAGATTTCGGCGCCCATGCGCAGCGCCTCGCGGAAGCTCTCCGCGCCGACCGGCATGATCATGAACTCTTGGAAGTCGATCGGATTGTCGGCATGCGCGCCGCCATTGATGATGTTCATCATCGGCACGGGCAGGACGTGGGCCGAGGCGCCGCCGACATAGCGGTAAAGCGGCAGGCCGGCCGAGTCGGCCGCGGCCTTGGCAACGGCGAGTGAAACGCCGAGGATGGCGTTGGCGCCGAGGCGGCTCTTGTTCGGCGTTCCGTCGAGCGAACGCAGGACCGAGTCGATGCGGATCTGGTTCTCGGCCTCGAAGCCCACGATGGCTTCGAGAATGTCGTTGTTGACGGCCTGCACGGCCTGCTGCACGCCCTTGCCGCCGTAGCGCTCGTCGCCGTCGCGCAGTTCCACCGCTTCGTGCGCTCCGGTGGAGGCACCGGACGGAACGGCGGCACGGCCCATGGAGCCGTCTTCGAGGAAGACGTCCACCTCGACCGTCGGATTGCCGCGACTGTCCAGGATCTCCCGGCCGATGATGTCGATGATCGCCGTCATGCTCGTCTCCCGTTGAAGTGGGGCTGCGTCCGGCGCCTTCTAGAACATCGGATGCAGATCGCAAACCGCCTCGCGGGCGGCGTCTGGTGTCAGAAGCCCTTCGCCACCGCGTCGAGGGCCTGCAAACGGCGCAACAACTCCAGCATTCCGTCGAGCGGCACCATGTTGGGCCCGTCGGACGGCGCGTCGTCGGGCGCTTCGTGCGTCTCGATGAAAAGGCCGGCAACGCCGACCGCGACGGCGGCACGCGCCAGCGTCTCCACGAAACGGCGCTCGCCCCCGGAGGAGCCACCCTGACCACCCGGCTGCTGCACAGAATGCGTGGCGTCGAACACGACGGGCGCGCCCGTCTCGGCCATGATCGGCAAGGCGCGGAAGTCGGACACCAGCGTGTTGTAGCCGAATGAGGCGCCGCGCTCCGTCAGGAGCACGTCGAGATTGCCGCTTTCGGTGACCTTGGCGAGAACGTTCGTCATGTCCCAAGGGGCCAGGAACTGGCCCTTCTTGATGTTCACGACACGACCGGTCTTGGCGGCAGCAATGAGAAGATCGGTCTGCCGGCAGAGGAACGCCGGGATCTGCAGGATGTCGCAGACCTCGCCGACGACACGGCACTGGTCCTCGGTGTGGACGTCGGTCAACACGGGCACCTCGAACGTGCGCGCAACCTCCTCGAACACCTTGAGCGCGCCGTCGAGCCCTATGCCGCGCTGGCCCTTCAGGCTCGTGCGGTTGGCTTTGTCGAAGCTTGCCTTGAACACGAAGTCGATCCCGAGATCGCCGGTGATGCGCACCATGCGCTCGGCAATCATCAAAGCATGATCCCGGCTTTCCATCTGGCAGGGACCAGCGATGAGCGCGAACGGGCGATCGGCGGCGAAGGTGGCGCCCTTGGCGCGGACCGTGGCGTTTGTCGGCATCTAGGCGTCCTCGAAAGCAAGGAACGGGACACGGCCCGCCCCCATAGAAATGGCGAACCGCCCCACGTCCCGCCGAACCGGGAGAGCGGCCCGTGCAGCCGCGTTGATGACCGGATCGATGGCGGGGATCCGAATGATCAAGCCGGCGATGCCGGTGCTGGAGGCATCGCCTTCGGCACGACCAAGCGAAAGGAACGGTGTGTCGTCATCGACGCCGCCTCGAATCATCCGAAGCTTCGCTTGCCGATCGTCGCCGTTCAGGACGATCGCGGCGAGCCCGGTGGCGCCGTTCGGATGAATGGCCAATGCCGACCGGTCGGGCCTCGTCGAGCCGGCGGGTTGGCAGAAGAAGAACAGGGGTTCGCTCGGGTCGTCCTGCCTCGCGAAGGCCAGACGAAACGCGATCCGGCCCTCGCGACCGTCCGGCAGCCGAAACGACCGCCCGAACTCGAAGACGTCGGATTCGCTCCAACCAGCTGCCGCGAGGCGCTCGTGATCGGCGTCCGCATTGTCGGACCGAAAGGCGACGCCCGACATCACCGGCAGTTCGAAGGCGTCGCGGAACGCGCGGTCATGCCGGACGAAGACGGAACCGGCAGCGATCGCCGCGTCGTAGGCAGACCGGTCCCCGACCGCGAGAAGTTCAATGTAGCTGCCATCGGCGAAGAACACGCAGGCATTTGCCGTGCCGAACGGATGGGCCGCATCGGGCGCGACCTGAAACCCAAGCATTTCGAACAGACGGCGCGCATCATCCAGCGATGCGACCGGCATAACGACGTGATCCACGGGCCGCGGCGACGAACCGGCGGGGCCCACGACCACCGACATCAGACGAGCCGGGACCGTTCCATCGCCGCCTCGATGAAAGAGGCGAAGAGTGGATGCGGCTCGAACGGGCGCGACTTCAACTCGGGATGATACTGCACGCCAATGAACCAGGGGTGATCGGCAAGCTCCACCGTCTCCGGCAACAGGCCGTCCGGCGACATGCCAGCAAACGTCATCCCGGCCGCTTCCAGCCGCTCGCGATAGGTGCGGTTCACCTCGTAGCGGTGGCGGTGCCGTTCATTGATGGTCGTGTCGCCGTAGATGTCGGCGATCCGCGAACCAGCCTTGAGACGGGCCTCGTAGGAGCCGAGACGCATGGTGCCGCCGAGGTCGCCCTCGCTGGCCCGCTGCTCCAGTTCGTTGCCCTTCATCCACTCGGTCATAATGCCGACCACCGGCTCGGGGGTCGCGCCGAACTCTGTAGAGCCCGCCTGCTCGATGCCGGCGAGCGAACGAGCCGCCTCGATGACCGCCATCTGCATGCCGAAGCAGATGCCGAAATAGGGGACGTTGTGCTCGCGCGCAAACTTGGCGGCGAGGATCTTGCCCTCGGAGCCGCGCTCGCCGAAGCCACCGGGGACCAGGATGCCGTTGACGCGTTCGAGGTAGGGCGTCGGGTCCTCCTTCTCGAAGACCTCCGACTCGATCCAGTCGAGCTTGACGCGCACCTTGTTGGCGATGCCGCCGTGCTGCAGCGCCTCGATCAGCGATTTGTAGGCGTCCTTGAGGCCCGTATACTTGCCGACCACGGCGATCGTCACCTCGCCCTCGGGATTGGTGATGCCATCGACGACCTGATGCCAGCGCTCCAGCTTGGGCTTGGGAGCGGGATCGATGCCGAAGGCCGCGAGAACCTCGGTGTCGAGACCTTCCTGGTGGTAGGCGATCGGCACGTCGTAGATCGTCGCGACGTCGAGCGCCTGGATGACGGCCGTTTCCCGCACGTTGCAGAAGAGGCTCATCTTGCGACGCTCCTCCTTCGGGATCGGACGATCGGCGCGGACGAGCAGGATATGCGGCTGGATGCCGATCGAGCGGAGTTCCTTCACCGAATGCTGGGTTGGCTTGGTCTTCAACTCGCCAGCGGTCGGGATGTAGGGCATCAGCGTCAGATGGACGTAGACCGCGCCGTTGCGCGGCAGGTCGTTGCCGAGCTGTCGGATCGCCTCCATGAACGGCATCGCCTCGATGTCGCCGACAGTGCCGCCGATCTCGCAGAGGACGAAGTCGTAGTCCTCATTCCCCTCGACGACGAACTCCTTGATCGCGTCGGTGACGTGCGGGATGACCTGAACGGTCGCGCCGAGATAGTCGCCGCGTCGCTCCTTGGCGATAATCTCCTGATAGATCCGGCCGGTAGTAACGTTGTCGCGCTTGTTGGCGGAGCGCCCGGTGAACCGCTCGTAGTGGCCGAGGTCGAGATCCGTTTCCGCGCCGTCGTCGGTCACGAAGACCTCGCCGTGTTGCGTCGGGCTCATCGTGCCCGGATCGACGTTGAGATAGGGGTCGAGCTTTCGAAGCCGCACGCGGTATCCGCGGGCTTGAAGCAGGGCGCCGAGAGCCGCCGAAGCGATTCCCTTGCCCAGTGATGAGACCACGCCGCCGGTGATGAAAATATATCGCGCCATGGGCCTTCCCGATACGCTCTCGAACTGGATTCGGCCAGCCGAAATTACGGCCGCCAAACGAAACGGGGCGCCAGAGCGCCCCGCGAATGAGACTTTCGAACCGCTGGGCCCTTACTGGGCGGGCTGAGCGGGTGTGGTCGTCGCCGGAACGTCGGTGACCGGAGCGGTCGTCTCCGTTGCCGTACCTGTCGTCGTCGCGCCGGGGGCAGGTGCTTCCACCGGCGGCACCGTCGGAACGGGATCGGCATTCGACGCTTCGGGAGCGGGATTGGCCGGAATGACCGCCGGGGCCGTTGCGGTCGAGGCGCCGGTGGGCACGCCGCTCTGGGTCGCCGGAGCAACCGTCGCCGGCGCGGCTGTCGGCGCAGTGCTGGATGAACCGGCGGGCGATGCCGGGGTCGCGCCCGAGGGAACGTCGACAGGCGCGTCTGTCGCGGGCGTCTCGCCCGGCAGGCCACCGAGTTGGTCGAGCAACGAGCCACTGGCCGGCGCCGCTCCGGTGGCCGTGCCCGACTGGGTCGGAACGCGGTCGAGAATGTCGAGCGGGCTGCCGCCGTAACGCGCCAGGATACCGAGCGCCATCGATGTGATGAAGAACAGCGTCGCGAGAATCGCCGTCGTGCGGGTCAGCACGTTCGCCGCACCGCGCGCCGTCATCAGGCCGCCGCCACCGCCGCCGCCCATGCCGAGAGCGCCGCCCTCGGAGCGCTGCAGAAGCACCACGACCACAAGGGCGAGCACGATCAGGAGATGGACGACGATCAGGACAGTTTGCATGGGTTCGGACGCGCGCAATCGTTCAGGAGTTGCGCGCCTTCTATAGGAGGGCTCGGGTTATTCCAACCCGTCAGGGAAAAGCTCTTAGTCGGCGAGCGCGGCTTTGCATATCGCCATGAGGTCTGAAGCCTTCAAACTGGCGCCCCCGATCAGCGCCCCGTCGACGTCCGCGACGTCCAGAAGTTCGGCCGCGTTCGCGGGCTTGACCGACCCGCCATAGAGCAGCCGAAGCCCGTCGGCGATCTTCGAACCGAACCGCATCTCAATCTGCTTGCGTAGGAACGCATGCACCTCGGCCACGTCATCTACCGTTGGCGTCTTGCCCGTGCCGATCGCCCAGACGGGTTCGTAGGCGACGACCGTGTTGTCGGCATCCGTGTCGTCCGACAGCGATCCGGCCAGCTGCGCGCCCAGAACCTCGAGCGTCACACCTTCTTCGCGCTGCGCCTCGGTCTCGCCGATGCAGACGATCGGGACGAGACCCGCAGCCCGCGCCGCCGCCGCCTTGGCGCGAACCACGTCGTCGCTCTCGCGGTGATCGGCGCGGCGCTCGGAATGGCCGACGATGACATGTGTCGCGCCGACATCGGCCAGCATGGCGCCGGAGACGTCGCCGGTGTGGGCGCCGCTCTCGTTGGCATGGCAATCCTGCCCGCCGACCAGAACCGATGCCGGCAGCGTGTCGCGCGCTGCGAGAAGCAGCGTCGCAGGAGGGCAGAGAAGCAGGTCGAGCCCGTCCGCCTCGCCGGCTTCGACCGCAGCCGCGACGGCTCGAAGCTCCTCGAGCTGTGCGCGCGTGCCGTTCATCTTCCAGTTTCCGGCGATCAATCGTCTGCGAGTCACGCGTCTCTCCCACCCAGCGGCATCTTGGTGCCTCGAGAGCTACCCGTGGAAGGCGCGGGAATCAAACATGAATGAGGCGAACGGCTGCGACTTCCCTTCGGCGGCGGAAATCCCTATTCCCGCGAGAGAGTTCGTGTTCGACACCGCAGGAGATCGAGGCAAAATGCTGAACCAGATGCGACGTGGCGCTTCGGGATGGGTGGCCAAGGTGTTCCTCGGCGCGCTGGCGGTGAGTTTCGTCGGCTGGGGCATCGCGGACGTGTTGCGCAGCCCCGGCACCGGTCATTCCGTGCTGACGGCCGGTGATACCAGCGTCACCGTGCGCGAATATCAGGAAGCCTACCAGCAGGGTCTCAACCGCCTCGCGCAACAGTTGCAGCGCCGCCCGAACGCGGAGGAAGCGGAGATGCGCGGTGTTGACCAGTCAGTGCTGGCGCAGCTGACCGCCGGTGCGCTCCTTGACGAGAAGGCACGCCAAGTCGGCCTCGGCGTTTCCGACGACGGGCTCGTCTCTCTCATCCAGCAGGAGCAGGCTTTCCGCGACGGGTCCGGCAACTTCTCGCGCACGGCGATGGCGTCGGTGTTGCGCAATGTCGGCATGACCGAAGCGATGTATCTCGACGATCTGCGTCGCAGCGCCTCGCGCAATCAGCTCGTCGCCTCGCTCTCGGATGGTGCCGCCGCCCCGGCGGCCTTCGCCGAAGCGCTGGGGACCTACACGGGCGAGCGGCGCACCGTGAACTACGTCACGCTGCAGCCGACGCCGGCCGACGAGATCGCCGACCCGGCCGTCGACGAGCTCGACGACTTCTTCACCGAGCATCACGACGACTACCGGGCGCCGGAATATCGCGGCTTCTCCTACGTGCTGCTGTCGCCCGCTGCCGTGGCCGACGCAACCGCCGTGACCGACGAGCAGGTCTCGGCCTATTACGAGACCAATAAAGCTCGGTTCACCACGCCGGAGCGTCGCCAGATCGAGCAGGTCGTGTTCCCGAACCGCGAGGCGGCCGACAAGGCGGCCGCTGCGATCGCAGGCGGTGCGACACTGGCCGACGCCGCCGCCGCAGCCGGCCTGCCCGTCGCCGACCTCGGGCTCGTCCCGCGCACGGCGATCCCGAACGCCGTCCTCGCCGACGCCGCCTTCTCGGCGGCGCCGAACGTGCCCACCGCTGTCGTCGATGGCCCGTTCGGCCCGGTCATCCTTCTCGCCAAGACCGTGACCGCCGAGGTGGTGAAGCCCTTGGACGAGGCGCGTGAGGAGATCCGTGCGACGGTGGCGCTCGACGCCGCGAACGCGAAGGTGACCGCGGCCTACACCACGATCAACGAGGCCCTGACCAGCGGTGCCGCGCTCTCTGAAGCCGCAACCCAGGCCGGCCTGACGGTCCAGGTGGTGGAGCCGATCGACCGCTCGGCGCAGACGCAGGCCGGCGTGAAGATCGCAGACATCCCGTCCGAGGCCACCGTACTGCCTGCGGTCTTTTCGGCCGATCCGGGCGCCGAGACGACGCCGGTCAATTTCGACGGCAACAGCTATGTCTTCTTCGCTCTCGGCGATATCGTGCCAGCGCGCGACCGGAAGATGGACGAAGTGACCGAGCGCGTGACCGCTGATTGGAAGCGGGACGAGGCGCAGCGTCTCGTCGAGGAACGCGCCCAGGCGCTCGCCGAGCGCGTTCGCAAGGGCGAGACCTTCGCCGCCATGGCCGAGGTCGAGGGCTTGATCGTCCAGTCCGCCAACTTCGTCACCCGCGACAGCGGCCCGGCCGTTCTCGGACAGGCCGGCACCCGTGCAGCCTTCTCGGGGTCGCAAGGCACGACCGCACATGGCCCGGCCCTCGCATCGGGCGAAGCGATCGTGCTGCAGGTGGCCGAAGTCGCCGAACCGGCCGACCCGTTGTCCAACGTCGCGCCGAACCTTCGCCAGAGCCTCGACGACACCGTACGCGAGGACCTCTTCCAGAGCTACGTCGCCGCGCTGCAGGCCGCCACGCCGGTCTCCTACAATTTCGCGGCGATCAACCAGGCGAAGGTCGGAGTTCGATGAGCCTGGGGCTCAAGCCGCACATCGCCAAGGTCGCGGGCCGCGAGCGGCTGACGCGCGACGAGGCGCGGGATGCGTTCCGCATCCTCATGTCCGGCGAGGCGACGCCGTCGCAGATTGGCGGCTTCCTGATGGCGCTGCGGGTGCGGGGCGAAGCGGTGGACGAGATCGCCGGCGCCGTCGACGTGATGCGGGCCAACATGATCGGGGTCGAGGCCCCGGCGGGCGCGATCGACATCGTGGGCACCGGTGGCGATCATGCCGGCACCTACAACGTCTCGACCTGCACGGCGCTCGTGGTCGCCGGTTGCGGGGTCATCGTGGCCAAGCACGGCAACCGGGCGCTCTCGTCGCGATCCGGCGCGGCGGACGTGCTCGGCGCGCTCGGCGTCAATGTCGATCTGGCCCCAAGCGAGATCGCGCGCGTCATCGCGCAGGCCGGCATCGGCTTCATGTTCGCGCCCTCGCATCATGCGGCGATGCGCTTCGTCGCCCCAAGCCGGGTCGAACTCGGCACGCGCACGATCTTCAACATGCTGGGCCCGCTGGCCAATCCCGCCGGCGTGCGTCGACTTCTCGTCGGTGTCTACGCGTCGGAATGGGTCCGGCCGGTCGCGGAAGCGCTGCGTGCGCTGGGCGCCGAGAAGGCCTGGGTGGTGCACGGAGACGGCCTCGACGAGATGACCGTCTGCGGGCCCACCGATGTCGCGGCTTTGGACGCCGACGCGATCGAGACGTTCACGATCCAGCCGGAGGAACTCGGCCTCGCCCGTCGCCAGTTGAGCGACATCGTCGGGGGTGACGCCGTGCAGAATGCGACAGCCTTGCGCGCGGTGCTTCGGGACGAGCCGAGTGCCTATCGCGAGATCGTGCTTCTCAACGCCGCGGGCGCTCTCATCGTCGCCGACCGTGCCGCGTCGTTGGAGGATGGGCTGCGCCTTGCGGAGACCTCGCTGCGGGACGGCCACGCCATGGCGGCGCTCGAACGCTTGGTTCTTGCCTCGAACGAACAAAACGGAGCGGCGCGTTGAGCGACATCCTTGCCGAGATCGAAGTCTACAAGCGTGCCGAGATCGCCGCGGCGAAGGCTGCGCGACCTCTCGCCGAGGTCGAGGCTGCGGCGCGTGCGGCGAGCCCGGCGCGCGGCTTCGCCGACGCCTTGCGTCGCAAGCACGCGGCCGGGCACTTCGCCCTCATCGCCGAAGTGAAGAAGGCCAGCCCGTCCAAGGGGCTGATCCGTGCTGACTTCGAACCGGTCGAACTGGCGCTCGCCTACGAGCGGGCAGGCGCCGCCTGCCTCAGCGTTCTCACCGACTCTCCGTCTTTCCAGGGCGATCCGCGTTTCCTGACGGCGGCACGCGAGGCGACCGCCCTGCCCGCTCTTCGCAAGGACTTCCTCTTCGACACCTATCAGGTGGCCGAGGCGCGAGCCTGGGGCGCCGACGCGATCCTCGTCATCCTCGCATCCGTCGACGATGCACTGGCGTCGGATCTCGAATCGGCAGCGTTCGACGTCGGGATGGACGTTCTGATCGAGGTTCACGACGAGGCCGAAATGGAGCGCGCGCTGCGCCTTCGCTCGCCCCTCGTCGGCGTCAACAACCGGAACCTGCGCACGTTCGTTACCGATCTCGCCGTCAGCGAACGTCTGGCAGCACTTGTGCCGGACGATCGTATCCTCGTCGGCGAGAGCGGGATCGCAACGCATGCCGACTGTGAGCGACTGGCCGCCCATCGTATCCAGACCTTCCTCGTGGGTGAAAGCCTGATGCGGCAGGCCGATGTCGAGGCGGCGACGCGAACGCTTCTCTTCGGAAACGGACGGGCCGCCGCATGACTTCGCTGACCCATCTCGACGACGCCGGCGCGGCCTCGATGGTCGATGTCGGCGACAAGGCCGCGACGGTCCGCACCGCGCGCGCCGAGGGTCTGGTGATGATGGCGGCCGAGACGCTGGAGATGATCCGATCCGGCGCCGCTAAAAAGGGGGACGTCGTCGCCATCGCGCGCATCGCCGGCATCATGGGTGCCAAGAAGACGCATGAGCTCATTCCGCTCTGCCATCCGCTGATGCTGGAAAAGGTCGGCGTGGACCTGACATTCGAGCCAGCGCTTCCCGGCATCCGCGTGACCGCGACCGCGCGCGTGTCGGGCAAGACCGGCATCGAGATGGAGGCGCTGACCGCCGTCTCCGTGGCCTGTCTCACCATCTACGACATGGCCAAGGCGGTGGACCGAGGCATGGTGATCAGCGGTATCCGGCTGCTCGAAAAGGCCGGCGGCGTGTCCGGCGACTGGCAGGCCGCATGAGCCTGATGCCGGTCGAAGACGCGCAGGCGCTGCTTCTGCGCGATGCCGTGCCGTTACAGACGACCGAGGATGTCGCTCTCGCCGATCTCGTCGGCCGCGTGGCGGCGACCGAGCTCGTAGCACGGCGTACCCAACCGGATTTCGACGCATCGGCGATGGACGGTTATGCCGTTCGCGCTGACGATTTGCATCACCTCCCCGCAGAGCTCCGCCTCGTCGGCGAATCGGCTGCGGGTCTGGCCTTCGCTGGTACCGTTGGGCCGGGTGAGGCCGTACGGATCTTCACGGGCGCACCGGTGCCCTGCGGTGCCGACACCGTCATAATTCAAGAGAACACCGAGCGACCCGCCGCCGATGTCGTTCGAATCCATGAGCGCGAGGCGAAGGGCCGGAACATCCGCCCCGCCGGCAACGATTTTCGCGAGGGTGCGGTGCTCGTCGCCCGCGGCACTCGGTTTCGCGCGGCTGCGGTGGCGCTCGCCGCGAGCGGCGGCTACGGCGCCGTTCCCGTCCTGCGGCGGCCTCGCGTCGCCATTGCGGCTACGGGCGACGAACTCGTCGCGCCCGGCGAGCCGGTCGGCCCGTCGCAGATCGTCGCGTCGAACAGCTACGGCATCGCAGCGCTGGCCCGCGCGGCCGGCGCCGAGGTCGTCGACTACGGAATCGTCCGCGACGACGAGCGGATTCTCGGAGCCTGCGTCGACAAAGCCATCGCGGACGGCATCGATATCCTCGTGACCATCGGCGGGGCCTCCGTCGGTGACCGCGATCTCGTGGCGCCGGTGCTTCAAAGCCGGGGCGTTGCGCTCGACTTCTGGAAGATTGCGATGCGGCCGGGCAAGCCGATGATGGCCGGTCGCCTCGGCGCGATGCGGGTGCTTGGGCTGCCCGGCAACCCGGCATCGAGCCTCGTGACCACCGAACTGTTCCTCGTGCCGCTGATCGAGCGCCTCGCTGGTCGCGCCGATCGCGGCGATCGATTTCTACGCGGCCGCCTCGGGTCGACCCTTCCGGCGAACGACCATCGGGCCGAGTTCATGCGCGCTCACCTAAGTGAGGATGCCGAGGGGCGTTTCCATCTGACGCCGCTGCCGCGACAGGACTCGTCACTCCTGTCGATCTTTGCCGAGGCCGACGCCCTGCTCTACCGTCCCGCCAACGCGCCCGCTGCGGCAATCGGCGACGAGTGCCGTTTCATCCGGCTCGACTGACGCGAATCCTTGCGGAACACATACGGAACAGATAGCTTTGTTCAGGTTTTGTTTTTCGGAGTCGCGGGATGCTGACGCGTAAACAGCACGAGTTGCTGACCTTCATTCACGAGCGGCTGCAGTCCGTCGGCGTGCCTCCTTCCTTCGACGAGATGAAGGATGCGCTCGACCTGCGGTCGAAGTCGGGTATTCACCGGCTGATCACAGCCCTGGAGGAGCGCGGCTTCATTCGCCGCCTGCCCAATCGGGCTCGCGCCCTGGAGGTGCTGAAGCTGCCGGACTCGGCGCCAAAGACGCCGAAGGCCCAGCCGGAGACCGTAGTCGATCTCCCTGCCTCAGTCAGGCCCGCCGTAGGCGCCGGTCGCTACACGGCGGAGACCCCTGCGCGGCAGGTGATCGCCGCGAACGACGTCGTGTCGATCCCCGTCATGGGCCGGATTGCCGCGGGTGTTCCGATCTCCGCGATCCAGCAGAACACCCACTCGATCACGTTGCCCATCGACATGATCGGCCTCGGCGAACATTACGCCCTCGAGGTGAAGGGCGATTCGATGATCGAGGCCGGGATCTTCGACGGCGACACCGTCGTGATCCAGCGCACCGACACCGCGTCAGCCGGCGAAATCGTCGTGGCGCTCGTGGACGACGAGGAAGCCACACTGAAGCGGTTTCGTCGGCGCGGTGCCACGATCGCGCTGGAGGCCGCCAATCCCGCCTATGAGACCCGCACCTTCGGCGCCGAACGGGTCAAGGTTCAGGGGAAGCTGGTGGGATTGATTCGTCGCTACCACTGACGTCATCCGAGATTCGACCGCTGGCCCCGTCCGGGATTGGCGTCATCGTCGACGCAGGCGAGGGTCGCATCGATGGCTCGGACGTGTCCATCTTCACCGGATTGCGCCAAAACTCGGGCCAAGGCGCAAGACGGTGTGCGTTCCACTCGTCCGGCTCGATGGCGATCGAGCGAATGGAAGCTGACGTCACCCTGGTGCTGGTGATAGGCGGGAATGCGAGCGCTCCCGATCGTCGAAGCGTGCGAAGCGTTATGAGCATGGCGCCCGAACGACAGCTTTCCAGGCGAACCGCCCGTGCCACGATAGCGATATCAGCGGTGTCGCAGACCTCGCCGAGCTTTTCATAGTCGTCCGTCCAGGCCACTCGCAGACCGGAGGGCGTGACGGCGCGGCATATCGAGGCTTCGCAACGGAAGCGCCCGGCCGCGTCGCTTTGGAACTTTGGGCCGGCGGTGGCTCCCGATTGCGGCTCATCCGCCAGAACCGGTCCGATCGGCGCGTTCCAACCGAAGGCACGGCGCCACTGGTCCCAGACAAAGGCATTCGGTTTGTCGCGGATTGCGGCGACGTTTCCTGAACCCAATCCCAGTGCAACCTCGCGTCCGTCCTCGAAGATCAGCAGTTCGGGCGAAGGTGATGGTTGCGACACGGCGAACGCCGCGACCGCCACCGGGATTGCGAGCCAGCGGGCGGCGCTGGCTGCAAAGGACACCACGATGATGGACGCGGTGAACAGCACGAGGGCCGCGACGCTGATCTGCCCGACGGCCTGATCCGGCAGCCACCGTGCCAGAACCGTCGCGAGCCGGAACACGGCGTCGAGACCCCAGCCCATCGGATGCAGGAACAGAGCCTCGGCGCCGAAGGGCATCGCCATCGCCGCGAGCAGCGCCAGCGGCATGATCCAGAAGCTGAAGATCGGCGTCGCCAGGACGTTCGCGACGAGGCCGAACGGGGCGGCGCGCTGGAAATGAAACACGCCGTAGGGCGCCGTCGCCGCGCCGGCGATCACCGAGGACAGTGCCAGTCCGGCGATCACGAGAAGAGCGCTCCGCAGTCGTGAGGAAGAAGCACCGCCCACGGTGCGCGCCCGATCCGTCTGCCATCTGGCATAGGCGCCGTAGGCCCCGATCAGGGCCGCGGTGGCGGCGAACGACATCTGGAACGTCGCGGTGAGAACGGCGTGCGGCGAAAGCGCCATGACCACGAGCGCTGCGATCGCGACATTGCGAAGTGTCAGCGCGGGCCGATCCACGAGGATCGCCGTCAGCATGATGGCGAGCATGACAAAGGACCGTTCGGTCGCGGCGTTGTCGCCAGACAAGAGGAAGTAGAACGCGGAGACGCCAAGCGCCGCGACGGCGCCAGTCTTCTTGGATGAGAAGCGCAGGGCGACCGCCGGGAACCCGGCGATCGCCAGTCGAACGAGAAGCATCGTGAAGCCGGCCACCAGCGCCATGTGGAATCCGGAGATGGAAAGGACATGCGCCAGGCTGGTGGCGCGCAGCGCATCCTCGATCTCGTCGGGTATGCCGGCGCGCTCGCCGGTGATCAGCGCGGAGGCGACGGCGCCTGTGGCGCCCGGCAGCACGGCGCGAATCTGCTCGTCCATGGCGAGACGCAGGCGCGCGACCCGGTCCGCGAAGGTTGGTGGGCGGATCGCGGTCGACACCTGCGGTGCGCCCAGTGAGAAGCCGTAGGCGCCGAGGCCATCGAAGTAGGGCGAGAAGGCGAAATCGTAGGCACCGGGATAGGCCGGACCCGCAGGCGGTCGGAGCCGCACGAGGCCGCGATAGGTTCCGCCGATGGGCAGCGGCTCGTGCCGGCTCGAGACTAGGATCCGGGCGCGACCCGGCGGCCGAGTCAGCACCGGTCGCTCGGTGCCCTCGATGGCGATCGTGTAGCGATAGCGTCCGCGCTCGTCCCGCTCCCGCTTGAGGACGCGACCGGATATGCGAACGGTCGCGTCGCCCGACAGGATGACCGTATCGGTCCGGGCGAGTTCGATGCCTGCGGAGCCCATCCCGATCGCGACCCAGGTCGCGGTCATCAAGGCGAGCCTCGTAAACGGCTGGCTTCGAAGAAGCGCCCGGCCCGCCAAGGCGAGCACCGCCGCTGCCACACAGAGGTCGATCGATGGTCGCCACCCGCCTCCGTACACGGCGAGGATGCCGACCATCATGGTGATCGGGAGAACGGCAAAGGCCGACCGGGCAGCCCGCTCGACCTCGATCTGCCGCTGCCACCAACCGGCGAAAGAAAACTGTCGAGCACCTGCGATCGTACGGAACAAGACGGGCCGCAGGCGACGAGGCGGAGCCGATCCGGCCGGAATTTGCGACGACGTCACCGGGAGCAGCCTGCCTTGTGCCGAGCGAACCCTATGCTACACACCCACCGACCGAAAGCAGGCGTTTTCCAGCCACACGCGATGATAATCCACCGTCAGTTGTGCGCCACTCGCCCGCCTTGTCTTGCCCGATATTGCGCCGAGGACAGCCGATGACATCCAGCGTCGTGACCCGCTTTGCCCCCTCGCCGACCGGCTACCTTCATATCGGAGGTGCGCGGACGGCCCTGTTCAACTGGCTCTATGCCCGCCGCATGGGCGGCAAGATGCTGCTGCGGATCGAGGACACCGACCGCGAGCGCTCGACGCAGGGCGCCGTCGACGCCATCATCGAAGGGCTGGACTGGCTCGGGTTGACCGCCGACGAGCCTCCGATCTCGCAGTTCGCCCGCGTCGCCCGCCACCGCGAGGTCGCCGAGGACCTCGTTGCCGCCGGCAAGGCCTATCTCTGCTACGCCTCCCAGCAGGAGCTTGAGGAGATGCGCGAGCTCGCGAAGGCCGAGAAGAGACCGCCGCGCTACGACGGACGCTGGCGCGACCGCGACCCGAGCGAGGCCCCCGAAGGCGTCAAGCCGGTGATCCGCATCCGGGCACCGCTCGACGGGACGACGCTTGTTGCCGACAAGGTTCAGGGCGACGTGCGCTTCCCGAACAAGGACCTCGACGATTTCGTTCTCCTGCGCTCGGACGGCACCCCGACCTATATGCATGCCGTCGTCGTCGACGATCACGACATGGGCGTCACCCACATCATCCGTGGCGACGACCATCTGACCAATGCCGGTCGCCAGACACTGATCTATCAGGCGATGGGCTGGGACGTGCCGGTCATGGCGCATATTCCGCTGATCCACGGGGCCGATGGCGCCAAGCTGTCGAAACGCCACGGCGCGCTCGGCGTCGAGGCCTATCGCGAAATGGGCTACCTGCCGTCCGCGCTGCTGAACTATCTGGCGCGCCTCGGCTGGAGCCACGGCGACGACGAAATTATGTCGATCGAGGAGATGATCGACTGGTTCGACATCGTCGACATCAATAAGGGCGCGGCGCGATTCGACTTCGCCAAGCTCGACGCGATCGATGGCCACTGGCTGCGAGCGAGCAACGACGGCGATCTCGTCGAGACGCTGATGCGCGAGCGCGACGTGCTGCCGAACGGTGCCATCCTCAAGTCACAGGACGACGAGACGGTTCGCCGGATGCTGACGGCGGCGATGTCGGGCCTGAAGGAGCGCGCCAAGACCCTCGTCGAACTGACCGAGAGCTGCGCCTACCTCTTCGCCGCGCGGCCTCTGCCGATCGAACCGAAGGCCGAGGAGATTCTCGCCAGCGGAGGGCGCGAGATCATCAAGGGCTTGCTGCAGCCCCTCGAAGCGGTTGCCGACTGGCGGGTCGAGACGATCGAGGATGCGGTGCGGCAGTACGCGGAAGCGAACGGCTTGAAGCTCGGCAAAGCCGCGCAGCCGCTTCGTGCCGCGCTCACCGGCAAGACGACATCGCCCGGCGTCTTCGACGTTCTGGCCGTTCTGGGACGCGACGAAACGCTCGCCCGGCTCCGCGATCAGGCGAACTGAAAGAATTTTTGCGATGCCGGCGGTTGCGATGCAACATGACCGGTGTCCAAATCTTGTTCCGTGTCCGCCTTTCCGATAGGCATTCGATCGAAGCTGGCTTTCGGGCGCTCGGCGGCCCGATGTCTTTGAGCTTTCGAAGAAGGGGTAACGCATGAATCAGTCGGCGAAACTGGCCCTTGGTGACAAGAGTACCGAACTCGAACTCCGCCATGGGACGATCGGGCCGGATGTCGTCGACATCGCGTCCCTCTACAAGAACACCGGCCTCTTCACCTACGATCCGGGCTTCACGTCGACTGCCTCCTGCGAGTCGAAGATCACCTATATCGACGGCGACGAAGGCGTTCTGCTGCATCGCGGCTATCCGATCGACCAGTTGGCCGAGCGGGGCGACTTTCTCGAAACCTGCTATCTGCTGCTTTACGGCGAACTGCCGACCGCGCACGAAATGACCGACTTCGTCTACCGCGTGACGCGTCACACGATGGTTCACGAGCAGATGTCGCGCTTCTACACCGGCTTCCGCCGCGATGCGCATCCGATGGCCGTCATGGTCGGCTCTGTCGGCGCACTGTCGGCCTTCTACCACGACTCGACGGACATCGCCGATCCGCATCAGCGGATGGTGGCCTCGATCCGCATGGTCGCCAAAACGCCGACGCTGGCAGCGATGGCCTACAAGTATCACATTGGGCAGCCCTTCGTTTATCCGCGCAACGACCTCTCCTACGCGGAAAACTTCCTGCACATGTGCTTCGCGGTGCCCTGCGAGCCGTACCACATCAACCCGGTGCTCGCGAAAGCCATGGACCGGATCTTCATCCTTCATGCCGACCACGAGCAGAACGCGTCGACCTCGACGGTGCGTCTGGCAGGCTCCTCGGGCGCCAATCCGTTCGCCTGCATCGCGGCCGGAATCGCCTGCCTCTGGGGCCCCGCGCATGGCGGCGCTAACGAGGCGGCGTTGAACATGCTGACCGAGATCGGCACGAAGGACCGCATCCCGGAGTTCATTGCCCGCGCCAAGGACAAGAACGACCCGTTCCGCCTGATGGGCTTCGGTCACCGGGTCTACAAGAACTACGATCCACGCGCCAAGATCATGCAGCAGACCTGCCATGAGGTGCTTGACGAGCTCGGCCTCAAGGACGATCCGCTGCTCGAAGTGGCCATGGAGCTCGAGCACATCGCGCTCAACGATCCCTACTTCATCGAGAAGAAGCTCTACCCGAACGTTGACTTCTACTCGGGCATCACGTTGAAGGCGCTGGGCTTCCCCACCACCATGTTCACGGTGCTCTTCGCCGTCGCTCGCACGGTCGGCTGGATCGCGCAGTGGAAGGAGATGATCGAGGATCCGCATCAGCGCATCGGTCGTCCGCGCCAGCTTTACACGGGCGCCCCGCAGCGGGACTACGTCGCGGTCGGCGAGCGCGGCTGAACAGCCCCGATCGACCCATCGCTATAAGAGACGGGCGCTCAGGCGCCCGTTTTACTATGCGAATGAAGACGGCGCCGGGCGATCTGTTCGAGCAGCAGCTTCGCGGCGGTCTCACCGGGCGAAGTCGGGACGCTCATGGCTCTCCGGATCTCAGCGAAGCCCGCCATCTGCGCGTGGCGCTCCGGCGTCTCGGTCATCAGCCGTTCAAGCCTTCGCGCAAGAGCTTCGGGACGGATGAACTCGTGGAAATGCTCGGGCACGAGCGGATGACCGGCGATGAAGTTCGGAAGCGCCGCCGTCCAGGCCGTGATCATGTGGCGTAGCAGGTAGGTAAGCGGATCGACTCGGTAGCAGAGCGCCATTGGGATGCCTGCGAGCGCCAACTCAAGCGCGACTGTGCCGGAGGCCGCTAGAGCAGCATCCGCCGATGCGAACGCCTGCCACTTGGCGTCCTCGCCCTCGACGACCTCGGGACGCACCTGCCAAGTCTTCAGTTTGTCCTCGATCAGGCTTCGAACACGAGGAATGGCGGGAAGGACGCCGGTCACGCCGGGGATCCGTTCGCTGAGCAATGCGAAGGTGCGGCCGAAATCGTCCATCAGGCGGGAGATCTCGCCGCGCCGTGAACCGGGGAGGATCAGCAATCGCGGAGGTGCCGCAGGCTGACGCATGCCGACCAGACGATCGCGTTCGATGAGCCTTGCCAGCCGTTCGTTCCCCATCAGGGGATGGCCAACATAGGTGGCTGGCGGTCCGCCATGTTCGGCCAGCACAGCGGGCTCGAAGGGAAAGAGGCTGAAGCTGTGATCGACGGCCGCGGCGAGCGCCTGCGCCCGCTGCGGGCGATAAGCCCAGATCGCCGGCGGTACCACGTTGACGATCAGCGTCTGCGGCAACGCGGTGCGGAACCGCAGCGCCACCCGGTTTGTGAAGGTGAAGCTGTCGATCGTCACCACCGCATCGGGACGCTCCGCGACGAGGAAGTCCACGGTCTGGCGGAGACGGCCGAGCAGCTTGGGAAGCCGGGCGACGATCGCACCGATGCCGATGATCGACAGGTCCTCGATATCGAACAGACTTTCAAGGCCCTCGGCCCGCATGGCGTCGCCACCGAGCCCGATCGCCTCGATCGGTTCATCGCTTCCCCTTCGCAGGCCACGCAAAAGATCGGCGCCGATCCGGTCGGCAGACTCTTCGCCGAGGACGAATGCGATCTTCATGCGGCGCTCTCGCTATGGGTTTCCATGCCGACGAGGAAGAGATCCGTGGCGCTCATCGCCTCGAGCACGCGTTCGGACTCGATGAGCAGCGACCGACCCGCCGTCAGCGCGATGCCCGACAGTCCCGCAGCCACCGCCTGATCCACGGTGTCGCGGCCCATGCTGGGAAGATCGAACCTCGCATCCTGTTGCGGCTTGAAAGCCTTGAAGAGAACCGTCGGCTCGCGGCGGCCGATTCGGCCGCGGGCGCGAAGATCGGCAACACGTCGCAGCATCTCCTGCGTGCCCTCGATGCCTTCGAGCGCGATGACCCGATCGCAGGACGCCACCACGGCTTGGCCAACGTCGAGACGGCCGATCAGGTCCGCCGCTTCGGCAGCCCGCCGCACCGCGTCCATTTCGCGGAGATCGGGTGTGCGAGCCGAGAGGACGCCCGCCGGCATCAGCAGCGTCGGCACGATCGACTGGACGCCGACGACCTCGAACCCGCGCGCCTCGAACGCTCGCGAAACCGCGCGAATCAAGCTGTCATCTCCGCCCCTGACCATTCGGAAGAGTTCGGGCATGAAGGCGAGCGTGCGAAGGCTCGGAATCATCGAACGGTAGTCGGGCCGCACCGAGATCGTGCCGCAGAACACGACGGTGCCGACGCCGCGCGAGCGCAGGAGCGCAAAGACGTCGCCCGTCCTCGCCCAAGACAGCGGCTTGTGATCCCACGCCGACCAGTCGCCCGCACGCCCGTCGGCGATCGGTACGATGAAAGGATTGCGCCCCGCCCTCGCCGCCTCGTCCGCGACGATCCGCGGCAAGGCGCCGCCACCTGCGATGATGGCCAACCGTCCCGACGGCGTCGCGACGGGACGCTCCGTTGGCACGGTCAGGCCGGGCGAACGCTGCGCGGGAAGCAGATGGCGCGGTCACCGCCTGCCCGGATGAAGCCTAGAAGATCCTGCACGAGCGGATCGTCGGGATACTCCGTCTCCACCTCTTCAATGTTCTCCTTGAACGTCAGATCGTCCGAGAACAGCATCCGATACGCCTTGCGCACGTTGCGGATCGCGTCGCGATTGAAGCCGGCCCGTTTCATGCCGATGACGTTGAGGCCCGAGAGATAGGCGCGGTTGCCGAGCACCATGCCGAAGGGGATGATATCGCCCTCGACCGCGGCCAGCCCGCCGACATAGGCGTGATGCCCGATGCGGGTGAATTGATGGATGCCCGATCCGCCGGCGATCGTCGCGAAATCGCCGACGACGCAGTGTCCGGCGAGCATGACGTTGTTGATCAGCGTGACGTTGGAGCCGACGAGACAATCATGAGCGACATGGGCTGCCGTGAAGAACGAGCAGTTGTGGCCGATCGTCGTCTCGGACCGCCCCTGAACCGTTCCCGGATTCATCGTCACGTGTTCGCGGATCAGGCAGTTGTTCCCGATCACCAGACGCGTGTCTTCGCCCTGATACTTCAGGTGCTGCGGATCATGGCCGATGGACGCGAACGGATAGATGTTGGCGCGATCGCCGATCGTCGTGTTGCCGGCCAGAACGACATGCGAGCGCAGTCGCGCGCCCGCACCGAGCCGCACGCGCGGACCGATATGGCAGAAGGGCCCGATCTCGGATCCCTCACCGATTATGGCACCGTCCTCGACGATCGACGACGGATGGACCCGAAACCCGCCCATCCGCTACTTCGCGTCCGGCGCGACGAGCATCGCACTGATCGTCGCCTCGGCCACCTTGTTGCCGGCGACGATCGCCGCGCAGTCGAACTTCCAGATGTTGCCGCGCTTCTTGGTCTGGACCACGTGGTACTCGAGGCAGTCTCCTGGCACGACGGGCTTGCGGAACTTGGCACCGTCGATCGTCATGAAATAGACGATCGACTTTGAGTCGCCCCCGGTTGCCAATTGGCAGATCGCCCCTGCGGTCTGCGCCATGCCTTCGATGATGAGCACGCCGGGCATGACGGGATAGTCGGGAAAATGTCCCTGGAAGTGGGGCTCGTTCGCCGTCACGTTCTTCAGTCCCACGGCGCGCCGATCTCCGTCGATCTCGACGATACGATCGACGAGCAGGAACGGATAGCGATGCGGCAAGAGCTGCATGATCTTGAGGATATCGACGCTTTCAAGCGTCGTCACATCAGCCGTCGTCACGCTTGGACCCCCGTCCCGTCTGTGTCAGTCCCTTGAGGACCGCCATTTCCCTGATCCATTCGCGGACCGGCCGCGCCGGGGTTCCGCCCCAACGCGCACCCGCCGGCATATCGGTAGCGACCGTGCTGACCGCGGCCACCTGGGCCCCGTCGCCGATCGTGATGTGGCCGTTGACGCCGCTCTGTCCACCGATCGCGACACCATTGCCGATCGTCGCGCTGCCGGCGATGCCGACCTGGCCGACGATGATGCAGTTTCGACCGATCACCACGTTGTGAGCGATCTGGACCAGGTTGTCGATCTTCGTGTTTTCGCCCACGACCGTGTCGCGAACCGCACCGCGATCGATCGTGGAGTTGGCGCCCACCTCGACATTGTCCTGCAGGATGACACGCCCAACCTGGACCATCTTGAGGATACCGACCGAGCCGATGGCGTAGCCGAATCCGTCCTGACCGATCCGCACGCCGGGATGCAGGATCACGTCGTTGCCGATCAACGCGTGCTGGATGCTGACCTGCTGGCCGATGCGCACGTTGCGGCCGATGCGGCAACCCGCGCCGATGGAGGCGCCCGACGCGACGATGCTGCCTCGTCCGATCTCGACATCGGGACCGATGCGAACGAACGGTTCGATGGTTGCTCCCTCCTCGATCCGAGCGGACGGGTCGATGCTGGCCTGCGGAGAGATGAACCCTTCGGCAAAGTCGCTGCCAGGACGAATGGCGGCAGGATGCAGCAGCCACCCTGCCCGCGCGAACGCGATCTGCGGTTCCTTCGCGACCAAGACCGGCGTCCCCAGCGGCACCTGCGGCGCGTAGCGGGCGGATGTCAGGACGGCGCCAGTCTGAGAGGTCGCGAGGGTCGCGGCGTAGTTGGGATTGTCAAACAAAGCGACATCGTCTGCGCCAGCCTCGCCGAGTGCGCGGATGCCGCGGATGCGGACCTCACTGTACGACGCGTCGAGAAGTGTCGCCTCACAGGCCAAAGCAAGCGCGGCGAGGGTTACCCCCTCGCCGCGCTTGAAAAATGATCGATCGGTCATTCCGAACTCGCGCCTGCGTCGCTCAGAAGCGCGACGAGAAGCCGAACGAGAATTCCTGGGTCCGGTCGTAGTCTTCCTTCGCCAGCGGAACGGCGTAGTTGACGCGCAGCGGACCGAATGGCGAGGCCCAGATCAGGCCGACACCTGCCGAGGCGCGCAGAGCGAACTCATCGCCCTGGATGCCGAGCTGGCCCTCGGAGTTTTCCACGCCCCACAGCGAGCCTGCATCGGCAAAAGCTGCACCGCGGAAGCCGAAATCACGCGATACGAGCGGCAGCGGGAAGGTCGCTTCGGCCGATGCGTTGACGTAGTTCGTGCCGCCGATCGCCACGCCGTTCTGGCGCGGGCCGAGCCCCTGATACTTGAAGCCGCGAACGATATCCTGGCCCTTGAAGAAGTTGTCGAAGACCCGCAGGTCGTCGCCGAGCGCCGTGACGTTGCCGCCACCGCCGCTGAGCTGACCGATGACGTCATACTCTTCGGACAAGAGGCTGAAATACGACGCGCGGGCCGTCGTCCGCAGGAACTGCGCGTCGCCGCCGAGACCAGCGACTTCCTGGCCGGCTTGCGCGAAGAAGCCGTTGCGTGGATCCTGCTGGTTGTCCAGCGTGTTGTATGTCAGCGCGTAGGAGATCGAGGAGGTCGAGTACGGGCTGTCGCAGATCGCCTCATTGATGATCGGCGAGAGCGTGTAGAGCGGCGCGATCGCGGAGTTTCCGCAAGTCGCATACTGCAACAGGCCGTTCGCGAAGATCGGCTGGCCGAAGGCGTCGCGAACCACGATTCCCTGATCGTCGCCGAACGTCTCTTCCTTGTAGTTGTAGGCGATCTGCGCCGTGACGTCCTCGGTGATCGGCGCCGCCAGACGCAGCGAGCCACCGGTCCGCACGATGTCGTACGCGGTCGAGGACGAGTTCTCGGTGCGATACAGATCGAAACCGGCAGCCAGACGACGGCCGAGGAAATAGGGCTCGGTGAAGGACAGATTGTAGCTGCGCGTGTCCTCGCCGAAGCCTGCGGACACCTTCACGAACTGTCCGCGACCGAGGAAGTTGCGCTCGGTGATACCGACCTCGGCCACGGGGCCGGAGCTTTCGCCACCCGTGGTGTAGCCGCCGCCAACCGAGAATTCACCGGTCGACTGCTCGTCCACCTGCACGATCACGACGACCCGATCAGGCTGGGTGCCCGGCGCGGTCGAGACGTTGACGGTCTTGAAGAAGCGCAGGCCTTCAAGGCGCTTCTTGGCACGCTGCACGAGGACCTGATTGAAGGCGTCGCCTTCCGACACGTCGAACTCGCGACGGATCACGTAGTCGCGGGTCTTGGTGTTGCCGCGAACCTCGATCCGCTCGACATAGGCGCGCGGACCCTGATCGATGACGTAATCGACCGAGATCGTATTGTTCGCGAAGTCGCGATCGCCGCGTGGCGTGACCTGAGCGAAGGCGTACCCCTGGTTGGCCACGGCGTTCGTCAGGTTGACGAGCGAATCCTCGACCTTCTCGGCGCTGTAGGTGTCGCCGGACTTCGTCTCGAGTTCGGTCTTCAGAGACTCGGCATCGATACCCGGAACGGTCGAGTCGATGTTGATGTTGCCGTAGGTGTAACGCTCACCCTCATCCACAGTGACGGTGATGAAGTACTTGTTCTGCGTCGGCTCGAGCTCGGCGACCGAGGAGACGATGCGGAAATCCGCGAAGCCGCGGTTGAAGTAGAAACGGCGCAGCGCCTCTTCGTCAGCGCGAAGACGATCTTCGTCGTAGATGTCGTTGCGCTGCAGGAAGCTGAAGATGCCAGACTCGCGAAGCGAGATCACTTCCTTCAGACGCGAATCACCAAAGGCGTTGTTCCCAACGAAGTTGATGCTCTCGATCTGGGTGCGGTCGCCTTCCTGAATGTCGAAGACGACGTTGACGCGGTTGCCCTCGGCCGGAACGGTCCGCACCGCCACCGTCGCATCGGAGCGACCGATCCGCGTGTAGGCGGCCTTGATCGCATCGACATCGGCCTGCGCCGTGGAAGCGTTGTAGGGCTCACGCGACGCGGTCTGGACAGCCGTCGTCAGCTGCTCGTTCTTGATCTTGTTGTTGCCCTGAAAGACGACCTCGCCGACGATCTGGTTCTCTTCGACGTTGACGACCAGTGCGCCGCCGGACTGCGTCGCCCGGACATCGGAGAAGAGGCCCGTCGCGAAGAGCCGCGTCACCGCGGTGTCGACATCGGCGTCGGAGTAGTTCTGGCCCGACCGGAACTGGATCAGGTTGCGGACCGTCTCGGCGTCGACGCGTTGGTTGCCGCGAACCTCGACCCGGTTGAGGACCGCCGCGCCAGCTTCAGACAGGCTGACCAGTTCAAGACTGACGGCCGAAGCAGCAAGCACCGTGGACGATAGAGCCGCGGCGGAGAGCGCGCTCAGAAGCTTCGATCCAGCCTTCATAGGGCCTTTACCTTTTCTATTCCGCCGACGGCACGAAGTCCGAATTCGGCATGCCGTGCGGTTTTATCGGCTTTGCGGACACGTTCAACCAAAGTGGATCGATTCCCTTTAGGAATCGGAAAACCGTTGCACACCCGCAACGCGAGCGTGAACCTTGGTTAATGCTTCGCAAATCCTTTCCCCGACCCTCTGCCGACCGTTCAAGTGAGACTCGAAAGGTCGTTCCAGAAAGCGAATACCATAAGGAGCATCACCAGAGCGAGGCCAATCCGGAACCCCACCTCCTGAACGCGGTCGCTGAGTGGCTTTCCACGCACGGCCTCGAATCCGTAGAACAGGAGATGGCCGCCATCGAGCATCGGAACCGGCAGCAGGTTCAGCAGGCCGATCGAGATCGACAGGAGGGCCGCGAGGTTGAGAAGAGCGGCAAAGCCCAGGGTCGCGACTTGGCTCGAAACCTGCGCGATGCGGATCGGCCCGCCAATCTGGTCGCTCGCCTGCGTGCCGCCGAAGATGCCGCCGATGAAGGCCACCGTCCGCTCGGTGACGAACCAGGTCTGCGACAGGCCGTAGCCGAATGCTTGCGGCAGCGTCAGCGATTGGGTGCGGAACGACGCCGACTCGGCGTTCGCGACGATGCCGATGACCGGCGTCTTGAACTCGTTGCCGAAGCCGTCCGTCTGCGTCTCTTCACGGGGCGTCACGGTGAGTTCGGTCGGCGTGCCGCTGCGGTTCACCTCGATGCGGATCGGAACGCCCGCGCGACTGGAGACGTAGCGCTGGAGATCGCTGAAATACTCGATCTTTTCGCCATCGGCCGTCAGGATCCGATCGCCCGGCTGGACGCCGGCCGTCGCGGCAGGAGACCCCGGACGGACCTCCGAGACGACGGGATCTCCGACGACGATGCCGCCGACATAGGCGGTGCCTGCGAAGATCGTGATCGCGAGGATGAAGTTGGCGATGGGGCCGGCCGCCACCGTCGCCGCCCGGCGCCCGACCGTGGCGTTCTGAAAGGCACCCCGGCTCTCTTCCGCGCTGACGCCCTCGAGAGCCGTCTTGCTGGGAACGCTCGCGGCGTTCTCGTCGCCGAAGAACTTCACGTAGCCGCCCAGCGGAATCGCGCAGAGCTTCCAGCGCGTCCCGCGGCGGTCGTTGAACCCGACGATTTCCGGCCCGAAGCCGACGGAGAACGCCATGATACGGATGCCCGACCAGCGGCCGATCAGGTAGTGGCCGAGTTCGTGAAAGAAGACGATGACCGTCAACACGAAGAGGAACGGGATGACCTTGATCAGCGCCGTATCCCAGAGGCTGCTCATCCAGCCGGTCACATCCATCCGTCACATACCTGTCTTGGCCGAGGATCCGCTGCCATCGGCGCGAGTCGGGAATCAGCTAGAAATCGAAGATCGCGCGTGCCGGGTGGTCGATGCCGGCCCCAGCGATGCCGAACAGCAATGCTACGCCGGTGGCGACGATCAGGCCATCGATCCGATCCATCAATCCGCCGTGTCCCGGAATGAGGCGCCCCGAATCCTTCACACCGAACCGCCGCTTGATCCAGGATTCGAAAAGATCCCCTGCCTGCCCGACGACCGACAAAACCGCAGCCAGAGCCAGGACGAGCGGATCGATGCTGCCGGTCAGCCAGTATCCGAAAGCGGCCGCGAAGAGGACGCCGGCGACGAGACCGCCCACGGCGCCGGAAATGGTCTTCTTCGGCGAGACCATCGGCATAAGCTTGGGCCCACCGAAAGTCCGGCCTGAAAAGTAAGCGAAAATGTCGGTCGCCCAGACGACTGCGATCACGAGGCCGAGCACCGCCAGCCCTTCCGAACCGCTATCGCGCAGCATGCCCGGAGCCATGCCGGCAACGGCGGCATAGACGAGACCGCCCATCACCCAGTCCGCCTTGCGCTCGCCGCGATCGACGATGGCGATGAAGCCCGTGGCCAACGCGACGATCGCCAGTGCGGCGCCGTGAAAGCCGAAGAAGAAGGCAATGAGCGAGACGAACAGGGCCCGCCGGGCAAAGAGGTAGATGTCACCCGCCTTCTTGGCGCGGGTCATGCGCGCCCATTCATCGAAGACGATGATCGATGTCGCACAGCAGAGGAGGCGGAAGCCGACGCCGCCGACGATCGTGAGGCCGAGAACCGCGATGCCGAGGACGATCGCGGAGATCAGCCGGGATTTCAGATCCGTCCAGGTGGGAGCCGCAACGAGACGCGCGAGGCCAAGACCCATCCGTCAGGACGCGATTTCGCGGGAGATGCCGCCGAAGCGCCTGTCTCGCATCGCATAATCCCGGACGGCATCCTCGAACGCCTTGCGGTCGAAATCCGGCCACAGGCACGGCAGGAACGCGAACTCGGAATAGGCCGCCTGCCACAGGAGAAAGTTCGACAGGCGCAATTCACCGCTGGTGCGGATGATCAGGTCGGGATCGGGAATACCGGCGGTGTCCAAGTGCTCGTCGACATATTCCGGCGTGACGGCATCGATCGTCGCCTCGCCCGTCACGAGTTTCTCGGCGATCCGGCGCATCGCCCGTGCCATCTCGTCCCGCGCACCGTAGTTGAAGGCGATGACGAGCACATTCTGCTCGTTCGCCCGCGTCAGTTGCTCGGCTTCTTCCAGAAGCGAACGGATATCGGGCGGCAGCCCCTCGCGAGCGCCGATGACCTTCACCTTGACGCCCTCGCGGTGAAGGTCGGCCAGATCGCGACGAATGAAGATCTTGAGCAGTCGAAGAAGTTCGCCCACCTCGTCGGCCGGTCGGCGCCAGTTCTCGGAGGAGAAGGCGAAGAGCGTGAGATAGCGGATCCCGAGATGGCGAGCGGTGCGCACGGCTTCGCGCACGGCCTCGACACCGCGCCGATGGCCCATCGTGCGCGGCAGGCCCCGAGCCTTGGCCCAGCGGCCGTTGCCGTCCATGATGATGGCGACGTGTTGGGGATGCCGCACCTGTTCCACCATCTTCTCCGCTTTCCGCGCGCGCGCTTTCAAACCCGACGCGAGTGTTAGACCTGCATGATTTCCGCTTCCTTTACGGAAAGCGCTCTGTCGATGTCGGTGATCGTCTCGTCGGTCGCCTTCTGGATCTTCTCAGCCATCACGCGGCTGTCGTCCTGGCTGACGTCGCCGTCCTTTTCGGCCTTCTTGAGCATGTCCATGCCATCGCGGCGCACGTGGCGGGCGGCGATGCGGGCATTCTCGCCGTAGGTGTGGGCGACCTTGACCAGATCCTTGCGGCGCTGCTCGTTCAACTCGGGCAGCGGGATGCGAAGCGTCGTGCCGTCGGTGATCGGGTTCAGCCCGAGGCTGCTCTCGCGGATCGCACGCTCGACGGCGCCGACCATGGACTTGTCCCAGACCGACACGGCCACCATGCGCGCCTCGGGGACGGTGACGTTGGCGACCTGCGTCAGCGGCATCTGCGAGCCGTAGGCGGATACCATGATGGGATCAAGCAGATTGGCGGAAGCGCGTCCGGTGCGCAGGCCGGCGAGGTCGCCCTTGAAGGACGTGATGGCGCCTTCCATGCGGCGCTTCAGCTCGTTCAGGTCCGGTGCAGGCATGTGGCTTCCTTCTGCAGACGATGTCGTTTCGCGATGATGTCGAATCTGAGTCTAGTCGGACACGATGGTGGAGACGCCGCCGCCGTCAAGGATGCGGCTGAATTCGCCCTTCTCGTGGATCGAGAACACCACGATCGGGATATGGTTCTCGCGTGCCAGCGCGACGGCCGTCACATCCATGACGGCAAGACCCCGGTTGAGAACCTCGTCGTGCGTCAGCTTGTCGAATCGTGTCGCATCGGGGACGAGCTTGGGATCGGCGCTGTAGATGCCGTCGACCTGCGTGCCCTTGAAGAGGGCGGCCGCGCCCATCTCGGCTGCGCGAAGCGCCGCCGCGGAATCGGTGGTGAAGAACGGGTTGCCGGTGCCGCCGGCGAAGATGACGACGCGTCCCGCGGAGGCGTGCGCGAGGGCGACACGCTGCGAGAAGCTCTCGCAGATCTCGGGCATCGGAATCGCCGAGAGCACCACGGCGTCGATGCCAAGCTTCGTCAGCGAGGTGCGTAGCGCCAGAGCGTTGATGACGGTCGCCAGCATGCCCATGTGATCGCCGGTCACGCGGTCGCCGCCCTTCGACGCAACGGCAACGCCGCGGAAGATGTTGCCGCCGCCAACCACCACGGAGATTTCGACGCCGAGCGCTTGCGCCTCGTGGATGTCACCGGCGATCCGGTCGGCCACGGCAACGTCGATACCGAAGCCCTGCCCGCCCATCAACGCCTCGCCGGAGACCTTCAGCAGCACTCGTTTGAAGCGGACGGTCATGCGATGTTCCCAATCTTGATGCCGGCCTGCGATACAGGAAGGGCGCTCGCTTCTCAAGCGAACGCCCTCCTTCAACATGCAGTTTGCGTTCGACGGAGGCCGACGCTTACTTCTTGCCGGCAGCCGCCGCGACGTCGGCCGCGAAATCGCTCTGCTCGCGCTCGATGCCTTCGCCCAGCGCCACGCGCACGAAGCCGACGATCTTGGCGGATGCGCCGAAATCCTTCGCGCCGGCCTCGAGCGCCTTCTCGACGGTCAGATCGGGGTTGATGACGAAGTTCTGCTTCAGGAGGACGACCTCCTCGTAGAACTTGCGCATGCGCCCCTCGACCATCTTCTCGATGATGCTCTCCGGCTTGCCCGACTGCCGGGCCTGCTCGGAGAACACGGCCTTCTCGCGCTCGACCGTCGTGGCGTCGATCTCGCCGTCGGTCAGTGCCAGCGGGTTCGTCGCGGCGACGTGCATGGCGACCTGACGGCCGAAGGCGGTCAGCGCGGCCTTGTCGCCCTCGGACTCGATGGCCACGAGCACGCCCAGCTTGCCGAGACCTTCGGCGACCTGGTTATGGATGTAGGTCGCCACGACGCCGTTCGACACCGAAAGCTGCGTCACGCGGCGCAGGCTCATGTTCTCGCCGATCGTCGCAATCGTGTCCTTGATCGTGTCCGAGACGTTCTTCTCCGAACCCGGATAGGCTGCGGCGGCAACCGCGTCGAGCGTGCCGTCGGTCGTCAATGCGACGCCGGCGACGTTGCGCACGAGCGTCTGGAACGCGTCGTTGCGTGCGACGAAGTCGGTCTCGGAGTTCACTTCGACCAGCACGGCCTTGTTCTCGGCCGAGGCGGCGCCGACGAGGCCTTCGGCAGCGGTACGGCCCGACTTCTTGTCGGCTTTTGCGATGCCCTTGGCACGCAGCCAGTCGATGGCGGCTTCCATATCGCCGTCCGTCGCGGCCAGCGCGGTCTTGCAGTCCATCATGCCTGCGCCGGTCTTCTCGCGCAGATCCTTCACCATCGAAGCGGAGATCGTCGTCATGGAGTTGGCCTCTGTCTCACAAAAAATTGGGCGCACCAGTTCCAGTGGAAAGGGTGCGCCGATCGTGTGACGGCGCGTTGACGCCGTCACGGGTCTCACGGGATTGCCGAAGGTGGCTTAGGCGGCGGCCGGAGCGGCCTGCTCGTCGGCGACCGGAGCGGCCTCTTCGAGCGCGGGCTCGATCGGAGCCTCTTCCATCGCGCCGATGTCGACGCCCATCGAACCCTGCTGACGCGCAATGCCGTCGACCGCCGCACGGGCGATGAGGTCGCAGTAGAGCGAGATCGCGCGAGCCGCGTCGTCGTTGCCCGGGATCGGGTAGTTGATCGAGGACGGATCGCAGTTCGAATCGACCACGGCGACGACCGGGATGCCGAGGCGCTTGGCCTCTTCGATCGCGATCGCTTCCTTGTTGGTATCGATGATAAAGATCATGTCCGGCACGCCGCCCATGTCCTTGATGCCGCCGAGCGCGCGGTCGAGCTTGTCGCGCTCGCGCTGCAGGGTCAGGCGCTCCTTCTTGGTGAAGCCGGAAGCTTCGCCTGCCAGGAGTTCATCGAGCTTGCGAAGACGCTGGATCGAATTCGAGATCGTCTTCCAGTTCGTCAGCATGCCGCCGAGCCAGCGGGCGTTGACGTAGTACTGGGCCGAGCGGTTCGCCGCATCGGCGATGATCTCGGACGCCTGGCGCTTGGTGCCGACGAAGAGAACGCGACCGCCGCGAGCGACCGAGTCCGACACCGCCTGAAGCGCGGTGTGCAGCAGCGGCACGGTCTGCGCGAGATCGATGATGTGGATGTTGTTGCGAGCGCCGAAGATGAACGGCGCCATCTTCGGGTTCCAGCGGTGAGTCTGGTGGCCGAAGTGGACACCCGCCTCGAGCAGCTGGCGCATGGAATAGTCTGGCAGAGCCATCGTTGTTCGTCCTTATACCGGTTATGCCTCCACGGAACGAAGCAGTCCGGGCGGACTGCCACCGGTGGGTTCGAAGGACCGCATGCGGTTTGATCGATCCCGGCTTCCGTGTGTGGAATGAGGGCGCGCATACACCACCTGCCCGATTTCGGCAAGCGAGACGCCCAGCGCTTTAACTAGTCGGCATTCCCTCCGGCCGCAAGCCAAGTTCGCCGATCATCGGGTGCAGGCGGCGTCGGGAAGATACTCCAGGCGTCCGAGCTTGCCGGCCAGCGCATAGTCGCCGAAGTCCATGTAGAGTTCGTCGGTCACGCCGTTCTCATAGAGCCGATAGCGGGTCTCGAAGATGGGCAGACCATCGCCGTTGCTGTCGTCGTTGAAATACGATTCGGTAACGCGCCACGAGCGAAGGCCGACAACGCGGTCACGGATCGCGACATTGGGCTCGTTCGCCTCGCCGGTCTTGGCGGGGACGATGAGCGCCGTGGTCGTTAGATTCTTGTCGGGTTCGTTGTCGCCATCGAAGATCTTCGCCTCGACGACACGCTTGCCCGCCAACGCGCTCTCGATGAGCACGTTGGTATGGTGCAGCGGGAAGTTCGAGAGCGCCAGTTCGGCTTTGCGCTCCACGGGTTGGGTGAAGGCGACGCGGGTGGCACCGCCGGCGTTCTCGGCCAGGCCCTTCACCGTCTCCTGCGGCGCTCCGTCGACCAGCGTCTTTGTCTCGAACTCGAATCGGTCCCCGACCCGACTTTCGCGCGACAGCGTCTGCTGGTCCGTCACCGTGATCTCGTCGCTCTGATGAAACCGCGCGACGAAGCGATAGTCCAGGGAGAGCCCTTCGCAGCCATCAGGCTTGAGCTGCAACGCAATGCGCGCGTCAACTGAGGCGATCGTTTCGGGCTGGGACGCCAGCTTCAATTCGTAGACCGCCTCGTGCGGCACCAGCCCGGCCGCGAAGGACGAGCCGGCCGAAGCGGCCACGATGCCGACGGCGGCGACGGACAGGCGTAGGAGCATCGTCGGGGCAACTTTCTGGTCAATTCTCGTTTCGTCCGGGATCGAAGCATAGCGAAAAAGCTGCTAGCCGTCTTCGATCCGATCCAGAAGTTCCAGGACCCGTCATGACCGATACGATCGAGAGCCGCCTCGCCGCTGCCGGCATCCAGTTGCCGGTGGCTGCTGCCCCCGCGGCCAATTACGTGCCCTTCGTCCGCTTCGGCACGACGCTGCAGACATCCGGCCAGTTGCCGCTCGAAGGCGGCAAGATCGCGGTCGCAGGCAAGCTCGGCGCCGACGTGCCGCTGGAGGACGGCCAGCATGCCGCCAAGCTCTGTGCCGTCAACATCCTGGCGCAGGCCAAGGCGGCGCTCGGCGATCTCGAGACGATCGGCCGTCTTTTGAAGCTCACCGTGTTCGTCGCCAGCGACCCGTCCTTCACCGACCAGCACAAGGTCGCCAACGGCGCGTCCGACTTCCTCGTCGAGATGCTTGGCGAACGCGGCCGTCATGCGCGCTCCGCGGTCGGCGTTCCCGCCCTGCCGATGAATGCCGCGGTCGAGATCGAAGCCACGTTCGAGGTGGCGTGACGTCCATGATCTCTGTCGATGCCGATATCGGCTGGCTGCGGGAGCGGCCCATCGCCCATCGCGGGCTGCACGACGCCAACCGTCTTGTCTGCGAGAACTCGCTCGCCGCCTTCCGCGCCGCCATCGATGGCGGCTTCGCGATCGAATGCGACGTGCGCCTCTCGCGCGATGGCGTGCCCGTGGTGTTTCACGACGAGTCGTTGTCGCGTCTGACGACGTCCAGTGGCAACGTTCGCGATCTCGACGCTACAGACCTCGGTCAACTGCGACTTGGTGGCACCGAGGAAACCATCCCGACGCTTCGTGAGGCGCTGGCGCTGGTGAACGCTCGGGTGCCGCTCGTCGTCGAACTGAAGGGCATCTCTCCAGAGTTCGATGGCGGCTTCCTCGAAGCCGTGGCCGCGGTCATCGACGGTTATGAGGGCCGGCTGGCACTGATGTCGTTCGACGAGTGGCTGATCGAGCAGAGCGGCGCGGCGCCGATCAAGGTGCCGGTGGGTCTCACGGCAGAGGGCACGCGAGCCGACATCCTGGAGCGGCATCGTGTCGTGTTCGAGAGACACTGCTCGTTCGTGTCCTACAATGTTCACCATCTGCCGAACCCGTTCGTCGAGTGGGTGCGGACAGAGCGGCATCGTCCGGTGATCAGCTGGACGGTTCGCCGGCCCGACGATGTCGAGCGCAGCGAACGCTATGCCGACCAGATGACGTTCGAGGGGTTCCTGCCGTCCTGATACGCGGGCGACGGATCCTCGAAGAAGGATTTCGAAGCCGATGAACGATAGCAGCGACAGCGACGACACGGCGGTGCCTTTGAGCGAAGACACTCTCTCGCTCCGTGTCGTCGAGGACATCGGGGACCTCAACGCCGGGCGTTGGGACGTGTTGGCGGCGACGCACGAGACGTTGTCGTCCAATCCCTTCGTACGGCACGCCTTCCTGCGAACGCTCGAAGAGGCCGGCTGCGTCGGCGGTCGCACGGGCTGGCTGCCGCAGCACCTCGTTCTTGAAAACGAGCGCGGCGATCTGCTCGGCGTCGCTCCGGCCTATCTGAAGGGGCACAGCCAGGGCGAATATGTCTTCGACCACGGCTGGGCAGACGCGTTCGAGCGGGCCGGCGGGCGATACTATCCCAAGCTTCAGCTTTCCGTGCCGTTCACGCCCGTCACCGGACCGCGCTTCCTCGTCGGATCCGGCCCGTCGGCGGATGCCGTGCGTCTGGCGATGGCGGAAGCCACGAAGGCCTATGTCGCGCAGACGAAGATCTCCTCCGCGCACGCGACGTTTCTGGAGCCGGGTGATCTAGCGGCGCTCGAGGACGACGACTTTCTGCACCGCACGGACCAGCAGTTCCACTTCATCAATCGCGGTTACGCGACCTATGACGACTTCTTGGAATCGCTGGCTTCGCGCAAGCGCAAGGGCCTGCGCAAGGAACGCCGCGAGGCGCTGGCCAACGACATCACCATCGACCGGCTGACGGGCGCTGGCCTGACGGACGAAGCATGGGACGCCTTCTTCGGCTTCTACATGGACACCGGCAGCCGGAAATGGGGCCGCCCCTATCTCAATCGTCGGTTCTTCAGTTTGCTCGGCGAGCGCATGCCGGAGGCGATCGTCCTCGTCATGGCGCGTCGGAACGGCCGTTACATTGCCGGCGCACTCAACCTCGTCGGCGCCGGTCGCATCTTCGGGCGCTACTGGGGGTGTTCGGAAGACCACCCGTTCCTGCATTTCGAGGTCTGCTACCATCAGGCGATCGACTACGCGATCGAGCACGGCCTCGCCGTGGTCGAAGCCGGCGCGCAAGGCGAGCACAAGCTGGCGCGCGGCTACGAGCCGGTCACGACCCACTCGGCGCACTTCATCGCCCATCCCGGCCTTCGTCGTGCCATCGAAGACTATCTCGACCACGAGCGACGAGAGGTCGAGCGCACGCAGGAACTCCTCGCCGACCACACGCCCTTCCGAAGAGGCGAGCGTCAAGGCGAGGTCGAAGAGAACTAGACGGCCCCCACACGCCTTCTATCATCGGTCGCGCCGAACTGCGTCGGCGCCCGAGCCTGGAATCAGACGATGACCGCATATGACGACGCCAACATCTTCGCGAAGATCCTGCGCGGCGAGATCCCGAGCGTGAGGATCTACGAGACCGACGCGGTGATGGCGATCATGGATGTCATGCCCCAGTCCAAAGGCCACTGTCTCGTGATCCCCAAGGCGCCGTCGCGCAACGTTCTCGATGCCAGCGACGACACCTTGCGCACGATCCTGCCGGAGGCGGCGCGCCTTGCCCGTGCGGTGAAGACGGCGTTCGAGGCGGATGGGGTGACGATCATGCAGTTCAACGAGGCACCGGCGGGGCAGACGGTATTCCACCTGCATGTCCACGTGCTGCCACGCTATGCCGGCATCGAACTCGACCGTCACGTCTCGACCATGGCCGACCCTGCAACGCTCGGCTCGCAGGCGGACGCGATCCGAGCCGCCCTCGCCTGACCGGAATGGATCGGATCGGTGCGATCGCTCGCGCTTCGATCAGAGGATGCCCAGCGCCCAGGGAACGCCGAGGAGAATGACCTCGGCCACTGCGATCGCGACGAGCGTATGGCGACCAAGTGTCAGATAGGCGAGGAAGCCGCCGATAACGGCGCCGATGCGAACCGCGTCGGGAATGTCGGCGAGCATTCCCGTCGGATATAGGATCAGCCGTCCAATCACGGCGGCGACGAGCGACGTCGCGATCGTCCGGGCCAGCGCGACCCCGGTCGACGCCTCGTCGAACCGTCCGGCGGAGAGAACACCCAGCCATCGCCATCCATCCGTTGGCAACCAGCCGGCGAGGAGGATGAAGACGAAGGGCCACCAGTCGGCGGCGATGGCGTCGTAGCCAAAGCCCGTCATGCGCCTGCCCGCCGGGCGTCGATGAAGCGCCCACAGGCGAAGGCGACGAACCCGCCTACGATGCCGGCAATCAAGATGTCGAACTCCGGCGCGAGCCAGTTGGCCGGCGGAATGGCAAGCATGCCAGTGAGGAGAGCAAGCTTGCCGGAGAGTTCGCGAGCCGAGCCGTACAACGAGGTGAGGAAGTAGACTGGGGTCAGGAACGCGAGAGCGCCTGTTGCGAGCGCCGGCAACTGCCCCATCAAATTGAAGGCGATGGCCACCGCCAGCGTGTTCATCGTGCAAAGCGTCACCGCGAACCCGGCAAAGAAATGCGTGCGGTGCTCGCGTGGGACCGTCGGCAGACGTTCCATCGAGACCACCCAGGCGGTGATCGCAATGAAATGGGAAAGCACCAGAAGCGTGCGCTTGCGGGTGCCCGGCCCCCGCAATTCGGGAAGCAGCGCGATCACCATCGGCATCAGTCGCAGCGAGGAGAGCCCGACGGCGAGAGCCGTCGCCGCGAGGGACAGGCCGGCCGTGATCGATCCCAAAAGGATGATGTTGGCCGGCAGCGCCCAGATGGTGAACACCATGAACGAGGCTTCGAACCAGCCGATGCCTGCTTCCCGCGCGAGGCCGGCGAAGCCGAGATGGGCGGTGACGAGAATCAGGGCGGGAGCGCTGAGGACACCTCGCATACCCTTGAGAACCCAAGCCGATGCCGTTTCATCGGCAACGGGAGATGACGCATCCATATCCGATCTCGCGGTCCGCTGGACGGGCGCTCGTAACGCCCCAAGAAAAAGGCCGCCCGGTGGGGCGGCCTCTTCCTAGACGATCAAACCGGCTTGCGGGGAACTTTCGGGACCGTTCCCGGGCGCTTCCCGGCCTTCGAGATCTCGGGTTCGGAACTGACCGGCTCGGCAGCTTCCTCCTCCTCGTCCTCATCGACATCCTCCGCATCGTCGAAGTCGTCCTCGTCGTCTTCGAGGATCTCCTCGCCGCTCGGGTCGACCTTCGCACGCCGCGCCCGCGCCTCACTCGCCTTTCGCGGCTTCAACGGCGTCTCATCGGCAATGGCCTCGAGATTCAGCTTCTTGCCGCCGGTCTCGTCGTCCACGACGGTGACCTTCACAGTGCCGCCGCGCTTGAGCTTGCCGAATAGAACCTCGTCGGCGAGCGGCTTCTTGATGTACTCCTGAATGACGCGGCCAAGAGGCCGGGCGCCCATATACTCGTCGTAGCCCTTCTCCGCGAGCCAGGCGATCGCGTCCTCGTGCAGGTCGAAGGTCACGCCGCGCTCCGAAAGCTGGGCCTCCAGCTGCATGACGAACTTCTGCACGACCTCGTGGATCACCGGCGTCGGCAGCGCGCCGAACGGAATGATCGCGTCGAGGCGGTTGCGGAACTCTGGCGTGAACAGCCGGTTGATCGCTTCCGCCTCGTCACCCGTGCGCCGCGACGAGCCGAACCCGATCGCGGCCTTCTGCGCCTCGGACGCGCCCGCATTGGTCGTCATGATCAGGATCACGTTGCGAAAGTCGATCTTCTTGCCGTTGTGATCCGTCAGCTTCCCATGGTCCATCACCTGCAGAAGGATGTTGAACAGGTCGGGATGCGCCTTCTCGATCTCGTCGAGCAGCAGCACGCAGTGCGGATGCTGATCGACCCCGTCGGTCAAAAGGCCACCCTGGTCGAAGCCGACATAGCCGGGAGGGGCGCCGATCAGCCGCGAGACGGTGTGGCGCTCCATGTATTCCGACATGTCGAACCGCAGCAGCTCGATGCCGAGCGCCGAGGCCAATTGCTTGGCCACCTCCGTCTTGCCGACACCGGTGGGGCCGGAGAACAGGTAGGAGCCGATCGGCTTCTCGGGTTCGCGCAGGCCCGCCCGTGCCAGCTTGATCGCGGTGGTCAGGTTCTCGATCGCCGCATCCTGACCGTAGACGACGCGCTTGAGCTGCTCGCTCAGATGCGACAGGACTTCAGCATCGTCCTTGGACACCGATTTCGGGGGAATGCGCGCCATCGTCGCGACGGTCGCCTCGATCTCCTTCACGCCGATGCTCTTCTTCCGCTTGGCTTCGGGCAGCAGCATCTGCGAAGCGCCGGTCTCGTCGATCACGTCGATCGCCTTGTCCGGCAGCTTGCGGTCGTTGATGTAGCGCGCCGAGAGTTCGACGGCCGACTTGATCGCATCGTTCGAGTACTTCACGTGATGGAAGTCCTCGAAATAAGGCTTCAACCCACGCAGGATCGCGATCGCATCCTCGATCGTCGGCTCGGCGACGTCGATCTTCTGGAACCGACGCACGAGCGCCCGGTCCTTTTCGAAGAACTGGCGATACTCCTTGTAGGTCGTCGAACCGATGCAGCGGATCGCGCCAGACGACAGCGCGGGCTTCAGGAGGTTCGACGCGTCCATCGCGCCACCCGACGTAGCGCCGGCGCCGATCACCGTGTGGATCTCGTCGATGAAGAGGACGGCGCCCGGATACTCCTCGAGCTCCTTGACGACCTGCTTTAGGCGCTCCTCAAAATCACCACGATAGCGCGTGCCGGCGAGCAGCGTGCCCATGTCGAGCGAGAAGATCGTCGCGTCAGCGAGAACCTCAGGCACGTCGCCCTCGACGATGCGCTTCGCCAAACCTTCGGCGATCGCCGTCTTGCCGACGCCGGGATCGCCCACGTAGAGCGGGTTGTTCTTCGAGCGACGGCACAGGACCTGGATGGTCCGGTTGATCTCCGTGGCGCGACCGATCAACGGATCGATCCGGCCGTTCTTGGCTTTCTCGTTCAGATTGACGCAGTAGGCCGTCAGGGCATCCTGCGCCGTCTTGCGGCGCCCGTCCTCTTCGTTACCCATGACCGACTGCTCATCCTCCGCTCCGCGCACGGTACGGCCTTCAGAAGCCCCCGGGCGCTTGGAAATTCCATGGGAAATGAAGTTCACGGCGTCGTAGCGCGTCATCTCCTGCTCCTGCAGGAAGAAGGCGGCGTGGCTCTCGCGTTCGGCGAAGATGGCGACCAGAACGTTGGCGCCCGTCACTTCCTCGCGCCCCGACGACTGGACGTGAATCACCGCGCGTTGGATCACGCGGTGGAAGCCGGCCGTGGGTTTGGAATCCTCGTCGCTTCCGGTGACGAGGTTGGCGAGTTCGGTGTCGATATACTCCATCAGCGACGATCGCAGGATGTCGATGTCGACGCTACAGCCCTTCATGACCGCCGCGGCATCCTTGTCTTCGAGCAGCGCGAGAAGCAGATGCTCGAGGGTGGCGAACTCCTGGTGACGCTCGTTAGCGAAGGTCAGCGCCTGATGGAGCGACTTCTCCAGGCTTTGCGAAAATGTCGGCAAGCTTCACCTCAATTCTTTTCCATCACGCATTGCAGCGGATGTTGATGCTGACGGGCGAAATCCATGACCTGCGTGACCTTCGTCTCCGCGACCTCGTAGGTGAAGACGCCGCACTCGCCGACTCCATGCTTGTGTACGTGCAGCATGATGCGCGTGGCCGCTTCCCGATCCTTCTGGAAGAACCGTTCGAGGACGTGGATGACGAACTCCATTGGAGTGTAATCGTCATTGAGAAGCAGCACTCTGTAAAGGCTCGGCTTCCGCGTCTTGGGCTTCGTTCGGGTAATGACCGACGTTCCCCGGTCGGCATCATCGCCGTCGGTCTTTCCCGCCTGCATTCGCGTCTCGGCGCCGAGGATCGGCCGATGGGTGTCGTCGTCGTTCAAGATCATCACCTCTGTCATCGGACGATATGTATGTGCCGCGAAGGGCTTTTTAAGACTCTCCCGCCTTGCGGCAAAAATTCGCTGACGGCTGCGCAAGCCGACAGGATTCGGCCGGCCTGCGCAAGGCCGCGCTTTTCGCATGTCACAACGCAAAAAGCCCGACCTTACGGCCGGGCTTCGTCGTCACGTCAAACGGGCCGAAGCCCGCTGGAAATTACATCGCCTGCTTGGCGGCGTCGGTTCCGAACTTGCCGGCAGCTAAGGCCGTGTTCTCGAACGGCTTGTAGGTCTCGCGAGCGATCTCGGCGTACATCTCGCCCATCTTCGTCGCCTGCGACATCCAGGTCTCGTAGGCCGAGCGTGCATACTCGGTCTGCAGCTCGACCGCCTTGTCGAGCGTCTTCACCTGCGTGAGCTTCTCGAACATCTGGGCAGTCTGCTCGTAGGATCGCTTGCTGAACTCGCCGGTCTCGGACGCGATCTGCTGGAAGCCCTTGGTCACCGCGGAGAACGACTTGAGCGCGTTGTCCATCGATTCCTTGCCGGCCTTGTTGGCGTCTTCGTAAACGTTCATGCCACTCTCCCACTGATCAAAACTCGGCGCCGGACGTTCGCTCCACGCGCACTCGCACAGGCCTTATATTGCACTGCACAAACTCGTTCAAGGAGATTTTGGGGTTGCGCCTGCACGCGTGCGTTGCCCCTCGCTTCGAACGGAAAACGCGCACTCGCTTAAACTTTATCGGATTTTGCCACACCGAGATCACAAGGTTCCGGCAACCATAAACGGATTGGTAAGACCGCACGAGCTATCTTTCCCACAAGAAGAGATTGCGAAGCCATTGTAATGGTAACGTTTCCTGCACGTCCGATGCAGGTCGCGGCATCTCGAAACACGAACACGAGAGAGCTGCCCGTGCCCATGGCGTTCCACAAGATCCACACCGTCGCCAAGAGCATCACGAAGGCGGTCGGCATCCTGGCTCTCGGGAGCAGCTTTCTTCTTCATGCTCCCGCAGCCAAGGCGCAGGCCGCCGACGAGCGCTACTCCTCCATCGTCATCGACGCCAACAACGGCAAGGTGCTCTTCTCCAAGAGCCAGGACGACAAGCGCTACCCTGCTTCGCTGACCAAGATGATGACGCTCTACATGCTCTTCGACGCGCTGGAGAGCGGTCGCGCCAGCCTGTCGACGCCAATGAAGGTGTCCGCCTACGCCGCAGCCCGCCCGCCGTCCAAGCTCGGCATGAAGGTCGGCTCGTCGCTCTCGGTCGAAGAGGCGATCATGGCGCTCGTCACCCGCTCCGCGAACGACGCGGCGGTGGTGATCGGCGAATATCTCGGCGGCACGGAAAGCCAGTTCGCCGGCATGATGACCGCCAAGGCCCGCAAGCTCGGCATGTCGCGCACCACGTTCCAGAACGCGAACGGCCTGCCGAACAATGCTCAGACCACCACGGCGCGCGACATGGCGACGCTCGGCATCGCTCTTCGCGAGCATTTCCCGCAATATTACAAGTACTTCAACACCCGGTCCTTCAAGTTCCGCGGCCAGGTGATCGGCAATCACAACCGGCTGCTCGGCCGCGTTCAGGGCGTCGACGGAATCAAGACCGGATACATCAACGCCTCCGGCTTCAATCTGGTGACGTCGGTCGTGCGCGGCGACAAGAAGCTGGTCGCCGTCGTCATGGGCGGGCGCACCGCCCGCTCGCGTGACGATCACATGGCCGACCTCGTTGCCAAGTATCTGCCCGAGGCCAGCTCTCGTGGCGGTGATCCGCTCGTCGCTGCCTACAGCCCGGCAGCTCGCGGCCCGGCCGTGGCCTCGCATGTCGCCAGCCTGCCCGCCGCCGTTCCCCTGCCGACGCGCCGGGCCTCGTCGATCAACGAGCGCGTGGCCGAGGCCTACGGCTCGAACGCGGCCGGCGCGATGACGGCGATCACGGCGACGCCGGCGTCCCGCCCCGTCATCGGCCGCGAAGCGCTCCGCGCTGCACTGGGCCGTCAGGAAGGCGGCGTCGCCGTCGCGTCCGCCAGCGCGCTCGCCCCCACCGGTCCGGTGCCCCGCGCATCCATCCCCTCGATGATCCCCGCCGAGGCCTCGATGCCCCGGACACGGACGGCTGCATCGAGCATGCCGAGTTCGGCCTGGGTCGTGCAGATCGCGGCAACGCCGGTGGAATCGACCGCTCTCGAAATGCTGGCGGAAGCTAAGCAGCGTGGCGGCTCGGCGCTGGCCGAGGCCTACGCCTTCACCCAGGCGGTCGACAGCGGATCACAGACCCTCTACCGCGCCCGCTTCGCCGGCTTCGACACGAAGGCCGCGGCGAACGCCGCCTGCGATATTCTGAAGACGCGCTCCTACGCCTGCTACGCGATCGCCAACAACTGACGGCGACGCCGCTCCGGCGGCATTCTCTTCGATCCGCTTCGGCAGAACCGTTCCGACGGAACGATCCTGCACGCCCGCCACCATCGTTCGTATCGAGTTTCGAGGTTCCCCATGACGATCGAGCAGGAAAGCCGCAACATGATCCAGGCAGACAACCGAGCGGTCTCGATGCTCGGCGTCGGATCTCACCCGATGCAGCAGGCGGCTTCTCGCCTGGGCGACTATCGCGACGGCCGCATGCGGCTTCGCGCCAAGGATCTCGTCGGTCTCCTGCTCTGCCACGGCGCCCGTGCCTGGCGCTCGTCGCAGCCCGAAACCCGGATCCACCTGCGCGTCCAGTCGTTCGCCGGCAGCCCGGCGCTTCGCCTTTCCTACGGCAAGCCTGCTGCCAACCGCTGAGCTTGCGAAGCCGGGCGGCGACGCCGCCCGCTAGATCAAACCCCCGCTAGATCAGGCCAAGGTCGGCCAGTTCCCGGCGCAACTGTGCCGGAAGCGCCGCCGCCTCGCCGCCGGCGCCGAAATCGGCCGGCGCATCGTCCTGAACGAGATATCGCCACCCCTGGAAGGCGCGCCTCGGTTGCCAGTCGGTTCGGATGAAGTCTGATCGCAGGACGATCCGGCATCGCTCGATACCGTCGGCTGACGTGAAGGCGTCGAACCGCAGGATCGGTTGCCGCACCTGCACCTGCCCCTTGATCACCCAGTAGAGCGAACCGCCCGCGAGGATCTCGTCGGCGCGCTTCGGCATCACGCGGGTGACATGGAACTGCTCGGCGACCACGCCCGCGCGCCGGGCATCGTCGAGGCGGGTCGCGACGTGGTGCTCGAGGTCTTCGACCGTTTCGACCCCGACGCAGAGCTTGATCATGTTCAGCGGCATGCCGGCTGTTTCGACCCGCGCCGCTGCTCCGTCAAGCTGAACCTGACGCCGAGCCGCCAAGGTGCTAGGAAGCGGGCGCGACACGGTGTCCGCCCCGGACGCCGGCCAGCCTCGGCATCATCCGGTCATGCGCCTCAGCCAGATCTTCGACGCTCCGAACCTCCTCGCTTTCCTCGCCTTCATTCTCGGCTGGGTGCTCTACTCCGTCGTGGTCGATCTCAGCCCGTTCTCGCATCGCGGTCTCAGCCGGCGGATGAACGTGCAGCGCGAGGCTTGGATGCGGACGATGCTCCGCCGCGATCTGCGCATGATCGACACGGCGATCATGGCGGGCCTGCAGCAGGGAACGGGCTTCTTCGCCTCGTCCTGCATCTTCGCGATCGGCGGATGCTTCGCGCTGATCGGCTCGTCCGAACAGATCGCGATGATCGTCACCGATCTGCCGCTGGATGCGACCTTCGACCGCGCCCTCGTCGAGACCAAGCTGCTCGGCCTCGTGACGATCTTCGCCTACGCGTTCTTCAAGTTCGGCTGGGCCTACCGCCTCTTCAACTACTGCACCATCCTCATCGGCGCCGTGCCGATGCGCCATGACGCGGACCAGGATCCCGCCTCTGCCGATGCCGCCGTTGATCGTGCGCTGACGATGAACCGCATTGCGGCACGCCACTTCAACGCCGGCTTGCGGGCCATCTTTTTCGGCCTCGCCTATCTCGGCTGGTTCGTCGGCCCGCTCGTTCTCGTCGGCACGACGCTTCTCGTCATGCTGATTCTCGGCCACCGACAGTTTTTCTCCGACGCCGTACGCAGCGTTGCGCCGGAGCCCCGAAAGGATACCCGATGACAAAGCCGGCCGAGATCCGACGTACCATTCTCGCGATGGTGGAGGAGCGGGGCGCGGACAAGACCGTTTGCCCCTCCGAGGTCGCTCGCGCGATCGCGGGGCAGGACGAGACGCAGTGGCGGCTTCTGATGTCGCCCATTCGGGTGGAGGCAGTGCGCCTCGCCGACGACGGTCTCGTCAGCGTCAAGCGCAAGGGCCGCGTGGTCGACCCTCACGACTTCAAGGGCATCTATAGGCTGGCACCGCCGCCCACTTCGGACTGAAGGACGGCTGCCACGGGCGCCGGGAACAGCGCGTCTGTCTTGTCGGTCAGCCGGTACGCCAGAAGGCCGAGATACTCCCGAATCGCGAAGTGCACCTTCTCGATGTTGCGGACAGTCGCCGTGGACGGTTCGAAGACGGCAGAGCCCGCCGGCGTCTGGTAGTCGGTCGGATACGGCATGACATCGAAACCGGCGACGCGGAAGCAACCAACAGAGCGCGGCATATGCGCCGCCGAGGTGACGAGCAGCCAGATCTCGCCATCCTTCGGATTGGCAATGGCGCGCGAGAACACGGCGTTCTCCGTCGTATTGCGGGAGCGGTCTTCCAGTTCCAGCCGGCCGGGATCGAGACCGAGCGATCCGAACAGTTCGCGGGCGACGTCGGACTCCTTAACGTCCTCCGAGAAGACGCCGGCAGCACCGCCGCTGAAGATGACGCGCGCCTCCGGGAACTGCCGTGAGAGCGCCAGCGTCGTGGTGATCCGGTCCGCCGCATCGTTGAGCTCCGGCTCACCGCGCGTGCGCGCCACTCGCGTATCGAAGGACCCGCCGAGAACGACGATTCCGGCGACCTGGCTGGGAAGCTGCGGCTTCGGAAAGCGGTTCTCCAATGCGCTCAGCATTAGAAGACCGAGCGGCGAAAGACTGAAGACCGCGAGGAGAATCACGGCGCCGACGACGAGACCGGTTCCCAGACGCGGCAGACGCACGATGGGGCACAATAGACCGGCCACCGCGATGACGAGCACGATGACAAGCGGCTGAACCAGATACCAGCCGATCTTGGAGAGTGCGAAGAACATCGATCCGTCCGTCCGTCTAAAAAGCCGACGCCGGGCGGTCACCGGGCGCCTTCCGTCTTTACCATAGACGGTCCTCGTTCGCCCGGACCGGGAAACGCTCCCTCGTCAGGCCCGGTCCCAGTCGGGAGCAAAGCCGGGATCGACGAGACGCTGGCGCTGCTTCGTCATGGCAAACAGGGCATCTCGCTCCTCGGAACTCAGCTCGAAGGAAAAGACGTCGAGGTTGGACGCCGCACGCTCCGGGTTCGACGTGCGCGGAATGGCGCCCACGCGGTCCTGCTCGATCTCCCACCGCAACACGATCTGCGCTGGCGTGCGCCCGTGAGCGCGCGCCAAGTCCTCGATCGCCGGGTTCTTCAGGAGGTCACCGCCCTGACCGATCGGCGAGTAGGCGATCATCGCCATATCGTGGCGCTTGCAGGCGGCGAGGACTGCCTCCTGAGAGAGGCCCGGATGATACTCGACCTGATTGCAGACGAGGCGCGCAGCCGACAGGGACACGGCCTCATCAAGCATCGCGCTCGGGAAGTTGGCGACGCCGATATGGCGGGTCAGGCCTTTTGATTGCGCGGCGTTTAGCGCCTCGATCGAATCAGTGAGCGGTATCTCCACATTCGGCCAGTGAATGAGAAGCAGATCCACCGGACCGATGCCCAAAGCCTCGACAGCCGCCTCAGCGCTCGGAACGAGGCGATCACGCCCGATGTCGTCGCGCCAGACCTTCGTCGTCACGAACAACTCACGGCGATCGATGCCGCTGGCGCGAATGCCCTCGCCGACCTCGCGCTCGTTGCCATACATGCGAGCGGTGTCGATGTGGCGGTAGCCGAGCTCGATCGCCTTGGCGACCATCCGGCTGCAGGTCTCGCCGGTCAGCTTGTAAGTGCCAAAACCGATGGCCGGAATCTTAGCGCCGGACGCTTCGATGATTTTCATGGGTCTCTCTTCCGTCTCGCTGGATCACATGGTGGCCGGCGCTCACGTGACGGCGTCGCCATCGCTTGCCGTTTCAGATAGGCGAGATGCGGCACGGACCAGTGGAGAGCGAAATGGACCTCGAGTCGAAGCCGCAGGCGACGCGCCGGATCGAGCTGTTGGATATCCTGCGCGGTGTCGCGCTCATCGCCATGGCGACCTACCACTTCACTTGGGATCTCGAATTCTTCGGCCATCTGGCGCGCGGGACCGCGAGCGAGGGCGGCTGGCGGCTGTTCGCACGGGGAATCGCGTCGAGCTTCCTCGTTCTCGTCGGAATCGGTCTCGTGCTGGCGCATGGACGACAGATCCGCTGGCGCCCGTTCTGGCGGCGTCTGGCGCAGGTCGCGGCCGGCGCGGCGGCGATCACGGTCGCCACTTGGGTTGCGACCCCGCAGGGCTTCGTCTTCTTTGGAATTCTGCATCAGATCGCCGTTGCCAGTCTGATCGGTCTTCTCGTTCTGCGCCTTCCCTTCCCGGCAACGCTCCTGCTGGGCATAGGCGTCATCCTCCTGCCGCAGATCGTTTCGACGGCCGCCTTCGACACGCGCTGGCTGGCCTGGATCGGTCTGGCGGAAAGCCCGCCCCTGTCGAACGATTTCGTCCCGGTCTTTCCATGGACCGGCGCCGTGCTCATCGGCATGGGACTGGCTCAACTCGCAGTGCGCGTCGATCTTCCATCACGCCTCGCACGGTGGAACGACCGGCTGCACCCGCTGCGCCGGCTCGGCGTCCTCGGCCGTCATTCCCTGCTCTTCTACCTCCTGCACCAGCCGCTGCTTATTGGGGTCGTCGCGCTGGCGACTTACGTCGTCCCGCCGGACCAGACCGCGGTCTTTCGTGAAAGCTGCCGTCTCACCTGCGAAGACGGTCGCGACGCCGCCTATTGCGCGCGCTACTGCGGCTGCGTGGAGAGCGATCTCGCCGGGAAAAATCTGATGCAGAAGCTGTTGCGCGAGCAGTTGACCGATGCCGACCAGACCAGCGTCGGAGAAACCGTCAACCTCTGCTCCGTCTTCTCGGAGCCGTAAGGCGACGGCTCAGCTCGACGGAGAAATTCCGAGCTCGGCCATGCGGGTGAGGCATGCCTCCTCGGCCTGATCGAGCTCGGACAGGAGGTCGTCGATGTCGCGGCGCTTCTGTTCGAGTTCGCTGCGCTTCTCGTTGACGCGGCGGATGATGGCGCGAAGCTGCCCGGCCTCTCCAGGCGGCGTGCGGTACATGCCCATGATCTCTCGAATTTCGGCGATGGAAAAGCCGAGGCGCTTGCCGCGCAGGATCATCTTCAGCAGTTGTCGATCGGACTGGCGGAAGAGCCGCGTGCGACCTCGCCGGATGGGGGCGATCAAGCCCTCGTCCTCGTAGAACCGGATCGTGCGCGTCGAGATATCGAACTCCCGAGTCAACTCGGTGATGGTGTAGTAGTCGCGCATCGGTCATGCCCAGTTGAGCGGCCTGTGTGATCTCAGACTTACGTCAAAGTCAAACGACTGCCCAGCATGCACGACTGTACCGAGCTGCTGACTGTTATCAATGTGAGTTCGTTGAGATGGCTTGAGGCGAGGACCTCGAAGCAAGGCTGGTGCGGTCGAGAAGACTCGAACTTCCACGGGTTGCCCCACAGCGACCTCAACGCTGCGCGTCTACCAATTCCGCCACGACCGCACGCCGTGTAGCCAACCGTTTGGGCCAGCTCCGATCCACCGGACCAGCCGGTCGTTCCAGACCGGTGGTGGGCATCTAACAAACGGCCCCAGAGGACACAAGCATATTCGACAAGGCCGGACATGTTTTCTCGCAAGCCGCTGTTTTGCCATGCTCGGACTTGGCCCGGCGTTCGGCGAAACGCTATGAGATCGACATGGAGAGCTCCCATCCTACACCGCGCCTCACCGTGGCGACCGAACGATTCTGGCCGTCGCATCCCGGAGCCCCAGTGGACTGGGTCCGGATCGACGGTGAACTGCCCTACCCGGCCGCGCTGGCCCTGATGGAGAGCCGCGTGACAGCGATCGCCGACGGCATGGCGGCGGAAGCCGTCTTTCTCGTCGAGCACCCACCGATCTACACGGCAGGCACAAGCGCGAATGTCGGCGACCTCCTCGACCCCACGCGCTTTCCGGTCTTCGCGACGGGTCGTGGGGGCGAATATACCTATCACGGCCCCGGACAGCGCGTGGCTTACGTTCTGCTCGACCTCAAGCGCAGGCGGCAGGACGTGCGCGCCTTCGTGGCAGCGCTCGAACACTGGATCATCGCGACGCTCGCCGATCATCAGGTGCGCGGCGAGCGGCGGGAGGACCGCGTCGGCGTCTGGGTTCGTCGCCCCGATCGGCCCCCGCTCCCGGACGGAACGATGGCGGAGGACAAGATCGCCGCGATCGGCATTCGCCTGCGGCGTTGGGTATCGTTCCACGGGATCAGCTTGAACGTGGACCCCGACCTGTCACATTTCGGCGGCATCATCCCGTGCGGGATCGCCGGCTACGGAGTGACGAGCCTCGTCGATCTCGGCCTGCCGGTGACGATCGGCGACGTCGATCTCGTTCTCCGACAGCGGTTCGCCGATGTGTTCGGGCCGATTGCGGCAGAATCCTCCCTGTCAGCCGAGACGATGCATGATTGAACCATCAACGACCGTCCCCACCCGCCTCCTCGTCGACGCCGACGCTTGCCCGGTGAAGGACGAGGCGCTCGATATCGCCGCCAGGTTCGGCATCGAGATGGTGCTCGTCTCGAACGGCGGCATGCGCCCCTCGCGCTATCCCGGCGCGCGTATCGTCACCGTCTCGGCCGGTGCCGACGCCGCAGACAACTGGATCGCCGAAGAGGCGCATCCGCGCGATGTCATCGTCACCGCAGATATTCTTCTGGCCGCGCGCGTGCTGGAGCGCGGCGCGGCCGTGATTGGGCCGGACGGGCGACCGTTCACCCCCGAATCGATCGGCACGGCGCTCTCCATGCGCTCGTTCAACCAACACCTGCGGGAGACGGGCGAGAGCAAGGGCTACAACCGCCCTTTCGCACCGCAGGACCGCTCGCGCTTCCGCGGGGAACTCGACCGCGTCCTGCGACGACTTGCGCCGGGTTGAGCCATGACAGCGGCGCGATTGTCGGCGCGAGACTGCATCCAGACACGCGGGTTTGCCGTATGTGAGACGTGACGGACGCCAGATGTTCGTCGCACCGATAGAGTGAAAGGCACGACCGGACATGCGATTGACCGCCCCCCGCGACGGACCGCTCGTCCGCCGGCAGGCCCTCTCCACGCGCTTGACGCACTGGATCTGGGCCGTCTGCCTCTTCTTCCTGCTCCTGTCCGGACTGCAGATATTCATGGCGCGGCCCGATCTCTACATCGGCCAGCAATCGGGCTTCGCGTTCGACAACAGCATCCTGTCGATCGGAGCTTCGTATATCGACGGCGCCATGCGCGGCGTCACCACCGTCTTCGGGCACAGTTTCGATACGACCGGGTGGCTCGGCGCGATCTGGGGCAGCGGGAACCTAGAGGCCAAGACCTTTCCCGGCTGGCTGACGGTTCCCTCCTATCGCGATCTCGCGACTGGGCGCGTCGTTCACTTCTTCTTCGCCTGGATCCTCGTCGCGACGCTGATCGTATGGCTGTTGGCCAGCTTCCTCAATCGGCACTTCGTTCGTGACATCGTGCCCGGCGCTCGCGACATCCGCGAACTCGGCGCCGACGTCGCTGACCACGCCAAGCTCCGCTTGCACCATCGTCGGCGCTACGGCCCGCTCCAAAAGCTGTCCTACTTCTTCGTGCTCGTGATCCTCCTGCCGCTGACGATAGCGACGGGCCTCACCATGTCGCCGGGCATGAATGCCTTTGCGCCATGGACGCTGGATCTCTTCGGCGGCCGTCAGACGGCCCGCACCATCCACTTCTTCTGCATGCTCTCGCTAGTCCTTTTCTTCGTCGTCCACGTCGCCATGGTCGTCCTCGCCGGCCCGTGGAACGAGTTGCGCTCGATGATCACCGGATGGATGCGTGTCGAGCCCGAGGAGGGCGGACGATGACCTTCAAGTTGCACAGGCGCCGGTTCCTCACCGGCGCGGCGATCGCCTCCACGTCCGCACTGGCGGGCTGCTTCGACCCGCTTCTGTCGAACGACGCGCAGGTTCGCGGCGTCTTGGAAAAGGCGAACGACCTGACCTACCGGGCCCAGCGCCTGCTTCTAGGGTCGGACAATCTCGCGCGCGAATTCGCCGCCAGCGAGATCCGCCAGCCGATGCGTCCGAACGGCTTGACCGACCCGCAGGACGAGGACTATCGCACCCTCGCCGCCAACGGGTTCACGGACTACCGGCTGAAGATCGATGGCGCGGTCGAGCGGCCGATGAGCTTCTCACTGGAACAGCTGCGCAACATGCCCTCGCGAACCCAGATCACGCGCCACGACTGCGTTGAGGGCTGGAGCTGCATCGCCAAGTGGACGGGAACGCCGCTCGGCGGCGTGCTCGACCAGGTCGGCGTGACCTCGGCGGCCCGCTATGCGGTCTTCTCCTGCTTCGACACGCTGGAGAACGGCTTCGCGGGGCCGATCAAGTACTACGAGTCGATCGATCTTCACGACGCGCGGCACCCGCAGACGATTCTCGCCTATGGCATGAACGATCAGGCGCTGCCGGTTTCGAACGGTGCACCGCTGCGTGTGCGCGTCGAGCGGCAACTCGGATACAAGATGGCGAAATACATCTCGGCGATCACGCTGACCGACAGGCTCGACAGTTTCGGCGAGGGCGGCGGCGGATATTGGGAAGATCGCGGCTACGAGTGGTTTGCCGGAATCTGACGAGCCGTTCAGTCCACCGGCACCGATAGCAGAAGGCAGGCGGCGGCCATGTCGTGGAAGCGTCGCTCGCGACGGGCGGCGGCCTCCTCGTCGGCGCCCCACAATTCGATGTTCCAGTCCTCATCGACATGCGCGAGCGACCAGGCTTCACGGCCCGTCAGCCGTCGTCCGGCCACGGCAAGGGCCACAAACAACGAGCCCGTGAGCGTCGTGATCTGATGCAGCGCCGCTAGACGGAACGGCTCGCTCTCCGCGGCCAGCCGGTCGCGAAGCGCGCCGATGGTCTCGGCCGGCTGTTCGACGAAGACCACGCCTTCACCGACCGCGACACCGCTACCGATTTCCGATTCGACCCAAGCGACGACGGGATTCCAAAGCTGGCGCTGGCGTTCGACCAGACGATCGGGTCCACTGGCACGATAGGCGAGAAGATCGGTCTCGGCATAGCGTTCCAAGTCTTCCTGCACCGGCTGCAGGTTCGGCGCGATACCGTCGATGACGGTGTTGACCAGTCGCGTGACCGGCATGGTCGCAGGATTGATCTCCTCGCGCTGCGCTTCCCATTCCGCTGCGATCGCTTCGGCCACGTGCTGGTCGGGAACGGCAAGCGGACTGCGCGCCGGCGTTTTCACCGGACGTCCGTCGAGCCGGATCATATGGACGCCGTTCTCGACCACCGTCGACACCTCCTTGTAGAAGCGCTTCGGCAAGGTGGGACGTGCAGGAGTGTTCGACATGCGGAACTTGGCCTCGTAGGCGGACTGAAGGGCGGTGAGCGCCGCCGGGACTTGAGGATCAGCCGGTGACGAAGACCGGAAGCGTCGGCGCATTCGCGGTCCAGCGGTCCGTCAGCCATCCGTCGAGGAGCGCGACGAGATCGGGCACCGTCTCCGCGACATCGCCCGCCCCGGCAGCGATCAAGGCATCGCGGCGCTGGGCGCCCCATGCGACGCCGAGCGCATCCGCACCCGCAGCACGCGCCATCTGCATGTCGAAGGTGGCGTCGCCGATGACGATCGCCTGCCGGGCGTCGACACCCATCTCCCGGCAGCATTCCAGAACCATCGCGGGATGTGGCTTGGACGGACAGTCGTCTGCGGTACGCACCACTTGAAAGATGCTTTCAAGCGCGTGCGCCTCGACGACGAGCCGGACTCCCCGTCGCGACTTGCCGGTCACCATGCCGAGCAGCACGTCGTCGTGCAGCGCCAGATCGCGCAGCATCGGCTCGATGCCCGGAAACAATCGCTCGGGAAAGCTGTCCTCGGCACGCAGCCGGTGAAACTCGTCTCGGTAGATCTCGACCATCCCCGGCAGGGCATCCGGCGCGAGTGTCGGCGCCAGCCGGTGGATGGCGAGGTCGAGCGACAGGCCGATGATCCCCTGCGTTGCCGCCTCGTCGGGTGCCGGAAGGCCCGCCGTCACGAAGCAGCGTCGCATGGTCTCGCAGATCACGCCGAAACTGTCGGCCAGCGTGCCGTCGCAGTCGAAGAGAACGAGGTTCATGCGATCAATCGTTTTCCTGGGCCTCGTCGAACCCGAAGAGGTTCCAGGTTTGCACCATGTGCGGCGGCAGCGGTGCGATCTGGTCGATGAAGCGGCCGCCGCCGTTCGGATGCGGGATCACGATCCGCCGGGCGTGAAGGTGCAACTTGTTCTGGACGCCACCGGGGAAGTCCCAGTTCGTGTCGTGCTCGAAATACTTGGGGTCGCCGAGGATCGGGTTGCCGAGATGCAGGGCATGGACACGAAGCTGGTGCGTGCGGCCCGTGTGCGGCTCCATCTCGATCCAGGCGAAGTTCTGCGCCACCTGATCGATCACGCGGTAATAAGAGAGCGCGTGATCGGCGCCTTCGTCGCCGTGCTTGGCGACCCGAACCCGGTCGCCGTCCGGCGTCTGTTCCTTGACGAGGTAGGTCGAGATCCGCCCCTCGTGCGGGATCGGCACGCCCTTCACCAGCGCCCAGTAATGCTTCTTCGTATCGCGCTCGCGGAACGACTTCGTCAGCGAGACCGCCGCGCCGCGCGTGCGGGCGACCACGAGGATGCCGGACGTGTCGCGGTCGAGGCGGTGGACCAGCCGCGGCTTCTCACCCTTCTTGCTGCGCCAGGCTTCCAGCATCTTGTCGACATGACGCGAGACGCCCGAGCCGCCCTGCACCGCCAGCCCGGCCGGCTTGTTGAAGACGTAGACCTTCTCGTCCTCGTAGATCAGCATCTGGGACAGGACGTCGCCGTCATGCTTGTCGCGCATCGTGTTGGCGGTGAGCGGCGCTACGCGCATGCGGGCCGAATCGGCGCCCATCGGCGGAATGCGGACCATCTGGCCGGGCTCGACGCGTGTATCGCTCTTGGCGCGCCCGCCGTCGATCCGGATCTGGCCCGAACGCAGGAGCTTCTGCAGATGGCCGAAGCCGAGGCCGGGATAGTGCAGCTTGAACCACCGGTCGAGCCGCAGTCCCGCCTCGTCCGTCTCAATCCTGATTTGCTCGACGGCCGACATGCCCGCTCCTTTTCAATTCCACCGCCGGCCATAGCGCATCTCGGCCGAGATCGAAACGCCTTTGCGCTGAAAGGCTTGGCGCGTGGGCGTCAGGCGAGGTGACGCACCAGCGCCAGTCCGGCAAAAAGCGCGAGAATGCCGAGCAGCACCGAGGTGAGAACGTAGGCCAGCGCATCCGTCAGCCCGCCGCGCTCGAACAGCGCGGAGGCGTCGAGCGAAAACGAGGAAAAGGTCGTGTAGCCGCCGAGAATACCGGTCGCGACGAATAGGCGAAGCTCGTTCGAAGCGTTGAAGCGCCGGGCGATCAGTTCGACGGCCACGCCCATCAGAAACGACCCGGTGATGTTGACGAAGAACGTGCCGTAAGGCCAGTTCGGGCCCAGGAGGCGGGTCCCGCCAACTGCAGCCAGATACCGCAGGACAGAACCGAGAGCGCCGCCAACGGCGACGAGCAGGACATTCGTCATGCGAGTTCGTATCCGAATGCCAGCGATCCCCTGCTCATGAGCATCGGTTGCTCAGCCACCCCGGCGCCGTCGGATGTCGTCCCATTCCGCCAGCCGTTGCCCGATCCGAGCCTCGGCGCCGCGGTTCGTCGGCTCGTAGAAGCGCTGGCGTCCCAGCCCCTCCGGAAAATAGTCCTGCCCCGAGAAGGCGCCGGGCGCGTCGTGATCGTAGGCGTATCCATCCCCATAGCCTTCCTCCTTCATCAGCTTCGTCGGCGCATTCAGGATATGGCGCGGCGGCAGCAGGGAGCCGTTCTCCTTCGCTGCCCGCATGGCCGCCTTGTAGGCGACATAGACTGCGTTCGATTTGGGCGCGGATGCGAGATAGACGGTGGCCTGCGCGAGCGCCAGTTCCCCCTCGGGCGAACCGAGATAGTCGTAGGCGTCCTTCGCCGCGCTCGCGATCACCAGGGCCTGCGGATCGGCCAGACCGATATCCTCCGACGCCATACGCACCAGTCGGCGACCGAGATAGAGCGGATCCTCGCCGGCATCGAGCATCCGGCAGAGATAGTAGAGTGCCGCGTCCGGATCCGACCCGCGCACGGACTTGTGCAGCGCCGAGATCAGATTGTAGTGGCCGTCCTGCCCCTTGTCGTAGACGGGCGCACGACGCTGAACGATGCGCTGCAGCGTTTCCGCATCGATCGTCTCACCCGGCTTGGCGGCGCGCCACACCTCCTCGGCCAGCGTCAGGATCGCGCGGCCGTCGCCGTCGGCCATGCGAACGAGAACCGCCCTCGCCTCCTCGTCCAACGGCAGCAGCTTCGCCTCGATGGCTTCCGCACGCCCGAGCAACTGTTCGAGGCTCTCAGCATCATGCGCCTTGAACGTCAGCACGCGGGCGCGCGACAGAAGCGCGGCGTTCAGTTCGAAAGACGGGTTTTCCGTCGTGGCGCCGACGAGCACCACCGTCCCGTCTTCCAACACGGGCAGGAACGAGTCCTGTTGCGCCCGGTTGAAACGATGGATCTCGTCGACGAAGAGCAGCGTCTGCCGCCCATTGCTGCGCCGCAGGCGCGCCGACTCGAAGACCTTCTTCAGATCGGCGACGCCCGAGAAGATTGCCGAGATCTGCTCGAACGCAAAATCCACCTCCCGGGCCATCAGGCGGGCGACGGTGGTCTTCCCCGTACCGGGTGGGCCCCAGAAGATGGTGGAGCCCAGGCTGCCGCTCGAAAGCATTCGCGTCAGCGCACCAGCGGGCCCCGTCAGATGCTCCTGTCCCACGACCTCGCCGAGGGTTTGCGGCCGCAACCGATCGGCCAACGGCCGGCGGGTCTCGTCTGCGGCGGCCTCGCGTCGGCGCCCGGGCTCCGGCGCCGATCCGAACAGGTCCGTCATCATCGTCTCCTCCGCGTCAGCGGATCGTCTGGACCAGCCGCTGACCGCCACGATCGACCTCGACCTTCCATCCGCGCCGCCCGTCCTCGGACCGCCGCTCGAGATCGGCGCTCGAATCGACGGGATCCCCGTTCAGCGTGACCACGATATCCTTGGGCTGCAAGCCGAGCCGCATGGCAGGCGTTCCCGGCTTGACGGCGGCGACCACAACGCCACGGCGCGACTGCGGCAATTCGAGTTCATCTGCCAGCCGTGGCGACAAGTTGGCGACCGTCGCACCGGCGAACGGCGTGTTGCCATCCAGCAGGCGCTCGTCCCGAGCAGGCTCCTCCGGTGGGGGCACGAGATCCATCGTCAGGTCTTCCTCGTCGCCGCGCGTCGAGCGGACTTGAAGCTTGGCAGACGTGCCGAGACCCGCCGTCGCCAAGCGGTAGCCCAACGAATCGGGATTTTCGATCGGGAAGCCGTTGAGGGCGAGCACCACGTCGCCCTCCCGCAGGCCAGCCTCTTCGGCCGGAGCACCATCTGCGACGCCTTGCACGAGGGCGCCGAGCGGCCGCGTCATTCCCAGCGCATCGGCGATATCCTGCGTCACCGGGACGAAACTCGCGCCGATATAGGGGCGCTCGAAACGTCCGCCGCTTCGCGCCGCCGCGACGAAGGCTCGGACCATGTTCGAAGGGATGGCGAACCCGATACCGTTCGAGCCGCCGGAACGCGAGAAGATCGCAGTGTTGACGCCGACGAGTTCGCCCCGCATGTCGACGAGCGCGCCACCCGAGTTGCCGGGATTGATCGCGGCATCGGTCTGGATGAAGTATCCGACGTCATTGGTGCCGACATGGGTTCGCGCCAGTGCCGATACGATGCCGTTCGTCACGGTCTGCCCGATTCCGAACGGATTGCCGATCGCCAACACGAGATCGCCAATCTCGGTCCGATCGGAGTCGGCCAAAGCCACGGCGGGAAATGCTTCGGACGATGCGATCTTCAGAACGGCGAGATCTGCGCGTGCATCCTTCAGCAGCACCCGGGCATCGAACTCGCGTCCATCCGCCAACGCGACCCGGATCTCGTCGGCGCCTTCGATCACGTGGTTGTTCGTCACCAAGAGGCCGGCGGGATCGACCATGACACCGGAGCCGAGCGATGATTCCATACGCGGCTTACGCTGGGCGCTGCCGAAGAACTGCTCGAAGAAAGGATCGCCCGCGAAGGGACTGCGCTGCTGCACGCGACGGGCGGCGTACACGTTGACGACCGCCGGCGCGGTGCTTCGCACCAGCGGCGCGAAGGACAGCTTGATCTCGCTCGCCTCGGCTGGCACCCGCGTCATCGGTTGGATCGGAGTCGGCATTCCGGTTGCCGTCTGCGCGGACGCAGCAGGTATCAGAATCCCGGTCGACAGGACGGTGGCTAGAAGGCTTCCGCGAACTCGCTGCAAAACGATGACCTCATGCTGAATGTCCGAGACGCTGGGGATTGCATCCCCTCGCCAGACCGGTGCAAGCTATGAACGCTAGATCAAACGAAAAAAGGGCCACGAGGGCCCTTTTCGATTTTCATGTCCGCCACTGTCTCAGCGCGTGAGCGTGTTGGCTTCCGCCGCCATTGCTGTCGCTTCCGGCAACTCTGCCGTCGCGTAGCTCGCGGTTAGAATACCAAACGCGAAAACGGCACCGAGAAGGGTCAGCACTGTACGACGCATCGAGAACTCGCTCGTTGTTGTGAAAGAGCCTCTATTATCCATAGTATTCGTTTAATCCGTGTAAACTTGCCGCAACGCTGACCGGCGAACGTCCCCATTCGCCAACAAAATGCCACAGAAAGGCAAAGGTTGCCTTCGCGTGGCTTTATTTGGTGGGGGTGCCGGCGATACAGTGATATCGCACGCTCATCGCGCCGCTCGCTATCGCAGAATTGCAACATCTCTCATCATACAGAGGCATCGGCGCACGATCTTTTTGCACCGACATGCAGCAGCGGCTTCTATCGCGATCTATGATCACCCTCCGTTAGACAAGCCCATGCGTCACGAGGCTGTCGGCGGCGGATAGAATCGCGTCGTCTCCCGATCGCATGCGGAGGCCAAGAATCCTAACGGCCGGAGTCGTGTCGAGACACTTTACTCGATCGATCTCCGTCGCCAGCATACGCGCTGAAGGCGAGATCAGCGCTGCGGCCTTCATCAGCACCGATGGCAACCGGCGGCGCGTCACCCTCTTTGCGAACGCCGGTCGGCTCCTCCCCACGGTCGCTGCCATGTCCAGAAGGGTTCGGGTTTCCGAACTGACGACGAAGCGGCGCCCCTTGGCCGCCGGCTCGGTCATCGCTGCAAGATGTGCTGCCGCCACATCGCGGACATCGACGATGCCGAACGCGACATTCGGCAGCATGGGGAGCCGCTTGTTCATCATCATCGCGAGGAGACGGAGCGACGTGCCGACCGTCCCGTCGAGCGCCGGACCGAACACCAGAGATGGGTTGATCGTGGCGAGTTCCGTCGCCGATCCCCGGAGACACTCCCAAGCGGCTAGTTCCGCCATCGTCTTCGACACGGCATAGGGAGAGATCTCGGCGCTCTCAACGTTGGAGAAATCGGCTTCACCGAACGGACGCTCTCCCCGGTCGGGATGTCCGTAAAAGACCGACGCCACGGAAGACGTCAGAACGACACGCTCGACACCCGCCGCTTTTGCAGCTTCCAGTACGCGCAGCGTCCCGCCCTTGGCCGCTGGCACCAACCCGAACTTGTCACGCGGCTGCGCCTGTGGGAACGGCGAAGCCGTGTGAAGCACGAACCGGCATCCCGCCGCCGCTTCGTCCCATCCGGTATCCTGCAAAAGGTCTGCCGGGACAGGCTCGAACCGCGAAGCATCCACACTGGCTGCGCGAAGGACCGCTGTGACCTCAGCCCCTTTCCGCTCGACGTCGCGCACCGTCCCGCGGACCCGATATCCGGCGCGAATGGCGTCGAGCACGATGTGCTTGGCAATGAACCCCGACGCGCCCGTCACCAGCACCAGATCGTCCGTCATCTCGCACTCCTGCTGCCACCTCGGTCCACAACGAGCCGCAACGGCTCGCCGACCCAGTATCTGCCATGCTCACGAAAAAAAGGGGCCCCGATAGGAGCCCCCTCATCCTGTATTCCGTCGAAGATGCCGATCAGGCCGCGTCGTTATTGCCTTCGGCTTCGATGCGGGCGCGGTCGATCGAGCCGCGTGCGTTGACGTCCCGATCAACGAACTCGATCACGGCCATCGGCGCGTTGTCACCGCGGCGGAAGCCAGCCTTCAGCACGCGGCAATAGCCGCCCTGGCGCTCCGCATAGCGCGGGCCAAGCGTGTCGAAGAGCTTCCGGATCACGAGTTCGTCGCGAACCTGGCTGATCGCCTGACGACGAGCGTGCAGATCGCCGCGCTTGCCGAGGGTGATCATCTTTTCCATGATCGGGCGAAGATCCTTCGCCTTGGGAAGCGTCGTCACGATCTGCTCGTGCTCGATCAGCGACGCGACCATGTTGGCGAACATCGCTTTGCGATGCTCGTGGGTGCGGTTGAGTTTACGTCCGCGGCTACCGTGGCGCATGGGTTTGTTCCTCGTTCAGGTCCGGCTTACGCTCGGGGTCGGCATCCTCGCATCCCGGCCGGAGTGGCCAGTGCATGTGCCTTTGAATCTTCTTTTCGTTGTATCGAAGCCCCGCCGCTCCCGCGGCGAGCCTCCCTCTCGGTCTCAGACTAGGAGGTGAACCCTCAGTACTGATCTTCGTAGCGCTTGGCCAGATCGTCGATGTTCTCCGGCGGCCAGGCGTTGACTTCCATTCCGAGGTGCAGACCCATCGAGGCCAGCACTTCCTTGATTTCGTTGAGCGACTTGCGACCGAAGTTCGGAGTGCGGAGCATCTCCGCCTCGGTCTTCTGAATGAGATCGCCAATGTAGACAATATTGTCGTTCTTCAGACAGTTGGCCGAACGCACCGAAAGCTCGAGCTCATCGACCTTCTTCAATAGAGCCGGATTAAAGGCCAGCTCCGCGATATGCTCCTCGGCGCCGCGCACTTCGCGCTGCGGCTCCTCGAAGTTCACGAAGACCGACAGCTGATCCTGCAGAATACGGGCGGCGTAGGCCACCGCGTCTTCGCCGCTGATCGAACCATCGGTGACGATGTCCATCGTCAGCTTGTCCTTGTTGAGATCCTGCCCTTCGCGGGTATTCTCGACCTTGTAGGACACCTTCTTCACCGGCGAGAACAGCGAGTCGACCGGGATCAGGCCGATCGGAGCGTCTTCCGCGCGGTTCTGATCGGCGGGGATGTAGCCCTTGCCGGTGTTCACCGTGAACTCCATCCGGATCTCGGCACCCTCGTCGAGCGTGCAGATCTCGTGTTCCGGGTTGAGGATCTCGATGTCGCCAACGGTCTGAATGTCGCCCGCCAACACGACGCCGGGACCGGACTTGCGAAGCACCATACGCTTCGGGCCCTCGCCCTGCATGCCGATGGCGATTTCCTTGACGTTCAGGACGATGTCCGTCACGTCTTCGCGCACGCCAGCGATCGACGAGAACTCGTGCAACACGCCGTCGATCTGGACGGCGGTCACCGCAGCGCCCTGCAGCGACGAGAGCAGCACGCGGCGAAGCGCATTGCCGAGCGTCAGGCCGAAGCCGCGCTCGAGCGGCTCGGCCACGAGCGACGCCTTCGTCCTGCTGCCACCGCTCTTGAAGACGACCTGGTTGGGCTTGGTCAGGTCTTGCCAGTTGCTAGCGATCATCACGCTTGCCTTTCAGTTACCTCGCCACCATCCAATCGTGGCGATAGGTCTGAGGGAAGGATCGGCTTCCCGGATACGGCGAAAGCCGCGCAACCCGGAAGCTGCGCGGCCAAACTCGGACACTCTTCAGTTTAGACGCGGCGCTTCTTGCGAGGGCGAACGCCATTGTGCGGGATCGGCGTCACGTCGCGGATCGACGTGATGGTGAACCCGGACGCCTGCAACGCACGGAGCGCCGACTCACGACCCGAACCGGGACCGCAGACCTCGACTTCCAGCGTCCGCATGCCGTGTTCCTGCGCCTTCTTGGCCGCATCTTCGGCCGCGATCTGCGCCGCGAAGGGGGTCGACTTGCGCGAGCCCTTGAAGCCCTGTGCACCTGCCGACGACCAGGCAATCGTGTTGCCCTGCGCGTCGGTAATGGTGATCAGCGTGTTGTTGAAGGAAGAATTCACGTGGGCGACGCCCGAAATGATGTTCTTCCGCTCGCGACGACGAACGCGTTGCGCTTCCTTAGCCATGTCTCAATTCCCTGGATCTCGACACCGCCGTAATGCCGGCGGCTCCACCCGCGCGGCGGCCAACTTGGCCAGCCACGCGAAACCTCTCAACGACGCGCCATCGATGGCGCGGAGCTGATTACTTCTTCTTACCGGCAATCGCCTTCGCCGGACCCTTACGGGTGCGGGCGTTCGTGTGCGTGCGCTGACCACGGACCGGAAGACCGCGACGGTGACGAAGGCCACGGTAGCAGCCAAGGTCCATCAGACGCTTGATGTTCATCGACGTCTCGCGACGCAGATCACCCTCGACGCGGTAGTCGCGATCGATGATCTCGCGGATCTGCAGGACTTCGGCGTCCGAGAGATCGTTCACGCGACGCTCGTCGCCGAGACTGACCTTCTGGACGATCTCGCGCGCGAAACGCGGGCCGATGCCGTGGATATACTGAAGCGCGACGACGACGCGCTTGTTCGTGGGGATGTTGACGCCAGCAATACGGGCCAAGTTGAGCCTCCTTTGGTCGCGGATCCGCCGCGAAGATTGTCTTGCGAGCGGGATTTCGACGATCCCGCTCTCTTCAAACGCCGAACGACCGGAGCCGAGCCGCCAAGCGGCTAAAGCTCCGATCGCTCACAGTTGCGCGAATTGGGTCGGTCCTTATAAGATTCCCGTCCAATGTGTCAACTCGCCGGAAGACCCTAGACCGTGACGCGTTCTGACAGGACGGCATCGATCTCCGACGTCACCGTGTCGATCGGTGCCATGCCGTCGATCTGACGGGCGATCCCCTTTTGACGATAGAACGGCGCCACCGCAGCGGTCAGCTGACGAAACTCGTCAAGACGACGCCGGAACACGTCCGGCGTATCGTCCTTGCGAACCGGCAGACCGGCCTCCGCCGTTTCACGCGCTCGCTTCTCGATGCGGGACACGAGCTTCTCCTCATCGACCCTGAACTCGATCACCGCATCCAGCGATAGATCGCGTTCGGCCAGCATCCGATCGAGCGCTTCGGCCTGCGCCAGCGTCCGAGGGAATCCGTCGAGAACGAAGCCGCGACGCGCATCCGCCTGCTCGATCCGCTCCGCCACGATACCGATGACGATCTCGTCGGAGACGAGCTGCCCCGCATCCATGACCGCCTGCGCCTTGCGTCCGATCTCCGTCTGCTTGGCGACGGCCTCACGCAGCATGTCGCCGGTGGAAAGTTGCGGTATCGCGTACTTCTCGATGAGACGCTGGGCTTGTGTTCCTTTTCCCGCCCCTGGCGGACCAAGCAGAATCAATCTCATCGGGCTCCCCGTTTTCCTCCGCGCAGCTTCGCCTTCTTGACGAGGCCTTCGTATTGATGGGCCAGGAGGTGACCCTGGATCTGCGCCACCGTGTCCATCGTGACCGAAACCACGATGAGAAGCGAGGTGCCGCCGAGATAAAACGGAATGCCCGCCGCGGAGATCAGGATCTCCGGAAGGAGACAGATCACCACCAGGTAGATTGCCCCAACCACGGTGATCCGCGTCAGAACGTAATCGATGTAATCCGCCGTCCGCTCGCCCGGACGAATGCCCGGGATGAAGCCACCGTGCTTCTTCAGATTGTCGGCCGTGTCCTTCGGATTGAAGACGATAGCGGTGTAGAAGAACGCGAAGAACGCGATCATGCCCGCGTAGAGCATCATGTAGAGCGGCTGGCCGTGGCCGAGCGACGCGATGATCCCAGAAGCCCAACCCGGCAGCCGGCTCGTGTCCGAGAAGTTCGCAATCGTCACCGGCAGAAGCAGCAACGAGGACGCGAAGATCGGAGGGATGACGCCCGCTGTGTTCAGCTTCAACGGCAGGTGCGACGTGTCGCCCTGGAACATCCGGTTGCCAACCTGGCGCTTGGGATACTGGATCAGCAGCTTGCGCTGCGCCCGCTCGAAGAACACGACGCCAGCGATGCAGACCACCACAACGACGATGACGAGGAGGATGATCGCCGTCGACAGCGCACCGGTGCGACCGAGCTCGAGGAGCTGCGCCAGAGCCGCCGGCAGGTTGGCCGCGATGCCCGCGAAGATGATCAGCGAAATGCCGTTGCCGATGCCACGGGCGGTGATCTGCTCACCCAGCCACATCAGGAACATCGTACCGCCCACGAGCGTGATCACGCTCGACACGATGAAGAACGTACCAGGGCTCGTGACGATGTTGCTGGATGCCTGCAGCCCGGCTGCAATGCCATAGGCCTGAACCGTCGCCAGCAGAACCGTGCCGTAGCGCGTGTACTGGTTGATGACCTTGCGGCCCTGCTCGCCCTCCTTCTTGAGGGTTTCGAGCGCGGGGATCACCGACGTCATCAGCTGAATGATGATCGAGGCCGAGATATACGGCATGATGCCGAGGGCGAAGATCGCCATGCGACCGACTGCGCCGCCTGCGAACATGTTGAACAGGCCGAGAATGCCGGTCGACTGTTGCTGGAAGGCCTGGGCGAGCGCCTGCGGATCGATACCCGGCATGGGAATATAGGTTCCCAGCCGATACACGAGCAGCGCACCCAGCGTGAACCAGATGCGCTTCTTCAGATCCTCGGCCTTCGAGAAGGCGGCAAAATTCAGGTTTGAGGCGAGTTGTTCCGCGGCCGATGCCATATGTGAGATCTCTCCGGGTTGCCCCAGAGCGCGATTCTCGGGCGGCGGTCTGCCGAACCCACGATTCCACCGCGCTCGTTTCGATACTGTAAAACGACCTCTGCGCGCGAAACACAAGCAAATTCGCCGACAGCGGCCCTTCGACATGGAAACGGCCGCCCCGAGGGAGCGGCCGTCAATACTGGTTCAGGACGTGAGCGGATCGCTCAGGCTTCGACGGCTGCCGGCGTCGACACGGTCAGCGAACCGCCGGCCTTCTCGACCTTCTCGACCGCCGACTTCGACGCCCCGTCGACCGAGATGGTCAGCTTGCGCGAGACTTCGCCATCGCCAAGAATCCGAACGCCGATACGGGCTCGGCGAACGATGCCTGCGGCCTTTAACGCATCCGCGTCGATCGTCGCAGTACCGTCGAGCTTGCCGTCTTCGATGGCCTTCTCGATCCGCGCCAGCGAAACGACGTTGTACTTCTTCGCGAAGATGTTCACGAAGCCGCGCTTCGGCAGACGACGATAGAGCGGCATCTGGCCGCCCTCGAAGCCGTTGATCGCGACGCCCGAACGAGCCTTCTGGCCCTTGACGCCGCGTCCGCCGGTCTTGCCCGAGCCCGAACCGATACCCCGGCCCAGACGCTTGGCGTAATGAGTTGCGCCTTCCTTGTCGGCGATCTCGTTGAGTTTCATGTCAGCTACTCCCGGCTCACTGGCCGTCGACGACGCGAACGAGATGGCTGACCTTAGCGATCATGCCACGAACCGAAGGGGTGTCCTCCAGCGTCCGCACGCGGTGCATCTTGTTGAGACCGAGGCCGACCAGCGTCTGACGCTGATCGTTCGGACGGCGGCTCGGGCTACCGATCTGTTCGATGGTGACGGTGTTGCCCGTGGGGGTCTTATCGACCATTGCGTTGGCTCCTTGTTCCTACGATCCGATGGGGTGCGAGGCAGCGGAACCCCGCGCCTCGCGCCAGACCATCAGTCCTCCGCGCCAACCAGGTCGCGACGGCGAGCCTGGAGCGTCGAGTACTTGATACCGCGACGCGCCGCGACATCCTTGGGGTGCATCTGACCCTTGAGGGCGTCGAACGTGGCGCGGATCATGTTGTAGGGGTTGGAAGAACCAAGCGACTTCGCGACGACGTCATGCATGCCGACGGCCTCGAAGACGGCGCGCATCGGACCACCCGCAATGATGCCCGTACCGGCTTCGGCCGTGCGCAGGATCACCTTGCCGGCGCCGTGGCGACCATGCACATCGTGATGCAGCGTGCGACCGTCGCGCAGCGGCACGAAGATCAGGTCGCGCTTGGCGGCTTCCGTCGCCTTGCGGATTGCTTCCGGCACTTCGCGTGCCTTGCCGTGACCGAAGCCGACACGACCCTTGAGGTCGCCGACGACGACAAGAGCGGCAAAGCCGAAGCGACGTCCGCCCTTCACCACCTTGGCGACGCGGTTGATGTGGACGAGCTTGTCGACGAAGCCGTCGTCCCGCTCTTCGCGATCATTTCGTTCGTTACGAGGCGCCATATCCTGTCCTTATTTTTTTCCGGAGGCGTCTTGGAAATCGGTGCCGACCTTGCGGCACCGGGCTTAAAGCATGAAAGGCCAAGCGGGAAAACCCGCTTCGCCATCTTCATGCGCAATGAACCCTGTTTCCGCCGAAGCGGACGATGGGTTCAGAAGTTCAGACCGCCCTCGCGAGCGGAGTCTGCCAGGGCCTTGATGCGGCCATGGTAGATGAAAGCGCCGCGGTCGAACACGACGTCGACGACACCGGCTTCCTTGGCGCGCTCTGCGACGAGCTTGCCAACAGCAGCAGCGGCCGCGACGTCCGCGCCCGTCTTCAACGCATCGCGGAGCGAGATGTCGAGCGTAGAAGCTGCAGCAAGCGTGCGGCCCTGTGCGTCGTCGATGATCTGCGCGTAGATGTTCTTCGACGACCGGTGGATCGACAAGCGAGGACGACCGTTGGCGACCGCCTTCAGCGAACGGCGGACGCGCGAAGCGCGGCGCCGCAGCAATTCCTTCTGGGTAGCCATCTTACTTCTTCTTGCCTTCCTTGCGGACGATCTTTTCACCGGCGTACTTCACACCCTTGCCCTTGTAGGGCTCGGGACCGCGATAGTCGCGGATCTCGGCTGCAACTTGACCGACCTGCTGCTTGTCGATGCCGGTGATCACGATTTCGGTCGGCTTCGGGACGACAATCGCGATACCTTCCGGGATCGGATACAGAACGTCGTGGCTGAAGCCAAGCGCCAGCTGCAGGTTCTTACCCTGCAGCGATGCGCGGTAACCGACGCCGTTGATTTCGAGACGCTTCTCGAAACCGTCCTTCACACCGCTGAGGATGTTCACGATCATCGTGCGGGACATGCCCCACTTCGACCGCGACACCTTCGATTCGTCGCGTGGATCGACCTTGATCGCGCCGTCTTCCATCTTCACGAGGACTTCCTCGTTGACGACGAACGACAACTCGCCCTTCGGACCCTTCGCCTTGACCGTCTGACCGTCGACTGAGGCGGTCACGCCGCTCGGTACGGATACCGGCTTTTTACCAATACGAGACATCGTAGTACCTGTCCGTTAATCGGGAGACGAACCTCTATGCCACGTCAGAAGACGCGGCAGAGGATCTCGCCACCGACGTTCTGTTCGCGGGCGGCATGATCGGCCATCACGCCCTTAGGCGTCGACAGGACCGAAATGCCGAGCCCGTTGGCGACGTGCGGAATCGTCTTGGCCGACACGTAGACGCGACGACCAGGCTTCGACACACGAGAGATCTCCTTGATGACGGGAGCGTCCTCATAGTACTTCAGCTCGATCGTGAACTCGGCAGTGCCGTTCTCGAACTTCGTTTCGGTGTAGCCGCGGATGTAGCCTTCGTCCTTGAGAACGTCGAGCACCCGAGCCCGCAGCTTCGACGCGGGCGTTGCCACCGTCGACTTGCTGCGCATGGTTGCGTTGCGAATACGTGTGAGCATATCGCCGAGGGGATCGGAAAGAGCCATCTCGTTATCTCCTTACCAGCTCGACTTGACGATGCCGGGGATCTGCCCCGAATTGCCGAGCTCGCGAAGCGCGATACGGCTCATCTTCAGCTTGCGGTAATAAGCGCGAGGACGGCCCGTCACTTCGCAACGGTTGCGGATGCGAACCTTCGCGGAATTCCGCGGAAGCTCTGCCAACTGCAGCTGGGCACGGAAACGTTCCTCCATGCTCGCCGCCTGGTCGATCGTGACCGCCTTCAACGCCGCGCGCTTGGCCGAGAACTTCTCGACCAACTGCTGGCGGCGCTTATTCTTCTCGATGGCGCTTTTCTTAGCCATGTGTTTTCCTTTTCGCCTGCCGTTACTGGCGGAACGGGAAGTTGAGCGCCTTCAAAAGCGCCCGCGCCTCGTCGTCCGTCTGCGCCGTCGTACACACGATGATGTCCATGCCCCACATCTGATCAACCTTGTCGTAGTTGATTTCGGGGAAGACGATGTGTTCCTTGATGCCCATGGCGAAATTGCCACGACCATCGAAGCTCTTCGGGTTCAGGCCACGAAAGTCGCGAACGCGCGGGAGCGCAATCTGGACAAGGCGGTCGATGAACTCGTACATGCGATCCTTGCGAAGGGTCACCTTCGCACCGATCGGCATGTTCTCGCGAACCTTGAAGCCCGCGATCGAATTGCGCGCCTTGGTGATCACCGGCTTCTGGCCGGCGATACGGGCGAGATCCTCAGCGGCGATCGAAGGCTTCTTCGAATCGCCGGTAGCCTCGCCGATGCCCATGTTAATCACGACCTTGTCGAGCCGCGGCACCTGCATCTCGTTGGAGTAGTTGAACTCCTCGAGAAGCTGCTTGCGGATCTCGCTGGCGTAAACCGCCTTCAGGCGCGGCGTGTACTGCGTGCTGGCTTCAACCATCGATCTGTTCTCCCGAACGCTTGGCGAAGCGGACCTTCTTGGCGTTCTCGCCTTCACCGACGACCTTGAACCCGACGCGCGTCGGCTTGCCATCCTTCGGGTCGGCGACCGAGAGGTTGGAGAGATGGATCGAAGCTTCCTTCGAAATGATGCCAGCTTCCTGGCTCGCGGTCTGGCGCTGATGGCGCTTGACCATATTGACACCCTGAACGACCGCACGGTCTTCCTTCGGCATCACCTGGATAACCTTGCCAGCCTGGCCCTTGTCCTTGCCGGCGAGCACGACGACGTTGTCGCCCTTCTTGATCTTTTGCATGGGTCCGGTTCCTTACAGCACTTCCGGCGCCAGCGAAATTATCTTCATGTGGTTCCGGCCGCGCAGCTCGCGCGGGACGGGTCCGAAGATACGGGTGCCGACCGGCTCTTTCTTGTTGTCGATGAGAACGGCAGCGTTACGGTCGAACCGGATCACCGAACCATCGGCGCGACGGATGTCCTTGGCGGTGCGAACCACCACGGCCTTCATCACGTCACCCTTCTTCACGCGGCCCCGCGGAATCGCTTCCTTGATCGAGACGACGATGATGTCGCCGACCGAAGCGTACTTGCGCTTGGAGCCGCCCAGCACTTTGATGCACATGACACGACGGGCGCCGGAATTGTCCGCCACATCGAGGTTTGTTTGCATCTGAATCATGTCAGGCCGCCTTCACATAACGAGCAGCCGGGGAGCGCAGGATCGATGCGCCTCACCCGGCAGGTTTGTTCACTGAGCCGCTGCTTGATTGGCAACGACGATCCAGGTCTTGTCCTTCGAGATCGGCCGCGTCTCCTCGATGGAGACGAGATCGCCCACCTTGTACTGGTTGGACTCGTCGTGCGCCTTGTACTTCTTCGACCGACGAACGGTCTTCTTGAAGAGGGGATGCGTGAAGCGACGCTCCACGAGCACGACGACCGTCTTGTCATTCTTGTCGGAGACCACGGTCCCCTGCAAAACGCGTTTCGGCATATTGTCTACCTTCAGGCCTTGGCCGTGGCCGCCTTCTGGCGGGCGATGGTCTTGATCCGGGCGATGTCGCGACGGATTTCCTTGACACGAGACGTGTTCTCGAGCTGGCCCGTAGCACGTTGGAAGCGCAGATTAAACTGCTCTTTCTTCAACGCACCCAATTCGGTGGTGAGCTCGTCCTGCGTCTTGGTCGTGAGATCGGAGGCTTTCATGATCTCTCTTCCTTACTCGGCGATGCGCTGGATGAAGCGGGTCCGGATCGGAAGCTTTGCGGCACCGAGACGGAGCGCTTCGCGCGCGACCTCTTCGGCAACGCCGTCGATCTCGAACATGATACGACCGGGAGCGACGCGTGCCGCCCAATACTCGATCGCGCCCTTGCCCTTACCCATGCGGACTTCGGTCGGCTTCGCGGTGACGGGGACGTCCGGGAAGATCCGGATCCAGACCCGGCCCTGACGCTTCATCTGGCGCGTGATCGCGCGGCGAGCCGCCTCGATCTGCCGAGCGGTGACCCGCTCGGGCTCCAGAGCCTTCAGACCGAACGTCCCGAAGCTGAGGATCGCGCCGCCCTTGGAAGCTCCGTGAATGCGTCCCTTGAACGCCTTCCGGAACTTCGTGCGCTTTGGCTGCAACATCTTATTCTACTCCGAAACCTGAATATCAGGCGTGTTCGCGCTCACGACGACGGTTGTTCCCGCCCCCGGAGGCATCGCCCTCGATCGCACGACGTTCAGACGCCATCGGATCGTGCTCAAGAATCTCGCCCTTGAAGACCCAGACCTTGACGCCGCAGACGCCGTACGCCGTGTGCGCCTCAGCCGTCCCGTAGTCAACATCAGCGCGCAGAGTGTGCAGCGGAACCCGTCCCTCGCGATACCATTCCATGCGCGCGATCTCCGCGCCGCCGAGACGGCCGCCGCAATTGATGCGGATACCTTCGGCGCCGAGGCGCATCGCCGACTGAACAGCGCGCTTCATCGCGCGACGGAACGCAATTCGGCGCTCCAGCTGCTGCGCGATCGACTGGGCGACCAGCGTCGCATCGGTCTCGGGCTTGCGCACCTCAACGATGTTGATGTGCGTCTCGGCGTTCGTCATCGACGCGAGCTTCTTGCGAAGCTTCTCGATGTCCGCGCCCTTCTTGCCGATGACGATGCCCGGACGCGCCGAGTGGATCGTGATGCGGCACTTCTTGTGCGGGCGTTCGATGACGACCTTGGAGACCGCAGCCTGCTTCAGCTCGTTGAGGAGGTACTTGCGGATCGCAAGGTCCTCGTGGAGCAGCTTACCGTATTCGCCCGTATTGGCGAACCAACGAGAATCCCAGGTGCGGTTGATGCCGAGGCGAAAACCGATCGGATTGATTTTCTGACCCATCAGGCGGCCTCCTCTTGGGCGATTTCGCGCACGACGATCGTCAGATGCGAGAACGGCTTCTCGACGCGACTGGCGCGACCACGACCCCGCGCGTGGAAGCGCTTCATCGTGATCGACTTGCCCACGTACGCCTCGGCCACGACCAGCGTGTCGACATCGAGATCATGATTGTTCTCGGCGTTCGCGATGGCGCTCTCGAGCGTCTTCTTGACCGTCTCGGCAATCCGCTTGCGCGAGAACGTGAGCTCCGCAAGTGCGCGGTCCACCTTCTTGCCGCGGATCATCTGCGCAACGAGGTTCAATTTCTGCGGGCTGACGCGGATCGTACGGGCGACTGCTTTCGCCTCGTTGTCCTTCAGCACGCGCTCGGCCTTGGCCTTGCCCATGATTACTTCCTCTTCGCCTTCTTGTCGGCGCCGTGGCCGTAATACGTACGGGTCGGAGAGAACTCGCCGAACTTGTGACCGACCATGTCCTCGTTGACATTGACCGGGATATGCTTGTTGCCGTTGTAGACGCCGAACGTAAGCCCGACGAACTGCGGCAGGATCGTGGAACGACGGCTCCAGATCTTGATGACTTCATTGCGTCCGCCGGAGCGGACCTTCTCTGCCTTCTTCAGCAGGTAGCCATCAACGAACGGACCTTTCCAGACTGAACGTGTCATGGAGTGTTTCCCTTACTTCTTGCGCTGATGGCGCGAGCGCATAATGAACTTGTCGGTCGACTTGTTCTGACGAGTCCGCTTGCCCTTCGTCGGCTTGCCCCAAGGCGACACCGGGTGACGACCACCCGAGGTGCGACCTTCACCACCGCCGTGCGGGTGATCGACCGGGTTCATCGCGACGCCGCGAACGTGCGGACGACGACCGAGCCAGACCGAACGACCTGCCTTGCCAAGGTTGATGTTGCCGTGATCCGGGTTCGAGACGGCACCGACCGTGGCGAAGCATGAGCCGGGGACGAGACGCTGCTCGCCCGAGTTCAGGCGAAGGATCGCCATGCCCTGGTCGCGACCGACGAGCTGCGCATAGGCACCCGCCGAACGTGCGATCTGACCGCCCTTCTCGGGCTTCATCTCGACGTTGTGGATGATCGTGCCAACCGGCATGGCCGACAGCGGCATCGCATTGCCCGGCTTGACGTCGATGCCAGTGAGACCCGACACGACCTTGTCGCCCGCAGCAAGACGCTGCGGCGCGAGGATGTAGGCGAGCTCGCCATCCTCATAGCGCAGGAGCGCGATGAACGCCGTGCGGTTCGGATCGTACTCCAGGCGTTCGACCGTGCCGACCATGTCGAACTTGCGACGCTTGAAGTCGATCGTGCGATAGGTGCGCTTGTGACCACCGCCCTGGTAACGGGCGGTGATGCGACCGGTGTTGTTCCGGCCGCCCTTCTGCGAAAGGCCTTCGGTCAACTGCTTGACCGGCTTACCCTTCCAGAGACCCGACCGGTCGACGAGAACGAGCTGACGCTGGCTCGGCGTGACCGGGTTGAAATTCTTAAGTGCCATGATCTTCTATCCTCGCGGCCAGCCGTCAGAGACCGGTGGAGACGTCGATGGACTGGCCTTCGGCCAGCGTCACGATCGCCTTTTTCTGGTCGCTCTGGCGCCCGAGGCGCCCCTTGAACCGGCGGGTCTTGCCCTTCCGGTTCAGTGTGTTGACGGCGGTGACCTTGACGCCGAACAGGGACTCGACGGCCGCCTTGATCTGCGGCTTGGTCGCGGTGCCCGGGACGTTGAAGACCACCTGGTTGAACTCCGAGACCATCGTCGACTTCTCAGTGACGACCGGGCTCGTGATGACGTCGTAGTGACGAAGGTCGCTCATTTGAAGCGCTCCTCAAGAGCCTCGACCGCCGCCTTCGACAGGACGAGCGTCTGACGGCGCAGAATGTCGTAAACGTTGATGCCCTGAACCGGCAGCACGTCGATGTTCGGGATGTTGCGAGCCGAACGCGAGAAGTTCGCGTCGAGCTGAGCACCGCCGATGATCAGCGCGTTCGTCAGGCCGAGACCGACGAACTGCGACAGCGTCGCCTTCGTCTTGCCGTCCTGCGAAACGAGATCGTCGATGACGATCAGGCCGCCCGACTTGGCCTTTGAAGACAGCGCATGACGCAAGGCCAGCGCGCGAACCTTCTTCGGCAGATCATGAGCATGAGACCGCGACACGGGGCCGTGAGCCTTGCCGCCGCCGCGGAACTGCGGAGCGCGAGCCGAACCATGACGAGCACGACCGGTGCCCTTCTGCTTGTAGAGCTTGGCGCCCGTACGAGCGATCTCGGCGCGGCCCAGCGACTGGTGCGTACCCTGCTGGCGCTTTGCCAGCTGGTAGCGGACCATGCGCTGCAGGATGTCCTGCCGCGGCTCGAGGCCGAAGATCTCGTCCGCCAGGGTCACCGACCCGGCTTCGCCACCGGCGAGGGTTGTGATCTTGATGTCCATTATTCCGTTCCCTCGGAAGCGACCTCGGCCTGCGCGCCGGTGTTGGCAGCCTGACGCAGACCAGCCGGCTTCGGCACGTTGGCCGGGGCATCGGACTTGACGGCGTCGCGGATCAGGATCCAGCCACCCTTCGAACCCGGAACCGCACCGCGGATCAGGATGAGACCCTTGTCGGCGTCCGTGCGGACGACTTCAAGATTCTGCGTGGTCACCCGGGTCTGACCCATGTGACCGGCCATCTTCTTGTTCTTGAAGACCTTGCCGGGATCCTGTCGCTGACCCGTCGAACCGTGCGAACGGTGCGAAACGGACACGCCGTGGGTGGCGCGAAGACCACCGAAGTTGTGGCGCTTGATCGCGCCGGCGAAGCCCTTACCGATCGAGGTGCCGGTCACGTCGACCAGCTGACCGGGAACGAAGTGCTCTGCCGTGATCTCGGCGCCGACGTCGATGAGGTTGTCATCGGAGACGCGGAACTCGGCCAACTTCTTCTTCGGCTCCACCGAAGCCTGCGCGAACACGCCGCGCATCGGCTTCGACGTGTTCTTCACCTTGGCGACGCCAACTCCCAGCTGAACGGCGGTGTATCCGTTCTTCTCCTGGGTCCGCTGACCGACGACCTGAAGGTTCTCGATCTTGAGAACCGTAACCGGAACATGTTCACCGGCATCGTTGTAGATGCGGGTCATGCCGACCTTCTGTGCAATCACACCTGAACGCATGGGCGTTATCCTTCCCGTGCTCGGATCAGAGCTTGATCTCGACATCGACGCCAGCGGCGAGGTCGAGTTTCATGAGCGCGTCGACCGTCTGCGGGGTCGGATCGACAATGTCGAGGAGCCGCTTGTGCGTACGCATTTCGAACTGCTCGCGCGACTTCTTGTCGACGTGCGGCGAGCGGTTCACGGTGAACTTTTCGATGCGCGTCGGCAGCGGGATGGGCCCGCGCACGTTCGCGCCAGTACGTTTTGCCGTCGAAACGATCTCGCGTGTGGAAGCGTCCAAGACCCTGTGGTCGAACGCCTTAAGGCGGATGCGGATATTCTGGCCGTTCATTGAATTCGTCCTCTCGTCGGAGACATGCCGGAGAGCCGGCGCTATCCGAACGCTAAACAGTCTTCAGCCAATTCAAACGGAGCGCTGCGTGAGCGATCCAACCGCCCCTTCCGGGGCTCCGGTGATGCGGCGACCTGTTCAGCCGCCGCATTGA